>NZ_JAVTJJ010000002.1:0-880154 GCF_031843945.1 Acidovorax sp. WCS2018Noco2-16
TCTGCCGTCACCAGCATCCCACCTCATCAGCGAAGCCTTGAATTCTACAACGACTTTTTAACCCGCCGCAACTCAAAACCCAAAATTTCTTCCCAACACCACAGAAGCTTTCCAAGAAACCCTCCGCACTGCCAAGCCGTGAAGTATACAGCTTTCAACTGGCTGCTAGCAACAACTTGCCTGTTCTTTCTTCAAACACGCCATTTTTCAAGCAACTTTGACGGACTCAAGCTGTCGTAACCCTCGAATGGTTGATGGATCCAGGGGTTGGTAGGCAAAAACTCTACCGAGTAGTCCGGCGTGAACGCAGACAAGCCCTTAGTCCAGATCACTGCACTTCGGAGTTCTGTGATCGGTACGTAATTCGTCTTGAGCATGGAAATGACCGAGTTCAAAGTGTGCCCCGAATCCGCCAGATCGTCGACAAGTAACACACGCCCGGCTATTTCACCTTTGGGTGTAGTGATGAATCGCGCCAGATCGAGATGCCCTTGGACAGTACCCGTTTCAGCGCGGTAAGAACTGGTCGACATGATGGCAAGCGGCTTATCGAAAATTCGGCTGAGGATGTCGCCCGGGCGCAGGCCACCTCGGGCCAAGCAAAGAATGGTATCGAACTCCCACCCAGACTGATGAACCTTGAGGGCCAACTTTTCAATGAGGCTGTGATACTCGTCATAGCTCACATAAAGATGCTTGCCGTCTTCCGTCAACATAGTGGGTCCTAAATTAATAGCAAAGAGCGCTCACGAGCCGAACGACTCGTGGGTATGCCCATCAATCAGCGAGGTATGGGTTCTTCACAAGGATGGTGTGATCGCGATCAGGACTAGTGGAGATCATCGCGATCGGCACGCCCGTGACTTCTTCGATTCGCTTGAGGTACCTTTGTGCTCCCAGTGGCAGCGCTTCATAACGAGTGATCCCTACCGTCGAATCACTCCATCCAGACATTGTTTGGTAAACAGGTGTGCAACGGGCAATCTCATCGGCACCCATCGGCAACAGATCGATTCGGGCACCATCTAGTTCGTACCCCACGCAAAGCTGCAGTTCTTCTAATCCGTCAAGCACATCGAGCTTGGTGATGCAAAGACCAGTCAACCCGTTGACTTGCGCACTGCGCTTAAGAAGGGCGGCATCAAACCAGCCACACCGGCGACTTCTACCGGTAGTGACACCTTTTTCAGCGCCAACCGTGCTCATGTGATATCCAGGAGTACCCGGCTTTTCCCAATCGAGCTCCGTTGGAAATGGTCCCCCACCCACACGAGTGCAGTATGCCTTTGTGATGCCCAGAACGTAATGAAGCATGCTGGGGCCCACGCCCGCACCCGCTGAAGCATTCCCGGCAACACAGTTGCTAGAGGTCACATAGGGATAAGTGCCGTGGTCAACATCGAGCAGCGTACCTTGCGCACCTTCGAACAACAGGTTTTCGCCCGCTACGTGCGCTTCATTTAGTTCGCGAGAAACATCAGCCATCATGGGGCGCAGTAACTCAGCATGACGCATGGCTTCTTCATACACCACTTCGAACACAACCTCCCCATCGTGAAGATAAGGCCTAAGCGTCTCTGGGAATATGAAATCTCCGGAGTGCAAGAAAGAGCGCAGCACATGGTTATGCAACTCCAAGAGTTCGCGGAGCTTTGCCGCAAACCGATCTGGATACTTCAAATCTTGCACACGCAAGGCTCGTCGCGCGACCTTGTCCTCATAAGCGGGCCCGATACCTCGGCCAGTTGTGCCAATTTTCTCGACGCCCCCGTGCTCCCGAGCGGCTTCGCGGGCGACGTCAAGTGCTGCATGGAAAGGCAAGATCAGCGGACATGCTTCACTTACACGCAAACGCGAACGCACCTCGACACCTGCCTTCTCGAGCCCTTCAATCTCTTCGAACAATTTAGCGGCCGACAACACTACGCCATTCCCGATGTAGCACTTCACCCCAGGACGCATGATTCCGCTGGGAATCAAGTGCAATGCGGTCTTTACCCCGTTGATGACTAGCGTGTGCCCTGCATTGTGTCCACCCTGAAATCGCACTACGCCTTGCGCACTTTCGGTCAACCAATCAACCAGCTTACCTTTGCCTTCGTCACCCCACTGAGTGCCAACGACAACGACGTTACGACCTTTGCTTGCTTTCATTTCTAACCCGATTGAATTGTCAAAATGCTTAGACAGACCGAACGGCCCAGCGTCCATCCACTTGATAGAGCTCTCTGTCGCAGTGGAATTCATCCACCTCGCTCTCATGCCCTGGCAGTACGCAAACTACCGTTTCGCCCTGACGGCGAAGAGCAGCGACCGCAGCATCTGCGTCAAAACCATCACCCCACGGCGCGCGAATCGCGGCTTTAAGAGGTCGAGGTGAGATCACGCTAACCAGTTGCTTGATATCAAGACTGAACCCTGCGGCTGGACGATTGCGTCCGAAGGCTGCGCCTACTTCGTCGTAACGCCCACCCCGCACCAAGGCATCACTCGCCCCTGGCGCATACATGGTAAAACGAGCGCCGCTGTAATAGGCATACCCGCGAAGGTCAGCGAGATCAACAGTGATACTTGCAGGCTGCAGCCTGCTCGCCAAGCTCCGCAGGTCGTTCAAGACTGAGGTCACGCCGGGTATGTGCCCCAACAAGCCTTGCGCGTCATCCAGGACGTCAATGTTTCCGTAAAGTCGCAGCAGTGCGTTGAGCCCGTTCGACACCTCGGAAGGAAAATCAACCGTCAGCAACTTCAGACCCCCAGCATCCTTAGCCGCCAACGCATTGTGGATGTTGTGAAGACGGAGTGCATCAACATGAATGCCGGCTAGCATGCAGCGCAGTACGCGCACGTCGGCCAAGTCCACACTGACTCCGGCCACTTGTGCAACGGACAGGCACTCCAAGGCAAGTAGCGCGCTCTCCACGTCGGCCTCAATGCCCGAGTGACCATAGATTTCAGCACCGAACTGTAATGGCTCGCGAGTTGCATGCGGCTTATCTGGCCGGGTGTGGAGCACCGGACCGCAGTAGCACAGCCTACTGACACCACGTCTATTCAGAAGATGTGCATCAATCCGCGCTACCTGTTGTGTAGTGTCGGCGCGCAGGCCCAAAGTGCGACCTGATAGTTGATCCACCAATTTGAATGTCTGAAGCTCGAGCGCTTCCCCAGCCCCCGTCAACAAAGACTCGAGATGTTCGAGCATAGGCGGCATGACCAACTCGTAGCCATAGCTCCGAGCAGTGTCTAGCAGTCCTCTGCGCAATTCTTCGATGTGCCGCGCTTCAGAAGGCAGCACATCAGCAATGTGATCCGGCAGGACCCAAGCAGACATGAGAAAAGTTGAGGCTGTTAAAAACGCGATTCTACCGGCTATGCCTCTAACTCCCATGCTGCGATCCGCCTTAGCTGTTCTATAAAGGCGAATCGCGTGTCAGTGGGGCGCTGGATTCGCGCAACGCGAGCCCAATGCCATCATACAAATCACAAAGTTAGCCGTTGCGAGGTGAAGGAGGCAAACGCACGCCTACTTCTCATTCACGGCACCACAATCCCGCGGCCTCTGCAAGCAACCGCATAACAGCCCCTAATTCCTTTGGGAGGTGGGAGGGGTGCCACGGAACGCCTTAAAAAACTCAGAAGATGAGGGATCTACCACCATCACATCGCTTTTCTTATTGAAACTGGACTTGTAAGCTTCGAGACTACGATAAAACTGGGCAAACTGCGGGTCACGACCGAACGCCTCTGCGTATATCCGCGCGGCATCAGCATCCCCCTCTCCTTTCAACTTCTGAGCGTCGCGATAGGCATTGGCAATCGTAATCTCCCGTTGCCGATCAGCATCTGCACGGATTTTTTCACCCTCAGCGGCACCAGTAGAACGCAACTCGTTAGCAACACGTTTCCGCTCAGCTTCCATTCGTCGGTAAACCGATTCCGTAATCGCTTCCACATAATCGACGCGGGTGATTCGTACATCGACAACATCAACACCCCATGGCTTGCTGCCTTGCACTGACTCAAGGACTTCACGCTTCACCTCGGACATTAGCTCCTCTCGCTTGGGCGAAAGAAGTTCTTTAACCGTGCGGCGGTTGACCTCCTCCTGAAAGGCATTGCGAACTACGCGATTGAGTTGAACGGCTCCTGCGTTTTCGTCGAGTCCCACATTACGGATGTATTCAGAAGGATCTGAAATGCGCCAACGCACATACCAATCAATAACGACACGCTGTTTCTCAGCAGTTAACATAGACTCAGTGTCTGAACTGTCAAGCGTCAAAAGCCGCTTGTCGATATAGCGTACGTTTTGGAACGGAGGAGGCAATTTGAAGTTCAGCCCAGGCTCAGTAATTACCTCCTTGATTTGCCCCAATGCGTAAACCACACCAAACTGGCGCTGATCCACAACAAACAGCATTGAGCTCAACAGCGCTAGCAATACCAAGAAGGTAGAAGCGATAAGTCCGACTCTATTCACAGCTATCTCCTATCGCGACTCGCGCTCACGCGTGCGGCCGGTATCACGTACACGGGGATCGTTCTGAAACGAAGCCGCAGGAGGCAACCCAGTTGTTGCGGCTGGCGGGGTTTCCAACGCTGGCACGGAAGCGCCCGCTGTGGTTTGAGCAACGCTTTGCATAATTCGGTCCAGTGGCAAATACAACAAATTCGAACCTTGGCGTGAATCCACCAAAACCTTCGTTACGTTGGTATAGATCTGCTGCATAGATTCCAAATACATCCGATCCCTGGTTACCTGCGGAGCCTTTTGGTATTCCGCAAGCACTGAGCTGAATCGCTGTGCATCCCCTTGCGCCTGCGCAACGATACGTGCTTTGTAAGCGCCAGCCTCCTCCGTCAAACGGGAAGCGGAACCTACTGCACGTGGAATCACGTCGTTGGCATAGGCCTGTGCTTCGTTCTTAGCACGCTCACGCTCCTGCCCAGCTTTCAATACATCGTCAAACGCGGCCTGGACCTGTTCCGGCGGCCTCACACCCCCCTGTTGGAGGTTAATGCCCACCACCTCGACACCTACTTTGTAGCGATCAAGGATGACCTGCATGAGAGCCCTTACACGCGGAGCAATTTGATCGCGCTCCTCAGCCAAAGCGGTATCCATACGCATCTTGCCAACGACCTCGCGAACTGCAGTTTCAGCGGCTTGAACCACCGCGTCTGCGGGATTTCGACTCTCAAACAACCAAGCTCTGGCGTCGCTTAAACGATACTGCACTGCAAATTTAATTTCGACGATGTTTTCGTCTTCAGTGAGCATGGCCGACTCGCGCAAACCGGTGCTCTTGATGATGCTGTCGCGCCCGACGTCAGTAGAGCGGATTTGGGTCACGAAAACCAATTCGTGCCGCTGAATGGGATAAGGCAATCGCCAATTGAACCCGGCATTCACAGTGCTCTTGTACTTGCCGAACTGAGTAATAACGGCTTGCTGGCCTTCTTGGACAATGAAAAAACCGGTGCCGAGCCAGATTAGGAGAGCGACGCCTGCGATCAAGCCAACACCTACCCCTGCATTCTTCATATCCGGCTGGAATCCACCGCCTCCATGGGAAGGGCCATGCCCTCCTCCATTTTTTCCACCGAACAGTCCACCCAGCTTGCGATTAAGGTCCCGCCAAAGTTCGTCCAAGTCTGGAGGTTGGCCAGTGTTTCCCTGCTCTCGGCCTCGCTGCCCCTGCGGCCTAGATGTCGCAGAGGGGTCAGGCTCCGGACGATCAGAGCTTTCGCTCTTGTCGTCGCCACGACCCCAGCGTGGGTCGTTCAAATTAAACATTCCCCTAAGTCGCTGGGGCACAGGAGCCCAGCGGAAGGCACGTCGATGCAGGTTCATGCGGAAAATCTCAGGTTCTCTAAAGACATGGAGCAGTTGGGCATTGTGCCCAATCAGTCATCGCCTCTATTCAATTCAGCAGCGGTGCCAGGGGTCATATCATCGCGTGCCGTTATCAGTGTCGCCGCGAGGTGCTGCCGCAGCTTCGGCAAGCCCTCGCCCGTTCGGGCACTGACAAACAACCGAGGGACTGGCACACCATCCACCTCATACTCATCTTGCTGAGTGTTTGGGCGAGCGTCAGCTGCAACCGCGTCCAATTTATTGAATACGAGCAGCTGAGGAATGTCGACCGCACCGATTTCAGCCAAAACGCGTTGAACCTGGGCGATCTGCTCAGGAAACGCGGGATTTGCCGCATCTACTACATGCAACAGCAAATCAGCATCAATCGCTTCTTGCAAAGTCGCCTGAAAAGCGTCTACCAAACCGTGCGGAAGATCACGTATGAATCCCACAGTGTCAGACAAAGATACAGAACGCTCAGCTTCAGTAAGGTAAAGCTGGCGCGTGGTGGTGTCCAACGTGGCGAAAAGCTGGTCTGCTGCGTAAGCTCGAGCTTTAACCAGCGCATTGAACAGCGTGGACTTCCCCGCATTGGTGTACCCAACAAGCGAAATAGTGAAAGTGTCACGCCGTTCGCGCTGCCGGCGCTGAGTTGATCGCTGCCGCTTAACCTTTACCAATCGCTCCCGAGTCCTCTTGATGGCATCGCTGATCATTCGCCGGTCCAACTCAATCTGAGTCTCCCCCGGCCCCCCCCGCGCACCAATGCCTCCCCGCTGTCGCTCCAAATGAGACCAGCGACGCACCAGCCTTGTGCTCAGATACCGAAGCTTGGCAAGCTCAACTTGAAGCTTCCCTTCGTGACTTCGTGCTCGTTGAGCAAATATTTCCAGAATGAGCAATGTTCGATCAGTTACGGGCAACTCTAGCTGCTGCTCGAGATTTCGCTGCTGAGCCGGACTCAATGCCTGATCGAACAATACCTCCTTCGCGCCATGCATTTGCGCCAGCGCCCGGATTTCGTCCGCTTTTCCGCTGCCAACGAACAGCGCAGCATCTGGCGCTTTTCGCTTGCAGGTCAACCGTGCTACAGGAATGAGACCTGCAGTTTCAGCCAACAAGCCAAGCTCTTCCAACTCGCCATCAAAATGTGGCAGACCGAAGTCCACCCCCACTAATACGACAGGCGTTGTCGGCGATTCAGAAGCGTCAGAGGAACTCAAGACTGAAGATTAATTGCCGCGCCGAAGAGACGCGTAAGAAAAATGAACGACAAGTATCAAGCAGGAGCGCCCACCTCGGCAGCATCTCCAGAGTCGGCCGTAGTGAAATTTACAGCGCGACCAGGCACGATTGTCGAAATCGCGTGCTTGTAGACCATCTGGGTGACTGTGTTACGAAGCAGCACTACATACTGGTCAAAAGACTCGATCTGCCCTTGCAGCTTGATGCCGTTAACGAGGTAAATTGACACCGGAACATGCTCTCTGCGAAGCGCATTCAGAAACGGGTCTTGAAGGAGTTGGCCCTTGTTGCTCACGATATTCTCCGTGTTCAAAGAATGTTGTTGTAAAAGTGCACCTTACCACAGGCGTTAGGCCGCATAGACCAAAAGGCTTTACCGGCGATCAGTTCTGCCTTCGTCTTGGGTAAACGGATTGTGGGATGTTTTCATCTCAATTCTGAGTGGCGTTCCAACGAGGTTGAACTCTTTCCGAAACCGCCCCTCAAGAAAGCGCTTATAGGCCTCTGTGACGTGTTCAAGCGAGTTCCCGTGGATGATGATCACCGGAGGATTCATCCCCCCTTGGTGGGCGTACCGAAGCTTGGGTCTGAACATTCCAGAGCGTTTAGGGCTCTGAAACTGAACCGCCTCAAGTAACAACCGCGTCAATATTGGGGTCGACATTTTGCAGTTTGCGGACTTGTGCGCTTGGACAATAGACGCCCAAACCGGGCCAAGACCCTGCCGCTTTTTCGCCGAGATGAAATGTATCGACGCGAATTTAAGGAACGAAAGCCGCGTTTCGATTGAACGCTCCAACGTCTGGCGCCCGTAGTCATCGACAGCATCCCACTTGTTCACCGCCAGCACGACTGCGCGCCCGCTCTCCAAGGCATACCCTGCGATATGTGCGTCCTGATCAGTAACGCCTTGTGTGGCATCAAGCAACAGCAGCACTACGTTGGCTGATTCGATCGCCTGCAAGGTTTTGACCACCGAGAATTTTTCGATTGCCTCAAACACCTTGCCTTTGCGGCGCAACCCCGCTGTGTCGATCAACTCGAACTTCTGGCCTTGGCGCTCAAAAGGCACCGAAATAGCGTCTCGCGTGGTTCCTGGCATGTCAAACGCCACCAAGCGCTCTTCGCCCAACCACGTATTGATCAGCGTCGACTTTCCTACGTTGGGCCGCCCCGCTACAGCCAAACGAACGGCAATCGGATCACCATCCAGCACCTCATCACCCGGATCAGGTAACTGCAACGGCGCCAGTGCAACATCAACCAAGCTGCGAATTCCCTGCCCGTGCGCCGCCGACACAGGATGAACCTCGCCCAACCCCAATTCATAAAACTCTGCCAGCTGAACGCCCTCCAGCATTCCTTCGGCCTTATTGCCAACGAGTACGCAAGGCTTTCCCAACCGGCGAAGGTATTTCGCTATGTCGTGGTCTTGAGCGGAAACCCCTGCACGAGCATCCACCACAAACACGACAACATCAGCTTCGGCGACAGCCTGCTGCGTCTGCTTTGCCATCTCGCGGTAAATGCCTGCAGAAGCATCTGGCTCAAAACCGCCAGTATCGATCACGATGTACTCGTGCTTGCCTTGCTTGCCGTTACCGTAATGCCTGTCTCTAGTAAGACCCGCAAAATCCGCCACGATCGCGTCTCGCGACTTCGTCAAACGATTAAAAAGCGTAGATTTGCCCACATTGGGCCGCCCCACTAGAGCGATTACTGGCTTCATTTGGAATCCTGTCACTCTGGGCGGAAACCGTAAATGCTGCCACTGCGCGTCACGACCACAAGCGTGTCTGCAGATGCTGCCGGAGCGATGGCGACGCCTGACGCATCTGTAGTAAGGCGGTTCAAGGGACTGCCGTCATCACGCGAAAGCAAGTGAACCAGTCCTGATTCATCACCAATGACCACCGATCGCCCCAGCATCAGCGGGGCGGTCAATTTGCGATATTGCAACCGCTCTGAAGACCATGCCTTGGCGCCATCTTGTCGACGCCATGCAGTCACCGTCCCATTGCTTTCGGCGCCGAACAAGAAATTGTCGTCACCGTGCACACCCTCAGCACCGTTAGCGATCTGTGTCCAGTTGACAGTTCCGCGACGCGCATCCACACACCCTACGGCAGCTTGAAACGCGCGAGCGCAGACCACGTCTCCAATGCGACTGGTAGGACCTACGATTTCCACCAGCCTTTCCACGTCATTCGTTCCGCGGGGGCTTGCCAACGGCGCCTCCCAGCGCACGGTGCCAGAGTCAGGGTTAAGTCCTACTAGTCTCCCCGACAACCCAGCCACCAGAGTATCCCCCACCGCCATAAGCACCCCGCGTTGGCGCAGCGTTAGAGGCTCACCCGGGCGTTGCTGATTCCATAACCGCTGCCCCGTAGCCGCGTCATAAGCTGATAGCGAGCGATCTGCAGCCAGAACAAATACGCGATTGCCGGCAACCAAAGGCGGTGTATACGACTGGGCTTGCAGCTGTTGCCGCCAAATCTCCCGACCGCCAGACAGAACGACGACATCGTTTTTCTGCGTGACGACAGCCGTCCACTTTCCGTCACCGCCTACACCCGCCGAAAGAGCTCCGCCCACAGACGCTCGCCACACATCGCCTCCAGTGCGGGCATCGATCGCTGCCACTGTCCCATCAACAGATGCCACCGTCACGGTGCTGCCATTGACTAGAATTTCCATCGGCAAGCCGGCCGTGGAGCCGATCTTTGCCGTCCACGCTTGGCGCACCGCGAGTACAGGGACGTTTGGCCCAAGCTCTGCGGGCTTGGGCTTGGACACCCCACCCCACAGAGAACAGCCAGTCAAAAGCACAACCGAACCGACTACCACCGCACCGGCAGCCATAGGCCGCCATTGGCTCGCCCAATCACGCATCATTGAACACCTCCGGACTGAGCAGTAGATACCGCTACTTGCTGCGGCACCTGTGCGCCAAGTGCGTTGAGCTTGACCTCCACAAGGCGACGATATTCAACTCGTTCATCAAATGTTTTGTAAGCGCGCTGGTACTCAGCTACGGCCTCCGCTTTCTTGCCCTGAAGCGCCAGCACATCACCCCGGCGATCCGCGAATGCTGCATCAAAGCCAACGGGTGTCGGACCTGAAAGCTGTGTCAGCGCCTGGTCATAAGCTTTTTCTTCAATAAGCAAACTCACAAGACGAAGCCGAGCAAGCGCCTTATATCCGTCGTCGACAGCTCCTTGCGTCATCCACTCCAGCGCCGCTTTAGCTGCCTCGGGCTTGCCCGTATCAGCGAGGGCTCGCGCCGCGGTCAGGCCTGCTTGGCTGGCCTGTATCGTGCCGGCATAACGCGACTTCAGATCGCCCAACACCTGTTCGATGCGAGCAGCGTCAGATGCACTGACGGCAGATTCCATCGCATCAGCCAAAGCCGAAGCCTGCGTAGCCTGGCGGTTCTGCCAATATTGATACCCGTTCCAGGCCGCAATGGATCCAAACGCCACAATCAGAACGCCGCTAATCAGGGTGCCCCATGTGTTCCAGAAATGCTTGAGTTGATCAAGCTGCTCTTGTTCTTCAAGATCGAAATGATTTGCCATGATGGTGATGTGTTTCAGCGAGAAGATTGTAGGGTGACGGCCCAATTGGATAAGTCAGCCAGAACGCGTTCGATCTGGTCGCCACTGCCATCCCGCAGCGATTTGACAATGACATTCCCGCGCGCCAGTTCATCCGCGCCGAACACCAGTGCATAGCGGCTAAGGCTTGCATCGGCTTTTTTGAATTGGGACTTCATGCTTCCCATGGAGTCGCCCGTCGATGCGTGCATCTGCACACTCACGCCCAGTGCGCGTAGTTGCTGAAGTGATGCCATCACCACCGGCAAGAAATTGATGTCAGGTACGATGGCATAGGCATCGGGAATGATTTCTTGCCCGCTTAGGCCTAGTTCCTTGACCAGTTCCAATACGCGTTCGACACCCATCGCCCACCCCACAGCTGGCGCCGACTTTCCTCCCACCTGTTCGATGAGATAGTCGTAGCGCCCGCCTCCACAGATGGTTCCTTGGGAGCCGAGCCGATCGGTCACGAACTCAAAGACGGTTAGGTTGTAGTAGTCCATGCCGCGGACCAAGCGAGGGTTGATTTGCCAAGCCACGCCGTTCGCATCCAAAATCCGCTTGACGCTTTCAAAGTGCCTCAACGACGACTCACCTAGAAAATCCAGAAGTTTGGGAGCGCCGTCCACCAAGCCCTGCAAGTCCGGATTTTTGGTGTCGAGAATTCTCAGCGGATTGGTGTGCAGTCTGCGACGAGCCTCCTCATCGAGCTGATCTACATGCTGCTCAAGGTAAGCGATCAAAGCAATGCGGTGGCTCTTGCGCTCTTCAGGCTGACCCAAACTATTCAACTCGAGTCGGACTTCGGTCAGACCCAACTCTTTCCACAACGCGTCGGCTAAAAGGATCAACTCCGCATCAACCTCCGCGCCCGAGAAGCCAAGCGCCTCTGCGCCGATTTGATGAAATTGCCGGTATCGCCCACGTTGAGGGCGCTCATGGCGGAACATGGGGCCCATGTAGTAGAGACGCTTACCGCCGTCATACAGCATGGAATGCTCAACCACAGCCCGCACGACACCAGCTGTCGCCTCTGGCCGCAATGTGAGTTGTTCGCCGTTAAGTCGGTCTTCAAAGGAATACATCTCCTTTTCGACAATGTCGGTCACCTCTCCCAAACCGCGCACGAAAAGCGCTGTCGGTTCGACGATCGGAGTGCGCAAGTTGCGATAGGCGTATCGCTCCATGAGATGGCGAACCTTGCCTTCCAACCACTCCCATTGGGCTGACTCTGGAGGCAGAACATCGTTCATGCCCTTCACCGCAACAAGCTTCTGTGGCTTGTGCAGTGTTTGTTGATTGTTACTCACGATTTTTGATGTTTTATTTGGGCCTTGATTGCCCTGTCTTGCTAAGCCTGCGGAGGAAAGCGCTTTAGCCGGTGATTACAGCCGGTTGATTTTGGCCAAAGCGCTTGGCAATGTATTGGTCCACAAGCTCATGGAATTCCTGGGCTATGTTGTCGCCACGCAGTGTCAAAACTTTCTGTCCATCAATGAAGACCGGTGCAGCGGGCGCCTCGCCAGTTCCAGGCAGGCTTATCCCGATATCAGCATGCTTGCTCTCACCTGGGCCGTTGACGATACACCCCATCACAGCGACCTTCATTTTTTCCACGCCGGGATAACGAAGGCGCCATACAGGCATCTGCGATCGCAAGTGGTCATCGATTTGTTTTGCAAGCTCCTGGAAGGTCGTACTTGTAGTGCGTCCGCAGCCCGGGCAGGCCGTGACGCTTGGAACGAATGAGCGCATGCCCAGTGCCTGCAAGATTTCAGAGGCCACTACGACCTCCTGGGTTCTAGCCTCACCAGGTTGGGGCGTCAGCGATACCCGAATGGTGTCGCCAATGCCTTCTTGAAGCAGCACCGACAACGCCGCCGTAGAAGCAACCGTTCCTTTTGTACTCATGCCCGCCTCAGTCAGGCCCAAATGCAAGGCATAGTCACTGCGCTTTGCCAACTCGCGATACACCGAAATCAGGTCTTGCACACCGCTGACCTTGCACGACAAGATGATCTGGTTTCCATCAAGACCCATGGCTTCGGCACGACGGGCGGACTCCACAGCCGAGGTAATCAGCGCCTCATACATGACCTGCCGCGCATCCCAAGGCTCAGCGCGCCGGCTATTCACATCCATTAATTGGGCCAGCAGTTCCTGATCCAGACTGCCCCAATTCACCCCAATCCTTACGACCTTGTTCCACCGCATGGCCGCATCGATCATCTGGCCAAATTGGCGATCCCGCTTGTCACCCTTGCCAACGTTGCCCGGATTGATCCGATACTTTGAAAGCGCCTGGGCGCAGTCGGGATATTCGGTCAGCAAGCGATGACCGTTGTAGTGAAAGTCTCCGACGAGAGGCACGGTTTCACCCATGCGATCCAGCTGCTCCCGAATGTAAGGTACTGCAGCTGCCGCCTCAGGCGTATTCACAGTGATGCGGACGAACTCGGAGCCCGCCTGCGCCAGTTCTTTCACCTGGATCGCGGTGCCAATGGCATCGACGGTATCCGTGTTGGTCATGGACTGAATGCGCACAGGCGCTCCGCCGCCCACAGTCACCACACGCGAGCCCCAAACAATGCTTGCTTGACGGGAAATTCGCTTAGTGGGTGCCGCCATCGCAATGGGGCTTGCCGAAGTGTCATTTGTCACTTATTTCACCTCAAACCGAGCTACGTTCTCGCGCGTCGCACTGGTGATGTCCATCGGACGGCCTCTCAGCAGCACGGTCGTTGCATCAGCCTTTCCTATCACCACAGCCCATGGTGGTGACCCCGACGCTACCAGCCTATCACCTGCATTCAAGATTTTCTGCGTCACACCCCCACCAGACAGATTTCGCACCTGTACCCATGAAGACGCGGTCGCCGTGATGACGAGCACCGCATCACTCGCAGCGGGCGTGGGAGTCGGCTGACTAGCTGCAACCAAAGGCGCTGCCACAAATCCAGGAGCATTGGACTGAGGTTGACCGGCAACCAAGGCATTGGCATTCGTTGGCGTGGACGATGACGCTGGCAACAACCCCACGCTGGCAGACGCCGTCGGTATGCTGCTCGGGGAGCCCACCGTCGAATCCGAAAGCTTTGACTCCACCGATGCCAGAGGCGCATCGACCGCGCGAGGAACAAAAACCATGGCGAGTGCCGCCAGCAACAGCACTAGCACCACAGCCACGACTGACCGGGGAACCGCAGACCCGCCACCACTGGAGCCACGCGCATTGCCATCCTTGAAGGACGCATTGATTCCGCGATCAGCGGAAAGACGGGGCGCAGCCCCCTGAGGCAACAATGCCAGAACAGGAGCGGGATCAACCTTCAGGGCGCGACACACACTGGAAGCCAGAGCACGCACGAATACGGCATCAGGAAAAACATCGTAGCTATCGGCCTCCAGCGCCTCCAGCTTGTACACGGGCACTTTCAAGGCTACTGCCAACGCGGCGATGTGGACTCCTGCCGTCTGCCTGGCATCGCGCAGCAACATGCCTGCCGTCTCGCCTGCACCGCTTACAGGATCATCTGATCTATTCACTTCATTCTCTGGCATCTCACTCATCGAATGCGCCTCGCTCATAAGCTAGCAACTCTCTCGAATCTGGAAACCGCTTGCGCAACTGCTCGCCCAACTGGCGCATCGCGATCGAGTCCTTCAACGCCCGCTCGACCCTCACCCCGAGCCATAACGATTCAGCGTTCGCAAACTCTCCGTTGTTCACTCTTCGGACATAGAACTGAGCCTGCTTGGCGTCACCTTTTCGAAATTTCAGCGATGCCAAGCTGTATCCGATGACAGGACTGCCCGCGTCGAGCTCATATGCCTTGGTCAGCGCCTGCTCTGCCGCAGCCGTGTCACCCGAACGCTCCAGACAGATTCCTTGCGACATCAGCGTCTTGCTGCGAGCCGTGTAAGTAGGCACGGCCAACGCACGGTCGAACCACTGCCTACTTTCGGCGTAGCGCTGGCGCTGACATTGGAGCCAACCGAAGTTGTGCATGATGTCTGGGTCGCCCGGCTTCAGCCCCTGAGCCCGTCGAAGGCTTTCTTCGGCTTGGGCGAAATTCCCCAGCCGCATGTAGACGAGCGCCATCAGATGGTGGGCATCCGCAAAAGCAGGATCTGTCGCAACCGCTTGCTTGACCTCATCCAGCGCCACAGTCGTCTGTCCCATCTGAAAATAGTTGACCGCCAATTCAAGGCGAATGCGCGCGCGCCTGCGCACCTCCGACTCATCCGATGGCGTAACGACCGGATCGGCCGCATAGGCCGACTGGTCGGTCGTTGCAGTTCCACATCCACTCATGAGAAACATACTCGCGAACGCAGTGCCTGCCATGGCACCCACGCGTTGCCATCGGGCCTTTGAATTCGTCATGTCTGTCCCCTTGGTGTGCATGCCCGCCGCTAAGACACTTGCTTGAGCGCTATCACTCGCTGCTTGGCCATGCGCTCTGAGACCCGCGTGCGATCTTTCACATCCCCTGCAAGCTGACCACATGCAGCGTCAATGTCATCACCGCGCGTCTTGCGCACTGTCGTGACGATACCTGCATCGCTCAGCAGCTTGGCAAAAGCCGACACTTGCTGAGGGGACGAGCGATGCAACCCAGAAGCAGGAAAAGGGTTGAAGGGGATCAGATTGAATTTGCACCACACGCCCTTGCTGGCGTGCACTCGCACCAATTCGATCAGTTGCTGCGCATGTTCTGGTTGATCATTCACGCCATCCAGCATGCAGTACTCGAACGTGATGAAGTCACGGGGTGCATGCTGCAGATAGCGATTGCAAGTGTCCAGCAACTCGGCAATCGGATACTTGCGATTCAGGGGCACGAGATTGTCACGAAGCGCATCATTGGGCGCGTGCAGCGACACTGCCAGCGCAACAGGGCAATCTTGAGCCAAGCGGTCCATCATCGGGACAACGCCCGAGGTAGACACAGTAACTCGGCGGCGAGACAGCCCGTAGCCATGATCGTCTAGCATGACCCGCAGCGCCGGCACCAACGCACCGTAGTTCTGCAGCGGCTCGCCCATTCCCATCATCACCACATTGGAAATCACACGCTCAGATACACCCAACCGGGTGCGCAGAGCATGTTCCGCAAACCAAAGCTGAGCGACAATTTCGCCAGTGGTCAGATTACGGCTGAACCCCTGGTGTCCCGTGGAGCAGAAACGGCATCCCACCGCACATCCCGCCTGAGACGACACACATAACGTGCCACGATCGTCTTCGGGGATGAATACCGACTCGACCGCGTTGCCATCACCGACGTCGAACAGCCACTTGACCGTTCCATCAGTTGATACGTGCTCGCTGATGACACGAAGGCCGGTCACATCGGCAGCGCCTTTCAGCTTTTCACGCAGCGACTTGGCAAGATCGCTCATTGCGTCGAATTCGCTCGCCCCACGCTGATGAATCCAGCGAAAGAGCTGAGTTGCCCGAAAACGCTTCTCACCCAGCCGCTCACAAAAAGCAGCCAGCCCGTCCAGATCGAAATCAAGCAGGTTCGTGGTCATGACGTCATTCGGGCCGGCAACCGCCGTTGGCCGCGTGCAGCACACTCAAGCAAAGCATCAGGCTTCAGCAGCCGCACGCAGCAAGTTCCCATTACCGCGAGTAAATATTAAGGCCAGGGAAGAAGAACGAAATTTCGACTTGTGCCGTTTCAGGCGCATCTGAACCATGCACGGCATTGGCGTCGATGCTGTCTGCAAAATCAGCACGGATCGTGCCGGCTTCTGCCTTCTTCGGGTCTGTTGCACCCATCAATTCGCGGTTCTTCAAAATCGCGTTTTCGCCTTCCAGCGCCTGGATCATCACAGGACCGGAGATCATGAAATCGACCAGATCCTTGAAGAAAGGACGCTCTTTGTGCACTGCATAAAACTGCTCAGCTTCGCGACGCGACAGGTGAGCCATACGCGCAGCGACAACCTTCAGGCCGGCAGCTTCGAAGCGAGCATAGATTTGACCGATGACGTTTTTAGCCACTGCGTCGGGCTTGATGATGGAGAGAGTGCGTTCGATAGCCATTGTTTTATTCCTGATGAACAAGAGGTTTCGGTAGTTTTTGCCCTGCGGACAAAGCTCTCGATTCTAGCCCGGCCGCAATTCCCTAGCGCCCGCTGCGGCGAGGGCCAGGCCCACCGTTGCTGCGCTTCTGGTCTTGACGTTGCCTCTGCAGACTATCGCTGCCAATGTAGCCCACCGATGTCTTCATGGGGTCTGGTTGACCACCCTTACCCGGCACACCGCCTGCTCCGCTGCCTTTGCCTCGACCATCTCCACTGCGCGTCTGGGGTGCCCGGCCAGCAGCTCCATTCCCCGCCTTGCCATACCCGCCGCCGGGACGACCTTGCGCGCCGCTAGGGCTTCGTACGCTTGCACGCTCGGCTGACACGTCGGTGCTGACCTGACTCTCATCGGCTCGTGCACGGCCAGTGCCGGCTGCGCTGGCCAAGGCCCGGATATCCCGCTCATCCAGTTCCAGCCAAGCGCCGCGCTTGAGTCCGCGAGGCAACATCATGGCGCCGTAACGAATGCGGATAAGACGACTGACGGCGTGGCCGACGGCCTCCAGCATGCGGCGAACCTCACGGTTACGCCCTTCCGAAATCGTCACGCGATACCAGCAGTTGGAACCCTCGCCACCACCATCCTCGATGGAACCGAAAGCAGCAAAACCGTCGTCCAACTGCACCCCGTCGAGCAACCTTTGCTTTTCTTCGTTGCTCAAGGCACCCAACACTCGAACAGCGTATTCGCGTTCGAGCCCGAAGCGGGGGTGCATCAGTTGGTTGGCCAGCTCCCCGGAACTGGTGAAAAGAAGTAGACCTTCAGTGTTCAGATCCAGCCGCCCCACCGATTGCCATTTGCCCTGCATCAAACGAGGCAGCTTGCGAAAGACCGTGGGGCGGTTTTGCGGGTCGTCATGGGTCACCACCTCACCTGCAGGCTTGTGATAAGCAATGACACGCGGCGGCGGCGGATCGATACGGTAGCGAATCAGCTTTCCGTTGACCTTCACTTGGTCGCCATGCTGAATGCGCTGGCCTACGTGGGCGGGCTCGTTGTTGACCGAAATTCGCCCCTCCAGGATCAACTGCTCCATTTCCAGCCGCGAACCCAAGCCAGCCTGGGCCAAAACCTTGTGCAACTTCGGCGTTTCCACCTGCGGCTGCAACACCCGCTTTGCGGGCACCAAGTCGTCGGCCGCTTCGTCCTGATCGAGTTGCCCTGAGACCACATCGGCGAATTCGTAACCTTGCTCAGGCTCATTTTTTTTTGCCCGCGGGTGCTCTTTGCCACGAGGGATCGCCGCCCCGTTGCGAGAGCGGTCATCACGCCCCTTGCGAGCATCGCTACCGCGTGGTGAGCCGGCCGCACTCGTTGCCGCTGGCACGGAATTCGAGTCAGCTACGGGCTCGTCTGGAGTGGAGTCATTCATTGTTTTTTTCCTGTAGCAGTTCGATCCGGCTCATCAGCCCCATCAACCTGCGTTGTTGCTACAGCGGCCTGCCCGCCCTCGCTAACGATGTCCGCTTGTTCCACATCCGTGATCTGCGTGGTGGACGGGCTCTGCCCTTGCGTCTCTGTCAGATCTGCCAACTGGGGCTGCTCGGTCGTCTCTGTGTCGACCAGTTCCAGCGCATCGAACATGCTGGTTTGAACGACCGAGTCGTCCAACACCGGCAATTGATCCAGCGACTGCAAGCCCAGATCATCCAGGAATTGCCGAGTCGTGGCGAAAAGCGCTGGCCGACCTACCGTCTCGCGGTGACCGATCACCTCGACCCAACCACGATCTTCCAACTGCTTAACGATCAGGCTGTTCACCGTCACGCCACGAACATCTTCGATGTCGCCCCGGGTCACCGGTTGCCGATACGCAATGATGGCCAGGGTCTCCAACGCCGCACGCGTGTAGCGAGGCGGCTTCTCAGGGTGCAAGCGATCAAGATACTCTCGCATTTCAGGCCGGCTCTGAAAGCGCCAACCAGACGCCACCTGCACCAGTTCGACACCGCTTTGGGACCAATCCTGCTGCAGTTCCAGCAAGATAGTCTTTAGTGTGTCAGCACCCAAAGCATCATCAAAAAGACCGCGCAATTCGCGCACAGTCACGGGCTGGGGCGCACAGATCAGGGCGGTTTCAAGAACCCTTTTTGCATCCACCGTATTCATGATTTTCAGCAGTCCCGGAGAAATTGCGCAGCGGGGTGTGCGTTACACCACCTAGCAGCACAACAGGGAACAAGAGAGAGGAGAAGCGCTTAAGCAGCGATGGGCATCACGCCATGCCGGAGCAGAAATTCTGTCGACACCAAGTCAGTGCGGACTCAAGCCCGATTGTAGCGCAGGCCCCAAAAATCAATGGCCGCTTGCATATCCAAGGGTAACGGTGCTGCCCAGTCCATGGGGGCGCCTGTCACAGGGTGCACAAAGGCCAGTCGATAGGCGTGCAACGCTTGCCGCTGCAGCCCAGCACCAGCAGCTCCGCTATAGAGAGAGTCAGCCACCAGCGGATGTCCGAGCGAAGCCATGTGCACCCGAATCTGATGCGTTCGACCAGTGTGCAGCGTACAACGCACCAAGCTTGCCTCTGCGTTGGTATCGAGTACGTCGATATCGGTACGCGCAGGCTTGCCAGCATTCACTCCGAGATCGACCACCGCCATGCGCAAGCGATTGCGAGGGTCGCGGCCAATGGGTGCGTCCACACGGCGCTGCGCACCGTGGCGCCAGCGTCCCCACGCAAGCGCCAAATACTGTCGCGACACCTCACGGGCAGCAATCATTCGCACCAATGCATCCATGGTGGCTCTGTCACGTGCAACCACCATCAAACCACTGGTGTCCTTGTCCAGCCGGTGAACGATTCCTGCTCGGGGAACGAGGCATGCCCGCGTATCTCGCGCCAGCAAGCCATTGAGCAGCGTTCCGCTCCAGTTGCCCGGCGCGGGGTGCACCACCAAACCAGCATGCTTGTGAATCACCAAGAGGTGTTCATCTTCGTACACCACGTTCAAAGACATGGCTTCGGGTTTGAAGGCTTGGCTTTGCTCGGTGGGACGTATTTCCACCGTGATGCGGTCGCCTGCCTTCACCTTGGAAGCGGGCTTGGACGCTGGCACTTCGTTGCAATGCACCAACCCCAGCGACAGCAGTTGCTGCAGATAGCTTCGGGACAACTCCGGAACCATCTCTGCCAACGCCCTGTCCAGGCGCGAGCCGTGGTGTGCAGCGCCGGCCGTCAGATGCCGGATCTCGCTCTCCGCCCCATCGGCAGGCGCCTGCGCATCGAAATCCGCAGGGCCTGTATCATCCCCGTCGTCGGGCTGATAGCCCTCTGGCGCGGACGCAGTCTCGCCGCTCAACGGGAGGGCAGGTAGCGCACGGGATCCACGGGCTTGCCCTGCCGGCGGATTTCGAAGTGCAGCTTCACGCGATCGGTGTCGGTGCTGCCCATCTCGGCGATCTTCTGTCCACGGCGCACGTTCTGATCTTCCTTGACCAGCAAAGTCTGGTTGTGGGCATAGGCCGTGAGATACGTATTGTTGTGCTTGAGGATGACCAGGTTTCCGTAGCCACGCAGGCCAGCACCCGCGTACACGACCCGGCCGTCTGCAGCAGCCAGTACGGAATCTCCAGCCTTGCCACCGATGTCATAACCCTTGTTGCGCGCCTCATCAAACCCTGCCAGCAACGGGCCAGAAGACGGCCAGATGAAGGGCATGTCGTCTTCGTTGGCCGCAGTGACAGGAGCAGTCGCCGCAACAGGAGCTGCAGGCGCAGGCGCCGCAGCAGAAGCGCCGGGCTTGGCCGCGCTGGCAGCTGGCAGCGGCGCCAGAGGGGACGAGTTCACGGGGCGCGTGACAACCCCGGAATCAGCGGCAACAACCGCATTACCAGTGGGCGCTGCGGCTCCGGGCGTCGCCACTCTCAGCACCTGACCCACTTCGATCAGATTCGCATTGTCCAAGCCATTCCAGCGGGCAATGTCTTTCCAGGACTGACCATGCTCCAGTCCAATGCGAATGAGCGTATCGCCCGGCTTGACGGTGTAGTAGCCCGCCTTGCCAGCGTTTTCAGCTCCAGGCAACGGCTTGACGGCAGGAGCGACCACCGTCGCTGGCGTTGCGATCGAACCGGCGGCCGTGCCGCGATCTTCGACCGGAGCCCTGTTGACACGGGTGCCGCAGCCCGCCAGCACCAAGCCAGCCAGCGCGATAGAACCCCAAGCAACAAGACCACGCGATACCAACATAAGCAATCCCTTCAGGCAATCCCCGATTTTAGGGGGACAAAGTGCACGGCCTCCAGAACGCTCTGTTGAAGTCCGTGCGGAGTCTTGTCAATAACGAGCAGCACTTGCCGGCCGTTCGTACCCACAGTGGGCGCCACCAGCCGGCCGCCCACGGCCAGTTGATCGCACCAATGCTGCGGAAGAATCTCGCCGCCGGCCGCCGAGATGATCGCGGCATACGGCGCGCCCTTCGCGTAGCCCAGCATGCCGTCACCCAACAAAAGATGCACATTGGCAAGCCGCAGCGGGCGCAGGTTGTCACGCGCCTTTTCATGCAACGCACGCAGCCGCTCGACGGTGTACACCTCGCGTGCCACGCGCGCCAACACACACGCCTGGTAGCCGCAACCCGTGCCGATCTCCAGCACGCGTCCCAGGCCACGACCACCGCGTGCGATCTCCGCGCCCATCAGCAGTTCCACCATGCGTGCAACGACGCTGGGCTTGGAGATCGTCTGACCCAGCCCGATCGGCAGGCTGGTGTCTTCGTAGGCCTGATTGACCAGAGCGCTGTCCACGAAGCGGTGCCGCTCCACGGCACCCATGGCGGACAGCACCGCACCCGCCTGGATACCGGATGACACCAGGCGCTGCACCATGCGAGCGCGAACCGCTGCGGAATCGAGCCCCAGCCCTTGAGGCGCGGCCGGTGCCATCACGCGTGGCACGCCGTTCGCCGGGCGGGGGGAAGCAGCATTCGGCGACGCATCGAGTCGCGCAGGAAAGCCTGGCCGGCGCTGCGTCATGAAGCCTCGCTGGCCGGGGATTTTGAAGCGTCTTCTGGTGCAAGGCGTGCTGCAGCCTGCGCCCAGTACCCGAGCCCGTCGTGATCGGTCAGATCGACCTTCAGCGGCGTCATCGCAACATGTCCTTGCGCCGTGGCGTGAAAGTCGGTGCCCTCCGCCTCATCCTTGGCAGCACCTGCACTGCCGATCCAGTACATCATTTCACCGCGCGGGCTTTGCTGTTCGATAACGCGCTCTGCCGCGTGACGCCGGCCGAGCCGGCAGAGCTTGATGGATCGCAGCGCATCGAACGGCATGTTCGGAATATTGATATTGAGCAGCCATGGAGCCTCGGCGTCGCCCCACAGGCTCTGCTGCTGCATCTGCAGCACGATCTCGCGCGCCTTGCTTGCGGCCGCTTCTATCTCGCCCCACCCCTTGTCCACCTGCGAAAAAGCGATGGCTGGAATGCCAAACAGATAGCCTTCCATCGCCGCGCCCACGGTGCCTGAATAGATGGTGTCGTCGCCCATGTTGGCGCCATTGTTGATGCCAGACACCACCAGATCGGGCCGGTAACCCAGCAGCCCCGTGAGCGCGATGTGCACGCAGTCGGCTGGTGTGCCGTTCACGTAGCGAAACCCATTGGACGCACGGTGAACGTACAGCGGCGAATGCAACGTCAGCGCGTTGGACTTCGCACTGTTGTTGTGTTCAGGAGCTACCACTTCCACCTCGGCAATGGACTGCAGCGCATCGTGCAGCGCCACGATGCCGGGCGCCTGGAAACCATCGTCGTTGGAAATCAGAATCTTCATGATCGGGGTGTGGCTGGATGCGGCGGATTGTAGGCGTCGCCCTACACAGCCTGCGCAGTGCTCCCGGGCCGCATGCCGTCGCTACAGGGACAATGCCACCACCGCCCCACACCTATGATGCGGCGCATCGAAGAACGGAGACTTCACCATGCACGCTTGGCTTTGCACCGACCCCACGGGCGTTGACGCGCTCACCTGGACCGAACAACCCACGCCAGCACCCAAGCCAGGCGAAGTGCTCATCGACATCAAGGCGGCCAGCCTGAACTTTCCCGATCTGCTGATCGTTCAGAATAAATACCAGATCAAACCTCCCCTGCCCTTCGTTCCGGGTTCGGAGTACGCGGGCGTCGTGCAGGCCGTGGGCGAAGGCGTCACCCACCTTCACCCCGGGCAGAACGTTGCCTGCCTCAGCGGCACAGGCGGATTCGCCACCCACGTGATCGCGCCGGCCGCACTGTGTATGCCCCTGCCCGATGGCTTCTCGCACGTGGACGCTGCCGCGTTCATCATGATCTACGCGACATCGCACCACGCTCTGGTGGACCGGGCGCAACTCAGGGCTGGCGAGACCGTACTGGTGCTGGGCGCCGCCGGTGGCGTGGGCACGGCTGCCATCCAGATCGCCAAGGCGAAGGGCGCCCGCGTGATCGCCGCGGCATCGACGGAAGAAAAATGCGCGCTTTGCCTCTCGGTCGGTGCTGACGCGGTCATCAACTACAGCCAGGAAAACCTGCGCGACGCCATCAAGGCGCTGACCGAGGGCCGCGGCCCCGACGTGATCTATGACCCGGTGGGCGGCGAATATGCCGAGCCCGCATTCCGCTCCATCGCCTGGCGCGGCCGGTATCTGGTCGTTGGTTTTGCAGCGGGGCCGATTCCCTCGCTGCCGCTGAACCTGGCGCTGCTCAAAGGCGCATCGCTGGTGGGCGTGTTCTGGGGGGACTTCGCCAAACGGGAGCCCAAGAACAACGCGGCCATGATGGGCGAGCTGGCGCGCTGGTATGCCGAAGGCAAGATCAAACCCATCATCGACCGCACCATGCCGATGGCGCAGCTGAAGGCCGCCTACGCCCACATGGGTTCGCGCGGGGTGATGGGCAAACTGGTGATGGTGAACTGAGCTTCACACGGGACCGGCGTAGCGCGCCGCCGACGCCGGGATCGCATTCCTGTTCAACAAAGCCCGGCTCTGGCAAACTCGCAACCCTCTCGACCTGATGGTGGCGCCTCGCATGGCAGACCGAAACCCTTCCGAACTCGCGCGTGAAACATTCAAGCTGCTGGCTTCACGCAGGCTGCCGCCTACTCCCAACAATTACCAGGCGCTCTATGACGAGATCGCCGGCATCAACAGCGCCCCGGCCTTCCCCGAAGGCCCGTTGCGGCAGATCGCACGCGTTCTGCCGGGCCAGACGCCCGCGCAGAAGCGATTGCTGGGGATGTTCGAAAACGCCGTGGCAGCCAACGACTGGGCCGCAATGCAGGGAGTGCTGGTCGGCTACGCCAATCTGGGGCTGACCGGCACCGCATCTGCATCTACGACTGCATCTGCACACGCTTCTTTGCCCGAGAGCCACGCGAGCGCTGCAGTAACGGCCCACCTGCCTGACGAACTGGCCGAACAATTAGTGCGACTGGTCGACACCTTGATGCCTGCGCTGGGCGAAGACGACGCCCGGGTACACGAGTTGGCGGCTCAGCTCATCCAGTTTCTGAAACAGCCATCGCCACCAGCGTCCACCCTGCAACTGATGCTGAACAACTTCAGCTATCGCCTGTCTTTTGCCACAGAGGACCAGGCGGCGATCCGCACCAGTCTGCTGGCGCTGCTGCAGATGGTGTTTGAAAACATCGCCGCGCTAAGCTTGGACGACCAATGGCTGCATGGCCAGGTCGAAGCACTGATTGCTGCGTCCACGCCGCCGCTGACCCTGCGCCGGCTCGACGACGTGCAGCGCCGTCTGAAAGACGTGATCTTTAAGCAGACCGAGGCCAAGACACGCCTGCTGGAAGCGCAGGACCAGATGAAGGAGCTGCTGGCTGCCTTCATCGACCGCCTTGCACAGATGGATCAGTCGAGCAACTCGTACCACGACACGCTGGAAGACTGCGCCGAACGCATTGGGCAGGCTACGCAACTGCAGCAAATCACTCCGCTGCTGGAACGGGTGATGTCGGCCACTCGCGCCATGGCGGTCGACAGCCGCGTGGCGCGTGACGAACTGCATCATTTGCGCGAGCGCTCCGAGGTCCGCCACGCCCAGATCGCACAGCTGCAGCAGGCACTCAATGAAGCGAGCGCCCAGGCGCGGCACGATCCGCTGACCGGCTCGCTCAACCGCAAGGGGCTGGATGAGGTGATGGAGCGGGAAATCGCCCGTGCGCGGCGCAACGATGCGCCGCTGTGCGTCGCGCTGCTGGATCTGGACAACTTCAAGGCCATCAACGACCGGCTGGGGCATTCCAGCGGTGACCAGGCGCTGGTCCACCTCGCCACAGTCGCTCGCGAAGTCATGCGCCCGCAAGACATGCTCGCGCGCTACGGAGGCGAAGAATTCGTGCTGGTGCTGCCCGACACGGCTCTGCCGCAGGGCGTGGACGCCATGACCCGCCTGCAGCGGGAGCTGACCACCCGCTACTTCATGCGCGAGCAGGAAAAGGTGCTCATCACCTTCAGCGCCGGCGTCGCGCAGCTGGCAGCGCTGGAAAGCAGCGACGACGCCATTCGCCGGGCGGACCAGGGCATGTACCTGGCCAAGCGGGCTGGAAAGAATCGCGTTACAGCAGCGTGACAGCGACGCGGCTTGTCCTTGCCCCGTTCCAAAGCAGTTCTTCAGCAGCCCTGCAAAACACAGGGAATGGCAGATCGTTACACTCCCGCATTCTAAAAAAACACCCGACGAGGCTGTTACATGAGCCCACCTTCTGTCGAAACGCGTGATGCTTTTGAAGCCTATAAAGCCCTGCTTCAGGTCACCGGGCCCGCAGGGCTGTCTTTCTTGAACGCGCGGGTGAAGCACCGTTACACGGCGGTGTATCGCCTGGAGGGTTCTGTACTGCGCAACATGCATCTTTTCGATAAGCAGGGCGTGGTCACCCCCGACTTCCTGGCGGAAATTCCCCTGCAGGACAGCTTTTGTCAGTTCGTGATGCGCGACGGCGGCTTCACCTCCACTGATACGGGCGCCGATAGCCGGCTGGATGGCCACAAATACCAGGGCGTGATGGGCTCATACCATGGCCTGCCGCTGCTGGACAACCATGGCAGCCTCTACGGCACGCTCTGCCACTTCGACACGGAGCGGCACGCACTGCCCGACGAAGAATTCGCCCTGCTGCAAAAGGCTGCGCGGCTGTTGCCGGCTTATCTGAACAAAAGACCCGCAGCGGTCTGACACTCCCTGGCGGGCCCACGATCGCCCGGGCCCCCGGACCTTGGCAGCAGCGCCACGCCCCGGGGATTCGAGGTGTGCCCTACATGGCATAGCGCAGCGCCGATATCTGAGACCCATCAAAACTCTGGGCTCGTCAATCTTGGGGACAATGCAGGCCCTCGGGTTCGTCCCCGAGGCCGCGGCGCTCTGCTGCGGCCCCTGCCAAGTGATGGATATCTATGGAAAAGCCAGACGCTTCAGCCCACACGCCCATGATGCAGCAGTACCTGGGCCTGAAATCCCAGCACCCTGACACGCTGCTGCTCTACCGCATGGGCGACTTCTACGAGTTGTTCTACGCCGACGCCGAAAAGGCCGCTCGGCTGCTGGACATCACGCTCACGCAGCGGGGGCAGTCCGGCGGGCAGCCGGTGGTGATGGCCGGTGTGCCTTTCCATGCGCTGGAGAACTACCTGGGCCGGCTCATTCGCATGGGCGAATCAGTGGCCATCTGCGAGCAGGTAGGCGAAGTAGGCACGGGCAAAGGGCCGGTGGAGCGGAAGGTGGTGCGCGTCGTCACGCCGGGCACGCTGACGGACAGCGAGTTGCTCTCCGACAAAGCCGAATCGATGTTGCTGGCGGTACACCAGGGCCCGCGTGCGCGTTGCGGGCTGGCCTGGATGTCGGTGACGCAGGGCATCGTGCACCTGGCCGAATGCACGCACGACGAAGTGGGCGCCTGGCTCGCACGCGTGGCGCCCAGCGAAGTGATTTACAGCGCCGGCGTGACCGAGCGCTTCGAGCAGCAACTGCAGGCCCTGCGCCAAACCGGCGCGCTGGTGTGCCCCTTGAGCCTGCGGCCCGACTGGCAGTTCGACGCCAGCCTGGGCGAGCGCAAGCTGCTCGAACACCTCCAAGCTGCCAGCCTGGCTGCCTGGAATGCCGAATCACTGGCGCAGGCTCATGCAGCCGCCGCCGCGCTGCTCTCGTATGCCGAGCACACGCAGGGGCGCGCGCTCACGCACGTGCAGAGCGTGCGGGTGCAGCGCGACGACGAACTCATTGCCCTGCCCCTCGCCACGCGGCGCAACCTGGAGCTGGTGCGCACGCTGCGCGGCGAAGACGCGCCCACGCTCCTTTCGCTGATGGACACCTGCATGACCGGCATGGGCAGCCGCCTGCTCAAGAGCTGGCTGCTGGAGCCGCGCCGCGACCGCACCGATGCCCGCCAGCGCCTGTCCGCCACGGCCGCCTTGCGCGGCAACGGATCGGGCGCCGGCCCCTGGCAGGTGCTGCGCGCAGAGCTGCGCGGCGTAAGCGACGTGGAGCGCATCACCGCCCGCATCGCCTTGCGCCAGGTGCGCCCGCGCGAGCTGGTCGGTTTGTGCAAGACGCTACAAAAAGCAGAGCTGCTTGCGCAATCCCATCAAGCGCCAGAGCCGTTTTTGGCTCAAATTTTCCAGCAACTGCAACCGCCGGTGGACTGCAGCACGCTGCTGCGCGCGGCCATCCATGAAGAACCCGCTGCACTGGTGCGCGACGGCGGCGTGATCGCCACGGGCTTCGACGCCGAGCTGGACGAGCTGCGCGGCATTCAGACGCATTGCGACGACTTTCTGCTCGACCTGGAAACGCGCGAGAAGGCCCGCACCGGCATCCCGAACCTGCGCGTGCAGTTCAACAAGGTGCACGGCTTCTACATCGAAGTCACCAGCAGCCACGTGGGCCGCGTGCCCGAAGACTACCGCCGCCGGCAAACGCTCAAGAATGCCGAACGCTTCATCACGCCCGAGCTGAAGACCTTCGAGGACAAGGCGCTGTCGGCGCAGGAGCGCGGCCTGGCGCGCGAAAAGTGGCTCTACGAACAAGTGCTGGACCAGCTACAGCCGCACGTGCCCGCCCTCGCCCGCCTGGCTCAGGCGCTGGCCACGCTGGACGTGCTGTGCACGCTGGCTGAACGCTCGTTGACGCTGGGCTGGTGCGCGCCGCAGTTCGTGGCCGAGCCCTGCATCGACATCGAGGCCGGCCGCCACCCGGTGGTGGAAGCTCGCCTGGCCGAGACCTCGGCCGGCGCCTTCATTGCCAACCACACGCGGCTGAACACCAACACGCGCATGCAGGTCATCACCGGCCCGAATATGGGCGGCAAGTCGACCTACATGCGGCAGGTGGCGCTGATCGTGCTGCTGGCCAGCATGGGCAGCCACGTGCCGGCAGCCGCCTGCCGGCTGGGGCCGATCGACGCCATCCACACCCGCATCGGCGCGGCCGACGACCTGGCCAACGCGCAGTCGACCTTCATGATGGAGATGACCGAGGCGGCGCAAATTTTGCACTCGGCCACGCCGCACAGCCTGGTGCTGATGGATGAGATCGGCCGCGGCACCAGCACCTTCGACGGCCTGGCGCTGGCCAGCGGCATCGCCACGCATCTGCACGACCGCACCAAGGCGTTCACGCTGTTCGCCACGCACTACTTTGAGCTGACGGAGCTGTCGGCACGCCACCAGCACGCGGTGAACGTGCATGTCGGTGCGACGGAGTCGGGGGGCTCCATCGCCTTTTTGCATGAAATTCAACCCGGCCCCGCCAGCCGCAGCTACGGCATTCATGTGGCCAAGCTGGCGGGCGTGCCCGGCGCCGTGCTGAACCACGCCCGCCATGCGCTGGATGCGCTGGAAGCGCGCGCGAGTGAGGGCAAGACGCAAGTCGACTTGTTTGCGCCGCCGCCCGAAGAGCCCGGCGCCGGCCTGAGCGCGGTGGAGGCAGCGCTGGAAGCCATTCACCCCGACACCATGAGCCCGCGCGAGGCGCTGGATGCGCTGTATCAGCTCAAGCGGCTGACACAGGGCGCAGCAGAAACCTCAGCGACAATTTAGAGCCAAATTGGCCTCTAGCGCTTATCCAGCAAGCGCCATATGCTATTAATTAAATAGCATTCGCTAACAGCGAGCAGCAGCCATCCATTGGGTGGCCGCGTCACGCAAGCACGGGTTGGGCCGTCAAGCAAGGCGGCCCAGCGCCGCCAGCTCCGGCGACACCCGCTCCCACACCACGTCGCAACCGGCGCGCAGGCGCTCGGGCGGCAGTGCGCTGGTGCGCAGAGCCCAACGGGCGCCCGCCATCACGCTGTCGATCACCGGCACCTCTACCTGGGGCTGAATGGCCGCGGCCATGCCGGCCAGGCCCGCGCCGCCCAGGATGACGGCCTGCACGCCCATCTGGCGCACCACGTCGCGGCAGGCCTGGGCCAGCAGCGCGCGGGCGGCTTCAGGGTCGGCGGCCAGTTGGGCACCGGTGGGTGCCACGGTATGAATGCCTGCCAGCGCGGGCGCATGGCCGAGCGCCTGGGCCAGGCGCTGAAGCATGGGGCCCCAGCGCTCGCCGCCCGTGACGATGGCGAAGCGGCCATGGCGCGCGGCTTCGATGAACGATGCCTCGGCCAGGCCGGTGACCGGCACGGGGCTGCTCTCGCGCAGCGCCATCAGGCCGGGGTCGCCAAAACAGCCGATCAGCACCGCGTCGGGCGCGGGTGCATCGGGCTGCGCCAGCGCAGCGGCCCAGGCGTCAAGCGCGGCGTGCGAGGCCACGGCATAGCTGGCTTCGCAGGCGATGTAGGGGGCGCCAAACCGCGCGGTGGTCGTGCGCACCGCCACGTGCAGGCCGGCGGCCGTTTGCACATGGCGCTGCAGCAGGCTGCTCACGCTCTCAGATGCGTTGGGGTTGATGACGAGCAGTTGGCGCATGGCGGTTACGTTCAGGCGGAATCAGACCGGCTGGCGCAGCAGGCGGGCCAGGTCAGGCGGCTCGGTGGGCGGCGGGGCGAATTCGAGTTGCGATTCGATGCGCTGCAGGTGGTCGAGCATGCGGCGCGCGGCCTCCTTGGCGTCACGCAGGCGGATGGCGTCGAGCAGCGCCCGGTGCTCGCGGCACCCGCAGGCCGTGGCATCGACGCGCTCGCGGGCATGGCTGGGGCTGTAGGTCATAAGGATGAGCGAGGTGCGCGACACCAGCTCGCGCAGGATGCGGCCCAGCGTCTGGTGGCCGGCTGCCTGCGCGATGTGCAGGTGAAAGTCGCCCGACAGCCGGATGGCGCGGCGCATGTCGCCGGCCGCACGGGCGGCCTCTTCGTCTTCGATGCAGGCACGCAGCTGAGCCATGTCGGCGGCGCTGGCCGAGGCGATGAACAGGGCCACCAGGCGCGGCTCGATGAGGCGGCGTGCCTCAAACACCTCGCGCGCCTCTTGCACCGACGGCTCGGCAATGGTGGCGCCGCGGTTGGGCGTGAGCGTGACCACCTGCTCGTTGGCCAGCCGCACCAGCACCGGCCGCACCCGCGTGCGCGATACGCCGAATGCGGCGGCGAGCTTGTCTTCGACCAGCTTGGTGCCGGGCGGCAACTGGTGGTCGAGGATGGCGGACACCATGCGCTCGTACATGTCGCTGTCGCTGGGGAGCGCGGCGGCGCTGGTGGTTGCCGCCTTCGGCGGCAGGGCCGGGGCCTTGGCAGGCCTGCGCCGTGGGCTCTGGCTCTTGGCGGGCGCACGATCGGTCATGCGGGCCGGCCCTTGCGCCCCTGGCCGAGAGCCCACACCAGAGCCAGCGCCACACCCATCACCAAGAACGACACCAGCGTGGTGAGCGTGCCCAGTGCGTAGATCGACGGCGTGGTCACGGTGGTGGTCAGGCCCTGCAGTTCCAGCGGCAGCGTGTTCACGTCGCCAATGGCCTGCGAGGTGCGTGCGATCTCATCCCAGCTGAGCGTGAAGCCGAACATGCCGATGCCCACGACCGACGGCGCGACCAGCGGCAGCACCACGTGCGCGAAGCCTTGCCACGGCGTGGCACCCAGGTCGCGCGCGGCCTCTTCGTAAGCCGGGTTGAAGCGGTTGAACACCGCGAACATGATGAGCAGCCCGAACGGCAGCGTCCACGTCAGGTGCGCCCCAAGCGCCGAAGTGAACAGGCCCAGCGAGGTGCCGAAGCCCTCCAGCGCGCCTTCCATGCCCAGCCAGCCCAGCACGCCCTTGATGGCCGTGTCGAGCAGCCGAAACTCCAGCCCGATGCCGAGCGACACGATGATGGAGGGCATGATCAGGCTGGACACCACGATGAAGAACAGCGCGTTGCCGCCCTTGAGCTTCTTGCGAAATGCGAGCCCGGCCAGCACCGACAGCACGACGGTGCACAGCATCACAGCCAGGCCCAGGCCCAGCGAACGCCACAGCGCCGCGCCGATGTCGACCACGCCCAGTCCCTCGGCGAGCTTGCGGAACCAGTGGAGCGACACGCCGCGCATCGGGAAGGTGAGCCCGCCTTCAGGCCCCTGAAAGCTCAGCACGAAGATGACGAACATCGGCCCATACATGAACAGCACGAACAGGGCGAAGACGATGGCCAGGGGCCAAAAGCTAGCGGAGCGTTTTTCGCGGATGGCCATCTCACAGCTCCTTGCGAATGTCGACGAGGCGTGTGAGGCCCCAGATGATCATGAGCACGATGGCCAGCAGGATCACTGCATTGGCCGCCGCCAGCGGAAATTGCAAATATGAGGTCTGCACCTGAATGATCTTGCCCACCGATGCGATCTGCTGGCCGCCCATCACGCCGATGGTGACGAAGTCGCCCATCACGATGGTGATGACGAAGATCGAGCCGATGATGATGCCCGTGCGCGACAGCGGCACGATCACGTTCCACAGAGTCTGCCAGCCCGAGGCGCCGGAATCGTTGGCGGCTTCCAGCAGGCTGCGGTCGATGCGCATCATGCTGTTGAAAATCGGCACGATCATGAACATGGTGTAGAGGTGCACGAAGGCCAGCACCACTGCAAAGTCAGAGAACAGCAGCCATTCGATGGGCTGGTCCACCAGGCGCAGGTCCATCAGCGTCTGGTTCACCAGCCCGTTGCGCCCAAGCAGCGGCACCCACGAGATCATGCGGATCACGTTCGATGTCCAGAAAGGCACCGTGCACAGCACGAACAGCAGCGTTTGCATGCCCGCCGAGCGCACGTGGAACGCGAGGAAATACGCTACGGCGAAGCCCACCACGAGCGTGATGAGCCACACCAGCATGCTGAACTTGAACGTGGAGTAGTACGTGCGCAGCGTGGTGCAGGCATCCGAGACATTCGTGCAGCCGTCGAAGATCGCCACGTAGTTCTTGAATGTGAAGGCCGGCAGCAGCTCGTATTCGTTGAAGTCCCAGAAACTGACCATCGCGATCAGCGCCAGGGGCACGAGAAAGAACAGAACAAACACGGCCGTGAACGGAGCGGCCTGCCACCAGGCGGCAATGCTGCGGCCCGGAGTGGCAGCAGCGGGCAGAGTGGGTGTGTTGGTGCTCATGAGCTGGTTTCTAGAAGGTAATCAGGGCGCAGGAGCGCGGTATGTCAGAGGGGCACCTCGACAAGCTCAGTGCGAACGGTGGTGCGCGGGGTGAGCACACCCTGCCCCCAACCGTTCTGGCTGAGCCTGTCGAAGCCCAGCCACAGCCCTCAAACCATCAGGCCGCCACGAACTCGTTCCACTTCTGAACCATGTAGTTGTTCTCGTCCATGACGGCATTCCAGCAGGCAATGCCGCCCATGCGCGATTCGAAGCTGCCGCCATCGCGCACGCTGCCGGCCTTCGCCAGCACGTCACCGGTGGGGCTCTTGATGTCTTGCGCGGCGGGCTTGCCTTCCATCCAGTAGGCCCACTCGTAGGCTTCCATCTTCGACTTGGCGGTGTCCAGCACGGCGCTGTAGTAGCCCTGGCGATTCAGGTATGCACCGGCCCAGCCGTCGAGGAACCAGTTGATGAATTCATAGGCCCCGTCGAGCTTGCGCCCCGACAGCGTGGCGGGAAGACCGAAGCCCGCAGCCCACGCGCGGTAACCCTCCTTGAGCGGCTGGAAGTTGCAGGCGACGCCCTTGGTGCGCACAGCCGTCACGGCCGGGCTCCACATCGACTGGATGACGACCTCGCCCGAGGCCATCAGGTTCACCGACTCGTTGAAGTCCTTCCACAGGGCGCGGAACTGGCCCGCCCGCTTGGCCTCGATCAAGGTCTTGATCGTGAGATCGATCTCCTTCTTGGTCATGTTGCCCTTGTCGGGGTACTTGTACAGACCCATCGCCTCCACGACCATGGCCGCGTCCATGATGCCGATGGAGGGAATGTTCAGGATGGCCGCCTTACCCTTGAATTCAGGGTTCAGCAACTCGGCCCATGAGTCGATGGGGCGCTTGATCAGATCGGGGCGAATACCCAGCGTGTCGGCGTTGTACACGGTGGGGATCAGGCTCATGAACTGCGTCGGGCTCTTGGCGAAGACCTTGCTCTTCTCGCCTTCGAGGTAGATCACCTTCTTGGGCGCCGTGCCCTGGTCGCCGACCTTCTTGCCGGCGACCTCGCCGGTGGTGAACAGCGTGGTGATCTTGTCGGCGTTCTTGATGCGCCTGGCGTCGATGCCCTTGAGATTGCCCGTGGGCACGATCTTCTTCAGCGAAAAATACTCGGTGTCGACCAGATCGAAGCTGTTGGGTGCGGTAACCACGCGCTTGGTCACGTCATCGGTAGTGACGGCCACGTACTGGATGTCGATGCCGGTGTCCGCCTTGAACTTCTCGGCGATGGCCTTGTCCTGGTTCACGGCCGTGCCCAGGTAGCGCAGCACGATCTTTTCCTGCGAGTGGACGGCGGGGAACATACCGGCGGCCAGGATGCCCGCCGTGCCTTGCAGCAGTGAGCGGCGCTTCACTCCGGAGGCGTTGGCGACGGGGGATGGGGGCAGCACATCGGACATGGTGAAAGCTCCTTGAAGGAATGAAGGACGAAACAAGGTCTTCTTGCGAAGGCGGAAGGGGAAGCAAATGGAGGTGAAGGAAATCGGGCAGTGCAGCTCAGGCCGCGGCCGGCTCTAGCGGATGGGCCATGGCGGGTTGCCAGTGCAGCAGCACGGGCTGCCCCACGGTGCAGGGCTGAGTCAGGTGGGCCGACTCGGACACCATGACCGAGTATTCCGCCGTAGCATGGGCTGACAAGGCCACGCCTGCGCGCTGCAGGCCCAGCAGCACATAGGTGCCCTGGTACTCCACATCGGTCACCACGGCGGGCATGTGCATCGCGCCATGGGGCGGTGTGGAGCCCTCGGGCAGCACGCTCAGGTGGTCGGTGCGCACACCCACCTTGCCTTGCAGCGTGTCGATCACGTTGTGGCCGCCCATGAAACGGGCGACGAATTCGCTGGCCGGCCGGTTGTACACGTCGTAGGGCGCGCCCACCTGCTCGATCAGGCCGTTGTTCATCACCACCATGGTGTCGGCGAGCGCCATGGCCTCTTCCTGCGAATGGGTCACGTGGATGAAAGTCAGGCCCAGCTCCTTCTGCCAGCGGCGCAGTTCGGCCCGCATCTGGATGCGCAGGAACGGGTCGAGCGCCGACAGCGGCTCATCGAGCAGCAGCACGCGCGGCTGCGTGATCAGTGCGCGCGCCAGCGCCACGCGCTGCTGCTGCCCGCCAGACAGCTCCGCTGGCTTGCGCCCGGCCAGATGGCCCATGGCCACGCGCTCCAGCAGCGCCCCGGCCCGAGCATGGCGCTCGGCCTTTCCCACGCCCTTCATCTTGAGGCTGAAGGCCACGTTGTCGAGCGCCGACAGGTGCGGGAACAGAGCGAAGCTCTGGAACATCATGGCCGTGCCCCGCGCGGCGGCAGGCAGGTCGGTGATGTTGCGGTTGTCCAGCAGCACATCGCCGCTGGTGACCGACTCGTGCCCCGCGATCATGCGCAGTGTGGTGCTCTTGCCGCAACCGGAAGGGCCCAGCAGGCAGCAGTAGCTGCCGCTGTCGATGCGCAGGTTGATGTTGTCCACCGCAGGCTTTGCGTGCGCGTAATGCTTGGTCAGCGCAACGACTTCGATGGCGGCAGGAACCGGGGTGGGAGATATGGCTTGCATATCCATCCCTATGCAAACCGCATGCCATGTTTGCATGCAATGAGTTAGTCGTTTTGTACACAAAATGCACTGACCGTGTGCGCGCCGAACGCACCACGCTGCAGCAGGGGTGGATGCAGGGAGCGCTGCCTGCCGCACGCTGGTGCTGGGCCGCTGGGGGCGCTCTGGCCTCGGGCCGGGAAAACCGCTTGGCGGTGCCGTGTGATGACACCCCCTACACTTGCGGCTTTTCCCCCTGATCGCATTCCACCATGACGTATTGCGTCGCCATCAAACTCAATGCCGGACTGGTGTTCCTCTCCGATTCCCGCACCAACGCAGGACTGGATCAGATCAGCTCCTTTCGCAAGATGATGATCTACGAGAAGACCGGCGATCGCTTCATGGTGCTGCTGTCGGCTGGCAATCTGAGCATCTCGCAGTCGGTACGTGAAATTCTGCAGATCGAGCAGATGCCGGGCCGCGAAGAGGGCGACGAGCCCATCACCATCTGGAACGCCACCAGCATGTTCGAGGTGGCCCGCGTGCTGGGTGCCGCCGTGCGCCGCGTGCACGAACGCGACGGCCTGGCCCTCAAGCGCGCCGGCGTGGACTTCAACGTGTCTCTGGTGTTGGGAGGGCAAATCGCCGGCGAAGGCATGCGTCTCTTCCAGGTGTATTCGGCAGGCAACTTCATCGAAGCCACGTCCGAGACGCCTTACTTCCAGGTGGGCGAATCCAAATACGGCAAGCCGGTGCTCGACCGTGTACTGACGCCTGAAACCCCGCTCGACGAAGCCGCCAAGTGCGCACTGGTGTCGATGGACAGCACGCTCAAGTCCAACCTATCGGTGGGCTTGCCGCTCGACCTGGTGGTGTACGAGGAGGGGCGCTTCGCCACGGACAAGATCGTCTGCATCGACGAGAACAACCCGTACTTCCGCATGCTGCACAACAGCTGGGGCGAAAAGCTGCGCCAGGTGTTCGACAGCATCGAAGACCCGGCCTGGAACGGCGGGCAGACGGAAGTGCCGATCTGCGTGGACCCTATGCGCAGCCGGCCGATCCGCAAGATCACCAATCCGCGCGACAAGCTCATTTAAGACAGACCCACAGCGGCCTCCCATGCCACGCATCGTCTTCTCGCACGCCAACAGCTTTCCCGCCGGCACCTACCGGGTGCTTTTTAACGAGCTGCGCCGGCGCGGCTTCGAAGTCAGTGCGGTCGAACAGTTCGGGCACGACGAGCGCTATCCCGTCACCAACAACTGGCCGCACCTGGTGCAGCAGCTGGCCGATTTCGCCGAGGCCGAGCAGCAGCGCAGCGGCGGTGATGAGCCTGCCTTCTTAGTGGGGCATTCGCTGGGCGGCTTTCTCAGCGTGATGGCTGCGGCGCGCCATCCACACCTGGCGCGCGCGGTGCTGCTGCTGGATTCGCCCCTGCTGAGCGGCTGGCGCGCGCGTGCGCTCCAGGTCGCCAAGCGCACGCAGCTGGTGGGCTCCATATCGCCGGGCAAGATCAGCCGGGCGCGGCGCAACAGCTGGGTCACCAGCGACGAGGCCTTTGAGCATTTCGGTCGCAAAAAGGCTTTTGCGCGGTGGAATGAGCAGGTGCTACGCGATTACGTCACCCACGCGCTGCGCGACCACGAAGGCCAGCGCCTGCTGTCGTTCGACCGGGCAGTGGAGACTGCCATCTACAACACCATTCCGCATGACCTGGACCGGCTCCTGCACGCGAACCCACTGCGCTGCCCGGCCGCCTTCATCGGCGGGCTCGCGTCGCAGGAGATGCGCCAGGTCGGCATGACCATGACGCAACGCATCACCGAAGGCCGTATCACGCTGCTGGACGGCAGCCATCTGTTTCCGATGGAGCACCCCATCGCCGCCGCGGCAGCGATCGAAGCCGCGCTGCTCAACCTGGCGGCGGTGCAGGCCAGTCGCAGCTGAAGGCAGCCCAGAAACTGCCGCTAACAGTCTGCACATCCCCTACACTGCAGCATCGTTACAGCGTGATACACCGATGTCTGCTTCCGTGTTTCCAGTCCCTGCCACTTGCTTTTTCATTCCGTGGGCTGCCGGCACATCGGGCTGCAGCCGCTCATCGGCTGATCTTGTTTATCGGAAAAGCGCCGCATGAGACGTGGCGCCGGTCAACCCACTGACGCCCTGTTGGCCGCGCAACCTTGGCAAGCCGACCCGCTGGCCGACGCCACCATCGCGCGCATCCTGGGCCCCTGGCCCGAAGACAGCGAGCTGCCCGGGGCGCAGGCCGAACAGTGGCAGCGCATCAACTGCGTGAATCGCATCTTCTCCACCTGGGCCGACAATGCCGCGCTGACCGGATGGCAAGCACCGCCGGGCACGCCCGACGACATCGCTCAACCGCTGCAATCGTTCATTCAAGCGGGCCAGATTCTGCCTAATTGGGCCGACCCCGCCCGCATCGAACGGGCCGAGGTGCTGTTCATGGACTACGGCGCGCTCTCCTGCGTGCTGCTGTTTTGTTCCAGCCTGCCGGAGTGCTACGTCATTCCCGATCTGGCGAGTGTGCTGCACACGGCCGGCCAGCTGGAGCAACACACCGAGCACCGCATCCGCTCCACGGCAGCCATGATCTTTCCCGTGATGATGCACGGCGGCCTCACGCAGCCTGCCGGCGCGGGCGTGGCGCAGGTGTTGAAGGTGCGGCTGATCCACGCCACCATCCGCAACCTGATACTGCGCGGTGCGCCGGTGCCTGGCGCGCCGCCTGGCCAAGTGGCGCCGCTGGAGCGGCCGGCCGACGCGGGGCTCTACCAAACCCTGTTCACCAACGGCTGGAACGTGGAACGCGACGGCCTGCCCTGCAACCAGGCCGAACTGGCCTACACCCTGCTCACCTTCAGCTACGTGTTCCTCCGTAGCCTGCGCCGGCTGGGCATCGGCCTGCCAGCTGCCGATGAAGAGGCCTACCTGCACGCCTGGAACGTGGTCGGCCACGTGCTGGGCATCGACGCTTCCCTGATGGTGCACACCATGGACGAAGCCGCCCAGTTGCTGGACCGGCTGCAGGCGCGCGGCCGGGCGCAGGTCACACAGCCCGATGCACGACCCGCCCTGGGCGCAGCGCTGATGTCCACCATGGAGCAGGCGATGCCCTGGGCCATCGCCCGCCCCTTCCCCCGGTTGATGACGCGCTATCTGTGCGGCCGCACAACGACCGGCGATCTGGGCTTGAGCCAGCCCGGTGCCCCCTGGGCGTCGTGGTTGCTGTTCTGGACGCTGCTCATCGCCTGCCGCGCCATCGACACCGTCGCACGGTGGTTCTGGCCGCAGTTCTCGCTGGCGCGCAGCTTCACACGCGTGCTCGGCTACCACTTTCTGGTGAAGATCCTGATGGACCAGACACGGCCGTTGCAGTTGCCCGTGCGCCTGCTCCACCAGATGGGCCAGTTGGTGGCAGCCTGGAGCGACGACCCGCGAGCCCCCCGGTGGATCAACCGGGTCGAAGACCGATTGACGACCACCGGTACCTGGCACCCCGTCCCCAGCTGTGCAAAGGCGACGCAACTGGGCGCCTCCACGGCTGGCGATACGCCGGGCACCACGCGCTGACGCGAAACCACGACATGCTGCTGGTATCCTGACCCCGAACCTGCCGCCGTCCCGCCATGTCGCCGTCACTTCGCCTTTTCGACCTCGAAGCCCGTGCCCTGCCAGCGGCCAGCGGCGGCTGGGCATGGCAAATCGGCCTGCAGGTATTGGTGCTCTGCTGGTGCGCGCTTTGCGCCGGTACCGCTTTCGCTCAGCCCGTGCTGGTGCTGCAGGCGGGCGCCGCACCCGTCAACGCATGGCCGCACGTGGCGATGCGCTCCGACCCGACCCGGCAACTGACGGTGGAGAGCATGCTGCAGCAGCCCGATACCTTCGCCCCGCCCACCACGCCTTCCGGTTCGCTGGGCGTGCGCAACGACGCGGTGTGGCTGCGCATTCCACTGTGGGCGCCCGAGGGCGCGACGGGCCCATGGGCGATCAACATCGACTACGCACTTTTGCACGAGGTGGACGTGTACCTCACGCGGCATGGCACGGTGCTGCAGCATGCCGCGATGGGAAATCTCCAGCCGGTTTCGGGCCGGTCGCTGCTGTGGCGCACGCCGGCCATGGATCTGCTTCTCACACCGGGGGCGGACCACGAACTTTTCATTCGCCTACGCACCGCGGGCGGCATGATCGCGCCCATGCGCATCGGCGACAAGCACCAGCTGTATCCCCTGGCGCTGCGCGAACAGATGTTGCAGGGCCTTTTTGCGGGCTTGGCCGCGTGCTTGGTGGTGTACAGCCTGGCGCAGTGGGTGACGCTGCGCCAGCGACTGTTTGTGTACTACGCGATGCTGGTGGTGGGAAGCGCCGGGTTCTCCATGCAGTTCTTCGGTGTCGGTGGCCAGTTCCTGTGGCCCAACAACCTGTGGATGGAACAGCACATCGGCAGCCTGCTGAGCTTCGTAGCGGTGACCGCTTCATTTCTTTTCATGGGCCAGGTGCTGTCCGAGCTACAGCCCGGTGGCCGTCTTCCGCGGGTGATGCATGCCGGTGCGGCACTGAGCGTGGCATTGGGCACGGCCTTCGCCCTCGACATCCTGCCGACGCGCGCCGCCATGGCCGTGCTGAGCGTACTGGGGCCGATGCCTTCGATCATCAGCGTGCCGGCTGCGCTACGGCTGGCGCGCAAGGGCGATTCGCTGGGCGGCACATTGCTGACGGCCTGGGCAGCCTACCTGATCGCGGCCATCGCGCTGGGCTTGCTGGTTCAGGGCAGGCTACCGGCCAACGGCTGGACGATGCATGCGTTCCAGGCCGGCTCAGCGTTCGACATGCTGCTATTCATGCGCATGCTGGGCCTGCGCACCGCCAGCCTGCGGCTGGAGGCTTTGCACGCCAGCCGCGAACGCGATGCCATGCGGTCATTGGCGCATACCGACCCGCTGACTGACTTGCCCAACCGGCGCGGACTCGACATCGCCCTGCATGCTGCCCTCCCCCGCTCGCGGCCTGAAGGGCTGCTGGCGGTGTACGTGCTGGACCTGGACGGCTTCAAGCCGGTGAATGACCAATACGGGCACGACGTGGGCGACCGCCTGTTGATTGCCGTGACCGCGCGCCTGCGCGAGCATCTGCGCCATGCAGACACCGTTGCGCGCATCGGCGGCGACGAGTTCGTGGTGATGGCCAGCGAGCTGCATGACGCCGAGCAAGCCCATGAGCTGGGCAACAAGCTGCTGGATGCCTTCCGCACCGCATTTGCCGTCGGCCCGCATGAAATTCGCGTGGGCCTGACCATCGGCTACGCCCTGGCGCCAACCGACGCGCGCGAGGCCAGCGTGCTGATCAAGCTGGCCGATGCCGCCATGTACAGCGGCAAGCAGAGCGGCCGTTTCTGCGTGCGCCGCAACACTGGCGATCTGGCGCTGTCGTCCATCTGATTCGCCGATCAACCAGCCAACGGGTCAATCGGTCAACCCTTCATCTCATTCAACCCAGTTGACGGCCCCGGTCCACGCAGTGACCAGCACGATCACGCCGAAGGCGATGCGGTAGTACGCGAACGGCACGAAGCTGTGCGTGCTGATGTAGCGCAGCAGCCAGCGCACGCAGATCCAGGCGCTGACGAAGGCGAACACCAGACCGGTGGCAAACAGCGGAATGTCGGCCACCGACAGCAGGTGCCGCTCTTTGATGAGGCTGTAGACGCCCGCGCCGATCAGCGTGGGAATGGCCAGGAAGAAGGAAAAGTCGGTGGCTGCCTTGCGCGACAGGCCCAGCAGCATGCCGCCGATGATGGTGGCGCCGCTGCGGCTGGTGCCCGGCACCATGGCCAGGCACTGCGCCAGGCCCACCTTGAGCGCATCCAGCACCGTCATGTCGTCCACCGTCTGCACGCGCGTGCAGGCCGCAGGCCGGCGCTCGGCCCACAGAATGACGAAGCCGCCCAGAATGAAGGTGGTGGCCACCACCACCGGCGTGAACAGGTGCGCCTTGATGTAGGCCCCCACCAGCAGCGCCAGCACCACGGCAGGCAGAAAGCCGACCACCACGTTCAGCGTCAGCATCCGCGCCCGTGCGTCGTGCGGCAAGGCTGTCACCGTGCTGTGAATCTTCTGCCAGTACACCAGGATGACCGCGAAGATCGCCCCCGTCTGGATGGCGATATCGAACACCTTGGCCTTGTCGTCGTCGAAGCCGAGCAGCGCGCCCGCCAGAATCAGATGCCCGGTCGATGAAACGGGAAGGAATTCGGTCAGCCCTTCGACCACGCCCATGACGGCGGCCTTGAGCAGCAAAACAATGTCCACGAGAGCCCTGACTGGAGGATGAATACAACGGGTGCGGATTATCCCTTGCGCATCGGGCCTGGCCTTCGTTGCAGTCGACTTGTCGCGCCGTGTGCCTGCCGTCCGCACCACCGGCTCACCGCTTTGTCGCGCAGGCGTGGCGGGCCGTGCGCAATGCGTGCAGAGTGCAGTTTGACCTTCACCGGAGAACCACCGTGGTCCGTATTGCCCAATCACCCCCTGACTTCGCCACCCATGGCGACTCGCCGGAGCGGCTGGCGCACCGACGCGTGCGCGCCCGGCTCGGCTGGCTGATCCACGCGACCGTCTATGCCGTCGTCAACGGCGCCCTCGCGCTGCACGCTCTGCAACTGGGCCAACCGCTGCACGCCGGCCCGCTGCTGGGCTGGGGCCTGGGCTTTGCGCTGCATGGCGCCGTGGTCTGGCTGGCGTTGCCGGGCAGCGGCTGGCGCGAACGCTGGGTGCAACGCGAGCGCGACAGGCTGGTTGCCCAGCGCGCTGGCCGCTGACCTGACGCCCACCAACGTGCAGGCCACACACAGCCGGCACATCGAGGCGTTCACAATCCCACGACCGACCCACCGACCGACTTGCTTGCCCCTACCGCGGCCATCGTCCTCATGTCACCCTCCTCACTCCACATGCCTGCCCGCAATGCCTTGCTGGCTTGCGCAGTGTCGGTGGCCATTGCCGCCGCCCTCACGCTGGCAGGGCATGGCTCGCTGGATGAAAACCTCGTTTACTCGCTGGGCATCGGCATGGCGTCGTGCCTTTCCATCACCGTAGGCCGGCTGTGGCTGACCCGGCGCCAGGAGATACGGTGGCCGCAAGGACTGCACGGTCTGGCAGGCTGGCTGGTGGTGGTCGCGGGCACGCTGTTCGGCTTCGTGGTCGGAATGGCGCTGGGCCACATCTACAGCGGACGCGAATGGGACCTCGCCGATCTGCTGCGCGGCGAAGGTGGCTCGCACCCGCTGCTCATTACGGCCGCCGCCAGCGCTGCCACCTCGTTCTTCTTCTACAGCCAGGGCCGCTCGCGCTTTCTGATGGCGCGCATCGCCCGGGCGCAGCGCGACGCGGCCGAGGCACGGCTGGCGCTGCTGCAGTCGCAACTGGAGCCGCACATGCTGTTCAACACGCTGGCCAACCTGCGCGTGCTGGTGGCCACCGACCCGCCGCGCGCCCAGACCATGCTGGACCACCTCATCGACTACCTGCGCGCCACGCTCGGGGCCTCGCGCGCGCCGCTGCATCCGCTGGCCGATGAATTCGCACGGCTGAACGACTATCTGGAGCTGATGGCCGTGCGCATGGGCTCGCGCCTGGCGTTCACGCTCGATCTGCCTGCGGAGCTGCAGGCGGTGCCCGTGCCGCCGTTGCTGCTGCAGCCCCTGGCGGAAAACGCCATTCGCCACGGGCTGGAGCCGATGCTGGCGGGCGGCACGATCACCGTGCGCGCCCGCCAGCTGGAGGCCTCCGGCGCATTGCCGGCCCGTGTGGAGCTGACCGTGCAGGACAACGGCGCCGGCCTGGCCGCTGGCAGCACGGCGCCGGCAGCGACTGTCGACGCCACCCGCCACTTCGGCCTGGTGCAGGTGCGCGAACGGCTGGCTACGCTGTTCGGCGACCAGGCCACTCTTGAATTGATAGCAACCAGCGCCGGCGGGACAAGCGCTCGAGTGGTTTTTCCTTTGAATTCCACTTTCGCACAGCCCTTGTCTGACCTCTACCCCACCCCATCGCCATGCCCGCTGCACCCCGCGCCCTGATCGCCGAAGACGAGCCGCTGCTGGCGCAGGCCCTGCGCCAGGAACTGGCCCGCGCCTGGCCCGAGCTGCAGATCGCTGCCACCGTCGGCGACGGCCGATCCGCCGTGCGCGAGGCGCTGGCCCTGCAGCCCGACGTGCTGTTCTTCGACATCCGCATGCCGGGGCTGGACGGGCTCGATGCCGCCCACGAACTGGCCGACGCCTGGCCGCCACCCGGCACGCCCCCAGCGACACCGTTCCCTGCGCTCGTCTTCGTCACTGCCTACGACCAGTACGCCGTGCAGGCCTTCGAGGCCCAGGCCATCGACTACGTGCTCAAGCCCGTGCAGCCGCACCGGCTAGCCCGCACCGTGGAGCGCGTGCGCGAGGCCCTGGCGCGCCGCAACGCCAGCGCCGATGCGGGCGACGCCATGCAAACGCTGCTGGGCCAGTTGCGCGCGCTGACCACGGCCCAGCCCGCGACGCACACGGCGCCGTCCGCACCGCTGCAGGTGCTACAGGCCGGCGTGGGCTCGCAGATCCACCTGGTGCCGGTGCAGGACGTGCTGGTGTTCGAGGCCGCCGACAAATACGTGCGCGTGCTGACCGCCACACGCGAATACCTGGTGCGCACGCCCCTCAAGGAACTGGCAGCGCAGCTCGATCCGCAGCAGTTCTGGCAAGTGCACCGCGGCACGCTGGTGCGCGCAGCCGCCATCGCCACCGCCACGCGTGATGAATCGGGGCGCCTGTTCGTGCAATTGCGCGACCGGCCCGAACGGCTGCCCGTCAGCCGGCTGTACGCGCATCTGTTCAAGGCGATGTAGCTGTCCCAGGCAGAAATTCAAGCCAAATCGGTCTCTAGCGCTTATCCATCAAGCGCAGGCAGCTATATTATTTATAGCGTTTATTAATTTACAGACTGCACGGCCGTGTCGTCGCCGTACAGCCATGGCAAGTCCAGCAGCTTGTCGCCCGCCAGGCGCAGCGCCAGGTCGCGCCCCCAGCGCACCGGGCCCACGGCGTGGAAGATGCGGCCGTTGCGCCGCGACCGCTCCTGCACCCGCGCCACACGCTGCCAACGCCGGGCGGCGTAGCGCTGCAGCCGCTCGGCCATGGGCAGGTCACCCAGCGACAGCGCCGCTTGCAGCGCCGCTGCGTCTTCGATGGCCATGCCTGCGCCTTGCGCGAGATAGGGCCGCATGGGGTGCGCCGCATCGCCCAGCAGCGCCACGCGGCCTTTCGCCATCTCTTGCGCGCCGCGTACCGGCGGCCGGTCGGACAACGGCCAGAGCCGCCAGCCCGTGCCCGCCTGCGGCACGGCGCGCAGCAGGTCTTGCAGCGCCGCGCAGGTGCCGGCCACGGCCGATTCCAGATCGACCGCGTTGGCCGCGTGATCCCAGCCCTCCAGATCGGCCGGCGGCTCGCCATGGCGTATGGCCACCACATTCATCAGCTCGCCCCGGCGCAGCGGGTACTGCACCACGTGCAGCCGCGGGCCCAGCCATGCGGTGACCTGCGCGGTGCGCAGCGCCGCCGGCAAATCGCTTTGCCGCACCACGGCGCGGTACGCCAGGTGGCCAGACACGCGGGCCGGCGCCTCGCCCAGCAACCGCGCACGCGTGCCGCTGTGCAGGCCATCCGCGCCGATCAGTGCGTCGCCCGCGGCGACGTGCCCGCTGGCCAGGCCGACGACGACCTGCCCGCCGTCGTCGCCATGCCGCACGACTGCGTCGCCCAGGTGCCACTGCACCGTGCCGTGCGCCTGCGCGGCAGCCAGCAGCACGCCGTGCAGGTCGGCCCGGTGGATGGTGGCGTAGGCGGCGCCGTAGCGCCGGGCGATGTGCGCGCCCAGCGGCAGCGCGGCCAGCTCGGCGCCCGACAGCGCGCTGCGCACCTGCAGCCGCTCGGGAAACGCCGCCACGGCGTGCAACGCGTCTTGCAGCCCCCAGTCCTGCAGGCGCCGCACCACGTTCGGCCCGATCTGCACGCCCGCGCCCACCTCGGCGAAGGCGGCAGCCCGCTCGAACAGCCGAACCTCGCACCCCGCGCGCGACGCGCCAATGGCCGCCGCCAGCCCGCCGATGCCACCCCCCGCAATCAACACCCACTCGTTTTTTTTCTGCATGCCGCGATTGTGCGGGCGCCCCGTGCTGTGCCTGCTGGCCTGCGTCAAGGAAGACAGCTGCAGGTTCAGAGAGCGCTCAGACCTGGGCGCTGGCCATGGCGCCTTCCAGCGCCTCGGCAGGGCCAGGCCGGCCGAACAGATAGCCCTGGAACCCGTTGCAGCCGTGCAGCTTCAGGAACGACAGCTGGCCCATCGTCTCCACCCCCTCGGCCACCACGTCCAGGTCCAGGCTGTCGGCCAGTGCCAGGATGGTGCGCACGATGGCCGCGTCGTTCGGGTCGGTGAGCACGTCGCGCACGAAGCCCTGGTCGATCTTGACCTGGTCGAGCGGCAACCGCTTCAGATAGCTCAGCGACGAGTAGCCGGTGCCGAAATCGTCCAGCGAGAATCCGACGCCTTCGCTCTTGAGCTGGCTCATGCGGCCGATGGTGTCTTCGATGTCGCCCAGCAGCATGCTCTCGGTGAGTTCGAGCTTCAGGCGACGCGGCTCGGCGCCGGTGACGCGCAGCACATCCAGCACTTCGGTCACGAAGCCGGGCTGGCGGAACTGACGTGCGCTGACGTTCACCGACACGCTCAGGTGGCGCGTGTCGGCATGCCGGCTCCAGCGCACCAGTTGCTCGCAGGCCGACTTCAGCACGAACCGTCCCAGCGGCAGGATCAGCCCAGTCTGCTCGGCCAGTGGAATGAAGTCCATCGGGCTGATCATTCCGCGCCCGGGGTGCGGCCAGCGCACCAGCGCCTCGGCCCCGCAGATGCGGGTGCGCCCGTCCACGATGGGCTGGTAGTGCACGCAGAGTTCGCCCCGGGCCAGGCCCTGGCGCAAGTCGGCCTCCAGGTGCGACCGGGCGTTGGCCTGCGCCTGCATGTGGGGGTCGAAAAAGCGCTGCGTATTGCGGCCGGCGGCCTTGGCCTGGTACATCGCCAGGTCGGCGCGCTTGAGCAGCTCGTCCACACTGCAGGGCTGGTCGCCGAACAGCGTGATGCCTATGCTGGGCGTGCTGTAGTGCTGCTGGGCGGCCAGCTCGAACGGCTCGTTCAGGCGTGCGAGCAGCTTGTCGGCCACGTGCTCGGCCTGCGCGGCAGCGTTGGTGATCACGCCGTCCAGGTTCTCCAGCATGACGACGAATTCATCGCCGCCGAAGCGGGCCACGGTGTCGGTCGCCCGCACGCAGGCCACCAGCCGCTGCGCCACCTGGGCCAGCAAGCGGTCGCCCATGTCGTGGCCCAGCGTGTCGTTCAGGTCTTTGAAGTTGTCCAGATCGATGAAGAGCAAGGCGCCAAGCTGGTTGCTGCGCTGGCAGATCGCGGTGGCGCGCTGCAGCCGGTCCAGCAGCAGGCGGCGGTTGGGCAGGCTGGTGAGCGCGTCGTAGAAAGCCAGCCGCTCGATCTCGTGCTCGGCCTTCTTGCGGTCGGTGATGTCGCGGCACACGCCCAGCACGCCCGTGACGCGGCCATGCACGTCGCGGATCGGGGTCTTGATGGTCTCGAAACAGCCGGCGTAGCCGTCGTCGGCCAGCGTCAGGTCTTCTTCGTACACCAGTGGCTGCCACGCCTCCATGGCGCGCACGTCGAGCGCACGCATGCGCTGGGCTTCGGCCGGCGACCAGAAGTCCTCGTCAGTCTTGCCCAGGATGTCGCGCTCGGGCCGTCCGATGAAGCGCTCGAACGCCGGATTGGCCGACAGATAGCGCCCGTCGGCATCCTTGAGGAACACCATGTCGGGAATGGCGCTCACCAGGCCCGCAAGCCGGCTGCGCTGCTGGTCCAGCTCATGCGCCATGCGGCGCTGCGCGGTCAGGTCATAGGCAAAGCTGACCACGGCCACGACACTGCCGTCCGGGCCGAACTCCGGCGCAAAAGTGGTGTGGCGAAACTGCGGGCCGTCGGGGTAGTCGATGCGGGTTTCAAACACCGCCGACTGGCCGCCAAACGCGCGATGCAGATGCGGCCATGTGCGGTCCAGCACGTCGCTGGGCAGCACGTCTTCCAGCAACTGTCCCTCCAGCGCGCTAACGTCGGTCTGCAGCCAGTCCGCCTGCAGCGGGTTCACGTACAACAGCCGCATGTCGGGCCCGATGCGCGCAACCCCGCCTGGCAGGTTGCGCAGCAGCCCGCCCAGTTGCAGGTCGCGTCCCCGGGCCAGCAACTCGTTTTCGCGCTGTGCGGTCACGTCGGTCGCCACGCCATCCCAGATGACACGGCCATCGGGCAGCTGGCGGGGCGACGAGCTCATTCGCATCCAGCGCACCTGCCCGTCGACGCGCAGCAAGCGCACCACGTTGTCGCTGACTCCCATGGAGCGGAAAGACTGATCTTCCACCAGCCCGTTCGCATTGCGGTCCTCGGGCAGGATGCAGTCGTAGAGCAGCGCCGCATCGCGCAGCACGTCTTCGGCCCGCACGCCGATGAGACGCTCCACCGCGTCACCCACGTAGACGAAGCGGCGGCGGCCGTCATGCTCGCGCACCAATTGGTAGGTCACGCTGTCGGGAAGGTTGCGGCCCAGCAGTTGCAGGCGCATCTCGCTTTCGCGCAACTGGGCCTCGACGTCGCGGGCCCGCACGTAGGGCCAGCGGATGCCGGTGGTGAACATGGCCTGGAACAGCAGGGCGTACGCCAGTACCCGCAACGTGTGCGCCGCCATGTCGCCCGCCTGCGGCCACGCTGGTTGAAGCAGCGCAGCGCCCTGCGCCAGCGCCAGCACGGCAGCAGCCCAGGCCAGCAGGTGGTGCCGCCCCGCGTCCATGGCGGCGCGACCGCGCCAGAGCAGCGCCGCTGCCACACCCATGCACACCATGCTCAGCAGCAGCAAGCCCGTGAGGTGCGCGGAGGGCCATGCCAGCGTGAGCCGATCCGGCAGACCCCCTGCGCCCAGCCACACCAGGCCCAGTGCGAAAACGGCCGCCCCCGCTACCCAGGCGCGCGCCGACCCGGGGGCACGCACGCCCAAGGCGAACAGCAGCAGCGCAATGCTCTCCACCCAGCGCGCGCCAATACTGAAGAACGCTGACACGTGCTCCCGCTCCGGCATCGCCGTGCCACGGCCTTCCGACTGCAACAGCATGGCGTGCAGAAAGCCGCACACGGCTGCCACGGCCAGGCCACCGGCCAGCAAGTGGTTGCGGCGATCTGGCTCGGAGTCGAGCGTATGTATCGACAACGCCACGGCCAGCAAGCCCAGCAGCACGACGACGAGATCAAAGAACGGCTCCAGTCCAAAAAGGCCGTCCAGGCCCGAGCCCAGCAGACGCAGCACCGGCACCAAGAACAGTGCCAGCGCCCCTACGACCAACACGACGGTCAACGCCGGCGCGTTGGGCAACGGCGAGCATGTGTCCTGCGATCGTGGAGACGGTGGGCTCATGAAGGGACGGGGTGGGTAAGCCGGTACATATCGACACAAGTGTATAGACCTCGCCTACCACCCGTCCATCGGCGAATTTGAGGAGCCCACGCGGGAACGGCCTGGTAAGCCGTTCAGTGGCCAATCGTCAGCCTGCCGATACTCTCGCAAACGTTGCCGGCTTACTTTCCCCCACTCCAATCAGCTCAGCAGCTGGCGCAGCACATACGGCAGGATCCCGCCCGCCCGGTAGTAATCCACTTCGATGGGTGTGTCGATGCGTAGGGTGACGAGCACGTTCTGCTGCGAGCCGTCGGCGCGATGGATTACCAGCCGGGCCTCGCTTTGCGGCGCAAGGGCAGGATCGGGCAGCACGTCGATCACCTCATCGCCCTTCAAGCCCAGGGATTCCCAGGAGTCGTCGCCCCGGAACTGCAATGGCAACACGCCCATGCCCACCAGGTTCGAGCGGTGAATCCGCTCGAAACTGCGCGCTACCACCGCTTTGATGCCCAGCAGTTGCGTTCCCTTGGCCGCCCAGTCCCGGCTGGAGCCGGTGCCATATTCCTCGCCGGCGAAGATCACCGTGGGCGTTTCATGAGCGATGTACTGCATGGCCGCATCGAAGATGGGCATCTTGGAGCCTTGCAGCGGTCCGTCGTTCTGGAACAGCGTGACGCCGCCCTCTTCGCGCGACCCGCTGGCCAAAGGCGGAATCATCAGGTTCTTGATGCGCACGTTGGCGAAGGTGCCGCGCATCATCACGTCATGGTTGCCCCGGCGCGCGCCGTAGCTGTTGAAGTCTGCCTTCAGCACGCCATGCTGCAAGAGCCACTGTCCGGCTGGCGAGGTTTCCTTGATGGAGCCGGCAGGCGAGATGTGGTCGGTGGTGATCGAGTCGCCAAACAGCGCCATGATGCGTGCGCCCCGCACCGTTTCAGAGCCTTTTAGGCCTGCAGCGCCCGTCCCATCAGCGCCAACAGCTATCGAATCGATAGCAAACTGGGCGAAGAACGGTGGCTCGGCGATGTAGGTGCTGGCTGGCCAGACATAGGTGTCGCCCGTCACGCCTTTGATGTTGTTCCACAGGGCGCCCGGGTCGGTCTTGACCTTGGCGTAGTTTTCCTTGAACGCCTTGCCGTTCATGGCGTACTTCATCAGCGCCTGCACTTCGTCGCTGGTGGGCCAGATGTCACCCAGGTACACGTCCCGTCCGCCCTTGCCGCGCCCCACGGGCTCGGTCATCAGGTCGCGCAGCACCGTTCCGGCAATGGCGTAGGCCACCACCAGCGGCGGGCTGGCAAGAAAGTTGGCCTTGATGTTGGGATGGATGCGCGCCTCGAAATTGCGGTTGCCCGACAGCACGGCAGCGCACACCAGCTCGTTGCTGGTGATGGCCTCGTTCAGTTCCGCAGCCAGGTCGCCGGAATTGCCGATGCAGGTGGTGCAGCCGTAACCCGCCAGCGCGAAACCAAGCTTTTCAAGATAAGGCAACAGACCGGCCTCGGTCAGATATTCGGTGACGATGCGCGAACCCGGTGCCAGTGATGTCTTGATGTGCGGCTGCACTTTCAAGCCCGCCTCGACGGCTTTTTTGGCCAGCAGACCTGCCGCCAGCAGCACGCTCGGGTTGGAGGTATTGGTGCAACTGGTGATGGCGGCGATCAGCACGTCGCCATTGCCAATGGTGGGATCGGCGCCTTTGGCGGGCACCCGCACGGCAGCATCAGCATGTTTGACAGCCAGCTGCGGCTTGTTTTGCTCCATTTCCACCAGGAAGCGCGGGCCCCCTTCAGGCGCTGGTTTCTCTGCGGGTGGGCGGGCGACAGGCTCTTCGCTCTTGCGGTGGATCTGGTGGCGTGTGTGCAGCAGATCGGCCGGCCGGTTGAATCCGTTTTCGCCGGCGGGCAATGAGAACAGCGACGCGAACTGGCCCGCCACCTTGCCCAACTCAATGCGGTCTTGCGGCCGCTTGGGGCCGGCCAAACTGGGCGTCACGTCCGCCAGATTCAGGCGCACCACCTGCGAATAGTCGATGTCGCCGTCCTGCGCCACGCCGAACAGGCCCTGCGCTTTGAAGTAGGCCTCGAACGCTTCGATCTCGCCCTTGGTGCGGCCAGTGCCCTTGAAGTACTCGATGGTCTTTTCATCGACAGGAAAAAAGCCCATCGTGGCGCCATATTCCGGCGCCATGTTGCCGATGGTGGCCCGGTCGGGCAGCGACAGGGTGCGGGTGCCTTCGCCGAAGAATTCCACGAACTTGCCCACCACTTTGTGGCGGCGCAGGATTTCCGTCACCGTCAGCACCAGATCGGTGGCCGTCACGCCCTCTCGCAGCCGCCCGGTCAATTCAAAGCCCACCACGTCAGGCGTCAAGAAGTACACCGGCTGGCCCAGCATGGCCGCCTCGGCCTCGATACCGCCCACGCCCCAGGCCACCACACCAATGCCGTTGATCATGGTGGTGTGGCTGTCCGTACCCACCAAAGTGTCGGGGTAGTACACGCCGTCTTTCGCACGGTGCACGCCGCGCGCCAGATATTCAAGATTCACCTGGTGCACGATGCCAAAGCCCGGAGGAACCACACCGAAGGTGGCAAATGCCTGCATGCCCCATTTCATGAATTCGTAGCGCTCGCGGTTGCGCTGGAACTCAAGTTTCATATTCAGATCGAGCGCCTTCTTGGTCCCGTAATAATCCACCATGATGGAGTGATCTACCACTAGGTCCACCGGCACCAGGGGTTCGATCTTTTTAGGATTCTTTCCCAGCTTGAGCGCAACGCTGCGCATGGCTGCCAAATCCGCCAGCAACGGGACACCCGTGAAATCCTGCAGCACCACGCGAGAAACGACAAAAGGGATTTCATCGGTGCGCGCAGCATGCGGCTGCCAATGCGCCAATTGATGCACATGCTCGGCGGTGACTTTGCGACCATCGCAATTGCGCAGCACCGATTCCAGCACGATACGCAGAGATACAGGCAGTCGGCTCACCGATGGAAACTGCTTGGCCAGCGCGGGCAGCGAATACAGATGGCCCTGCTTGCCAGAGGCGGTCGTAAATGGCTGAAGCGTGGAAGAAAACGCGTGAGAAGGGGCGGCGGTCGTGGTCATGATGTGCTCCTGTGGGGAAAAGAAGACTTCTGAGTTCTGGCGCCTATTCTGGCAGCGCCCCAAACCGTTGCCATTTAAGGGTCTTATGAAGACAGGAGCAGGTCATAAAACCCCATTAACCTCACACTCGCAACCACTTGGGAGAGTGCGAAGGTCCTGCCTCAGCGAGGCCCTCACAAAGAAGCGTGTCGGATGGCAACCCTGTTTTGGCGCCTTCAACACAGTCAGCCATTGTGCAATGCTTTCTATGACGCCTGTGTCAGCGGGCATGCCGCACAGGCTGCCACGACGGCGTTCCAGTCAGCAGTGCGTTCATTTCGCGCAGGCTCCAAACAAAAAAGCCTGCAGTTGTCTGCAGGCTTTTCAATATCGGGCGCAAGAGACCCCCGATAGACGCCGCACGAACGCATCATGCGGCTGCCATGATTCCGTTAAATGACGAATTTCTCGCGATTTTCGTTTTGAATCCACTTTGGCGCTTTACCGCGGCCGGTCCACGTCTGGCCCGTGGCAGGATCACGGTATTTAGGAGCCACCTTGGTGCCACTGGTAGAAGAGCGCGTCGAAGAACGACCAGCAGGGAATACGTCTTGTGCGGTCAAGCCATATTCAGCAATCAGGCCACGCACTTGCCCAATGGCGTCCGACAATTCACGGCGCCGGGCCTCGCCGATTTGCTGCTCAAGCGCTTCGCGCTGCTTCAAAAGGTCTTTGTAGCTGGTAGTCATAGTGGAATGTGCCGCACAAAATGAAGATAAGGCTAAATTATAGGAAAGAATCTTGGTAGTTTGAAGTCCACTGCGATAGAAAATGAAAAGATCTGGCCTAATCCACCCCGAGGCAACCGCAGAAAACGCGAAAGCTTGGGACGAATGACGACGCAACACTCGGCCATTTATATGCCCCAAAAGTCGGTCACATAGACGCCAGTCTCCGTTTCGAACCCTTGGCTGGTGAAACGCCGTGAAGAATATGGCGTGCTACGGAATGGCGCGCAGGCAATAGCGCAAAATGGTTCACTTTCATCCTGAACGCGATCTGCGATGGCTATCTACTGTATTGGCGACGTGCAAGGCTGCGATGCGGCGCTTGAGAAGCTTCTGTATCGCATCGATTTCTCCGCAAGCCGTGACACCATTTATTTACTGGGCGATCTCGTGAATCGCGGCCCTGCATCGGCCGACGTTTTGCGGCGATGCATGAGGTTGGGCGACAGTGCCCGCGCGCTTTTGGGCAATCACGATCTGCACCTGCTGGCCGCTGCCCACGGCGCCCGCAAACCGTCGCGCAAAGACACGCTGGACGACGTCCTTCAGGCGCCAGACAGAGCCATCCTGCTCGAGTGGCTGCGCCAGCAACCGCTGGCGAGAACATTGACGCTCGGTGAAGACAATTTGCTGATGGTGCACGCAGGTGTGCTGCCTGATTGGACGAGTAGCGATGTGCTGGCTTATGCCGGCGAAGTGCAATCAGTGCTGCGTAGCTCCGATCTGTCCGAATTTCTGCACACGATGTACGGCAACACACCTGACCAGTGGAATGCCGACCTTCAGGGCACCGACCGGCTGCGCGTGATCGTCAATGCGTTGACCCGTCTGCGCTTTTGCACGCCGGAGGGCGTGATGAATTTCGACAGCACGGAATCGGCAGCACAGCCGCCCGCAGGCCTCGTGCCGTGGTTTGAAGCCCCGGAACGCCGTACCCAAGGCACGTTGATCGCGTTCGGGCATTGGTCAACCCTGGGCTGGCTCGAGCGGCCCCACCTGCTGGGGCTGGATACGGGTTGCGTCTGGGGCGGCTGCCTCAGCGCGGTGCGCTTCGGTGCCTCGTTGGCCGACCGCGAACACCTGAAAGTGGAATGCGAGCCGTCGCAGACACCAGACTGAAGACAGCCGGGCCGCACCTGGCACGAGCGAACCAGCGCAGCAGGACGAAAAGTGGGGCGAGACGACCTCGGCGCGAGGTCACTCCCCTTCCAAATCAAGACTGCTCGGACGTCTCTGGCAGCGGCGCCTTGAAAAGGGCAGCTACTTTGCGCTTGTGCTTGATGTTGGCGGAAATACCGCTGCGCGAGGGCTGTGCCTTTGCTGCGGCTTCCCAGCCTGGTGCACCGTCGACTGCATTACCCGTAGCCTCGTACGGCTTGTCAAAGAATGGGTCGCGTGCAGGCGCCGACTGGCGGTAAGTGCGCGCTTCGCGGCGCTCGCGGCCACCACCATTGCCGCCCTCTTCCTCTTCACGCCAAGCACGACGGCCATCGTTGAAGCGGCCGGTGGGGCGCTCTGCCTCGAATTCGACGGGTTCGAGTTCGATCTTCTTCTTGATCAACTTCTCGATGTCGCCCACCAGACGAGCGTCGCTACTGGACACCAGCGTCACGGCCAGGCCTGATGCGCCAGCACGACCCGTGCGCCCAATGCGGTGCACGTAATCTTCAGCGTTGAACGGTACGTCGAAGTTGAAGACTGCCGGCACATCCTTGATGTCAAGCCCGCGCGCGGCCACGTCGGTACACACCAGCAGGTCGACTTCACCCTTCTTGAAAGACTCCAGGGCCTTCAGGCGTTCGTCCTGGCTCTTGTCGCCGTGCAGTGCCGTGGTCTTAAGCCCCTCGCGCTCCAGCGAGCGTGCCAGGCGTGCGCACCCCAGTTTGCTGTTCACGAAGATGAAAGCCTGGCGTATGCCACGATCCTTGAGCACCTTGTGGATCACGCGGCGCTTGTCGTCGTCCGAAGCGGAATAAAAGCGCTGCTCGACAGTCGACGCGGTTTCGTTCGGGCGGGCGACTTCGATGGTCACCGGGTCTTGCAGATAGCTGCTGGCCAGGCGTTTGATCTCGGGCGAGAAAGTGGCCGAAAAAAGCAGGGTCGTGCGTTGCTTGGGCAAGTACGACAGGATGCGCTGCAGGTCGGGAAGGAACCCGATGTCGAGCATGCGATCGGCCTCGTCGAGCACGACATATTCGACCTGGTTCAGCACTGCGTTCTTGGCTTCGATGTGGTCCAGCAGACGACCTGGCGTAGCCACCAGCACTTCCACGCCCTTTTTCAGCTCAAGCGTCTGCGGCTTCATGTCCATGCCGCCGAACACCACCGTGCTGCGCAGCTTGGTGTGCTTGGCGTAGAGCGCGATCTGCTGTGCCACTTGATCGGCCAGTTCGCGCGTAGGCAGGAGCACCAACGCACGCACGGGGTGCCGCGCAGGCGAGGTCGAGCTGTTTTCGTGCTTCATCATTCGCTGAAGCAACGGTAGCGAAAAGGCAGCCGTCTTGCCGGTGCCGGTCTGGGCTGCACCCATCACGTCTTTGCCGGTGAGCACGACGGGAATGGCCTGCGCCTGAATGGGCGTCATGAACTCGTAGCCCATGTCGGCCACGGCGCGCGCCAGCGGCTCAGCCAGCGATAGATTGGAAAAGGAACTTGTCATTTGAGCCTTCTATTGTCGCACCAGGGCGTGACAAGGCCATGTTTTGATGAAAACGCGGCCTCACAGCGCGTGCGGGCGTTGTAAGGACACCCTTATTTAGCTATTAAATATATAGCGCATTGCGCTTGATACATAAGCGATCTGGGCATTTTTCATGCCCAATCGCCGTGTTCACAGCCGCACTAGAGCGTGCGGGCAGAAAAGGTATCGCAGCCTTTGACGCTACCGTTCTTCAACCCGGCATGGAACCAGCGCTGACGCTGCGCGCTGGACCCGTGGGTGAAGCTGTCCGGCACGACCGCGCCGCCGCTGGCCCGCTGCAGCGCGTCGTCACCAATCTTGGCCGCCGCGTTCATCGCTTCTTCCACGTCGCCTTGCTCCAGAATCTGCCGCGCGCTTTGAGCATGGTGGGCCCAGACGCCCGCAAAGCAGTCTGCCTGCAACTCCAAGCGCACCGACAGCTGGTTGTATTCCGTCTGACTGACTCGGCCGCGCATCTGGTCGACCTTGCCGCTGATGCCCAGCAGATTTTGTACGTGGTGGCCCACCTCATGTGCGATGACATAGGCCTGGGCAAAGTCGCCGGGCGCACCCAGCTGTGTCTTCAATGTTTGATAGAAGTCCAGGTCGATGTAGACCTTGTGATCGGCCGGACAGTAGAAGGGCCCCATGGCAGACTGCCCGGTACCACAGGCCGTCGGCGTGCGCCCCCGGAACAGTACCAATCGTGGCTGTTCGTAATTGCTACCGCCCTGGCGGAAAATGCCGCCCCACACATCTTCGGTATCGGCCAACACCGTGGATACGAACCGGGCCATCGTGTCGTCTGCGGGTGGGCGTTGCACAGGGGCTTGCTGAACCTGCGCCGGAGCGCCACCGCCACTGAGCATTCCCAGCAGGGTCAGCGGGTTGATGCCGAAGATCCAGCCGCCCAACAATGCGATGACGATCGTGCCAATGCCGATTCCGCGGCCTCCGAAGACTGGGAACCCGCCACCTCCGCCGCCACTGCCGCGCCGGTCTTCCACATTGTCGGATTCACGATTGCCTTCCCACTTCATGCCAATGCTCCCTTACGCCTCGCAAGGCGCCCTAACCATAAGACACGAATACTAAATCGGGTGCCCGCCGGAACTGCTTTGCGCGTCCGACAAAAGGCGGTCAATCTTCATTCAGTGCAAACTTTCATGCTCAGGCGGCAAGGAACACATCGGGTGCGCCAACCATGGGCCCCAAGTGGCCTCAGGGGGGCTCATTGCGCCATGTTGGCAGGATGCCGATCCACTGACGAGCTTGTTTGCAGTGGTGCGGTCGCCTGCTTGGCCGCTGCCTGCTCCACCTGCCGACTGACCACCACACCCACCGCAGCCAACTGCATCGCGATCACCACGGCTCCGGCACCCAGCACCCACGGGCGGGATGATCCTGCATGCACGTGCTGAGATTGTTGTTGGGCAGACAAGTTGATGGTAGGCATCGAGCATTCCTCGTGATTGGCGATGCTGAGAATGCTAGGGCGAGGTTTGAGCCGCTTCTTGCAGCCGTTCCCGAAAGGATCTGTAGGACGGATCCTTTACGGCCGGCTTCAAACGAGACGCGCGCAGCCCTTTCGCTTCAAGCCGTCACATCAGCTGTTTCGCGCAAACGGCGAAGAGCCAACGAAGTACGGGGCCAGCTCGGTGGCAAGGGCGTGCAGTTGAGCGTCACCTGTAAAAGCCCAGGCACATTCCAACTGCTCGGCGGCGTATCGCCGATCACCCAGCATCATGGCAGCGCTGACGCACTTGCCGTGCGCGGCCATTCGCAGCAGAAATCCGTCCAGTGCATGGGCCGGCCAGTACGCTTCAGTACAGCGGGCCCAACCAGGCTGATTGCCAGCCGGGGATGTTTGCGACATCGAGGCCAAGTCGGAGCGACCGGAACGGGTAGCAGGCATGTAAGCAGCAAGCATGGCGACTCCTCAGTCGTTTCGAACCGTCCAAACAACGCTTTCGCGGCGTTCAGAGAATGAGTCCAGATGCTACATGGCGTAAAAGTCTTGCCTGTTGCGAACGCACGCAATCGCCTCGTAGGACGGCGCCTTAACCTCGGCGACTCGCAGCCGATACGTCACGCCTTTGGTAACGTGACGCCGACTTGCCCCTGGTACTTGCCGCCACGGTCCTTGTAGCTGACATCACAGACTTCGTCGCTTTCAAAGAAAAGAACCTGGGCACAGCCTTCCCCTGCGTAGATGCGAGCTGGCAAGGGCGTGGTGTTGCTGAACTCAAGAGTCACATAACCCTCCCATTCCGGCTCGAACGGCGTGACGTTGACGATGATGCCGCAGCGCGCGTAAGTGCTCTTGCCCAGGCAGATGGTCAGCACATTGCGCGGGATCCGGAAATACTCCACCGTGCGTGCCAATGCAAAGCTGTTGGGCGGAATGATGCAGCTGTCCCCATGAAAATCGACAAAGCTCTTCTCATCGAAATTCTTCGGATCGACCACCGTGCTGTGGATATTGGTGAACACCTTGAATTCCGGCGCACACCGAATGTCGTAGCCATAGCTGCTGGTGCCGTAGCTGATGATCTTGCGCCCCTCCCTTTCCCGGATCTGGCCGGGCTCGAACGGCTCAATCATGCCGGTCTGCTCTGCCATGCGGCGGATCCACTTGTCGCTTTTGATGGTCATTGGGTTAACTCCTGTCCGACATTCTAGGTGGGCGGGAGAACCATCAAAAACCATAGCTGCCTGCGCTTATCTAGCAAGCGCTACAGGCTGATAAGACTAAGCAATCACGGTGCGCTCTATCACTCGGTCATCGCCCAGCACGATGAGAGCGAACAACAGTTCATCCAGGCTGTTGGCCTGTGCCGTTCTGCGGGCAAGCAACGGCGTCGCCTGTGGGTTGAGCACCACGAAGTCGGCCTCGGTTCCCGGCTGCAGAGTGCCGACCACACCGCCCAACCCCAATGCTTGCGCAGCACCTCCGGTGTGACGCCACCACAGCTCCGAAGGACTCAGACTCAATCCGGGCTTCGTCTGCCCTTCGCGGCCCACGTAATAAGCCGCGAGCATCGTGTGGAACGGGTTGAAGCTTGTGCCGCCTCCCACATCGCTCGCCAACCCATGATGGAAGCGGATGCGTTGCGCGCCTTCGTAATCGAAGAAGCCGCTGCCGAGAAATAGGTTGCTGGTGGGGCTTACCGCTGCGGCCGTTCCGGTGTCGCGCATGAGCGCACGGTCGGTGTCATCGAAATGAATGCAGTGGGCGTAGACGGCCCGCTCACGCATCAATCCGAAGTCGTCGTAGATGGAGAGATAACTTCGCGCTGCGGGGAACAGCTCTCGCGCCCAGCGCACCTCGTCCAGGTTCTCTGCCACATGGGACTGAATCCACACGTCAGGATATTGCGCTGCCAGCTCGCCCGCACCGCGCAGCTGTGCCTCGCTGCAACTGGGGGCGAAGCGTGGCGTGATGGCATAACCCAACCGGTCTTGGCCGTGCCAACGCTGGATCAGTGACTCGGTGTCGATCAGCGACTGCTGGGTGTCGTCCCGCACGCCGTCGGGCGAATGGCGATCCTGCAGCACCTTGCCGGCAATGAGGCGAAGGCCGCGCTGTTGCGCTTCAGCCATCAATGCGTCGACTGAAGCAGGATGCGACGTGGCGAACGTCAAAGCGGTGGTGACCCCATTCCGGAGCAACTCATCGACGAAAACGGTCGCCACTTCAGCGGCGTAAGCCGGATCTGAGAAGCGGGATTCGTGGGGGAAGGTGTAGTTTTCGAGCCAGGGAAGCAGCCCTTCCGCAGGCGAGCCGATGACATCGGTCTGCGGGAAGTGGACATGCATGTCGATGAAGCCGGGGGCGATGATGCGGTTGGGCCAGTGAGTGACTGGGTGATCGGCAAAGTCAGCGCACAGGCTGCTCCAAGCACCCGCAGCGATCACCCGGCTGGCGTCGGCGACGCGACTGGAGACCACTAACAACCCGTCTGGCTCGTAGATCGGCGTGCCGTGGGCATCAAAGCGCAGCAGCGCGCAACGGTAGAGATGCATATGCAGTAACTTATTAAAAATCGGAGCGTCCCGGAGGCATCATCCGCAACCGCAAATCGGGGCCGATGGCTTCGAAACCTAGTAAATCCAGGGTCTGTGCCTCCGTCAGCTGGGAGAGAACGGGTAAATCTGCAATGCCGAGGCCACTTCCCAACAATTTGGGGGCGATGTAGAACAGAAACTCATCTACTAAGCCCTGCGCGATCAAAGTGCCATTCAAGGTTGCGCCAGCTTCCACATGCAGCTCGTTGATCTCCCGCCTTCCCAGATCAGCCAGCACCGACGGCAGATCGATTCGTCCAGCGGGGCCGGCCATCTGAATCAATTCGGCCCCTCTGGCTTCCAATTCTGCGGCGCGCATCCCTGAAGCGACCGCGGTGTAGATCAGCACCCTTCTTTGGGTATTGAATAGCTTAGCGCCGGGCGGCGTCCGCAGGGCAGAATCGAGCACCACCACAGCCGGTTGCCGCGGCGTTTCCATCTCGCGAACGTCCAAGCGTGGATCGTCACTCAACACCGTACCCACACCCGACAGAATCGCGCACGCTCTTGCACGCCACGCATGGCCGTCCGCCCTTGCCGCGGAAGAAGTAATCCATTGGCTTTGGCCGTCGGCCAGCGCGGTACGCCCGTCCAACGACGCTGCTGCTTTGAGGCGGACCCAGGGAGTACCGCGCACCATACGACTGAAAAACCCGAGGTTCAGCTCGCGCGATGCCTCTGCGCCAATGCCTACCTGAACCTCTACTCCATAGCTGCGCATCCGGTCAAAACCCCTGCCAGACACTAAAGGATTCGGGTCGGCGATAGAGGCAACTACACGGGAGATGCCGGCGTTTAGCAGAGCATCACAGCAAGGGCCGGTTCTGCCGTGGTGAGAACATGGCTCAAGCGTGACGTATGCCGTAGCGCCACGAGTATCGACACCTCGCGCAGCAGCATCACGCAATGCCATCACTTCCGCATGTGCTCCTCCAGCCTGCTGAGTTGCTCCCTGGCCGAGCTCCACGCCGCCTGCACTGACAATCACGCAACCCACCCGCGGGTTCGGCGATGTGCACCACAACGCTTGGCGCGCCAAATTGAGGGCCTTCTCTATGAAATGGTGGTCATGATTGAAGGGGGGAGCGATCGTCATGCCGAGATTGTGCGCCGACCGGTCGTCTCTGAATGCCAAACGGCGCAGTCATAAACAACCCTGCGCTTTAACATCGGGTCATGAATCAACACCGCTGGTTACAACCATCGTGTCGTCTGCCTCGCAAGTGGGGCGATGCGTCAGGTTTCACTTTGATTGAAGTACTGGTCGCCATTGTCGTGCTGTCGTTCGGCATGTTGGGCATGGTCGGTGTACAGGCCTTTGCACTCCAAGCCAATCGGGACGCAAGGCTGCAAAGCCAAGCTGCCAGCCTTTCTCGCGAGCTAGCGGAGATGATGCGCGGCAACAACATCGTCGCTGTCAAGACCAGCGCGACAGATAACCCCTATCTGCGAACGAGCTCTACGGCAATTCCTGCTGACAGCTGCCTGGGCGTGGCCAACAGCAGCTCCGGATGCAGTACCGCCAAGGACGTTGCCGAGTCTGAAATGATGGACTGGCTCAGCCGGGTCAACACGGCACTGCCCGGTGCGGTCGTGGTCGTGTGCTTCGACAAGACTCCATACGATTCAGACGGCCTCCCCAAGTGGAGTTGCTCAGAGCCCACCGGTAGTTCGGACCCGGATCGCATTGCCATGATAAAGATCGGCTGGACACGTAACTCCTTGGACCGCACCAAGACCGGGGTGGATGCCATCGAACGAGCTGACGCCAGCAGTAGTTCCAGTCGTCCCATCATCGTGACGTCCGTGACTGGCGGGAATCCACTCTCAACCGCAACGCCATGACCACCAATTTTCGGCTTCATTTGGGTGCCCGGCCTGGGCGCCAACAAGGCCTGACGCTTATCGAGCTTATGGTTGCCATGGCGATCAGCTTGGTGGTGGTGTTGGCTGCCACAACCGCGTTAGTGATTTCTCGCCAAGGTTTTACCAATGTGGATGCGTCAGCCCAGTTGCGCGACAACGCGAGGTTTGCAGAAGACATCATTCAACGCCTCGGAGTCCAGGCTGGCTTTGAAGATCTGTTCCACGCAGCATCGAGCCCACCACCCAAAACTGCGGGCCTCGACTCAACAACGGTGCCCAACGTTTTCGTCTACGGGTTTAATAATCGGGCTAGAGGCGCCAGCCAGGGTTGGAGCGAAGCCAATTCAGCAGCAAGAACTAGCGGAAGTCTGGGCTACGGCAGCGATATTCTGGTATTGCGGTTTCAGCCGAACGTTTCCAATTCAAAAAGTAACGAATCTGATCGCGCACTGATTGATTGCGCTGGCGAACAGCCCACTCAGGTTCCCACCAGCCGTTATGACCGGATTACCAGTGTTCTGCATGTAGCTACCAGCAGCGCCGGAGAGCCCGCGTTGATGTGCACGAGATGGTCGAGTGGTGGAACCATTGATACGCAGCCGCTCATAAGCGGCGTCGAGAATTTCCAAGTTCTCTATGGAGTGGATGGCATCGGCCCAAGCAACAGCACCATTCCAGCAACCTCGACTGCCGACAGCGTGGTTGACCGCTACCTCCGCGCCGACCAACTCACGGTGTCTGACGAATCGGTAACCGCCGCTAATTGGCAGCGAGTGAGGAGCATCCGGATTGGACTGGTGCTGCGCGCATCGCCCGGCACGGCCGTGGACCGAACCACGCAGACGTTTTACCCCCTCGGGCCTGCACCCCAGGCGGCCAACGGCACCGCAGGAAGTATGTTTGCCAATAACTCTGCTGATCCGGGATCAGTTTTCACACCAACTGCCGATGGACGTTTGAGGCAAGTATTGACCTTCACGGTGCATCTGCGCAATCCCCAGGGAGAACTCTGAAATGCAAGCTTTCACTATCCAACGTGATCGCGGCGTGCGGACACCATCGCCTCGGTACAAAAATCAGGGCCTCTCGCTCGTCGTCGTGCTGCTTATCTTGGTGGTGGTATCGATTCTGGGTGTAGGCGGCATCCAAATTTCGATGCTCGGCGAGCGAGCCACTCGTAATGACCGTGATACGCAAATCGCATGGCAGTCTGCGGAAGCAGGCCTGATTGATGCAGAGCTGGACATTCTCGGACTTCCTGCAACTTCCACAAGCCGCGGCGCCATCTTTAAACGGGGTCAGACCGACGCTGCCAAGTTCGCACCGGGTTGTTCGGCTAACGCGGCGACCTTAGGTCTTTGTTATTCGCTGCCAACTAATACGCTGCCTGACTGGTTAGCAGTAGACCTTGCCGAAAGCGGAAGCGGTACTAGGTCGGTAGCACTGGGTACGTTCACCGGCAGGACGTTCCCTACCGGCTCATTGGGCACTCAACCCGCTGCCAAACCGCGTTACGTCATCGAATTGGTGGAGGAGCCCGAACTGGAGACGACTACAGCAGTACAGAACCGCAACTACCTGTATCGCGTTACCGCCATCGGTTTTGGACCCAGTGCCCACACACGGGGCGTCGTACAAATGATTTACCGGAATTGAAGGCACATATGCGCTCCATTTTCAAGCCGTCCATGATTACCCCCTTGGCTAAACATGGTTCAACGGTCTTTACCTTATTGGCGGCTGGTATAGCGGTCACCACGTCCTTCATGGCGATGGGCGCCAATACACCTCCGTCCATCACCATTCCACCGGTGAACCTGTCCAGTGACCCGCTGTATGCGGCCAAGCCCACCGACAAACCCGCGATGGCGCTAGCATTGTCGGTTGAATATCCTACTGTTGGTGCTCAATATGTGTCAGTACCCAATTCGAATACGGATAATTCCTACGCGAACACCAATGAATATCTAGGGTATTACGACGCCGAGGGTTGCTATGCCTACAATGATGCCCCAACCGACACGCGAGCTACGGGTCAAACAGTTGCTGATTATAAAAGATTCTACCGAACTAGCGATGCTGCTGCACGCAAGTGCACCGATGCATTTAGCGGTAATTTTCTGAACTGGGCGACCAATTCGGCGGTTGATATGTTGCGACTCGCACTTTCCGGCGGTGATCGTTATATCGACACTCCTGACCTTACAGTATTGCAGCGTGCCGTGTTGCCAAACAACGACCCCGTTTGCATGTGGAATTCAAACAATTTTCCCGGCAAGAGACTGAGTCGTAATGGGGGCGGTGCGAACTCGTATTGGGGTGCGATTCCCCAACGAATGATTCGCGAAGCGAGAGAAAACGATATTCATATCGCCAATACCCTAAATCGTATTTACATTCGAGCGAGCGCCAACATGAGCGGCTCTTGCGACGACACATTTGCGTACGCTCGGATGGGCGTTCTTGAATCTCGGGAAACGGCACGGGATTCAGGAACCTCAAGGTGCGCCGGTGAGAATGAAAATTGCACTTTTACGGGAGTGAGGGAAGTCTGGTACGGCGCGGGTAGCCGATGGGCTGTTGCTCCCGTAAAGGATACGTTCGTTTGCAACAATGCCAACTTTGGCGACCCGGCGCCTGGAGTTGCAAAAGCATGCTTTACCCGTGATTACACTGGAACTTGGCGGGTAGGCATGGGGCTTAACTCAGATGGATTTTTCTATTCACGAGTTCAAGTTTGCAATACCAGAACAGATGGCACACTGGAGGAAAACCGAGGCTATAGTTTTTGCCAAAGATATCCTAATGGCAAGCACAAACCCACAGGCGTTATTCAGAAATACTCAGAACAAATTAGGCTGGCAGCTTTTGGGTATCTCATGGATCAGTCAGCAAGCTATGCCAACAACAATACCGGTAGATATGGTGGCGTGCTGCGCGCACCAATGAAGTATGTCGGCCAAAAAACATTCGACACCAATGGCAGAGAAAATGCGGCAGCTAACAGCCGTGCGGAGTGGAATGCCAATACTGGAGTATTTAATATTAATTCAGAAAGCGACTCCACGTTTGGAGTCAGCGGTGTCATCAGTTACTTGAATCAGTTTGGTCGCACAGGCCCTACGCCAGGCCGCTACAAAATCCACGATCCTGTGGGCGAACTGTATTACCAGGCGCTTCGCTACATGCAAGGCCTGCCACCGACGGCAGATGCCGTATCGAATATTGGAGCGGCCGCAAAAACCAATGTTCTTTTCGACGGATTCCCTGTTTATTCTGACTGGACGAATATAGACCCGTACGGCGATGGGCGGTCGAAAACAGACAGCTATAGTTGCTTGCGAAGCAATATCGTGGTTATTGGTGACATTCATACTCACGACGGCAACTGGCGGAATATCCCTACCTCGCACAATCCGGCGGGGAACGTTCAGGACTTTCGATTTTGGCACCAGATAGTGCGAGGTTTTGAAAATAATCAAAATCTTGCCTATACCGATGGTCAGGGCGCTTCTCAAAGGACAGGCAACCCAAATGGTGCGAATGGTAATGTTCCATCCAGTTCGCAAACCAGTCAAATCATGGGTTATGCCTATTGGGCTCACACCCAAGACATTCGAGGTGCCGCTTGGACAAATGAGCCGAATAAGCAGAGGCCGGGGTTGCGGGTGAAGACCTTTATTTTCGACGTCAACGAATACGGGCGTCAGAATGACGCGAATGCTCGGCGATTCAGCAATCAGTTCTTTATGGCGGCCAAATATGGTGGATTTGAAACCGATGCCAGCAATAGCGGGGCACGGCCTTTCAACACCCGGGGTAATCCTTTCCAAGCCAATGACGGTACGAACAACAACAACGTATGGCAGAAAGCCGCAGATCCTGGAGAAGCTTCCACTTACTTCCTGCAGAGCGACGCTCGAGGTGTTCTCAATGCGTTCGATGAAATTTTCGCGCGCAGTGCCGCCTCTGCTAGAAGCATCGCGGGGGGTGCTTCTGCAGCCCGAGGCGTGACCGCGAGTACAGGCTCCTCTTTCTACTCTGCGAGGTTCGACGCCACCTCATGGACGGGCGACGTCACAGCGGAACCCATCACTGCCACGAGCAGTTCCATTTCGGTGGGCTCACAGCAGTGGAGCGCAGCGCAACGCCTGAAATTCATCACCCCAGCCAATCGCAAGATCTTCGTGGGACATGGCGGAACAACTGCTGCCACGGCTTTTACATGGAGTGCGATATCAGGCACTGCATTGCAGGAGCATCTGAACAAGCCCTCACCTTCTGCAGTCGCCGATAACCGTGGTTCGGATCGACTTGATTATCTTCGGGGAGTTCAAACCAACGAGACAGGCTCAACAGCTTTTAGGGCGCGGACTGAATTGTTGGGTGACATTATCAATTCGGGGGTTACCTATTCGGGGCCACCATCTACCGGATTCAGTGGTGCCAGCTATGCGCTGTTTCGTACGGAAAAAGCCAACCGTTCGCCGGTAGTGTTTGCTGGGGCTAACGACGGTATGCTGCACGCATTCGCAGCCACAACGGAGAGCGGCAAAAGCATTACTGCTGGAGATGAGTTGTTTGCCTATATTCCGAGTTGGATGGGGCCAAAGCTGTCCGCGCTGACAGCAACCAACTATCTCAATAACCATCAGTCTTATGTTGACGCGCCCTCGGTAGTCGGCGAAGCTCAAGTAGCGTTTACGGCAGGCGCGGGCGCGAGCACTGACTGGAAAACGGTATTGGTGTCCGGTACAGGTGCTGGTGGGCGGGGTGTTTTCGCTCTGGATGTCTCTACTCCCGAGAGTTTTACAGCCAGCAACGCACTATGGGAATTCTCATCGGCTGACGATGACGACATGGGCTATGTGGTTGGCCGTCCGCAGATTCTCAAGTTTAAAACTGGTGATAACACCTATCGTTGGTTCGCAGTTGTCGCCAGCGGCGTTAACAACTACACCAGTTCGTTCACCAATGGTGGGGGTAGCGGCAGACCGTCGATTTTCTTGTTGGCTTTAGACAAGGCGTCCAATGCAGCTTGGTTGGAAGGAACCAATTACTACAAAATCTCTTTGCCGTTTGCTAGTGACGTTGCCCAAAACTATGCGACAGGCGTCGTGTCTTTTTCGCCGCTCTACGCACGAGGCGGTGAGGTCACGCACATTTATGCAGGAGATCTGCATGGCAAATTGTGGAAGCTGGACTTTACCGACGCCGCACGAAACTCTGGCTACAAAGACCCTAGCAACTGGAACATGCTTCGGCTGAGCAGTTTTAAGAATGGCAGTACTCCCTACCCGATGTTTGCTGCCAAGGATTCCACTGGCACCCCGCAGCCACAGCCAATCACGACTGCTCCTACGTTATTTGCCGGTCCATTGGTGCGGGGCGTATCTACCTTCTACGTACTGATTGGTACCGGAAAGTATTTGGAAAGCAGTGACAACCTTTCAACGCAAGTCCAGACCGTCTATGCCCTCTACGATGACGGATCCACAAGCGCGGATGCCACCGGCCCCACCGCAGCAATTTCTGGACGGGGGCGTCTGAGAGCAGGTACGGTTGACACGACAACCAACGTCGTAGCAGTCACGGCATTCACATGGGGCCGCGCAGCTTCCGACTCTGACGCTACCCAGCGCTCTGGTTGGTACGTGGACTTGCCTGGTGCCGGCGAAAAGATGTTTACCGACGCCACCGCTTTGAGCAGTCGCCTTGCGCTCTTCAGTACCGGAATTCCTGGGAGCAGCGGATCAGCTGCGTCCTGCTCTCCAGCCGAAGGCTCAGGACGGCAATACACGGTCAATATCGCGACGGGCGCGGGCCGAACTCAGCCATCATTGGTAGGTATGCTAGGAGCGAACCTCGCAGTGATCAATGATCAGAAGACAACGCAGACAGCCTTTGATAGTACCGGCAGGGCTGTTCGCACGGTTTCTAAGTCGAGTATCCAACTCGGCTCAAAAGGTGTTGCGGTTGGACAGGAAACCATGGAGCAAGAGACTGTTGGCCGATTGAGCTGGCGCCAGATCTACAACTATCGTGAGCTCAAGAACGCGGGGACGACGCCATGATGGAATATTCACACTCCGGCCGCAGAGGAAAGTCACGGGGTTTCACTTTGATCGAACTGATGATCGTCGTGGCAGTGGTAGGGATATTGGCAGCGATAGCCTATCCGGCCTATACAGAATCAGTCTTAAAAGGAAAACGCGCACAAGGTCGAACGGCGCTCATGGAACTACTGCAGCAGCAAGAACGTTACATGACCCAGCGCAATTGCTACATCGCGTTCTCCAACAGCGCCGGCACGACGACTGCGACGGCAGACACTGCTTGCGGAGTCACGTCTAGCACGGCGGTGCCATTCAAAACTTTCGCGGGTGATAGTTTGGCGTCCGCCACTTACCTGTTGTCATCGGCTGCGTGCGGCAATGACATCAGTCTGGCAGAGTGCGTGAAGGTCGTGGCTGCACCCAAACAGAGTGGTTCGGATCCGGCCGTTGGTAATCTGGAGATCACCAGTACCGGCAAGAAAAGTTGCACAGGTACTGTCGCTTCAACAAACTTCAAGCGGTGCTGGCCATGATTGCTAGCTCTCGCGAGCCGGGATGGCGCAACGCAGGCTTCACTTTGATTGAGCTGATGGTGACGATTGCCATCGCAGCGGTTTTGATGACCCTTGCTGCACCGAGCTTCGTGTCCTTTCTTCGTAACTCGGAACTCACATCTACGACAAATTCGTTGGTAGCAGCTATTGGAGCAGCGAGGACAGAGGCAATGAAGCGAAATTTCAGCGCATTTGTTCAGCCCAAGAGTGGTGGATGGATCAGCGGTTGGGTGGTTTACGCAGACCTCAACGACAACGATGTATACGATGCAGCCGTGGACTATCTTGTGCTGGACCAACCCGCCTTGCCTAGTTACTTTTCTGTGTCAGGTTCTGGCACGGCGAACGGATCTAGTCCTTATGTCAGGTACAACAGTTCCGGCTATCCGGTGAACACGTCAGACGCTTTTGGTGCCCTCACATTCTCTTTGACACGCAATGATCTGTCAGGTAGCGCTGTTCTGGAACAAACCCGGCGCGTGAAGATTGCAAAGACGGGAAGGGTGCGCACCTGCAAACCGCTCTCTTCTTCTGACACCGAATGTTCGGAATCAGGCAACGAGTGACTGAGGCTTTGCGGTGAGCAGCAGCCTGCACTTTCACAACAACCGCGTAGATACAGTTGGTTTCTTACATTGAATCGTTAAGAAATCCGCTATATCTCCTGGTAGCTTTTTTACTGCCAGGATATTTATGGCGAACTTTTCGCGTTACGCCCTAGCCGCCGCAGCGGTGATGACAATCCTTATCCTTGGCACGGGGTGCAGCACATCTCTACCCGCGCTGGTGGATCGCCCTGTGAGTCATGCCCTGACCGCAAGCGTCAGTACGCCGTTGTCCACTTTGCTCGACAAGCGCCAAAGCGGCACGTCGGCACGTGATCTGTCTGCCTTCCTGCTGCTCAACAACCCTCAAGAGGCTTACACCAGCCGCCTCGCGCTGGTACGGCAAGCGCAGAAGACGCTGGACTTGCAGTACTACGCCATACACGTCGATGCGAGCAGCGAGCGCTTGCTGCGGGGCGTCGTAGCGGCGGCGCGCAGAGGGGTCAGGGTACGCATTCTGCTGGACGACTTTCACAGCACAGGCCGCAACGCCCTGGTGATGCGCATGGCGTTCGAGCCGAACATAGAGATGCGCATGTTCAACCCCGTGGCAGGCTCGCGGGCTTCGACGTTGGGGCGCATGTGGGGCTCGCTCACAGACTTCGCACGCGTGCAGCAGCGCATGCACAACAAGCTGTTCCTGGCGGACAACGCGATGGGCGTGACCGGTGGTCGAAACCTGGGTGACGCCTATTTCGGCAATTCGGACGCGGGCAACTTCGTGGACATGGATGTGCTCGCGGCCGGGCCCATCGTGCGTGATCTGTCCCGCAGCTTTGACAGCTATTGGAACAACGAACGCGCGTATCCAGTCCAGTCGCTCATCACGCGCGAGGAACTTGCGCGCATCCGCGCACAGGTACTGGAAGACGATGGCAGCAACCGGCCTCGTGTTGACGATTCGGCTGCCGCTGCAGTTGCCGCAGCGCCTGGGAACGGGCCGACACCTCAAGGCGATACAGGCCTCAGGAGCGCAGCACAGGGCAGCCGGCCCACGCCTCCTGACGGCGAGCCGCGCCCGTCTGCGGGAGGGCCCACCAAAGAACAGCGCGAACGGGTTCAGCGTGAACAGCCGATGAATCTGGCGCAGGCTGACTTCGTCTGGGCACCCGCGGTGATGATGGTGGACAGGCCGACGAAGATCCCGCTGGATGATTCGGCTGCATCCACCGCAGCCACTGCACCCACTACAAGCGCTGCCCCCGACACATCAGCCAGCAGCTCTGCCGATCAGGCCGCGGCCCTGCCAGCCACAGCATCCATTCCCAAGCCCACAGCACCTACGGCCGCGCCCACTGACGCCAGCACCGACAACCCCGCTGAAGGCGTCGCTCCCGGCACCTCTGGCGCCGTGCCCACGGTCTCATCAGGCGATACCGTGGTCGATGGCCTGCTCAAGCTGATGGGCATCACCCGGTCGGAATTGCTCATCATCTCACCCTACTTCGTGCCCGGCGACGACATGAAGGCGGCCTTTGCCAGCGCGCGATCACGCGGCGTGCGGGTGCGCATCCTCACCAATTCACTCGCCTCCAACGACGCGCCCATCGCCCACGTCGGCTATGCGCGGCACCGTGAAGAATTGCTCGACATGGGCATCGAGCTCTACGAAATGCGCAGCGAGGCTTCGGGCCTGGGCTCGGCGTTCGGTAGCTCGGGCGCTGGCAGCACGGGCGAGTCGCGCGCCATGCTGCATTCCAAAGTGATGGTGATCGATGGGCGGCTGCTGGTGATCGGGTCGATGAACCTGGACTTGCGCTCGCAATTACAAAACACAGAAATCGCCCTGCTGATCCGCAGTCCCGAGCTGTCGCGTGAAGCGTCCACACAGATCGAGATGGCGATGCGTCAGAACGCCTGGCGGCTGGACCGAAGCCCGGAAGGCAAGCTGCTGTGGCGCGCGCCTGAAGGCAGCGGGCTGTCAGACGCCACCACTGACCCGAACACCAGCCTGGGCCTGCGGCTGCTGCTCAAGCTGCTGGGGCCGCTGGCGCCAGACCACCTGCTCTGAAAATTCATCAGTCCCAGCGACAGGCTCCAGCGGCCTGACTACTTCACTAGCGCGGTTGCTGAGCGTCGATCCAGACGGTGATCTCCTGCTGGTCCGTCAGCGTGCGAAGGTGCTGGAAGGCTGTCTCGGCCTCCGGATAACGGCGGCGCAACAGATTGAGCCACTGCTTCAGGCGCCCTGCGCGCTGGCGCGGCTCCAGGCCGTCGCACACCAGCTGCCAGAACATGGCGATGTGCGGCAGCAGCGTCGGCCAGGGCAGCGTGAACTCCTCCTCGACACCGGCGTCTGCTGCGCGAATAGCCAAGCCCAGCCCTGGGTCGGCAACGATGCCGCGCCCCAGCATCAGCGCGTTGCTGCCAGACACCTCGCGGCAGCGCTGGGCGTCGGCAACGGTCCAGATCTCGCCATTCGCCACGACCGGAATGCGCACCGCCGCGCGGATGGCCGGAATCTGTTCCCAGTACGCAGGCGGCCGATAGCCGTCGGCCTTGGTACGGGCATGCACCACCAGTTCGCACGCTCCGCCGTCCTGCATCGCCAGCGCGCATTCAACCGCGCGGCTGGCATCGTCATAGCCCAGCCGCATCTTGGCGGACACCGGCAGATGGGCCGGCACCGCGCGGCGCACGGCCGACACGAGGGCGGCAATGCGCTCAGGCTCGCGCAACAAAGCCGCGCCGCCGCCGTGGCGGTTGACGACCTTGGCCGGGCATCCAAAATTCAGGTCGATGCCCTCGGGGCCCAGCTCGGCCAGGCGGGCGGCGTTCTCGGCCAGGCTGACCGGATCAGAACCCAGCAGCTGCGCCCGCACCGGCACGCCGGCGAGCGTGCGGCCGCCATGGTTCAGCTCCGGGATGTAGCGCAGAAAGACCTTGTCCGGCAGCAGCGTGCCAGTGACGCGAATGAACTCGGACACGCAGCGGTCCACGCCGCCCACGCGGGTCAGCACGTCGCGCAACACGAAGTCGAGCAAGCCCTCCATGGGCGCCAGCAGCAACGTCATGCAGCCGTCCTCGCGCGGCGCGTGCAACCCGCATCCATCCGTCGAAACAAAGAAATCAACATCAAATATGCCTCTAGCGCTTGATGCATAAGCGCCAACAGCTATTAATTTTATAGCATTTCATTTGCTAGCCCATACCAATGGGAGCGACGCGTCATGGCCGTGTCATGCCGATGTTATGCAATACGCGTTGCGCCTCATGGCAATTCCACCTACCCCATGCTGCTGCTGAAAACCGACAAAGCCCGACTCGAACTCTCGCCCGGAGTCCGCACCCTCAGCCTGCGCGAGCGCTCGCTGCTGCTGCTGGCCGACGGCCGGCCCGTGGCCGAGCTGCAGGCCATGTACAACGGCCTGGGCGCAGAGCTGGTCAGCGAACTGCTGCGCCAAGGCTACCTGGCGGAACCCGTAACGCCCAACGCGGGCGATGGTTCAGCCCCTGCACCATCGCAGGCACTGCGCTCACTGGCCGGCACCCGCATGTATCTGTTCGACATCTGCGAGCGCATGTTCTCGCGGCGCAACGCGGACCTGGCCGGTCGATTCCGTGAAGCCCTGCGCAGCGCGCGCGACCGTGAAAGCATGCTGGACGTGGGCGAGGCGCTGCTCGATGAGATCACCATGACGGCCGGAGCCCAGCGTGCGGCGTCGGTGCGCGAGCGCATGGAACAACTACTGCCTGCGTAAAAACCTGTTCTCAGACTTGCCGTGAACATCGACCAGCGCAACGGCATGGACCCCGGCATTACGCCGGGTCACTCACACCGCCGCCAGGCGCCAGAGCGATGTCACCTCTGCCGCGCGTGCAGCGTGCAGCGGATCGGTTTCGTCGGCCGCCTTGCCATGGCGCGGCTTCACATCGTGCCGCTGCACCACCTGCAGGCCCGCAGCCGCGATCCATTCCAGCAGTTGGGCGCGCGGGCGCAGCCCCAGGTGCTCGGCCAGATCGGACAGGATGAGCCAACCTTCACCGCCGGGCGTCAGATGGTCGGCCAGGCCGGCCAAGAAGCCGCGCAGCATGCGGCTGTCTTCGTCATACACCGCGCGCTCGATGGGCGAATTCGCCCGCGCCGGCACCCAGGGCGGGTTGCAAACCACCAGCGGCGCACGGCCTTCTGGAAACAGGTCAACCGCCAGCAGTTGCACGTCTCGGGTCAGGCCCATGCGCTTCAGGTTGTCGACCGCACAGGCCAGCGCACGCGGGTCTTGGTCGGTCGCCACCACGCGGGCCACACCGCGGCGGGCCAGCACGACGGCCAGCACGGCCGTGCCGGTGCCGATGTCGAATGCCAACGCCTTCGCACCCGCGGGCAGCGGCGTGGTCGCCACCAGGTCCACATACTCCCCACGTACTGGCGAAAACACGCCGTAGTAAGGGTGAATGCGGGCTTCGGGGCCCAGCGCAGCGACGGGCACGCCCTTCTTGCGCCATTCATGCGCACCGACCAAGCCCAGCACCTCGCGCAGCGACACCACGCGGGCCTCGCCGCTGGGTACGCCCCAGGCTTCGGTGAAGGCAGCACGCAAATCAGGCGCGCGGCGCAGCGGAATGCTGTAGTCCGCATCGACCGGAATCAGCACCTGCGACAAGGTGCGCGCACGTTGTGCCTGCGCCTGCCGGTGCAGGTGAAAGGCCTGCGCGGGCTCGACCGGCGCCGGTGCGACGGCCGCTCTGGCCCGGCCACGCGCCTTGGCGCCGCCAGCCGCGCGGCCGCCACGGGCATCGGCGCGACGCCCCAGCGCCTGCAGCAGTTGCCGTGCGTTGTGAAAGTCGCCTGCCCACAGCAGGCCGGTGCCTTCGCACGCCAGCCGATAGGCCTTGTCGGCCGCCAGCGTATCGTCGGCAGGCACTACGCGCCGGGGTGCGAGCGCGCCGTTTTCTGCTTGCCAGAGAGCGCTGTGGTCTTGGCCGGTGGAGTCTTGCCAGTGGATCGTCGTCGTCATGCGCGGGCCTTTGGAATGTGGAGGAGAAAGGCCCGGCACGCCGAAGCGGAGTACAGCCGAGCCCTGAAGGGCCAGCCGGCAGATCGATCAGTTCAATGGGCGCTTCAGGCGCACTTCTTCGATCTTCACGCCGGCGATGACGGCCGTCTTGGCGGTGGACATCTCGCGCTTGAAGCCGGCGAGTTCGTGGAACCGCAGGGCGCGCTCATTGCGCAGCGGCACCCAGGCCGTCACGTTGGTGCAGCCTTCTTCCTGCAGGCCGTCGCGCGCGGCGTCCCACAGGGCCACGCCGACGCCTTGGCTCCAGTGCGTCGGAGAGGCATAGATGGCCCAGATTTCACCGGTGGTGGGGCGCGATTTTTCGTCACGGGAACGATCAAAACCAACGAAGCCGACGATCTTGTCGCCGTCCACGGCAACTTGCACCTGGGGCTCGCAATACTCGATGGCCTCGCGCCAGTAGGCTTGGCGCTTCTCGACCGAAGACATGGACCTCAACTGGTCGTCTGGCAACAGGCCTCGGTAGGCCTCGGTGGCGGATTGCGTGTGGATCTGGGCAATGGCTTTCGCGTCGCGGAGGGTAGCTGGACGAACCTGAATACTGGACATGGGGAACGGGAACGGATGAAAAAACTAAAAAGAGCGGCATTGTCGCCGCAAATGGTTTTTCACCTCAAACGCGGTGGTAAGCCAGCGTCCCGTACTGCGCTATTCAGCTGCTGAAAACAAAGCCTGAAGCCAACTGAAACCCAGGCGTTCAGCGCATCAACCCCAGCGCCGCAGCAGCCCCATGACCTGGTCGAACCGTGCGCCGTAGGGCGGGTACAGCGCGCTGCCCAACGACCAGCGCGACTGCGACAGCACCGACTTCTGATGGCAAAAACGCAGAAAGCCCTGCTCGCCGTGATAGGCGCCCCAGCCGCTGTCGCCTACGCCTCCAAAAGGCAGGTTGTCGTGCGCCACGTGCAGCAGCGTGTCGTTCACGGTCACGCCGCCGCTGACGGTGCGGCGCAGCACCGCGTTGCGGTTGGCCTCGCCCCGGCCAAACCAGTACAGCGCCAGGGGCCGGGGGCCGGCGTTGATGTGGTTGATGACGTCGTCCAGCCGCTCGTAGCCCAGCACCGGCAACACGGGGCCGAAGATCTCTTCCTGCATCACCTGCATGCCCATCGTCGCGCCGAAGACCAGCACCGGCGGCATCTGGCGGCCCACGCCATCGCCAATGCTCTGCGGCGGCGGCGCGGGCGATCCCGCCACCGGCTCCAGCACATGGATTTCAGCGCCCTGCGTCTGCGCCTGCTGCAGCATGGTGCGCAGCCGCGCCAGGTGCCGCGCGGTGATGACCGAAGCGTAGTCGGGGTTGCCTTCAAAGTACGGAAACAACCGCGCCACGGCAGCGCGATAGGCTTCGGCGAATGCGGCCTCGCTGCCGCGCGGCAACAGCACGTAGTCGGGCGCGATGCAGGTCTGACCCGCGTTCAGCAGCTTGCCGTGGGCGATCTTCAGCGCCGCATCGGCCAGGTCGCAATCCGCATCGATGATGCAGGGCGACTTGCCGCCCAGCTCCAGCGTGGTCGGCGTCAGGTTGGCCGCCGCTGCCTGCGCCACCTTGCGGCCGACCGCGGTAGAGCCCGTGAAGACCAGGTGATCAAACGGCAGCGACGCCACCAGCGCGGCCACGGCGGCATCGCCCTGCACCACGCAGAATTCATCAGGGGAAAAGAATTGCGCCACCAGCAGCGCCAGCTGCGCAGAGGTGTGCGGTGTGAGTTCGCTGGGCTTGAGCATCACCCGGTTGCCCGCCGCCAACGCGGCAATGGCGGGCGCCAGGGCCAGTTGCACGGGGTAGTTCCACGGCGAAATCACACCGACCACGCCCAGCGGCTGCCGCTCGATCCAGGCCTGTGCGGGCTGCAAGATGAGCGGCGTGCGCACCTTGCGGGCCTTGGCCCAGCGCGCCAGGTGCCGCAGCGTGTGCGTCAACTGCGTGCGCAGGATCAGCAGATCCGCCACCTCCGTCAGCCGGGGCGAGCGCATGCCGAAGTCGGCCTGCACGGCCGCCGCCAGCACCGGCCCGTTTTCGTCCAGCAGCTTGCGCAGGCGCAACAGGCGCTCGCGGCGCACCATCAAGGGCACGTCGGGCTGCGCGCGGCTGGCCTGGCGCTGGACTTCAAACTGGTTTCGGATATCGGCAGGCGTCATAGCCCAGCATCATAGGCAGCGGGCCTGTGGGCGGCTTGCAACGGCCTGTAAGAGCTGCCTGCCGGCCCGAAGCTGCGAACACCAAGGTCAGCGGACCTCGCGCGGCTCCACGTCGACCACTTCGCGTGCGCCGGGCAATTCGCGTGCGCGCGCTCCGGGCTCGGCCGGCTCCTGCGCGGCAGGCGCCGCGCCCCGGGCGGCCGTCCAGCGCGCAGTGCTGCGGTAGACCGTGCTCCAGCCGTCACGCGGGTCCATGCGCATCACCCACGGCGTCACCGGCCGGCCGGTCAGCCGCGCCCACAGCGACCGCAGGCTCCATGCCAGCGCCAGCACGGCCACCATGGCCAGCAGGCACACGAAGAACACCAGGCCCACCGCCACCACGACCAAGCGCAGCGTCCACCGGATCAAGCCGGCTACGAGATCATTCAAACCTTGCCCCTTTCTGGCTGGTGTGCGGCGATTGCAGGACCGCACACCGGTTGGCTCAGCGCCTCAAGCCTCCAGGGGCTGTGCGGTACCGAACCGGAAAACGCCCGGCTCCTGCACCGGGTCCACATCGACCGGAATCACGCTCTTGGGCGGGAATCGCCCTTCCAGCAGCAGCTTGGACAGCGGATTCTCGATGCGCTGCTGAATCGCCCGCTTGAGCGGACGCGCACCGAACACCGGGTCGAACCCCACCTTCGCCAGCTCGGCCACAGCAGCGGGCGACACCTGCAACGCCAGGTCCATTTTCGCCAATCGCGCTTCCAGCAACTGCAGCTGAATGCGGGCGATCGACTCGATGTTCTTCGCGTCCAGTGCATGGAACACCACCGTCTCGTCGATCCGGTTCAGGAATTCGGGTCGGAAATGGTTCTTGAGTTCCCCCCACACCGCTTCCTTGATGTCCTGTGAGTCCTGCCCCACCATCGCCTGGATCAGGTGCGAGCCGATGTTGCTGGTCATCACGATCACCGTGTTCTTGAAGTCCACAGTGCGGCCTTGCCCATCAGTCAGGCGGCCGTCGTCCAGCACCTGCAGCAGCACGTTGAACACGTCGGGGTGGGCCTTTTCCACCTCGTCCAGCAACAGCACACTGTAGGGCTTGCGGCGCACGGCCTCGGTCAGATAACCGCCTTCTTCGTAGCCCACATAGCCGGGCGGCGCGCCGATCAGTCGGGCCACGGAATGCTTTTCCATGAACTCGCTCATGTCGATGCGCACCAGGTGGTCTTCGCTGTCGAACAGGAAGCCCGCCAGCGCCTTGCACAGCTCGGTCTTACCCACGCCCGTGGGGCCCAGGAACAGGAACGAGCCCGTCGGCCGGTTCGGGTCAGACAGGCCCGAGCGCGAGCGGCGAATGGCATTGGCCACAGCGGCAATCGCCTCTTCCTGGCCCACCACGCGCTCGTGCAGCTTGCCTTCCATCATCAGCAGCTTGTCTTTTTCGCCCTGCATCATCTTGGCGACCGGAATGCCCGTGGCGCGGCTGACCACCTCGGCAATTTCTTCCGCGCCCACCTGCGTGCGCAGCAGCCGGTTGGGCGTCGACACGCCGTCGCGGCCGTCTTCCTTGGCCTGCGCTTCCTTGAGCTTGCGCTCCATCTCGGGCAGCCGGCCGTATTGCAGCTCGGACACCTTCGTCAGGTCGCCCTTGCGGGTGAATTCGACGATCTGCAGCTTGACGCGTTCGATCTCTTCGCGCACATGGGCCGAGCCCTGCGCCTGCGCCTTTTCGCTCGCCCAGATTTCTTCCAGGTCGGCGCTTTCCTTTTGCAGCCGCTCGATCTCCTCGGCGATCAGGCCGAAGCGCTTTTGCGAGGCTTCGTCCTTCTCCTTGCGCACGGCCTCGCGCTCGATCTGCAGCTGGATCAGCCGGCGGTCGAGCTTGTCGATGGCCTCGGGCTTGGAATCGATCTCGATCTTGATCTTGGCCGCCGCCTCGTCGATCAGGTCGATGGCCTTATCGGGCAGAAAGCGGTCGGTGATGTAGCGGTGGCTCAGCTCGGCCGCGGCGACGATGGCCGGGTCGGTGATGTCCACCCCGTGGTGCAGCTCGTAACGCTCCTGCAGGCCACGCAGGATGGCGATGGTCGCCTCCACCGTCGGCTCGCCCACCAGAATCTTTTGAAAGCGCCGCTCCAGCGCCGCGTCTTTCTCGATGTACTTGCGGTATTCGTCGAGCGTGGTGGCGCCCACGCAGTGCAGCTCGCCGCGCGCCAACGCGGGCTTCAGCATGTTGCCCGCGTCCATCGCGCCCTCGGCCTTGCCCGCGCCCACCATGGTGTGCAGCTCGTCGATGAAGACGATGGTCTGGCCTTCGTCCTTGGCCAGCTCGCTCAGCACGGTCTTCAGGCGCTCCTCGAATTCGCCGCGGTACTTGGCACCCGCCAGCAAGGCGGCCATGTCCAGGCTCAGCACGCGCTTGTTCTTCAGCGACTCGGGCACTTCGCCCGCGACGATGCGCTGGGCCAGGCCTTCGACGATGGCCGTCTTGCCCACGCCGGGCTCGCCGATCAGCACCGGGTTGTTCTTGCTGCGGCGCTGCAGCACCTGGATGGCGCGGCGGATCTCGTCGTCGCGGCCGATCACCGGGTCGAGCTTGCCGGCGCGGGCGCGCTCGGTCAGATCCGTGCAGTATTTTTTCAGCGCCTCGCGCTGGCCCTCGGCGTCGGCGCTGTCCATCTTCTGGCCGCCGCGCACGGTTTCAACCGTCGATTCCAGGCTCTTGCGGCTCAAGCCGTGCTCGCGGGCCAGTGTGCCCACGTCGCCCTTGCTGTCGGCCACGGCCAGCAAGAAGAGCTCGCCCGCGATGAACTGGTCGCCGCGCTTGATGGCTTCTTTTTCAGTGGCCTGCAGCAGCCGGCCCAGCTCGGGGCCGACCTGCACGCCGTCGCCGCCCTGCACCTGCGGCAGGCGCTGCAGCGCGGCCTCGGCGCCGGTATCGAGCGCGCGCACGTTGACGCCGGCGCGCTCGAGCAACGCCCGCGGGCCGCCGTCCTGGCGCAGCATGGCCAGCAGCAAGTGCTGGGGTTCGATGTAGGCGTTGTCATGGCCCAGGGCGAGCGATTGCGCATCGGCCAGGGCTTCCTGGAACTTGGTGGTGAGTTTGTCTTGACGCATGGTGGAAAAACCTCCGAATTGCAGGGAATATGCGGCCGCCAGGGCCGGATTCAAGCCAAACGCGCCATCCGGCTGCATGCGCTTTGCCTCGACAATGGCAGGCATTCGTTCAAGCCACGGAGCCTCTGCCATGCACCTCGCCTCCCCTTTGCTGCCCGCAGCGCCGCTCAAGCGCCGCACCTTTACCGCCGCCGCGCTGGCTACAGCGGCCGGATGGGCCACTGCGCAGCCGCAGGGCGCGCCGGTGCGGCTGCTGGTGGGCTTTCCGGCCGGGGCGGGCAGCGACGCCATCGCCCGGCTGCTGGCTGAAAAGCTCAAAGACCTGCTGCGCTCGCCGGTGGTGGTGGAAAACCGCGCCGGCGCGGGCGGGCAGATCGCCGCGCAGGCGCTGAAGGCGTCGGCACCCGACGGCCACACGCTGCTGCTGACCCACGACCACACCATCTCGATCCTGCCGCAGGTGATTCGCCAGCCCGGCTTTCAGCCGGCCACCGACTTCACGCCCGTGGCCGGCTTTGCCACCTTTTCCAACGTGCTGGCGCTCTCGGGCGGTACGCCGGCGCGCAACATCGAGGAATACGTGCGGTGGGTGAAGACCCAGCGGGCCGGCAAGGACACCATCGGCGTGCCCGCGCCCGCGTCGATTCCTGAATTTCTGGTGCGTCTGATGTCGCAGCGGTACCAGCTGGACCTGCAGGCCGCCCCCTACCGGGGCAGCGCGCCCATGACGGCCGACATGCTGGGCAACCAGATCACGGCGGGCATCGCCTCGGTGCCCGACATGATCGAGCTGCACCGCGCCGGCAAGCTGCGCATCGTGGCCGTGATCGGCGCCAAGCGCCAGCCGCTGCTGCCGCAGGTGCCCACCTTCGGCGAACTGGGCTTCGCGCATCTGGACGACTACCCGTACTACGGGCTGTTCGCGCCCCACGGCACGCCGCAGCCGGTCATCGACCGTTTCGGCGCGGCACTGCAACAGGTGCTGGCGCTGCCCGAGGTGCGCGACAAGCTCACCACCATGGGCCTGAACGTGGCCTTCGAGCCGCAGGGCCAGTTTGCCGGACGCGTGCGCACCTACACCGCCGCGTGGGAGCGGATCATCCGCGCGAGCGGCTTTCAGCCTCTGCAATGAGGCGTCGACGCAATTTCAAGTGTTTTTGGCCTCTAGCGCCCTACCCATAAGCGCTAGCAGCTATTATTTTTATAGCTATTCAGTGCGCTGCATTGCCCGCTTTAATGCCCCAGCGCGCCAGCGCCGCGTCGTCCGATACGCGCGCATCCACCCAGCGCGCGCCTTCCGGCGTGGCTTCCTTCTTCCAGAACGGCGCCTGCGTCTTCAGGTAGTCCATCAAGAATTCGCAGGCCTGAAAGCTCTCGCCCCGGTGCGCCGAGCTGACAGCCACCAGCACGATCTGGTCGAGCGGCGCCAGCAGCCCCACGCGGTGCACCACGCGCGCGCCGAAGATGTCGAAGCGCGCGATGGCCTCGTCGATCATGGCCTCGATGGCTTTTTCCGTCATGCCGGGGTAGTGCTCCAGCTCCATCGAGGCGACGCTCTGCCCGTCGCTGCGGTCGCGCACCACGCCCACAAAGCTGCAGACCGCGCCCACGCGCGCATCGGCAGCGCGCAGCGCGGCCAGCTCGGCCGCCAGGTCGAAGTCGGCGGTCTGAATGGCAACGCGGCTCATGGCGAGCGGTGCAGGCGCGGCGCCGACAGCAGCACCAATTGCTCGGCCACCACCGTGTCCAGTTGCCGTGCAGCAGCCGGCGTGGTAGGTGCGGCCAGCGCAGCCTGCAGGCGGCGCAGATCGCCCACGGTAGGCGCCACGCGGATCTGCGCGGTGGCCCCCGCCACGTTGCCGACCTTGACGAGCGCCATGATCTTCTGAGTCCATTCGTTCGAATTGCGGGCCATGCGTGCGGTGTTGCTCTGCGAGTGAAATCATTGAAAGGACCGGGGCGTGTCATCATTTCGATAGAAACGACCGACCGACACCCCCGCCGCGCCCCCAACGGGCGGCGCCCCGCACTTTAACGCCCCCGCCATGGCCACCCAGACGATCACCACAGACCGCTACAAGCTTTTTCCGTCGCCGCGCAACCTGCACCGCGCGGTGTTCGAACACGAAGTCTTCGTGCCCTACCCCTACGCGCTCATCGACCTGCCGAGCTTCGACCTGAAAGGCAAATCCAGCCTGTTCGCCGCCTGCCGGCTGGCCGACATGAAGATGGGCCAGGTGGTCACGTTCGAGCTGGCGGCCGACATGCAGCGCTTCGAGACGCGCTTCACGCCCGACTGACCCGTACCCGGCACGCACCATGTCTGACGACAACCAGATCCACGTTCCGCCCTCCTTCATGGCCGTCTACAGCGACCCGCGCCAGCGCCTGCGCGAGCCCGCCGACGTGGTGCGCGCGCGTTACGAACTCTGCGAAGACCTGGCCTGCCACCTGGTGGAGCAGGCGCAGACGCTCTACCACGTGCAGGCGCCGTCCGAGGCGGACATCCTGCTGCGCATCCACGCCGGCTTGAGTGCGCCCGGCGCGGGTGTGGAGCCCGCCGAAGCACGCTGGATCACGCTGCGGCTGGCAGAACTGCTGGAATGGCGCTGCCCCGAACTGCCCACACAGCCACCCGAAGGCGGGGCCGAAAACCAGCCTTCGCCGGGCCGTTGACGCTGGGTTGACGCTGAATTAACGCTGGCTATACTGCGCGCCATGTCTACGCCACACGCCCACCTCATCGCTGCACCCGCCGTGCCGGTGGCCGCGCGTTGCGTGGGCAAACCCCAAAAACCCCAGCTCATCTGACCGGGGCTGCGGTTCCGTCCGGATGAGCGACGGAACCTTCTGACAGCAGCCCCCAGCATCTCTCCCCTTCTCGGTTGCGCCTGGATCGGCTGCCCTCTCGGCAGACCCGGCGCACGCATGCGGATGGCCTTGTACCGGTCGTCATCGTTCTTGTTGCAAAGGATGCCCGCATGTCGTCGATTGCCCCTTCCGTTTCGTTCCACCTCGCTGACTTTTCCGATTTCTCGGGTCTCTGGGTGCCGCTCGTCACCCCCTTCACGCCAAGCCGCGCGGCGGAGGTCGACCACCCGGCGCTGGCCGCAATGGTGCAGCGCCTGGCCGGCAGCGGCATCGCCGGCTTCGTTGCCTGCGGCTCGACCGGCGAAGCCGCCTCGCTGAGCGAAGCCGAGCAGGACGCCGTACTGGACACGGTGCTTGCCACCGCCGCAGGCCTGCCCGTGGTGATGGGCCTGTCGGGCTACCACCTGGGCGACGTGCTGGAGCGCGTGCGCAGCCTTGCGCAGCGGCCCATTGCCGGCTTGCTGGTGCCGGCGCCCCACTACATCCGCCCATCGCAAGCAGGCCTGCGCGGCTGGTTCGAGGCCATTGCGGACGCCAGCGCTTGGCCCGTGATCGTCTACGACATTCCCTACCGCACCGGCGCCACGCTCGAGCTGGCCACGCTGCGCGCGCTGGCTGCGCACCCGCGCATTCGGGCGGTGAAGGACTGCGGCGGCAACGCCGCCAAGACGCAGGCGTTGATAGCGGATGGCGCACTGCAGGTGCTGGCGGGCGAGGACGCGCAGATCTTTGCGACCCTGGCATGGGGCGGCGCGGGCGCCATCGCGGCGAGCGCGCACTGGCAGCCCGCACGGCTGGTGGAATGCATGCAGGCCATCACCCAGGGCGACCTGCCCCACGCGCGGCACCTGTGGCAGGCGCTGGCGCAGCTGGTGGAAGCTTTCTTTGCGGAGCCGAACCCGGCACCGATCAAGGCACTGCTGGCGCAGCAGGGCTGGATGCATGGTGCCTTGCGCGCACCGATGACGCAGGCGTCAGAGGCGCTTGAGCAGCGGCTGGCCGCGCTCGTGGCGTAACTCAGCCGCCCGTGACGGGCGGAAAAAACGCCACTTCGGCGCCCGGGGCCAGGGCGGCGTCTTCGGCGCTCATGGTCTGGTTCAGCGCCACCCGCACGGCCCGGCTGCGCGCCAGGCTGCTGGCCCAGGGCTCGCCGCGCGCGATGAGCTCGTCGCGCAGTGCGCCCAGCGTGGGCGCCGCTGTCACCACGGGTTCGCTGCCGCGGCCGATGGCTTCGCGGATGGATGCGAAGTAGCGCACCTGCACGGTAATGGAATCAGCAACAGGCGAAGAGATGGGGGCAGTCGTCATGACAGCAGCTCGGCAAAGGAGAGAAAGCGCACGGTGTCGCCGCGCGCAATGGTGGTGCCAGGCGGGTTGTCCACCACGCCATCGCCCCAGGCGGCCGAGGTCAGCACGCCCGAGCTCTGGTTGTTGAACAGCTCCAGCGTGCCGTCCGCAGCACGCTTGACGCGCAGGAACTCGCGGCGCTTGTCGGCACGCGGCCAGTCAAAGCCGGCCGTCGCTGCAGTCGCGGCAGGCGTCACGTCTTGCATGCCCTGCAGCTTGAGCAAAAACGGGCGCACCAGCACCGCGAAGGTCATGAAGCTCGACACCGGGTTGCCGGGCAGGCCCATGAAATGTGCCGACCCGATGCGGCCGTAGGCGAACGGCTTGCCGGGCTTCATGGCGATCTGCCAGAGCCGCAGCTCGCCCAGTGCCTCGACGGCGGGCTTGATGTGGTCTTCTTCGCCCACCGACACTCCGCCGCTGGTCAGGATGAGGTCGTGCGCGCTGCTGGCCTGGCGCAGCGCATCCAGCGTGGCGTCGCGGCGGTCGGGCACGATGCCCAGGTCGGTCACCTCGCAGCCCAGGCGCCGCAGCATGGCGCGCAGGAAGAAACGGTTGCTGTTGTAGATGACGCCAGGCGGCATGCGGTCGGGCGGCACGTCGCCGGGCATGACCAGTTCGTCGCCGGTGGAAAAGAGGGCCACGCGCGGGCGCCGCGACACTTCCAGGCACGCCAGGCCAATACTGGCGGCCAGGCCCAGCGCAGCAGGCCCCAGGCGCGTGCCGGCGGCCAGCACCTGCGCGCCCAGGCCGATGTCTTCGCCCGCGCGGCGCACCCACTGGCCTGCGGCCGGCACGGCGTTCACGCGCACGCGGTCGCCGGCAAGCGCTTCGCAGTCTTCCTGCATGACGATGGCGTCGGCGCCATCGGGCACCGGCGCGCCGGTGAAGATGCGTGCGGCCGTGCCCGCCGCCAGCGGAGCCGGCGCGCTGCCGGCCGGAATGCGCTGGGACACCGCCAGCTCCGCGCCGGCCTGCGCCACGTCGGCACGGCGCACGGCATAGCCGTCCATGGCGCTGTTGTCGTTGGGCGGTACCTGCAGGGGCGACGTGGCCAAGGCGCGCAGCACGCGGCCGTCGGCGTCGAAGGTGTCCACGCTTTCCACGCCCAGCACGGGCTCGGCTTGCGCCAGCAGGTCAGCCAGGGCTTCATCGAGCGGTTTGAGAGGGGGGCGCATCACGGAACTCCTGTGGGTTGCGACGGCGCGGCGTAGTCGAAGCGCGCGCCCTGGGCCAGCAGCCAGTCCACCAGCGCGACGGGGTCACGCACGTCGAACACCGGCAGCGTGGTCGGCAACGGCAAGCCGGTAGCGGGGGCGTCGGTGGCAATGGCGACGATGTGGCGGTCTTCGGCATAGCGCGCGGGGCGCTTGGTGTATTCGGGCGACGGAGCCCGCCAGACCTCGACCTTGGGCACGTCGCTTTCCTTGAAGCCTTCGACCAGCACCCAGTCCACGCTCGGCTGCAACTCGGCCAGCAGATCGTGCACGCTGAGGGTCTGCGGCTGCTCGAATTCGCGCATGAGTGCCAGGCGCTGGTCTGACGCCACGACCACTTCGTAGGCGCCGGCCTGGCGGTGGCGCCAGCTGTCTTTGCCGACATGGTCGATGTCGAAATGGTGGTGCGCGTGCTTGACCACCGACACGCGCAGCCCCCGGCGGCGCAGTTCAGGAATGAGTTGCTCGACCAGCGTGGTCTTGCCGCAGCCTGAGAACCCGGCAAAACCAACCACCTTCATCCCGTCGCTCCATTTACTATTATTTTCATAGCTACTAGCGCTTGATACATAAGCGCTAGAGCCCGATTTTGCTTAAATATTACGCTGCAATCTCGGGCACGCTGCGGCGGATGTACGCCTTCACCGCCTCGGCATCGGCCGGCAGCACGTGCACGCGCTTGGGCAGCGCCTCGATGCCTTCGAACTTCGCCGGCCGCTCGGGCGCATGGCCCAGCGCTTCGACGATGGTGTCGGCGAACTTGATGGGCAGCGCGGTCTCCAGCACGATCATCGGCACGCTGGCGTCCTGGTGGTGCTCGCGCGCCACCTTCACGCCGTCGGCCGTATGCGTGTCGATGGTGACGCCATGGCGCTCGAAGTTGTCCTTGATGGTGGCCAGGCGGTCGGCGTGCGTGCTCTTGCCACTTTCAAAACCGTACTTGGCAGCAGCGTCGGCAAACAAGGGCTCGGCGCTCAGGTCGAAGCGGCCATAGGTTTGCAGCGCGGCGCTGAACAAGGCCTTGGTGCGCTGGCCGTTGCGGCCCAGCAGGTCAAAGATGAAACGCTCGAAATTGCTGGCCTTGCTGATGTCCATTGAGGGGCTGGACGTCTCGTGCGTGTCGGCGCTGCCGCGCACGCGATACACGCCCGTGCGGAAGAACTCGTCGAGCACGTCGTTCTCGTTGGTCGCTACCACCAGTCGGTCGATAGGCAGGCCCATCATGCGGGCCACATGGCCGGCGCAGACGTTGCCGAAGTTGCCCGACGGAACGGTGAAGCTGACCTTCTGGTCGTTCGATTCAGTCGCCTGCACGTAGCCGGCAAAGTAGTAAACCACCTGCGCCAGCAGGCGCGCCCAGTTGATCGAGTTGACCGTGCCGATCTTGTATTTGCGCTTGAACTCCAGGTCGTTGCTGACGGCCTTGACGATGTCCTGGCAGTCGTCGAACACGCCAGCGATGGCGATGTTGTGGATGTTCTCGTCTTGCAGGCTGAACATCTGTGCCTGCTGGAACGGGCTCATGCGGCCGTTCGGGCTGGTCATGAAGACGCGCACGCCGGCCTTGCCCTTCATGGCGTATTCGGCCGCGCTGCCCGTGTCGCCGCTGGTGGCGCCCAGGATGTTCAACTGTTCGCCGCGCCGGGCCAGTTCGTACTCGAACAGGTTGCCCAGCAGCTGCATCGCCATGTCCTTGAAGGCCAGCGTGGGGCCGTTGGACAGGGCTTGCAGATAGAAAGCCGCCCGTCCTGAGCCTGTCGAAGGGTCTTCAAGGTGGCGCAGCGGCACGATCTCGCCGGTGCCGAAGACTTCGGCCGTGTACGTCTTCTCGCACAGCGCGCGCAGGTCGGCGGCCGGGATGTCGTCGATGTAGAGCGACAGGATCTGGAAGGCAAGTTCGGCGTAGCCTTGCTCGTGGTAGGCCCTGCGCAGACGGGTCAGCGCCGCATCACCCACCTGCGGGTAGTGCTCGGGCAAGTACAGCCCGCCATCGGGCGCCAGGCCTTCGAGCAGGATGTCGCAGAAATGCTTGCGGTCTTCGTGGCCGCGCGTAGAGAGGTACAGCATCAGTTCAGCTCCTCCTTGCGGATGCGCGTGATGGGCGCCAGCACGGTGGGCAGCGCCTGCATCTGCGCGATGGCGTCGTTCATGGTGCCTTCGCGGGTTTCGTGCGTCAGGATGATCAGGTCGGTTTGCGTGGAGCCCTCGCCGCCCACTTCATCGGCTTCGCGCTGCAGCACCGCGTCGATGCTGATGCCGGACTCGGCCAGCAGGCCGGTCACCCGGGCCAGCACGCCGGCTTGGTCGGCTACGCGCAGGCGCAGGTAGTAGCTGGTGACGACTTCGCTCATGGGCAGCACGGGCAGCGTGCCCATGGCCTTGTCGAGCGTGTGCGACTGGAAGGCCAGATGCGGCACGCGGTGCTCGGGGTCGGCCGTGGCCAGGCGGGTGATGTCCACCAGGTCGGCGATGACGGCGCTGGCCGTGGGCTCGCTGCCTGCGCCCTTGCCGTAGTACAGCGTGGTGCCGACCGCGTCGCCCTGCACCACCACGGCGTTCATCGCGCCTTCGACGTTGGCGATCAGGCGCTTGGACGGGATCAGTGTGGGATGCACGCGCAGCTCGACGCCGTCCACACCCGCGCCCGTGCGGCGCTTGGCAATACCTAGCAGCTTGATGCGATAGCCCAGTTGCTCGGCGTACTTGATGTCCGCGCCGGACAGCTTGGTGATGCCCTCCACGTAGGCCTTGTCGAACTGCACCGGAATACCGAAGGCGATGGCCGACATGATGGTGGCCTTGTGCGCGGCGTCCACGCCTTCGATGTCGAAGGTCGGGTCGGCCTCGGCGTAGCCCAGCGCCTGCGCTTCCTTCAGCACCACGTCGAAGTCCAGGCCCTTGTCGCGCATCTCGGACAGGATGAAGTTGGTGGTGCCGTTGATGATGCCGGCGATCCACTGGATGCGGTTGGCGGTGAGGCCTTCGCGCAGCGCCTTGATGATCGGAATGCCCCCGGCCACGGCGGCCTCGAAGGCCACCATCACGCCTTTGGCCGATGCGGCCGCGAAGATTTCGGTACCGTGCACAGCCAGCAGCGCCTTGTTGGCGGTGACCACGTGCTTGCCTGCGGCGATGGCTTCGAGCACCAAGGCCTTGGCAACGCCGTAGCCGCCGATGAGCTCGACCACGATGTCGATGTCGGGGTTGGCGATGATGGCGCGGGCGTCATTGACCACCTGAATGTCGGCCCCCACGGCGGCCCGGGCGCGATCCACGTCCAGGTCGGCGACCATGGTGATCTCGATGCCACGGCCGGCGCGGCGGCGGATCTCTTCCTGGTTGCGTTGCAGCACGTTGAAGACGCCGCTGCCGACGGTGCCAATACCCAGCAGGCCTACTTGGATCGGTTTCATGGTCAAAATTTCAGTCAAATCGTGCTGTAGCGCTTGATGGTCAAGCGCTGACAGCTATCAAAAAAAGGAGTGTCAGGCGGTGCCGTGCTGTTGCCGGTACTTGGCGAGGAAGTCCGCCAGGCGGCCAATGGCCACCCGCAGATCGCCGTCGTGCGGCAGAAACACGATGCGGAAGTGCTGGTTGTCGGGGTAGTTGAAGCCCGAGCCCTGCACCAGCATCACGCGCGTGGCGCGCAACACCTCCATGAAGAACTGGCGGTCGTCCGCGATGGGGTACATCGCCGGATCGAGGCGGGGGAACATGTAGAGCGCCGCCTGGGGTTTCACGCAGCTCACGCCCGGGATCGCCGAGATGAGTTCATAGGCCAGGTCGCGCTGACGCCGCAGGCGCCCGCCTTCCCTGACCAGGTCGTTGATGCTCTGGTAGCCGCCCAGAGCAGTCTGGATGGCCCACTGCCCGGGCACGTTGGAGCCCAGCTTCAGGTTGGCCAGCATGTTGAGGCCTTCGATGTAGTCGCGGGCGTCGTGCTTGGGGCCCGAGACGATCATCCAGCCGGCGCGGTAGCCGCACGAGCGGTAGGCCTTGGAGAGCGAGTTGAACGTCAGCGTCAGCACGTCGTTAGACAGGCTGGCCATGGCGGTGTGCTTGGCATCGTCGTACAGCACCTTGTCGTACACCTCATCCACCAGCAGCACCAGGCCGTGCTCGCGGGCAATGGCGACGATGCCCCGCAGCAGGTCGTCCGGGTAGAGCACGCCGGTCGGGTTGTTGGGGTTGATCACCACGATGCCGCGCGTGCGCGGCGTGATCTTGGCGCGGATGTCGGCCAGGCTGGGCAGCCAGTCATCGGCCTCGTCGCACAGGTAATGCACCGGCTTGCCGCCCGACAGCGAGACGGCAGCCGTCCACAGCGGATAGTCGGGCATGGGTACCAGCAGTTCGTCGCCATCGTCGAGCAGCGCGTTGGTGGCCATCACGATCAACTCGCTGGCGCCGTTGCCCAGGTAGATGTCGTCCAGCATGACGCCTTCGATGCCCTGCTGTTGCGAGTAGTGCATGACGGCCTTGCGCGCCGCGAAGATGCCCTTGCTGTCCGAATAGCCGGCCGAGTCGGGCAGGTTGCGGATCATGTCCTGCTGGATCTCTTCCGGCGCATCGAAGCCGAACGGCGCCATGTTGCCGATGTTCAGCTTGATGATCTTCTGGCCGTCCTCCTCCATCTGCCGGGCCGCGTCCACGATCGGGCCCCGGACATCGTAGAGAACGTTATTGAGCTTGGCGGATTTGTGGACGGTCTTCATGCTGCGCGGAGGGCAGCACGGCGGCTGCCAGAAGAAGGGGAATCGATCCTGCGGGGCACGGCAAGCCCCCGGTGAAACCTATAATTTGACCACAGTTCTCCTTGACGGAGCCGGGGCCTGCGCCCCTCTTATCCAGGGCCCTCGCGCGGGGCCACGTCACCCCGGACCCACCTTCATGAAGTTCCAGCCCGACCGATCCCACTCCCAGAGCATCAGCGGCTACGGACCTGGCTGGATCGGCATCGATGCCGAACGCATCACCCACAGCGTGGTGATCACATCGCGCGGGGTGCGCACGGAATGGAACTGCGCAAGTTATGAAGACCTGACACCCGCGCACTTCGCCCAACTGGCCGAGCTGGAGTGCGAGCTGGTGATCTTCGGCAGCGGTGGCCGCAACCGGTTTCCGCCACCTGCCTGGCTGCAACCCTTGATGGCGCGGCGCATCGGCCTGGAGACCATGGATACGCAGGCAGCCTGCCGCACTTACAACATTCTGGCGGGCGAAGGGCGCAACGTGGCGGCGGCGCTGCTGCTGGAAACGCAGGCGGCGACGTAACGCGTGCCAACTCGTTACAGACTGCGACCCACGAAAGCGTGCGTTTCAGGGTAAAATCTCGGGTTGCGGTCGGGGGCCTTACAAGAGCAATAACACACCCGCTCCCCCGACTTTCCAACGACTTTCTTCCTAAGAGAGACTAAGTGCCATGGCGATCGTTGTCAACAAACCCCTCCCTGAATTTGAAGCCAACGCGACCGGCGGGATCAAAGTCTCCAACACCTCGCACCTGGGGCAAGTCATGGTCTTGTACTTCTACCCGAAGGACAATACGCCCGGCTGCACCACCGAGGCCATGCAATTCCGCGACAAGTACAAGGACTTCGTGAAAGCCGGCGCTGCCGTCTTCGGCGTGTCACGCGACAACATGAAGTCGCACGACGACTTCAAGGAAAAGCTGGAACTGCCCTTCGAGCTCATCGCGGATACCGAAGAGAAGATGTGCCACATGTTCGGCGTGGTCAAGAACAAGATCATGTACGGCAAGAAGGTCAAGGGCATCGAGCGCAGCACCTTCCTCGTCGGCCCTGACGGTGTGCTGGTCGAAGAATGGCGCGGCCTGAAAGTGCCGGGTCACGTGGATGACGTCCTCAAGGCCGTCAAGTCCATCAAGACACTGAAAAAAGCCGCCTGACGCGCTGCGGTACACCACCGCAGGCAGTCATCAGGAATAGGCATAATGAGTCGATGCCTCTAAGCGACGCAAAGATCTCCACCCCCGCAAAAGCCGCCTTGGCCTCCAGGCGGCTTTTTGCTTTCTGACGCTTCTTCCCCTCCTTCTCTCAACGAGGCCCCCGCCCCATGCCCCTGCCCCCCGCCCCCGCCAAGCGCGCCGCGCTGCTCTCCCCGGATGCGTACCCGCAGAACACCACCCCGGTTGACGCGGTGACGCCCGCCCGGGAACCCGAGACATCCTCTACGCCATCGCAAGAACGCACCACAGCGACCAGTGGTCGCGGCAGCAAGACGAGGCGAGCGTCCGCAGGCGTGACCGCCAACGCCTCCGCCGCCGTAGCCGATGCACAGGCAGCGCGTCCCGTGGCGTCCGATCCCCAAACCGCTCCGTCCGACGCCGGCCGCTCGCGCAAAGCGCGCCGCCCTGCTGCATCAACCGCGCCTGCGATCCCTCCGGCATCGGCAGCCCCGCTGGCAGCCGCACCAGTCGCTGCCAAGCCTGCCGAGCGCCCGCGCAAACAACGCAGCACCGGCCCGAAGAAAATGTTCGTGCTGGACACGAACGTACTGCTGCACGACCCGACCTGCCTTTTCCGCTTTGAAGAGCACGACATCTTCCTGCCGATGATCGTGCTGGAAGAGTTGGACGGCCACAAGAAGGGCATGACCGAGGTCGCCCGCAACGGCCGCCAGGCCAGCCGCACGCTGGACGCTCTGGTGGGCGCGAAGGGCGCGGACATTGCTCGCGGGATCGACCTCGACTCCACCGGCCAGCGTGCGGCCGGCGGTTGCCTGCATTTCCAGACGGCGCCGCTCGACTACCAACTGCCTACCAGCCTGCCGCAGGGCAAAGCCGACAACCAGATCCTGGGCGTGGTCGAGGCGCTGCGCAAGCTGCATGCGCCGCGCGAGGTGGTGCTGGTGTCCAAGGACATCAACATGCGCGTCAAGGCACGCGCGCTGGGCCTGCATGCAGAGGACTACCAGAACGACAAGACCCTGGAAGACGGCGATCTGCTGTATGCGGGCGTGTTGGCGCTGCCGGCTGATTTCTGGATCAAGACGGGCAAGAACGTCGAGAGCTGGCAGCACGGCGCGCACACCTACTATCGCGTGGGCGGCCCGGTCGTGCCGCAGCTGATGATCAACCAGTTCGTCTATTTCGAAGCGCCGGGCGAGCCCAGCCTCTTCGCGCGGGTGACCGAAATCCGCGACAAGACTGCCGTGCTGCAGACGCTCAAGGACTATGGCTCTGCGAAGAACACGGTCTGGGGCGTGAACACGCGCAACCGTGAGCAGAACTTCGCCATGAACCTGCTGATGGATCCGGACGTGGACTTCGTCACGCTGGCCGGCACTGCCGGCACCGGCAAGACGCTGATGGCGCTGGCCGCCGGCCTCACGCAGGTGCTGGACGACCGCCGCTACACAGAAATCATCATGACCCGCGCCACCGTGAGCGTGGGCGAGGACATCGGCTTCCTGCCCGGCACCGAAGAGGAAAAAATGGGCCCCTGGATGGGAGCGCTGGACGACAACCTCGAATTCCTGGCCAAGGGCGACGGCGGCAACGCTGGCGAATGGGGGCGCGCCGCCACCAACGAGTTGATCCGCAGCCGCATCAAGATCAAGAGCATGAACTTCATGCGCGGGCGCACGTTCCTGAACAAGTACGTGATCATCGACGAGGCGCAGAACCTGACGCCCAAGCAGATGAAGACGCTGATCACCCGTGCCGGCCCCGGCACCAAGATCATCTGCATGGGCAATCTGGCGCAGATCGACACGCCTTACCTCACCGAAGGCTCCTCGGGCCTGACCTACGCCGTGGACCGCTTCAAGGGCTGGCCGCACAGCGGGCACATCACCCTGGCGCGCGGCGAACGCTCACGCCTGGCCGACTTCGCCAGCGAGGTGCTCTGACCATGGCCGTCGGATGGATGACTGCGCTGAAGCTGGTGCCCTGGGGCGAAGTGATCGAGGCGACACCGCAGATCCTGCAGGCGGCTCGCCGCCTGATGGGCTCGACCCAGAAATCACCTGCAGCGGCCGCGCCCCATGCGGGCGCCACCGGCACAACGGCGGTCACCGTCACCACGGCCGATCAGCTGGCCGTGCTGCGACAGGCGGTGCTGCAATTGCAGGACGAGCAGCGCGCCTCGGCACAGCTGATCGAATCGCTGGCCGAGCAAAACGCCTTGCTGGTGCGCGCGGTCGATACGCTGCGCGTGCGCCAGCAACGGCTGGTGTGGGGCGCCTGGGCGCTGGGAGCCGCCACGCTGGGCCTGCTGATCTGGGCCGTTACCCGATGAGGGATTGACCGCTCACTTGGCAATCGTCAACATGATTACTATCAAAAACATAGCGCGCAACGCTTATTAGATAAGCGCTGCGGGCTATTTTCATTCCAAAATCAGTAATCGTCGCCACCGTAGCCCATGGCCAGGTTTTCAAAGCGCGTCTGGTTCTTCTGGAAGAACACCTTGACGGTGCCAGTCGGGCCGTTCCGCTGCTTGCCGATGATGATTTCGGCGATGTTCGGCTCTTTGCTGTCTTTGTTGTAGTAGTCGTCGCGGTAGATGAACATGATGATGTCCGCGTCCTGCTCGATGGCGCCCGACTCTCGCAGGTCGGACATCATCGGGCGCTTGTCGGTGCGCTGCTCGACCGAACGGTTCAGCTGCGACAGTGCGATCACCGGGCATTGCAGTTCCTTGGCCAGCATCTTCAGGCCCCGCGAAATCTCGCCCAGCTCGGTCGCGCGGTTGTCGCCGCTGCTGCCGCCAGAGCCGCTCATCAGCTGCAAATAGTCGACCACGATCAAACCGAGCTTGCCGCACTGGCGGGCCAGCCGACGCGCGTTGGCGCGCAGCTCGCTGGGCGTCAGTCCCGGCGTTTCGTCGATGTGCAGCGACACGGTGCGCAGGCGCTCGACGGCTTCGGTCAGGCGCGGCCATTCTTCGTCGCTCAGCTTGCCGGTGCGCAGGTTGCCCTGGTTCACCCGGCCGATGGAGCCGACAATACGCACGGCCAGTTGAGCGGCGCCCATTTCCATCGAGAAGATGGCGACCGGCAGGCCTTCGTTGAGCGCCACGTGCTCGGCGATGTTCACCGCGAACGAGGTCTTGCCCATGGAAGGACGCGCGGCCAGCACCACCATGTCACCCGCCTGCAGGCCAGACGTCATGCGGTCCAGATCGGCAAAGCCGGTGGGCACGCCGGTCACGTCCATGGGGTTGTCGGCCATCTCCTGGACGCGGTCCAGCAGGTCGATCACTAGCGTGTCCAGCGACTGGAAGCCCTGCTTCATGCGCGAGCCTTCTTCGCCGATGGCGAAGATCTTCTGCTCGGCCTCGTCCAGGATGCGCTCGACCGTCTTGCCCATCGGGTTGAAGGCGTTGGTGGCGATCTCGTCGCTGGCCGTGACCAGCTTGCGCAGCACGGCCCGCTCGCGCACGATTTCCGCGTAGCGCCGGATGTTGCTGGCGCTGGGCACGTACTGCGCCAGGCTGTTGAGGTAGGCCAGCCCGCCTACTTCTTCGGCCTTGCCCACATTCTGCAACTCCTCGAAGACCGTGATCACGTCAGCCGGCTTGCTGGCGTTGACCAGCTTGCCGATGGCGGAATAGATCTGCTGGTGCTCATGGCGGTAGAAGTCGCCGTCGACCAGCAGGTCACCCACGCGGTCCCAGGCCACGTTGTCCAGCAGCAAGCCGCCCAGCACGCTGGATTCCGCCTCGATGGAATGAGGAGGCACGCGCAGCTGTGCCACTTCGCGATCAATCGGCGGTGGCAACGACGACGGAGTGAACTCGTCGTCCAGGGGGGGCATGACGGCGGACATCGGCAAACTCCTTCAGCGGGGCAAGGGGCACAGCCATCGCTCAAGGCATTGGCTGGGGACAGACCTGTGGACAAACCGTTGACAGGCGGTGAATTCGCGGTGGATTGCACGCCGCACCAGAAAGCACAAAAGCCGCCCTGAGGGCGGCTTCGTTGCTGGTGTCAGCAGGGTAGGTTTAAGCGGTTTCGCCGTAGACCGACACGGTGACTTCCACCACCACGTCGGTGTGCAGTGCCACGCTGATCGTGCTTTCGCCGACGACCTTGATAGGGCCGTTGGGCAGGCGCACTTGCGACTTCACGACTTCGTAGCCTTGCTTGTTCAGCTCTTCAGCGATGTCGTGGTTGGTGACGGAGCCGAACAGACGGCCATCCACACCAGCCTTTTGCGTCAGCTTGACGGTCGTGCCGCCGAGCTTCTCGCCTTGGGCCTGGGCTTCCGCCAGCTTGGCAGCAGCAGCCTTTTCCAGTTCGGCGCGCTTGGCTTCGAACTCGGCCTTGTTGGCTTCCGTGGCGCGGCGGGCGCGGCCCGACGGGATCAGGAAGTTGCGTGCGTAGCCGTCCTTGACCTTGACGATTTCGCCGAGGCTACCGAGGTTCACGACCTTGTCGAGCAGGATGATTTGCATGATGGTCGGGCTCCTTAGATCTTGTGCTGGTCGCTGTAAGGGACCAGGGCCAGGAAGCGCGCGCGCTTGATGGCAGTGTTCAGCTGACGCTGATAGATGGCGCGCGTGCCGGTCAGGCGAGCCGGAATGATCTTGCCGTTTTCGGCGATGAAATCACGCAGCGTGTCGACATCCTTGTAGTCGATCTCTTCCACACCAGCGACCGTGAAGCGGCAAAAGCGCTTGCGCTTGAACAGCAGCGACTGGGTGTTGCGCTTGGGGCGCTTGTCTTTGTTGAACTTCTTGAACGTGGCCATTTTCGGACCTCTTGAAAATTAATCTTGTTGAATATCCTGGATGTGGAATACCAGCCCCTTGCCGTTACGCGGCGTGGCCAGAAAACCCTGGAATTTCCAGCGGCTTCCCAATGCCTGTCGCGCCAGTCGCTCTGCGAGCGCCCCGAACGCCACTGCCTTCACGGCTGCCCGGACTTCTCGCCGAACACCTGCTTCGTCCTGCTGCGACTCGTGTTCGAGGCGCAAATCGAGGGCTTGCAGGCCGGCGGGCGTATATCGCAAGGCTTGAACCTCGCCGATACAGGCCGTCAGGGCTACGCGGTTTTCCACTCCTCCCGGCTTGAAGGAGGCAGATCAGCGATCGCGCTGCTGCTCGCGTTCGCTGGCAGCGAACTCAGCCTGGCTGGCCTTGCGGGCTTCTTCGCGCTCGACGGTCTTCATCATCGACGAAGGGCCGGCATCAGCCTTCTTGCGTTGCACCGTCAGGTGGCGCAGCACGGCGTCGTTGAACTTGAACGCGTGTTCCAGTTCAGCCATCACGGCCTGGTCGGCTTCAATGTTCACGCACAGGTAGTGGGCCTTGGCCAACTTGTTGATCAGGTACGCCAGTTGACGGCGGCCCCAGTCTTCCACGCGGTGCACCTTGCCACCGCCAGCGGTGATCATGCCCTTGTAGCGCTCCAGCATGGCTGGAACTTGTTCGCTTTGATCCGGGTGGATCAACAAAATGATTTCGTAATGACGCATGCAGACTCCTTCTGGGTGATACCACCTGCTGCGTCGTAGAAGCAGTGTGGCAAGGCAAAGCCGGCGATTATAGCCCAGCCTTGGCGCTTGTACACTCCCGGGCTGATTCGCGATGGTGCGCAGCTGCCTCGAGCGCTGCCGCCCGTCGCCGATCCGGGCTTTTCGCTTGAAATCCCGGGGATTGCACCGACATCCCGCACGTACTGTTCAATTTCACATCACATCGACATGTCCGACCACAATCCAGCCAACGCCCCTGCGGACCAGCAGCCCGCGCCCGAAGAAGTCGAAGCAGCGATGGCGGCCCATGCCTCCGATGAGTTGAGCCGCCTGCAAAACGAGCTGGCCGAGCTCAAGGCGAAAAGTGCCGACCTGGCCGACCAGTTCCTGCGCGCCAAGGCCGAGGCCGAAAACGCCCGCCGCCGCGCCGAAGACGAGGTTTCCAAGGCGCGCAAGTTCAGCATCGAGAGCTTTGCCGAAAGCCTGTTGCCCGTGGCAGACAGTCTGACCGCCGCCCTGGCCATCAAGGACGCAACGCCCGATCAACTGCGCGAGGGCTCCGACGCCACACTGCGCCAGCTCACCGCCGCGCTGGAGCGCAACAAGGTCCTTGCGATCAACCCGGAAGCGGGCGCCAAGTTCGATCCGCACCAACATCAGGCCATCAGCGTGGTGCCTGCGGAGCAGGAGCCGAACACGGTCGTGACGGTGCTGCAACGGGGTTACGTGATCGCCGACCGCGTGCTGCGGCCCGCCCTGGTGACAGTGACCGCCCCTAAGTAAGCGACCACTACTACGCAAATTTTCCGGATGCGCCGGCTTGAAGCCGGACAAGTTATCCACAAGTTACAGACATCCACATTTTTTCAGATAGACGGAGAACAACATGGGAAGAATCATTGGCATCGATCTGGGCACGACCAACAGCTGCGTCGCCATCATGGAGGGCAACACGACCCGCGTGATCGAAAACAGCGAAGGCGCCCGTACGACCCCCTCCATCATTGCCTACCAGGAAGACGGCGAGATCCTCGTCGGCGCCTCCGCCAAGCGCCAGGCCGTCACCAACCCGCGCAACACGATCTACGCCGCCAAGCGCCTGATCGGCCGCAAGTTCGAGGAAAAAGAAGTCCAGAAGGACATCGACCTCATGCCCTACACGATCACCAAGGCCGACAACGGTGACGCCTGGGTGGAAGTGCGCGGCAACAAGCTGGCACCGCCGCAGATCAGCGCCGAAGTGCTGCGCAAGATGAAGAAGACCGCCGAGGACTACTTGGGCGAGCCCGTGACCGAGGCCGTGATCACCGTGCCTGCGTACTTCAACGACGCCCAGCGCCAGGCCACCAAGGACGCCGGCCGCATCGCCGGCCTCGACGTGAAGCGCATCATCAACGAGCCCACCGCAGCAGCGCTGGCCTTCGGCCTGGACAAGCAGGACAAGGCCGACCGCAAGATCGCCGTGTATGACCTGGGTGGCGGCACGTTCGACGTGTCGATCATCGAGATCGCCGACGTCGATGGCGAAAAGCAGTTCGAAGTGCTGTCCACCAACGGCGACACTTTCCTGGGCGGCGAAGACTTCGACCAGCGCATCATCGACTACATCATTGCCGAGTTCAAAAAGGACCAAGGCGTTGATCTCTCCAAGGACGTGCTCGCCCTGCAGCGCCTGAAGGAATCGGCCGAGAAGGCCAAGATCGAGCTGTCGAACTCTGCGCAGACCGACATCAACCTGCCCTACATCACGGCCGATGCCTCAGGCCCGAAGCACCTGAACATCAAGCTGACCCGCTCCAAGCTGGAAAGCCTGGTCGACGAGCTGATCGAGCGCACGATGGCCCCTTGCCGCATGGCGATCAAGGATGCCGGCATCAGCGTGTCCGACATCAACGACGTGATCTTGGTCGGCGGCATGTCGCGCATGCCCAAGGTGCAGGACAAGGTCAAGGAATTCTTCGGCAAGGAACCCCGCAAGGACGTGAACCCTGACGAAGCCGTGGCCGTGGGTGCCGCCATTCAGGGCCAGGTGCTGTCGGGCGATCGCAAGGACGTGCTGCTGCTGGACGTGACGCCGCTGTCGCTGGGTATCGAAACCCTGGGCGGTGTGATGACCAAGATGATCACGAAGAACACCACGATCCCGACGAAGTTTGCACAGACCTTCTCGACCGCCGATGACAACCAGCCGGCCGTGACGATCAAGGTGTTCCAGGGCGAGCGCGAGATTGCCACCGCCAACAAGCTGCTGGGCGAGTTCAACCTCGAAGGCATTCCGCCATCGGCCCGCGGCACGCCGCAGATCGAGGTGTCTTTCGACATCGACGCCAACGGCATCCTGCACGTGGGCGCCAAGGACAAGGCCACCGGCAAGGAAAACAAGATCACCATCAAGGCCAACTCGGGTATTTCCGAGGAAGAGATCCAGAAGATGGTGAAGGACGCCGAGCTGAACGCTGCGGACGACAAGAAGAAACTGGAACTGGTCCAGGCGCGCAACCAGGGCGAAGCCGCCGTGCACAGCGTGACCAAGAGCCTGTCCGAGCACGGCGACAAGCTGGACGCGGGCGAGAAGGAGCAGATCGAATCTGCCGTGAAGGCGCTGGAAGAAGTGCTCAAGGGCGAGGACAAGGCTGCGATCGACGAGAAGACGACCGCGCTGATGGCCGCCAGCCAGAAGCTGGGCGAGAAGATGTACGCCGACGCACAGGCCGCGCAAGCCGCCGCAGCAGGCGGAACTGAGGCCGCAGGCGGCCCATCGGCCGGTGGTGGTGCATCGCACTCCGCGGGCGCGGCACCCCACGACGACAACGTGGTGGACGCCGAAGTCAAGGAAGTGAAGAAGGGCTGATTCTCCGCGCGAGCGGGATCTGCTCACCGCCGCGCCGGGCTCCTCCATCGGAGCCCTGAGCGCGGCGTTCCTGTTCCAACGAGGCTGGAAAAGACATGTCCAAGAGAGACTATTACGAAGTGCTGGGTGTTCCCAAGAACGCCTCGGACGAAGAGATCAAGAAGGCGTATCGCAAGCTGGCGATGAAGCACCACCCCGACCGCAATCAGGGTGATGCTGCCAAGGCGGCCGAGGAGCGATTCAAGGAGGCCAAGGAGGCCTACGAGATGCTCTCGGACCCGCAGAAGAAAGCGGCTTACGACCAGTACGGGCATGCGGGCGTGGACCCGAACATGCGCGGACCGGGCGGCCCCGGCGCGGAAGGCTTCGGTGGCTTTGCCGAGGCCTTCGGCGACATCTTCGGCGACATGTTCGGCCAGCAGCGGGGCGCGGGCGCAGGGCGCGCGGGCGGCCGGCAGGTCTATCGCGGCAACGACCTGAGCTACGCGATGGACGTCACGCTGGAAGAAGCCGCCAAAGGCAAGGATGCGCAGATCCGCATCCCGTCGTGGGAGTCGTGCGAGACCTGCCACGGCAGCGGCGCCAAGGCCGGCACCAGCGCCAAGACCTGCACCACGTGCTCGGGCTCCGGCACCGTGCAGATGCGCCAGGGTTTCTTCAGCGTGCAGCAGACCTGCCCGCACTGCCGCGGCACGGGCAAGATCATTCCCGAGCCTTGCATCACCTGCCACGGCCAGGGCAAGGTCAAGAAACAAAAGACGCTGGAAGTGAAGATTCCGGCCGGCATCGACGACGGCATGCGCATTCGCAGCACCGGCAACGGCGAACCCGGCACGAACGGCGGCCCGCCGGGCGACCTGTACATCGAGATCCGCCTGAAGAAGCACGACATCTTCGAGCGCGACGGCGACGACCTGCACTGCCAGGTGCCGGTGAGCTTCATCACCGCCGCGCTGGGCGGCGAGATCGAGGTGCCCACGCTGGCAGGCAAGGCGGCCATCGACATTCCGGAAGGCACCCAGGCCGGCAAGCAGTTCCGCCTGCGCGGCAAGGGCATCAAGGGTGTGCGCTCCAGCTATCCGGGCGATCTGTACTGCCACATCGCGGTAGAGACGCCGGTCAAGTTGACCGAGCACCAGCGCAAGCTACTGAAAGAACTGGACGAGTCGTTGAAGAAAGGCGGCGGCAAGCATTCACCCAGCGGTGAAAGCTGGACGGACAAGTTGAAGAATCTGTTCACCTGACCGCGCTGTGATCGCCAGGTGCACACCTGGCTTGTCTCTGTCGATGACCGCTCCGCGCTTCCTGGGCCCGGGGCGGTTTTCTTTTGGTGCAGGGCGATGGCTAACGATCCGAACCACTTGGAAAGCACGCGCGCCTGACTCGGGTGGCCGGCGGAGTCACGTCGTGCAAAGCTGCACGGCTGTAGAACGCATGACTGCTATTTTTTTCATAGCTTCTTGCGCCTGATGGATAAGCGATTCAGGTACCAATGATTCTCAGAGCCACAAGGGTCAAGCGCTAGCAGCTCACTATTTAATAGCATCTGCGCTTCGATGGCCCCACTTGCGATGGACGACATCGCATTTCACGATGGCGGCCTCTCGTTCTCTGAAGGAAAATGCCGCTCACTTCTCCAAACGAGAAGCAAGAACATCCTCCACCCGATGAAAAACTCAGAGCGCAGTTTTGCGCGCCGTATCGACCTCACCTCGCTGCAACTGTTCGTGGCCGTCTGCGAACTGGGCAGCATCGGGCGGGCGGCCGAGCGTGAATTCATCGCAGCTTCAGCCGTCAGCAAGCGCCTGTCCGATCTGGAAACCGCCGTCGATACCGCCCTGCTTTACCGCCACAGCCGCGGCGTCACGCTCACGCCGGCGGGCGAAAGCCTGCTGCACCACGCGCGCACCGTGCTGTTCGGGCTCGAGCGCATGCAGGGCGAGTTGAGCGAATACGCGGGCGGCGTGCGCGGGCACGTGCGCATGCACGCCAACATCTCGGCCATCGTGCAGTTTCTGCCCGAAGACCTGGGCGCCTTCTCGCGCATGCACAGCCAGATCAAGATCGACCTGCAGGAACACCTCAGCCCCGCCGTGCTGCACGCCGTGCGCGAAGGCGCGGCCGACCTGGGCCTGTGCCACACCGGCGCGGTCGAGGGCAGTCTGGAAGGCCTGCAAAGCCGCCCCTACCGCAGCGACCGGCTGGTGGTGGTGGTGCCGCACGGGCACCCGCTGGCCGAGCGCGAGGCCGTGGCGTTCAGCGACGTGCTGGATTGGGACATCGTCGGCCTGCATGCCGGCAGCAGCATCAGCCTGGCGATGCGCCAGGGCGCCGCGCAGTCCGCGCGCCCGCTGCGCCAGCGCATCCAGGTGACAGGCCTGGACGCCATGTGCCGCATGATCGACAACGGCCTGGGCGTCGGCCTGCTGCCCGACCGCGCCTTTGCGCTGATGCAGGGCGTGGGCCGGCTGCAGGCCGTCGCGCTGAACGAGCCCTGGGCCGAGCGCCAGCTGCAACTGGTCGCGCGCGACTTCGACACGCTGCCCGTCACTGCGCGCCTGCTGGCCGAGCATCTGGCCGCACCGCCTGAGCCGGCACCGGCCGCCATCGCGACCAGGGGCGCGGCGATCCTAGAATCCGATCCAGTGGGCCCATAAGCCCTCCGGTAACACCCTTTCCCCACGCCAAGAAAAGAGACCCGCCATGGGACGCACCCTTTACGACAAGATCTGGGACGAGCACGTCGTCCACACCGAAGAGGACGGCACCTCCATCCTCTACATCGACCGCCATCTGGTGCACGAAGTGACCAGCCCGCAGGCTTTCGAGGGCCTGCGCGAGGCCGGCCGCAAGGTCTGGCGCATGAGCTCCATCGTGGGCACGGCCGACCACAACACGCCCACCACCGGCTGGGAAAACGGCTACGACGGCATCACCGACCCGATCAGCAAGGAACAGATCACCACGCTGAACGACAACATGGCGCAGATCACGCCGGCGGCGTTCTTCCCGTTCATGCACAAGCGCCAGGGCATCGTGCACGTGATCGGCCCTGAAAACGGCGCCACGCTGCCCGGCATGACGGTGGTGTGCGGCGACAGCCACACCAGCACGCACGGTGCGTTCGGCGCGCTGGCGCACGGCATCGGCACCAGCGAGGTCGAGCACGTGATGGCTACGCAGACGCTGCTGGCCAAGAAGGCCAAGAACATGCTGGTGCGAGTGGACGGCCAGGTGGCGCCCGGCGTGACGGCCAAGGACATCGTGCTGGCCATCATCGGCAAGATCGGCACGGCCGGCGGCACGGGCTACACCATCGAATTCGGCGGCTCCGCCATCCGCGCGCTCAGCATGGAAGGCCGCATGACGGTCTGCAACATGGCCATCGAGGGCGGCGCACGCGCGGGGCTGGTGGCGGTGGACGACAAGACCATCGAGTACGTGAAGGGCCGGCCGCTGTCGCCCACGGGCGTGGAATGGGACCAAGCCGCGGCGTACTGGAAGACGCTGCATTCCGATGCGGACGCGCAGTTCGACACGGTGGTCACGCTCAACGGGGCCGACATCGTGCCGCAGGTCACCTGGGGCACGTCGCCCGAAATGGTGCTGGGCGTGGACGCCCGCGTGCCCGACCCCGACAAGGAAAAAGACGCCAACAAGCGCGGCGCGATGGAGCGCGCGCTGACCTACATGAATCTGCAGCCCGGCAAGGCGCTCGCCGACATCTTCGTGGACAAGGTGTTCATCGGCAGCTGCACCAACAGCCGAATCGAAGACATGCGCGAGGCCGCCGCGCTGGTCAAGAAGCTGGGCCAGAAAGTGGCCAAGAACATCAAGGTGGCGATGGTGGTGCCGGGCTCTGGCCTGGTCAAGGAACAGGCCGAGCGCGAAGGCCTGCACGAGATCTTCAAGGCCGCCGGCTTCGAATGGCGCGAGCCCGGTTGTTCGATGTGTCTGGCGATGAACGCCGACCGGTTGGAGCCGGGCGAGCGCTGCGCTTCCACCAGCAACCGCAACTTCGAAGGCCGCCAGGGCGCGGGTGGTCGCACGCACCTGGTCAGCCCCGCCATGGCCGCGGCGGCCGCCGTGCACGGCCACTTCGTGGACATTCGCCAGTTCGCCTGATTCCCTCTTTTGTAAGGAGCTCGCCGTGAAAACCATCACCGCCCTGTTCGCGCTGGCTACGGCCTTGGCGCTGTCTGGCTGCAACACCGTCAAGGGCATGGGCCAGGACGTGCAGCGCGCCGGTGGCGCCATCGAGCGCGCCGCGAAGTAAACACCCCGAGAGACAAACATGCAGCAATTCACCATCCACCAGGGCCTCGTCGCGCCCATGGACCGCGAGAATGTCGACACCGACGCGATCATTCCGAAGCAGTTCCTCAAGTCGATCAAGAAGACCGGCTTCGGCGTGAACCTGTTCGACGAATGGCGCTATCTGGACCAGGGCGAGCCCGGCCAGGACCCGACCAGCCGCAAGCCGAACCCAGACTTCGTGCTGAATCAGCCGCGCTACGCGGGCGCGTCCATCCTGCTGGCGCGCAAGAACTTCGGTTGCGGATCGAGCCGCGAACACGCGCCGTGGGCGCTGGACCAATACGGCTTTCGCGCCGTGATCGCACCCAGCTTTGCCGACATTTTCTTCAACAACTGCTTCAAGAACGGCCTGCTGCCCATCGTGCTGCCCGAGGCTACGGTGGGCCAGTTGTTCGACCAGGTGCATGCATTCCCGGGCTACGAACTCACCGTCGACCTGGAGCGTCAGGTCATCGTGCCGCCGCAGGGCGACGAGATCCCGTTCGAGGTGAACGCCTTTCGCAAATACTGCCTGCTCAACGGCTTCGACGACATCGGCCTGACGCTGCGCCAGTCTGACAAGATCCGCACCTTCGAGGCCGAGCGCCTGGCGACCAAGCCCTGGCTGGCGCACACGATGGCGTCGTGACGCGGCGCCGCGTTGTCTTCGGACAGTTTATTAGTCAAATTGGCCTCTAGCGCTTTATGGATAAGCGCTGCCAGCTATCAAAAGAGAAGCAAAACATGAAAATCGCAGTGTTGCCGGGTGACGGCATTGGTACCGAAATCGTCGCGGAAGCCGTCAAGGTGCTGGAGGTGCTGGACCTGCCCTTCGAGATGGAATCGGCCCTGGTGGGCGGCGCCGCCTACGAAGCGCACGGCCATCCGCTGCCCGAATCCACTTTGAAGCTGGCGCAAGACGCCGACGCCGTGCTGTTCGGCGCCGTGGGCGACTGGAAGTACGACAAGCTCGACCGCCCGCTGCGGCCCGAGCAGGCCATCCTGGGCCTGCGCAAGAACCTCGGCCTGTTCGCCAACTTCCGCCCGGCCATCTGCTACGAGCAACTGGTGGGCGCATCGAGCCTGAAGCCCGAACTCATCTCCGGCCTGGACATCCTCATCATCCGCGAGCTGACGGGCGACATCTACTTCGGCCAGCCGCGCGGCCGGCGCACCGCCGTGGACGGGCACTTTCCCGGCGCGGAAGAAGCCTTCGACACCATGCGCTACAGCCGCCCGGAGATCGAACGCATCGCGCACGTGGCCTTCCAGGCGGCCCGCAAGCGCAGCAAGAAGGTCACCAGCGTGGACAAGGCCAACGTGCTGGAAACCTTTCAGTTCTGGAAGGACGTGGTGACAGAAGTGGGCCAGCAGTACCCTGACGTGGAGCTGCAGCACATGTACGTGGACAACGCCGCCATGCAACTGGTGAAGGCGCCCAAGGCCTTCGACGTGGTGGTCACCGGCAACATGTTCGGCGACATCCTGTCGGATGAAGCATCCATGCTCACCGGCTCCATCGGCATGCTGCCTTCGGCCAGCCTGAACAGCAAGAACCAGGGCCTGTACGAGCCCAGCCACGGCAGCGCGCCGGACATCGCCGGCAAGGGCGTGGCCAACCCGCTGGCCACCATCCTCAGCGCCGCGATGATGTTGCGCTTCAGCCTGAACCAGGAAGCAGCCGCCCAGCGCATCGAAAAGGCCGTGCAGCGTGTGCTGGAGCAAGGCCTGCGCACGCCCGATATCTGGAGCGAAGGCACCACCAAGGTGGGCACGGCGCAAATGGGCGATGCGGTGGTCAAGGCGCTGGCATAAGCCGAAGCTTTCAGCGGGCGAACGCATTCGCGTGAGGGCATCACAAGAGGCCGCAGCGAAACTCAACGCGGCGGCGCAGGCGTGGAGCCGGCGTGGCCCTTGCCACAGCCCCGGCCGTGCCTCTCGCACGACAAAGCATCGGCCGCCCGGTGGCTTCCGCTACAATCGTCGGCTATGTTTGCCGCCCGCCCGTTCGCCCTGAACACCACCACTGCCCTGCTGGCAGCCGTGGCCGTGCGCGCAATCACCACCAAAACCACGACCATTACGGGCTGACCTAGCTCCGGTATCGTCGTGCGCCCCTCCTGGCCTAGACGAGCCGGGCAGGAACAGTCCCGGTCGGGCATTGTTTCTTCTTAACTGAGTAGGGGTGTTGAAAATGAGCAAGTTGGTAGGTCTGGTCGGCTGGCGCGGCATGGTCGGCTCTGTTCTCATGGATCGCATGCAGGCCGAGGGCGACTTCGGGTTGATCGAGCCTATGTTCTTCTCTACGTCCAACGCGGGCGGCAAGGCCCCAGCGCAGGCCAAGAACGAGACCACGCTCCAGGACGCGTTCGACATCGACGCGCTCAAGCGCTGCGACATCATCCTCACCGCCCAGGGCGGCGACTACACCAGCGAAGTGTTCCCCAAGCTGAGGGCGGCCGGCTGGAACGGCCACTGGATCGACGCGGCCTCCACCCTGCGCATGAAGGACGACGCGGTCATCGTGCTTGACCCGGTCAATTTGTCCGTGATCAAGGACGCGCTGGCCAAGGGCGGCAAAAACTGGGTTGGCGGCAACTGCACCGTCAGCTGCATGCTGATGGGCGTGGGCGCGCTGTACAAGGCGGGCCTCGTCGAGTGGATGAGCACGCAGACTTACCAAGCGGCCAGCGGCGGCGGCGCGCAGCACATGCGCGAGTTGCTCACGCAATACGGCACGCTGAACGCCGAAGTGCGATCGCTGCTCGACGATCCCAAGAGCGCCATCCTGGAAATCGACCGCAAGGTCATCGCCAAGCAGCGCAGCCTGTCGGAAGCGGAAACGGCCCACTTCGGCGTGCCTCTGGGCGGCAGCCTGATCCCCTGGATCGACAAGGATCTGGGCAACGGCATGTCCAAGGAAGAGTGGAAGGGCATGGCCGAGACCAACAAGATCCTGGGCCAGGGCGACGGCTTCGGCAGCCCGGCCGTGCCGGTCGATGGTTTTTGCGTGCGCGTGGGCGCCATGCGCTGCCACAGCCAGGCGCTGACCTTCAAGCTGAAGAAGGCCGTTCCGGTGGCCGACATCGAAGCCATGATCGCGGCCGACAACGAATGGGTGAAGGTGGTGCCCAACACGCGCGAAGCCACGATCAAAGACCTGACGCCCGTGGCTGTGACTGGCACCATGACGATCCCTGTCGGCCGCATCCGCGAACTGGCAATGGGGCCCGAGTACATCGGCGCATTCACGATTGGCGACCAGCTCCTGTGGGGCGCGGCAGAGCCGCTGCGCCGCATGCTGCGCATACTGCTCGACGCATAAGAAAGAACGGCCCCAAGCGGGCCGTTTTCTTTTGCCGCTCGCTTGTCATGCGTGAGCACCACGCCCACCGGTTTACACTGCGCCGCGTTGTACCGCACCAACAAGAAAATAGCTTGCAGACCTGCTGAAACCGCGCCAGTGCAGCAGGCCCAGCCGCTTGGCTTGTCACTGCAAAGCATTGATGCTATTGTGCTTTTTACATATTCTCACGTGCCTTGGCGGAACCAAATCCGCCAGGGCTGAACGCTCCGGCCACCTTGGCAGGTGCCAACCTCTTCGCTGATGGCTCAAATGCATCGTTGGAAACTTTCCGCCCTGGCCGCCGCGGCCATTCTGTCCGCCGGCCTGTACGCCACCGATGCTTCCGCTCTGGCCCTTGGACGGGTCACCGTTCAATCAGCGCTCGGCGAGCCGCTGCGTGCTGAAATCGAGCTGCCACAGATCACCCCAGCCGAGGCCGACTCCCTGCGTGCCACGCTGGCCTCGCCGGACGTGTTCCGCTCCCAAGGCCTTGAATACACGCCCACGCTCAACGGCGTGCGTATGGCCTTGCAAAGGCGGGCAGATGGTTCGATGGTGCTGCGCCTGAACAGCGACCGGCCCATCAACGACCCGTTTGTCGATCTGGTGATCGATGCGTCGTGGAATTCCGGGCACATCGTGCGCAGCTACACGATGCTGTTCGACCCGCCGGCCACGCGCCGCCCGGCCCCTGCAGTCACTGCATCGCCGCAAGTCACCGCACCGCCTGTGGCAGCCGCCACGACGGCGCCGGCTCCCGCAGTCGCTGCAACGCCCCAGCCACAGCGCCCGGCCGTGACGGGCTCTGCCCCACCGGCTCCGGCACCTGCCGCTGCCCCACGTCCAGCCGCCACGGCAGCGTCTTCTCGGCCTGCACCTGCACCCGCAGCAGCGGACGAAGTGACTGTGCGCGCAGGCGACACCGCGGGCCGCATCGCCAATTCCAACCGGCCTTCGGGCGTGTCGCTGGACCAGATGCTGGTGGCCATGATGCGCGCCAATCCTGATGCGTTCGTCGGCGGCAACGTCAACCGGTTGCGTGCCGGTGCCGTGCTGCAGATCCCTGATGAAGTGCAGGCGCAGACCACGCCGCCCGCGCAAGCGCGCCAGATCATCGCGGCGCAAAGCCGTGACTTCAATGAATTCCGCCGCCGCCTGGCGACGGCAGCCCCCGCAGCCCAGGTGGCTGCGGCGGATCGCGCCGCCAGCGGGTCGGTGCAGGCCCAGGTCGATGACCGCAAGCCCACAACGGCAGCCCCCGACAAACTCACGCTATCCAAGGGCGGCGTGCAGGCGAACAAGGCCGATGACCAATTGGCCAAAGACAAGCAGGCCAGCGAATCCGCGGCCCGCATGGCCGAGTTGTCCAAGAACATCTCCGACCTCAACAAACTGAATGCGGCCTCAACCCCTGCACCGGCGGCTGCAAACGCTGGCGCGGGCGCCACCGCAGCAGTGACGGGCGCCGCGGCCACGGCGGCGCAACCGGGTGCTGCCGCTCCAGCCTTGCAGCCCAGCGCCAGTTCACCAGCCGCTGCGGCGACGACTCCCGGCGTGACGGCGTCTGCACCCGCATCGCCTGCCTCTGCCGCCAGCCCCGCTTCGGCAGCTTCTGCTGCGGCAGCCACCGCCACAGCGGCGGCCACACCGGCGGCCGTACCTTCAGCTGCCCCGGCTGAAGAGCCCGGTTTTGTTTCTACGCTGCTGGAAGATCCCCTAGTGCCCGGCGTGGCGCTTGCACTCATCCTCGCCCTGCTTGGCTATGCCGGCTATCGCTCCGCACAGCGCCGTCGCGCTAGCTCGGGAGTGGACAGCTCCTTCATGGAAAGCCGGCTGCAGCCCGACTCGTTCTTCGGCGCCAGCGGCGGCCAGCGCATAGACACCGCCAACAGCGAGTTGACCACCGGCTCTTCGATGGCGTATTCGCCCAGCCAGCTCGACACGGGCGGTGACGTGGATCCCGTGGCCGAAGCCGATGTCTACCTGGCTTACGGCCGCGACCTGCAGGCCGAAGAAATTCTCAAGGAAGCTGCGCGCCACCATCCGGAACGCACGGCCGTGTACGCCAAGCTGGCTGAAATCTATGCCAAACGGCAAGACCGCAAGGCCTTTGAAGTGGTGGCCAACGACGTGCTGCGGCTGACCGACGGCCATGGCCCGGACTGGAACCGCGTGGCCGACCTGGGCCGTGGCCTGGATCCGGACAACGCGCTCTACCAGCCAGGCGCTCGCCCCTCGCTGGGCGGACAACCCGATTTCGTCGCCTCGATCCCAACCGGCGGCTTTGCCAGCACCTTGTCGAACGCGCCAACTCCCGGCGGTGGTCCGCAGGCAGCCATGCCACCTGACCTCGATCTGGACTTGGATCTTGATCTGCCCGACGATGCGTTGACGGAAGCGCCACCGGCACCTCCAGCGACTGCTGCCGCTCCAGGCGCCTTTGCCCTCGCAGCCGCAGCGGCTGCCGGCGCCGCCGCGGGCACTTACGCCGCGTCTGCTTCCTCTGCCGCGCCATCCGCTGAACTGCAAGCCGAAGCACCGGCGCCGATGCCTGCACCCGCACACGTAGATGAGCCGACCCCTGAGCTGGATCTTTCCGGACTCGACCTGCCGGACAGCGAGTGGGATCGTCCAGGCGCCTCCACCGAGCCCACGCCGCTCAGCGCCTCTCCTGCCGGTACCATCGACGCGCCTGAATTCGCTGCCAGCGACCTGTCGCTGCTCGATTCCGGCATCACGCCGCTGGATCAGGACGGTAAGCCGCTCGAGCCGCGCGACTTCGATCTGGGCGACCTTTCGCTGGATCTGGACAGCCCCACCGAACCGGCCCGCGCTCAGCCTGCGCCCACGCTCGCCGAGCCAGCGATCACCAGCTCGGCCCTGCCTGACGACCCGTTGGCCACCAAGCTGGCGCTGGCCGAAGAGTTCAACGCCATCGGTGACAGCGAAGGCGCTCGCACGCTGATCGAAGAAGTCATCGCCGAGTCTTCTGGCGAGTTGAAGACACGGGCCCAGCGCCTGCTGTCCGAACTCGGCTGATGGGACTGCGCGGCACACCGCCCTCCATTTTTCGGGTAGCGCCATGAGAATGGCGCTCGGTGTCGGCTACAACGGCCAGGGCTACAACGGCTGGCAGAGCCAGCTGTCGGGCAACACCGTGCAGGACAAGCTGGAGGCCGCGCTGAGCCGCTTCGCCACGCAGCGCGTATCGACGCTGTGTGCCGGCCGCACCGACACCGGAGTGCACGGCCTGATGCAAGTGGTGCATTTCGACACGCCGCTGGAGCGCGCGCCGTCTTCCTGGGTGCGCGGCACCAACACCTTTCTTCCGGCCGACATTGCCGTGCAGTGGGCGCAGCCGGTGCCCGATGCCTTCCACTCGCGTGGCAGCGCCATTGCACGGCGCTACGCGTACGTGCTGCTGCAATCGCCCGTGCGCCCCAGCGTGGAGGCAGGCCGCGTGGGCTGGGTGTTCTACCCGCTGGACGGCGATTCCATGCGCGCTGCGGCCCAGCATCTGCTCGGCGAGCACGACTTCACGTCGTTCCGTGCCTCCGCCTGCCAAGCCAAGTCGCCGGTGAAGACGCTGCACCAGATCCGCATCACCCACCGCAGCACTGCGCCGCAGCATTCCAGTTCAGGTGACCCGCACGACTGGAGCCCCTGTTACTGGCGCTTCGAGTTCGAGGGCAACGCCTTCCTGCACCACATGATCCGCAACATCATGGGCTGCCTGATCGCCATCGGCCAGGGCAAACAGCCGCCCGACTGGATGCGCAGCGTGCGCGATGCGCTCTCGCGCGACGCCGCAGCACCGACCTTTTCGCCTGACGGTCTCTATTTCGTCGGGCCTTCGTACGACGCCGCGTGGGGCCTGCCCTCGCATGCGGCTGCGTATGATTGGCTGCCATGAATTCCCCTGGCAACGCTCCCTTCACCCCCGCCTCTTCCTCCTCGCCTTCCAACTCATCGCACCCCGCGCGCACGCGCGTGAAGATCTGCGGGCTGACGCGCGAGCAAGACGTGGATGCTGCAGTGGCCGCCGGTGCCGACGCGGTGGGATTCGTGCTCTATGCCCGCAGCGCCCGCGCAGTCACGCCCGAGCGGGCGGCGCAACTGGCGCGCCGGCTGCCGCCCTTCGTCACGCCGGTACTGCTGTTCGTGAATGAGAGTGCTCCTAAAATAATAGCTGCAAGCGCTTTGATAGCGGGCGCTACCGTGCAATTTCATGGTGATGAGTCGCCGGCGGACTGCCTGGCGGCCACGGCGGACGGAGCGCGTCCCTACCTGCGTGCGGCGCGCATTCCCCTGGGCGCCGGCGCGGCACGTTTTGACCTCGTAAAATACGCGCTCGATCACTCTCACGCCCAGGCCATCCTGCTCGACGCACATGTCGAAGGTTATGGCGGCGGCGGCAAGGCTTTCAATTGGTCACTTCTGCCTCCAAGCGTCGACTCTCACCTCGTTTTGTCTGGTGGACTCACGCCTGCAAACGTGACCGATGGCATCTGGCAGGTACGGCCGCGCTGCAAGACGCTGGCCGTTGACGTTTCCTCCGGCGTCGAAGCCGACGGCCCCGACGGGCAACCCCTGCGGGGCGTCAAGGACGCCGACAAGATTCACCGCTTCATCGCCGCCGTGCGCGCGGCCGATGCGGCACCTGTTCCCTCATACCTCTGATGTCTGACTATTCCTTTCCCGATGCCTCGGGCCATTTCGGCACCTACGGCGGCAGCTTCGTCAGCGAGACGCTGACGCATGCCATCAACGAACTGAAGGACGCCTACGCGCGTTACCAGCACGACCCCGAATTCCTCGCGGAATTCGCGTACGAGCTGGCGCACTTCGTCGGCCGGCCCTCACCCGTCTACCACGCCGCTCGCACCAGCCGCGAACTCGGCGGCGCGCAGATCTACCTCAAGCGCGAAGACCTCAACCACACCGGCGCGCACAAGATCAACAACGTGATCGGCCAGGCCATGCTCGCCAAGCGCATGGGCAAGCCGCGCATCATTGCCGAAACCGGCGCCGGCCAGCACGGCGTGGCCACCGCCACCATCTGCGCGCGCTACGGCCTGGAATGCGTGGTCTACATGGGCTCGGAAGACGTCAAGCGCCAAAGCCCCAACGTCTACCGCATGAAGCTGCTGGGCGCCACCGTGGTGCCCGTCGATTCGGGTAGCCGGACGCTCAAGGACGCGCTCAACGAAGCCATGCGCGACTGGGTGGCCAACGTGGACAACACCTTCTACATCATCGGCACAGTGGCCGGGCCCCACCCCTACCCGATGATGGTGCGCGACTTCCAGAGCGTGATCGGGCAGGAATGCATCACGCAGATGCCCGAGATGCTGGCGGCGCAGCAGATGGCCAACGACCAGCCCGACGTGGTCGTCGCGTGCGTGGGCGGCGGCAGTAACGCCATGGGCATCTTCCACCCCTACATCCCGTTTGAAAAAACCCGCCTGATCGGCGTGGAAGCGGCCGGTGAAGGCCTGGACAGCGGCAAGCATTCCGCATCGCTGCAGCGTGGCAGCAGCGGCGTGCTGCACGGCAACCGCACCTTCATCCTGCAGGACGAGAACGGCCAGATCACCGAAACGCACAGCATCAGCGCCGGCCTGGACTACCCCGGCGTGGGCCCCGAGCACGCCTGGCTGCAAGAACTCGGCCGGGCCGAATACGTGGGCATCACCGACCGGCAGGCGCTGGAAGCCTTCCACCACCTCTGCCGCACCGAAGGCATCATCCCCGCGCTCGAATCCAGCCATGCAGTGGCCTACGCCATGCAACTGGCACCCACGTTGCGGCCCGACCAGTCCATCCTGGTGAACCTCTCCGGCCGGGGCGACAAGGACATCGGCACCGTGGCCGACCTGTCGGGCGCCGACTTCTACGACCGCCCTTCCATGCGCGGCCACGTGGTCAAGGGAGGGCCTGCCGCATGACCGCCGCAGCTCCCGCTTCCCGCATCGCCGCCACCTTTGCGGCCCTGCGCCAGCAAGGCCGCAAGGCGCTCATTCCTTACGTGACCGCCGGTTTTCCATTCGCCGACATCACGCCCGCGCTGATGCACGGCATGGTCGAGGCCGGCGCCGACGTGATCGAGCTGGGCGTGCCGTTTTCCGACCCCATGGCCGATGGCCCGGTGATTCAGAAGGCCGGTGAAAAGGCGCTGGCACTGGGCATTGGCATGGCGCAGGTGCTCGAGCACGTGCGCGTCTTCCGCCAGCGCAACGGCAATACGCCGGTGGTGCTGATGGGCTATGCCAACCCGGTCGAGCGCTACGACCAGCGCCACGGCGAGGGCGCCTTCGTGCGCGACTGCGCCGCTGCCGGCGTAGACGGTGTGCTCATCGTCGACTACCCACCGGAGGAATGCGAAGCCTTCGCCGCCAGCCTGCGCGCGCACGGCATGGATCTGATCTTCCTGCTGGCTCCCACCAGTACCGACGAGCGCATGCAGCAGGTGGCACGCGTGGCCAGCGGCTACGTGTATTACGTGTCGCTCAAGGGCGTGACCGGCTCCGGCACGCTCGATACCGCCGCCGTGGAAGCCATGCTGCCGCGCATTCGCCAGCAGGTGGGCGACATTCCCGTGGGCGTGGGCTTCGGCATCCGCGACGCGGCGACCGCGCAAGCCATTGGCCGCGTGGCCGACGCGGTGGTCATCGGCAGCCGCATCATCCAGCTGATCGAAGACCAACCGCACGAGAAGGTGGTCGCCGTCACGGTGGACTTCCTGCGCGGCATCCGCAAGGCGCTCGACGCATAATTCGGTGCTACCCCCTGAGCGGCTTCGCCGCTTCCCCCTTCTCTCGCGCTGCGCGCGGGAAGGGGGACGACACCAGTGGCCCGGCAAAGCCGGTTCCACGGTGTCCCTGGCTTGGGGGCACGCCGGCTTCACAAGCTGCTTCGGTCCAGCCCGGCAGCTTCATACAAAGGAAAACGCATGTCCTGGCTCGAAAAACTCCTGCCGTCCAAAATCCAGCACACCGACCCGACCGAGCGCCGCCAGGTGCCCGAGGGCCTCTGGACCAAGTGCCCCAGCTGCGAGACCGTGCTCTACAAGACCGATCTGGAACAGAACCAGAACGTCTGCCCGCAATGCAGCCACCACCACCGCATCGGCGCACGCGCCCGCCTGAATTCCTTCCTCGACCCCGAAGGACGCTATGAGCTGGGCCAGGAAGTGCTGCCGGTCGATGCACTCAAGTTCAAGGACAGCCGCAAGTACACCGAACGCCTGAAGGAAGCGCTGGAGAACACCGGCGAGACCGACGCGCTCATCGTCATGGGTGGCGCGATCAAGAGCGTCAACGTGGTCGTGGCGTGCTTCGAGTTCGACTTCATGGGCGGCTCGATGGGCAGCGTGGTGGGCGAGCGCTTCGTGCGGGGTGTGGAAAACGCCATCGAACAGAAGGTGCCGTTCATCTGCTTTACCGCCACTGGCGGCGCCCGCATGCAAGAAGGCCTGCTGTCGCTGATGCAGATGGCCAAGACCAATGCCGCGCTGACCCGGCTGGCCAAGAAGGGCCTGCCCTACATCAGCGTGCTGACCGACCCGACCATGGGCGGCGTGTCGGCCGGCTTCGCCTTCGTGGGTGACATCGTCATTGCCGAACCCAAGGCGCTGATCGGCTTTGCCGGCCCGCGCGTGATCGAATCGACCGTGCGTGTGAAGCTGCCTGAAGGCTTCCAGCGCGCCGAGTTCCTGCAGACCAAGGGCGCTGTCGATTTCATCTGCGACCGCCGCGAGCTGCGCGACACCATCGCCCGCAGCCTGGCCATGCTGCAACGCCTGCCGGCCGACGCCGTGGCCTGACGCTGCGGCTCTGCCCGCCTGGGCATGATGCTATAAAAATAATAGCTGCTTGCGCTTACTACATAAGCGCTAGCAGCTATTTTCGTTATGAACCTGGCAATCCAGGCGACCTTCACGATCAGTGCACTCTCAGCGCAGAACGACCACCTGCAGATGGCCCAGCACGATCATCACCACCTGCAGCAGCACCAGCGCCACCAGGGGCGACAGATCCACGCCACCCAGCAGCGGCACCACGCGGCGCAGCGGCCGCAGCACGGGCTCGCACAGCCGGGTAATCACGTCGCTCAAGGGAGATTGGGTCTGCACCCACGACAGCACGGCGTAAACGATCAGCAGCCCCATCAGGCCCGACACCGCCACGCGGGCCATGCCAAAGAGCGCAAACCATGGCAGCCAAGCCCAGGCGGCGCCGATGCCAACCACCGACCAGAGCAAAAGATACTGCGCCAGTTGCACCAGGAAGGCGCCGACGAGGCACGCCACATCCCAGCCGCCGACGGACGGAATCACGCGGCGCAGCGGCAGCACCAGCCAGTCGCTGAGCGCGAAGACCAGCCGCCCGATGGGGTTGCCAAAGGGCACGCGCTGCAGCTGCATGTACAGGCGCAGCAGGCAGGCCCCCGTGAGCAAGCCACCCACAACGTCAAGTAACAGGGAAAAGATCTGGTAGAGCATGGCACACAGGAAATGGGGGCGAACGAGGCGTTCGGGCAAACGGCCGACGGCCCAGTGAGAGCCGCCGTAAGATGATAGCGGCCTGCCTCCCCCAGCCCCAGCTACTCATGCCCCATCCACTCGCGCTGTCCTCGCTGCCGCTCTTTCCGCTTGGCACTGTGCTGTTTCCAGATGGCACGTTGTTGCTGCGCGTGTTCGAGGTGCGCTACCTCGACATGGTGCGCAAATGCCAGCAGACCGGCGCGCCCTTCGGGGTGGTGGCGCTGCGCAGCGGCGACGAGGTGCGGCGCGCAGGGGCACCGCAGGAACAGTTCCACGACGTGGGCACGCTGGCCGTGATCGAGCAGCTCGAATCGCCCCAGGCCGGGCTGATCAACCTGCAATGCCGGGGCACGGAGCGCTTTCGCATCCAGAAACGAAGCCAGTTGCCGCACGGCCTGTGGATTGCCGACGTGGAGCAGTGCGAGCCGGACCAAGCCGTTGCCGTGCCTCCCGATCTGCAGCGCACCGCAACCGCACTGGCCCAGGTGGCGGCGCAGTTGCGCCTGCGCGACCCCGACTTCGCCATGCCGCAGCCCTTGCCCGACCAGTTGGCGGACTGCGGCTGGGTGGCCAATCGCTGGTGCGAATTGCTGCCCGTGCCGCCCGAACTCAAGCAGCAGTTGATGGCGCTGGACAACCCCCTGCTGCGGCTGGAATTGGTAGGCGACGTGCTCGACCGCACCGGCATCGCGTCCTGAGCCTGGCAGCAGCTGCCCCGGCAAACTTAGAATCGACGGTTTTGGCCTTCCACCACGCGCCGCTCTGGCGCGGGGTGCACCTTTGTTGTCCCATGTCCGAACACTCCACGCCCACCGCCGCCCCCGACGACAACCAGCTCATCGCAGAGCGCCGCGAAAAACTGAAAGCCCTGCGCGAAGCCCAGGCACAGGGCAAGGGCGTGGCGTTTCCCAACGACTTCCAGCCCGACCAGCACGCCGCCGACCTGCAGGCGCAATATGCCGACACCACGGCCGACACCCTGGAAGCCACGCCCACCACCGTGCGCGTGGCCGGCCGCATGATGCTCAAGCGCGTGATGGGCAAGGCCAGCTTCGCCACGCTGCAGGACGGATCGCTGGGCACCACCGGCGGCCGCCTGCAGATCTACGTCACGCGCGACGCGCTGGGCGAAGAGCTGTATGCCTCGTTCAAGCACTGGGATCTGGGCGACATCGTGGGCGCCGAAGGCACGCTGATGAAGACCAAGACGGGCGAGCTGTCGGTCAAGGTCACGCAGCTGCGCCTGCTCACCAAGAGCCTGCGCCCCATGCCCGACAAGTTCCACGGCGTGGCCGACCAGGAAGTGAAGTACCGCCAGCGCTACGTCGATCTGATGACCGACGAGGCCGCGCGCCGCCGCTTCATCGCACGCAGCAAGGCCGTCAGCGGCCTGCGCGACTTCATGGTGCAGCATGGCTTTCTGGAGGTGGAAACGCCCATGCTCCACCCCATTCCGGGCGGCGCCAACGCCAAGCCGTTCATCACGCACCACAACGCGCTGGAACAAGAGATGTACCTCCGCATCGCGCCAGAGCTGTATTTGAAGCGCCTGCTGGTGGGCGGTTTCGAGCGCGTGTTCGAGATCAACCGCAACTTCCGCAACGAAGGCATCTCGGTGCGCCACAACCCCGAATTCACGATGATGGAGTTCTATGCGGCCTACTGGAACTACCGCAATCTGATGGACTTCACCGAACAGCTGGTGCGCGACGCTGCGCAGAAGGCCGTCGGCACGCTCGAATTGAGCTACGGCGGGCGCGCGGTCGATTTGTCCAAGCCGTTCCAGCGCCTGACCATTCGTGAAGCGATCTTCCAGCACACCGAAGCCGGCGCGCACGTGGACGACGCCGCCTGGCTGACCAGCGCGCTGAAGAAGCTGGGCATGACGGAAGAGAAAAACCGCCTGTCGACCCGCACCCTGGCCGGGCTGCAGGTGCTGTACTTCGAAGAACTGGTGGAAGACAAGCTCTGGGAGCCGACCTTCATCATGGAACACCCGACCGAGATCAGCCCGCTGGCGCGCGCCAACGACCTGCGGCCCGAGGTCACCGAGCGCTTCGAGCTCTACATCACCGGCCGCGAATTCGGCAACGGCTTCTCCGAGCTGAACGACGCCGAAGACCAGGCAGCGCGCTTCAACGCGCAGGTGTCAGCCAAAGATTCGGGCGACGACGAAGCCATGTATTTCGACCACGACTTCGTGCGCTCGCTGGAATACGGTATGCCCCCTGCCGGCGGCTGCGGCATCGGCATCGACCGGCTGATGATGCTGTTGACCGACAGCCCCAGCATCCGCGACGTGATCCTGTTCCCGGCGCTGCGCCGCGAGAACTGAACCGGCTGCGCCGAATCCGTCCATTCGCCCCCGTCACTCCTGCGGACCTGAGTCCACCATGACCTCTCCTTCCGGCACAAAGGCGCCTGCTACCACCCCGCCTCGGCACGTGGACGACACGTTTTCGGTGTTGGTGGTTGAGGACCAACCCTCGGTGCGTGCCGCCATCGTGGGCGAATTGCGGCACGCGAAAGTACAGGTGGTCTATGAGGCTGAGTCGGCCGAGCCGGCGGTGCGCCAGTTCATCGAGCACCGGCCCGACCTGGTGCTGCTGGACATTCGCCTGCCGGGCAAGGACGGTTACTGGGTCGCCCAGCAGATGCGCGAGGCCGAGCCGGGCGGCTGGACGCCGATCATCTTCCTGTCGGGCCTGGACAACGAAGTGGACGTGTGGCGCGGCATCGAAGCCGGCGGTGACGACTACATCGTCAAGCCGGTCAAGCCCATCGTGCTGGTGGCCAAGCTGCGCGCCATGCGCCGGCTGCTGGACATGCGCCGCCGCCTGGTCGCGCTGACTGACGAGCTGCACCTGGCCAACCAGAAGCTCAACGCCATGGTCGAGGTCGATGCGCTGACCGGCCTGGTCAACCGCCGTGGCTTCGACCGCATCCTGCACAACGAGATCACTGCCGCGCGGCGCGAAGGCACGCCGCTGACGCTGATGCTGTGTGACCTGGATCATTTCAAGCTTTACAACGACAGCCTGGGCCATGTGCAGGGCGACAACTGCCTCAAGGACGTCGGCCGCCTGCTGCGCGAGGTGTGCGTGCGGCCGCGCGATGTGGCCGCCCGCTACGGCGGCGAAGAGTTCGCGCTCATCCTGCCCAACACGCCCCGCTCCGGCGCGATGACTTTCGCCCGCGCGCTGGGCAAGGTGCTCAAGACCCGCGCGCTGCCCCATCCGGATTCGCCGCACGGCGACATGCTGACCTTGTCGGGCGGCATCACCACCTGCCTTCCCGACGAAGGCACCAGCGCCGAATCGATGGTGATGCGCGCCGACCAAGCGCTGTACGCGGCCAAGGAGCAGGGCCGCAACCGCTTCTTCAGCTTCGAGATGCAGATGGACACCGTCGAGCAGCGGCCGGGCGGAGGAGCCTCTTGACGGCGTCTGCATTGCATCTGCGCGTGAGGGAAGCCCTGCCTTTCTGGGTGCAGGACTGGCTCGACATCATCGTGCCGGGGCTACAGATCCTGCTCATCGTGGTGGTGGCCATGCTGCTGCAGCGCACGCTGCGCCGCCTGGTATCGCGTGCCGGATCGCACTACCACTGGCCGCTGGAGATGATGGTGCCCATCAACGGCTTGCTGCGCTGGATCATCGTGGGCAGCGCGGTCTTGCTGGTGCTCGAACGCATGGGCGTGTCGGCCACCGTGCTGTGGACGGCCTTCACCGGCTTTGCCGCCGTGGGTGCGGTGGCGTTCTTCGCGGCCTGGAGCGTGCTGTCCAACCTGTTCTGCGCCCTGCTGATCTTCACCGTCGGGCCGTTCCGGCTGGGCGATTACATCGAGGTGCTGGATACGGCCGAAAAGCCCGGCGCCAAGGGCCGCGTGGTGGACATCAACCTGCTCTACACCACCCTGGAAGACTTCAGCGCCGACGACGCACACCCGGCGCTGCTGCAGATTCCCAATTCGCTGATGTTCCAGCGCGTGCTGCGCCGCTGGAAGGGCGGGCCGCCGCCTGCCATGGTGCACGGGGTGGACGACGCCGTGCTGGCTCCGCTGCCTCGCGCTCGAACCGCAGCGGCGCCTCCAGGCGGCGCCGCGCCTGCGCCGGCCGCTGAAGACGCGGCCTGACACCGGCCGCGCAGAGCGCGCGGCGCTATTCGATCAAGGCAGCAGGCTCAGCGCTTCCATATAGGCGGGCTGCAGCATCAGTTCGTCCCACGGCTGGGGCAGTGTCTCGGGCAGCAGGGCCAGGCGGCGCGATTCGCTGTCGGCGCTGGGCTGCCAGCGGCCATTGGCGGCGGCTTCTGCCAAGTCTTCCAGCACCTGGTCCACAGCCTGGCCATCACCCAGGCTCTGGTTGCACAGCAGCACCATGTCGCAGCCTGCCTGCAGCGCGGCCAGGGCGGCCTCGGCAAAACCCACGGGCTCGCCGTCGATACGGCGCGCGCCTTCCATGCTCAGGTCGTCGCTGAAGATGGCGCCATCAAAGCGCAGCTGCCCGCGCAGAATCTCCTGCAGCCAGCGGTGCGAAAAGCCCGCCGGGCGCGCGTCCACCTTGGGGTAGATCACGTGGGCCGGCATCACGCTGGCCAGCGTGCTCGACAGCCACGGGTACGGTGCTGCGTCGTCGGCCAGGATGGCCTTGAGGCTGCGGCGGTCCACCGGCACGTCGGTGTGCGAATCTGCCTTGACGAAGCCGTGCCCTGGAAAGTGCTTGCCGCAATGCGCCATGCCCGCCTGCAGCAGCCCGTGCATGAGGCTCTTGGCCAGCAATGTGACCACGCGCGGGTCGCGGTGAAAGCTGCGGTCGCCGATGACGCCGCTCTCGCCGTGGTCCAGGTCCAGCACGGGCGTGAAGCTGAAATCGACGCCGCAGGCGCGCAACTCGCTGCCCAGCACATAGCCCGCCGCCGTGGCCGCGTTGGTGGCACGCAAAGCCCCGGAGCCCTGCCGCGCCCGGGCGCCCCGGCCGTCGTCTTCCCACATCTGGCCGAAGGCGCGCATGGGCGGCAGATGAGTGAAGCCATCGGTGCGAAAGCGCTGCACACGGCCGCCTTCGTGGTCCACGCAAATCAGCAGGTCGCTGCGCACGGCCTTGATGCCGGCGGTCAGCTCCAGCAATTGCGCGCGGCTCTGCCAGTTGCGCGCGAACAAAATCACGCCGCCGGTGAGCGGGTGGGCCAGGCGGTGGCGGTCGTCGGCGGTCAGCGTGGTGCCGGCAACGTCGAGGATGAGGGGAGCGTGTTCGGTCATGATTGCTACTCTATCTATAGCACCCTGCGCTGGATACACAAGCGCTAGAGGCCTTTTTGATCAAATATTTGGGAGGGGCGGCTCGAATTTGCCCACCGTCTCCACCACGCAAAAGCTGGCGGCGTAGTCGGTCTCGTCGGTCACGGTGATGTGGCACTGCAGGCCTTTCGCCTCGAACCAGTCCTTGAGCGCGCCATGCAGCACGATGACCGGCTGGCCGCTGGGCAGGTTGGCGACTTCGCAGTGGCGCCAGGTCATGGGCATGCGCATGCCCAGACCGATGGCTTTGCTGAACGATTCCTTGGCGGAAAAGCGGGTGGCCAGGTAGCGCACGCCGCGGTCGGGCCAGCGCGCGCTGCGGCGGCGCCAGACGGCGAGCTCGGCTTCTGCCAGCACTTTTTCGGCAAAGCGGTCGCCGTGGCGGTCCAGGCTGGCGCGGATGCGGCGTACGTCGCAGATGTCGGTGCCAATGCCGTAGATCATGGTGGTTTCAGTGCCAAATCAGCCTCTAGCGCTTTACCATCAAGCGCAAGCAGCTATTGATTTAATAGCAAACACTTGAATCAGCGAGCGGCGATGCCGTCGTCGATGCAGCGTTGGTAGGCCTGCACCGTGGCGGCGTAGCCCAGCTCCAGCGCGTCGGCGATGAGCGCGTGGCCGATGGAGACTTCGAGCAGCCCCGGCACGCCCTGCACGAAGGCGGCGAGGTTGTCTCGATTCAGGTCGTGGCCGGCGTTCACGCCCAGGCCCACGTCCAGCGCGGCCTGCGCTGCAGCGGCATAGCGCGACAGCTGCGCGGCCAACGCGGGCGTGCCCCAGGCGGCGGCGTAGGGTTCGGTGTAGAGCTCCACACGGTCGGCGCCCACAGCGCGGGCGGAGGCCATCTGCTCTGGGACTGGGTCCATGAACAGGCTCACGCGCACGCCCAGGCTGCGGCATTCGGCAATCAGGGGCGCCAGGCGCTCGGCATCTTGCGGAAAGCTCCAGCCGTGGTCGCTGGTGAACTGGTCTTCGCTGTCGGGCACGAAGGTGGCCTGCTCCGGGCGCACAGTGCGTATGAACTCCATCAGGTTCTGCGACGGATTGCCTTCGATGTTGAATTCGCGGCCAGGCCAGTCTTTCAGCAGCGCGGCCAGCTCGTGCACGTCGGCGGCGCGAATGTGGCGCTCGTCCGGGCGCGGGTGCACGGTGATGCCCTGCGCCCCCGCCTGCAGGCACAGCAGCGCCGCCCGCGCGACGCTGGGAATGCCCAGGTGCCGCGTGTTGCGCACCAGCGCCACCTTGTTGACGTTGACCGACAGCGCCGTGCGCGTGGCTTGCGGGGGTGGAGATGTCGGGGTCAAGGTCGAGGTCATAGCAATTGCAGGTCCATCATGAGTTGGCGCGTGCGCAGCAGCGGGCTGCCGCAATGGTATTGCAGCAGGGTGCGCAGTTGCGGCTTCAGGTCGGACGTCATGGGCGCATCGACAGACGATGCGATGGCGCGCAGCGTGACGGTGTAGCTGCCGGCGCCGCCCGATTCGAGCGCGCGCTGCAGGGCCAGCCACTGCGCGCCAGGCAGCGTGGCGCGGTCGCCAAGCTGGGCGGCGCGCAGGCCGGCCTCGGGCACCAGGGCATAGCGCGCGGCGGGCTTCAGGCGCTCCAGGGTCAGGGTTTCGGCATCGAGCGCGGGCAGCAGGCCGATCTCGCGCAGCAGCAGCAATTCAAAGCTGCGCAGCACGGGCTCGAGCGTATCGCCGTGCTCGCCGCTGCCCAGCACGCGCACCACGCCGGCATAGGCGTCGAAGAGCGACGCATGCGCGTCTTCCCGCGCCACCAGGCGCATCAGCAATTCGTTGAGGTACAGGCCCGAGAGCAGCGCACCGCCCGTCGGCATGACGTGGCCGCCCACCCATTCGGCGCCCTTGAGCGCATGAACCTCGCCCTGCCCTCCCTCACCACTACCGCCTGCACTGATGGTGTAGCCCACCCGCAACGGCTGCAGCGGCAGCAGCACCGGGCGAAAATTGGAGGTCGGCTTCTTGGCGCCCTTGGCCACCAGCGCCACGCGGCCGTGGTGGCGGGTGAACACGTCCAGGATCAGGCTGGACTCGCTCCAGTCGTAGCGGTGCAGCACGTAGGCGGGTTCATCGGAAATACGGCGCGCGGGCATGGGTTGCTATGCAATCAATAGCTGCTGGCGCTTATCCACAAAGCGCTGGAGGCCAAAAAGGCTTGAAATATCAGCGCACTAATCACTCATACCCGAAAGAGCGCACGCGGGCTTCATCGTCGGCCCAGCCCGAGCGCACCTTCACCCACACTTCGAGGAACACCTTGGCGTCCATGAGCCGCTCCAGCTCTTGCCGCGCCTCGGTGCTGATGCGCTTCAGGCGCTCGCCCTTCTCGCCGATCACCATGGCCTTGTGGCCGTCGCGTTCAACCACGATGGTGGCGGCCACGCGCACGAAGCGCTTGTGCGTCTTGCTCGGCTCTTCCTGCATGGTGTCGATGACGACGGTGGAGGTGTAAGGCAGCTCGTCGCCCGTGAAGCGAAAGAGTTTTTCGCGCACCGTCTCGCTGGCCAAAAACCGCTCGCTGCGGTCGGTCAGCTCGTCCTCGCCATAGAACCAGCCCTGCTCGGGCAGGTACTTGGCGCAGATGCCGAACAGGCGCTCGACGTCGCCCTTGTTCTTGGCCGACATGGGCACGAATTCAGTGAACGGGTGGCGCTCCTGCATGCTCTTGAGCCAGGGCGCCAGCTCGGCGCGGCGATGCACTTCGTCGAGCTTGTTGGCGATCAGCAGCGTGGGAATGCCGGGCTTGAACAGCGACAGCACCTTGGCGTCAGCCAGCGTGAAGCTGCCGGCCTCGACCACGAAGAGGATCAGGTCCACGTCGCCGATGGCGCCCATCACCGTCTTGTTGAGCGACTTGTTCAAAGCCGTGCTGTGCTTGGTCTGAAAGCCGGGCGTGTCGACGAAGACGAACTGCGTCTTCTCGCGCGTGCGGATGCCGGTGATGCGGTGGCGCGTGGTCTGCGCCTTGCGCGAGGTGATGGAAATCTTCTGGCCCACCAGCGCGTTCATCAGCGTGGACTTGCCCACGTTGGGCTTGCCGACGATGGCGATCAGGCCGCAGCGCTGGCCGGTGGTGTCGGCAGCCGCGCCCGCGGCAGCGAGCATCGCTTCGAGGTCATTCTGGCCGGCAGCGCCCGTGGATTCAGCGCCATCAGCTACGATTTTGGTAGCGTCGTCTTGGGGGTTCATGCTTGCTTTGCTTTCTGTAGGGCGGCCAGCAGCGCGGCGGCCGCCGCTTGCTCGCCGGCCCGGCGTGAGCCGCCAATGCCGCGCTCCGTCAGGCCCAGTTCAGGGATTTCGCACTCGACGTCGAAGGTCTGGCGGTGCGCTGCGCCCACGGTGCCCACCACGCGATAGAGCGGCAGCTTCATTTTGCGACCCTGCAGCCACTCCTGCAACGCGGTCTTCGGGTCTTTGGCCGCCGCCTGCATCTGCGGGTTGACGTCCACACTCTCGAACAACCGGTGCACCAGCGCTTCGGCCCGTACATAGTCGGCATCGAGGTAGACGGCGCCGATCAGCGCCTCCAGTGCATCGGCCAGGATCGACGGGCGCAGCTTGCCGCCGGACTTGGCCTCGCCCTCGCCCAGGCGCAGCACTTCAGGCAGCTTCAGGCGCAGCGCCAGGCCGTGCAGGGTGTCTTGCTTGACGAGGTTGGCGCGCACGCGGGAGAGGTCGCCCTCGGGCTGGTCAGCCAGTTGCCGGTACAGCAGGCTGGAGACGGCCAGATTCAGCACGGAGTCGCCCAGGAATTCCAGGCGCTCGTTGTGGTCGGCGGAGAAGCTGCGGTGCGTGACGGCACGCTGCAGCAGGGAGGTATCGGAAAACGGGTGCTGCAGGCGATCCTGCAGCATGGAGAGACTGGGAGATAGCACTAGGTGTGGGGACTGATTACTTGGTCGAATCTTGAAAGCGATACACCAGGAACGCGGGGCCGGCCAAACCGATTTCGCGGGAATAGCTGTATGACACGACGATGCGGTCGTTGCGCTTGGTCACTTCCAGGTCGCTGCCTTTGATGGAGTGAATGTCGTCGATGGCGGCTGCGCGATCGAAAGAAGCACGCACGTCAGGCACGGTAGAGCCCTCTCGCGCCGCTTTTTCGGCCGCTTTGCGAATGGCTTGGTACTCGATGAAGATCGGTACCGACTGGCCGCCGATTGCAAACGCGCCGACGATGAGCACGCCCACGATGATCAGCCCGATGAATGACAGCCCGCGCTGACGCGAACGGGGCGTGGCGGTGCGCTGCTGAGTGTGTGGTGTTGCCATGGCTGAAGCTTCCCTCTTTCTTGTGTTGAACCGTTGACACGCCTTCAGGGCTCGGCCTGCATCCTCCGGCGCCCGGGAGCGCCGGGCCCGATGCTTCAGTCGAACGAGCCGATGCGACGGAGATTGCCGAAATTCATCCAGACGAAGAACGCTTTGCCTACGATGTTCGCGTCCGGCACAAAGCCCCAGTAGCGTGAATCGAGCGAATTATCGCGGTTGTCGCCCATCATGAAATAGTGGCCCTCGGGCACCTTGCAGACCACGCCTTCGACGCTGTAGCGGCAGTTGCCGCGGAAGGCGAAGTCGCTGGCGCCCTGCACGAAGGCGGGCATGTCGGTGTTGTTCAGAATACCGTGGCGGCGCTCGCCCACCTGCTCTTGGAACTGCTTGAAGTAACGCATCGCGTCCTCATCGAAGAAGTCAGGCAAGGCCGTGGTTGGCACCGGGGTGCCGTTCACCGTCAGGCGCTTGTTCAGGTAAGCCACTTCGTCGCCCGGCACTCCCACCACGCGCTTGATGTAGTCCATGTTGGGCTGCGGCGGATAGCGGAACACCATCACGTCGCCACGCTGCGGCGTGTTGCCCTCGATGATCTTCTTGTTGATGACCGGCAGGCGAACGCCATAGGTGAATTTGTTCACCAGAATCAGGTCGCCCACGTGGAGCGTCGGGATCATGGAGCCGGACGGAATCTTGAACGGCTCGAACAGGAACGAGCGCAGCAGGAACACGATGACGATCACCGGGAACAGGCCAGCCGTCCAGTCCAGCCACCACGGCTGCATGAGGATGCGACCCTTGGCTTCTTCCACGTCGACATCGACCTTGGCGATGCCCTGGCGGTCCAGTTCGGTGCGGCGCTGCACGGCAGCGTCTTCGATGGCCTGCGCTGCGCGGCGGCGGCGTGGCAGGAAGACCAGCCGCTCGGCCAGCCAGTAAGCGCCAGTGACCACCGTGGCCAGAAACAGCAGCAGCGCGAAGTTGCCTTCGATGGCACCGAAGTACCAGGCGCCTACGTAGCCGACGAAAGCCGCCAGCACCAGGGATGTGAGGATTTGCATCGGATCAGTCTTCCACCTGCAGAATGGCCAGGAACGCTTCCTGGGGCACTTCGACGGAGCCGATCTGCTTCATGCGCTTCTTGCCCGCTTTTTGTTTTTCGAGCAGCTTGCGCTTGCGGCTGATGTCGCCGCCATAACACTTGGCCAGCACGTTCTTGCGCAGCGCCTTGATGGTCTCGCGGGCGATGATGTTGGCGCCAATAGCCGCCTGGATCGCCACGTCATACATCTGGCGGCTGATGATCTCGCGCATCTTGGCCACCACGGCCCGGCCGCGGTACTGCGACTGCGAGCGGTGCACGATGATGGACAGCGCATCGACCTTCTCGCCGTTGAGCAGGATGTCAACCTTCACCACGTCGGACGCGCGGTACTCCTTGAACTCATAGTCCATCGAGGCGTAGCCGCGCGACACCGACTTGAGCTTGTCAAAGAAGTCCAACACGATCTCGCCCAGCGGCATCTCGTAGGTCAGCATGACCTGGCGGCCGTGATAGGACATGTTCATCTGCACGCCGCGCTTTTGGTTGGCCAGCGTCATCACCGGGCCCACATAGTCCTGCGGCATGTAGAGGTGCACGGTCACGATGGGCTCTCGCACTTCTTCCAGCCGGCCCTGGTCGGGCATCTTGGAAGGGTTCTCGACCATCACCACTTCGCCGTCGGCCCTGACCACCTGGTAGACCACGCTGGGCGCGGTCGTGATCAGGTCCTGGTCGAACTCGCGCTCCAGGCGTTCCTGCACGATCTCCATGTGCAGCAAGCCCAGGAAGCCGCAACGAAAGCCGAAGCCCAGCGCCTGGCTGACTTCGGGCTCGTAGTGCAGCGAGGCGTCGTTGAGCTTGAGCTTTTCCAGCGCATCGCGCAGCGAGTCGTACTCGCTCGCTTCGGTGGGGTAAAGGCCGGCGAACACCTGAGGCTGGATTTCCTTGAAGCCCGGCAGCGCTTCGGTGGCCGGGCCCGCATTGTTGGGCAGCTTCTTTTCGAGCGTGATGGTGTCGCCCACCTTGGCGGCCTGCAGTTCTTTGATGCCGGCAATGATGAAGCCCACCTGGCCGGCGTCGAGCGAGGTGCGCGATTCGTTGGCCGGCGTGAAGACACCCAGATTGTCGGCGTTGTACACCGCCCCGCTGGCCATCATCTTGAAGCGCTCGCCCTTGAGCAGGCGGCCATCGACGACGCGCACCAGCATCACGACGCCCACATAGGAGTCGAACCAGCTGTCGATGATCATCGCGCGCAGCGGGCCGTCAGGGTTGCCGCGCGGCTGGGGCACCTTGGCCACGATGGCTTCCAGAATCTCGTCGATGCCCAGACCGGTCTTGGCGGAGCATGGAATCGCATCGGTCGCATCGATGCCGATCACGTCTTCGATCTCGGCCTTGGCGTTGTCGGGATCGGCGTTGGGCAGATCCATCTTGTTGAGAACCGGCACAACCTCCACACCAAGGTCCAACGCGGTATAGCAGTTGGCAACGGTCTGCGCCTCCACACCCTGAGATGCATCGACGACCAGCAACGCACCTTCGCAAGCGGACAGCGAGCGCGAGACTTCGTACGAGAAGTCCACATGGCCGGGCGTGTCGATCAGGTTGAGGTTGTAGATCTGGCCGTCACGCGCCTTGTATTGCAGCGCCGCGGTCTGGGCTTTGATGGTTATCCCACGCTCTTTCTCGATGTCCATCGAGTCGAGCACCTGCGCTTCCATATCGCGATCTGCAAGACCGCCACAGCGCTGGATCAGACGGTCGGCAAGGGTCGACTTGCCATGGTCAATGTGCGCAATGATGGAAAAATTTCTGATGTGGTTCATCAACGGAAAGCGTCAAGTGATTGAATTAAAACGGCGCGCACAAGAAAAAAGGGCGCGTCAAATAGCGACGCGCCCTGAACCAACAATCATTGGCAACTGCGAAAGTTGGATCTTCATTGTAGGCAAAAAGGACTTCAGGAAAAGCCCGCCCCATCCCATCCAAGGGTCGTTGCCAGCTTGCAACGAGAAAACTATCAACAACTTATTCACAGAGCGAACAACAACCTGCTGAACAACATGTGGGCGATCTGTGGATCACCTGTGCATGGAAGTGTGACTTCCCGCATCGTGGGCGTCACAGGTGATTTTATGACTTCAGGTAGGAAAGAAGGCCCTGCATTCTACCGAAATCCATACATAGTCTTTCTAGCCGAAGTGAGTCAGAACTAACCCCGAGCGACACCAATGAATTTGTAACAGCCACCATGATTGAATAGGAGAAGCCTCCTATCCCGAGCCGGGAGAGGGGACTTGCAAAACATCCGGCGCAACGGTGGTGTAGGGCGGCCGATCAGCGCGAAGGACGGATCAACGCGTACTGCGCCCATTCACCACGGCGGAACAGTACGTTTACTGGCTTGGCCTTATCGGCTTTGGCCAGCACTGCGTCGAACTCCTTGACGCTCGCGATCTCGGTGTTGGCAATGGCCAGAATCACATCGTTTTCCCGCAGCCCTGCACGCGCGGCTCCTTCGGCCACCGCAACCACCCGCACCCCGCCCTTGACCTTCAACTCCTTCTTCTGTGCATCGGTCAGCTCAGCCACGGTCAAGCCCACCTGCTGCGCAGCGGCAGACGGCTTTGGCTTGGACGCATCGCGATCGGCGGCCTTGGCGACCGGCTTGTCATCGGGCTCCACCTCCGCGATGGTGATGGCCAGATCACGCGTGTTGCCGCGCCGGAAGACCGTGATCGAGCTCTTCGTGCCCGGCTTGGTGTTACCCACCAGGCGCGGCAGGTCGGCGACCTTCTCCACAGGCTTGCCGTCAAAGCGCGTGATCACGTCGCCTGCCTCCACTCCGGCTGTATCTGCAGGAGACCCTGCTTCGACACCTCTTACCAACGCACCCTGCGGCTTGCCCAGACCGATGGACTCCGCCACGTCCTTGGCCACGGGCTCGATCTGCACGCCGATCCGGCCACGGCTGACACGGCCGCTGGCACGAAGCTGGTCGCTCACACGAATTGCTTCATCCATGGGAATCGCAAACGAAATACCCATGAAACCGCCCGAGCGCGAATAAATCTGGCTGTTGATGCCCACGACCTCGCCGCGCATATTGATCAGTGGTCCCCCGGAGTTGCCGGGATTGATCGCCACGTCGGTCTGAATGAATGGCAGATAGTCGCCCGTGTCGCGCTGCTTGGCGCTCACGATGCCGGCGGTGACACTGTTGTCCAGACCGAACGGCGAGCCAATGGCCATTACCCATTCGCCCACGCGCAAGCGATTCAGATCGCCCACCTTTACGGCCGGCAAGCCAGTGGCTTCGATCTTGACCACAGCCACGTCGGTGCGCTTGTCCGAGCCCACGATCTTGGCCTTGAACTCACGCTTGTCGGTCAACGTGACGATGACCTCATCGGCGCCCTCCACGACGTGGTGGTTGGTCATCACATAGCCATCGGACGTCAGGATGAAGCCTGAGCCCACGCCCCGCGGCTGCTCTTCCTGCTGCTGCGGACGCTGTGGCGCCTGCTGACGTGGCATGTTCGGAATCGGCACACCGAAACGCCGGAAGAATTCAAGCATCTCCTCGTCCATGGCACCTGCGGCGGGCCGATCAGACGCCTTCTCCAGCGTGCGGATGTTCACGACGGAAGGGCCCACTTGATCCACCAGATCGGTGAAATCGGGCAGGCCACGCACAGCAGCGGCGGCCTGTGCGTGGGCAGCCTGGGTCGGCAACAAAAGCATGCCGCCCGTCAGAGCCATCAAGCTCGCCAACGTATAGGCATGCAGGTTTTTCCAATCGATCCTGGGCATCATCGACCTTTCTGTTGTCTTGTGCGTCATATGCAGTGCGGGTATGAAAACGATAGCGTGCTTCTGGGAAGCCGCTACATGCAATTGGTTCCTTGCGACACGCGCAATCATGCATCGAACAGCTGAAAGGGCGAACTATCGGATGAGAGCGCCGCATGACCCGAAAACCAACCCGCCGCATATCGCCGGAGCGATGGGACGTTGGCATGCATCACGGATGATCAGCTGTTGAATCCGGCCGCAGCCAGAACGCCGTCATCCGTGGCGACTCAGTCAGCGAGCCGGAGCTTCGAAGGTGGCGTTGCGCAGGAAACCAGCCGGCATTTGCAGTGTCGTGGTGCTGCCGAATTGCTTATGCGCAGCCAGCAGCTCATCTAAGCGCGGATCGCGAATCATGACGGGTTGACCGTTGCTGCTGCGTTCAGCCACGGCAACAGGCTGGGCCGGCACAACCGTCAAGGGGGCCGCAGCGAGTTGCCCCCCTGCTGGCGCCTGCAGACCAGTATATGCATTCCACCCGATGGCAGCTACGGCCGCCAGCGACGCAAAACCTGCCGCCAGCTTCCACTGAAATACGCCCGAGTTGGCTACCCGCGAATCGGCAGGCTTCACTGCGACCACCTGAGTCAATTCGCCCGAGGCCAAGTCCGCAGGGTGCGGCTCCTGAGCGATTTGCGCGCGCACTCGGTCAAGCAACGCCACGCTGTGTGGCGCGGCCAGCTCGGACGATCGCAGTACATCGCCGATTACATGGTAGGCATGCCAATGAGCACGGCCAGACTCCGTGGCGGCATACACCATGGCCTGCGCGAACTCTTCGTCTTTCAGCTGACCGTCCGCCAAGGCGGACAACTGCTCTTGCATCTTCACATCGTCATTCATGGTCTGTCACCCTGCATTGCTGCCCATTGCCAATACTGCAAATAGCCTCAAACGGCTTACCAGCGCTTTCCGGACTGGTTCTCCAACAGCGGTTTGACCCGCGCGGAAATCGCCTCCCGGGCACGAAAAATTCGGGACCGCACGGTGCCGATGGGGCAATTCATCGCCACCGCGATCTCGTCATAAGTCAGGCCTTCGATCTCACGCAGCGTCACCGCCTGCCTCAAATCTTCGGGTAGCGCCTCCATGGCCGCATTCACGGCCTCGGCGATCTCCCGCGCCGCCAACACGGTCTCGGGAGTCTCTTCGCTGGTTAGTTCGTTGCCGATGCGGGAAGTTTCATCGTCGTCATCACCGCCGCGCAAAGCGCTTTCGGTAATGACGGGATTGCGCTTGATATCCATCAACGCCTTCTTGGCCGTGTTGACAGCGATCCGGTACAGCCAGGTGTAGAACTGGGCGTCCCCACGGAATTGATGCAGCGCTCGATAGGCGCGGATGAACGTTTCCTGCGCGATGTCCTGAACCAGATCCACATCGCGCACCATGCGCCCGATCAGGCGTTCGATGCGACGCTGGTACTTGATGACCAACAGTTCATACGCGCGCTGGTCGCCTGCGACGGTGCGCTCCACGAGCTGCAGATCGCTGTCATTGCCGTTGGGCGGGGGCGAAAGTGCTGTCATTATTGAAAAGATAAGGCTGCTGCCGTCACGTCAGGAGGACGGAGTGCCGTCAGCGCTGCCGGGCGTGGCGGGATTGCCCGGCGTGTGGGCGCGCGAATATACCGCACGTCGGAATGTCGCCCATTGCAGCGGTGCTTGCCTCATTTCAAGTCCCAGCCAGACGGGACATCCCTCTTGCGGCTGCAGCGAAATCAAGAGAAAACTTTGAAAATCCAGGAGCACGCTGGGCGGCTGCTGAATGGCGATTGGGGTCGCCGTCGGAGCAACGGTCAGCCACCACTGCGCACCGTCCCACTCCACCGTACCGCTTGGGCTTTGAAGCCAGGCACGGGCCGCCAAGGCCGTGGTCAGCAACCAGATGCCCGCACACGCGGCGACCGGAACAACACCAACCGGTGCTCCAAGCCACCACCACGCTGAAATCCCCCCTCCTCCTGCAATCGCAATCAGTGCGAGAGTCACGCCGACCGAAGCGCTGCGCGCCATGGGAAAGCGCGCTGCGGGTGCACGGTGGTAGGACGGGATAGAAACAGGAGCGACACCCATCAAGACAGCATTCAGCAGAGGCCGAACGATGGACAGGCGGGAGAACGCCGGCGCCGCCGTCAGACGCGCCTGAAGACCAGAGTGCCGTTGGTGCCACCGAAACCAAAGTTGTTTTTGACGACAACGTCCAGCTTCATGTCGCGGGCGACATTGGCGCAATAGTCCAGGTCGCACTCCGGGTCCTGCTCGAACAGGTTGATCGTCGGCGGAACCTTCTGGTCCCGCAGGGCCAGCACGGAGAACACGCTTTCGATGCCGCCAGCACCACCCAAAAGATGGCCGGTCATCGACTTGGTGGAACTGACCACCGTCTTGTAAGCATGATCGCCGAGTGCTGCCTTGATGGCATTGGTCTCGTTCAGGTCGCCCAGAGGCGTCGACGTGCCATGCGCGTTCAGATAGTCGACTTCGTCGGCGTTCACGCCGGCGTTGCGCAATGCAGCCTGCATGGCGCGGCGCGGGCCGTCCATGCTGGGTGCCGTCATATGCCCCGCATCGGCGCTCATACCGTAGCCGGACACTTCCGCATAAATCTTGGCGCCGCGTGCCTTGGCGTGCTCGTACTCTTCGAGCACCAGCACACCAGCACCCTCACCCAGCACAAACCCATCGCGCCCCTTGTCCCACGGGCGCGAGGCTGTCTTAGGGTCATCGTTCCGCGTGGAAAGGGCACGCATTGCGGCGAAGCCACCGACGCCCAGCGGCGACACCGTTGCTTCAGTGCCACCAGCCACGATGACATCCGCGTCGCCGTACTCAATCTTGCGCGCCGCCTCGCCGATGCAGTGCAGACCCGTAGTGCAGGCCGTCACGACAGACAGATTGGGCCCCTTGAAGCCGAAACGCATGGACACGTGTCCAGCCACCATGTTGATGATGGACGCCGGCACGAAAAACGGCGTGATCCGGCGCGGACCACGGCTGACCAGCTCCGCATGCGTGTTCTCGATCAGCGGCAAGCCGCCAATGCCCGAACCGATAATGCAACCGATGCGCGTCGCCAGTTCTTCGTCAAGCGCCTCGCCCGTGGGCAGACCCGCATCCTGGACGGCTTCCTGTGCTGCAGCAATGCCGTAGTGGATGAAGCTGTCCATCGTGCGCGCGTCTTTGGCGCTGATGTATGAATTCAGGTCGAAACCCTTGACCTCCCCTGCAATGCGGCAGGCAAAGTTCGACGTGTCGAACTTGGTGATGAGATCGATACCGGAGTTTCCGGCGAGGATGTTGGCCCAGGCATCGGCCACCGTGTTGCCCACGGGGCTGACGCAACCCAGACCGGTCACGACAACGCGACGACGGCTCATGCGTTCATACTTTCTCGGTTCGCAGCGCCCGCCGGGCGCTATCGCGCGGGGATCAGGCTTTTTGGTTGTTGTTGGCGTAGTCGATGGCGTTCTGCACCGTCGTGATCTTTTCTGCGTCTTCGTCAGGGATCTCGATGCCGAACTCGTCTTCCAGTGCCATCACCAGCTCAACCGTGTCCAGCGAGTCTGCACCCAGGTCGGCTACGAAAGCCTTTTCGTTGGTGACTTGTGACTCTTCAACGCCGAGTTGTTCGGCAATGATTTTTTTGACACGTGCTTCGATATCGCTCATGGTTTCCCTCAGGGGGTTGTGAATGAATCCGCGATTCTAGCCGCTTAAGGGGTAAGTCCCCCCAGTAGCCCGCCGCACGGAAATACGGCGCCAACTTTCGTCAATTACATATACATGCCGCCATTGACATGCAATTCCTGCCCCGTCACATAGCCCGCGCCGGCAGAGGCCAAATAAGCCACTGCGTTTGCAATGTCGGATGGCCGCCCCAGATAGCCCAAAGCGATCTGCGATTGCAGGGCTTTCTGCTGTTCTTCAGGCAATTTGGCCGTCATATCGGTCTCGATGAAACCGGGTGCCACGCAGTTCACGGTGATGCCGCGACTGCCCAGTTCACGCGCCAGGGCGCGTGTCATCCCTGCCACACCGGCCTTCGACGCTGCGTAGTTGGCCTGCCCGGGATTGCCTGAGGCACCCACCACGCTGGTGATGTTGATGATGCGGCCGAAGCGCTGCTTCATCATGGGCCGGATGGCGGCGCGGCTGCAGCGGAAAACGGCCTTGAGATTGGTGTCCATCACGGCATCCCAGTCGTCGTCCTTCATGCGCATGGCCAGAGTGTCGCGGGTGATGCCGGCATTGTTGACCAGCACATGCAGGCCACCGTATTCCTTCACGATGGAGTCGATGAGCGCATCCACGGCTGCGCCGTCGGTCACGTCCAGCGCCACGCCCTTGCCGCCGTGCGCACCCAGCGTCTGCTGGATACGTGCGGCTCCGTCCTGCGTCGTCGCGGTGCCGATCACGCGCAGGCCGCGTGCAGCCAGCTCGGCTGCAATGGCGGCGCCAATGCCACGCGTGGCGCCGGTCACCAGGGCGACCTGGAAGGGGGAAACGTTGTTGTCGCTCATGCCAGAAGCTCTCGGGTTTCGGCCAGGGTGGCCGGGTCGTAAATGGAGACGCCGACCAGATCGGGGTCGATGCGCTTGGTCAAACCGGCCAGCACTTTGCCCGGGCCGCATTCGACGATATGGGTGACGCCGCGTGCCTTCAGCGCTTGAACGCACTCCACCCAGCGCACTGGGCCGAACGCTTGCCGATAGAGTGCGTCGCGAATGGCGTCGGCATCTTGCTCGACGGCGACGTCGATGTTGTTCACGATCGGGATGCGCGGTGTAGCCAGCTGCAGGCCCGCCAGCGCAGCCCGTAGCTTCTCGGCCGCAGGCTTCATCAGGCTGGAATGAAACGGTGCCGACACCGGCAGCGGCAGAGCGCGTTTGGCGCCAGCGGCCTTCAGCAGCTCGCACGCCTTGTCCACACCCGCCTTGGTGCCAGCGATAACTGTTTGGGCGGGGTCGTTGAAATTCACTGCCTCCACCACCTCGACCGATCCGGGACCGAACGTGGCTGCGGCCTCTGCGCAGCCTGCAATCACCCGCGATGCGTCCATGCCTAGAATCGCGGCCATGGCACCCGTGCCCACCGGCACCGCCTCCTGCATGGCGGCAGCGCGCAGACGCACCAGCGGCGCAGCCTGTGCCAGGCTCAGCACCTCGGCAGCGACCAGCGCGGAGTATTCGCCAAGGGAATGACCTGCCAGGACCACTGGGGAAGCGCCACCTTCGGCACGCCAGACACGCCAGGCGGCCACGGCGGCCACCAGCATCACGGGTTGGGTGTTCGTGGTCAGGCCCAGGGCTTCTTTGGGGCCTTCATGAATCAGGCGAGCGACGTCTTCGCCCAGCGCGTCGGAGGCTTCCTGCAGCGTCTGGGCAACCACCGGGTGGTCGCCCCAGCCGTCCAGCATGCCAACGGACTGCGAGCCCTGGCCAGGAAACACGAATGCAAAAGATCTCGACATGGTCACAATGTGGTTATCAGATGAAAAGTGGCTCTAGCGCTTATCTATCAAGCGCAGATAGCTACAATTTTAATAGCACCGCACCCCAGGTGAACCCGCCGCCTACACCCTCCAGCAGAACGGTCTGGCCAGGCTTGACCTGACCGGAGCGCACCCCATGGTCCAACGCAAGCGGTATGGAGGCAGCCGATGTGTTGCCATGCTGGTCCACCGTGACGACGACCTTGTCCATGGACAGCTTCAGCTTGCGCGCCGTGCTCTGCATGATGCGGATGTTGGCCTGGTGCGGAATGAGCCAGTCGATATCAGCTTCCGTCAGGCCGGCCTTGTCCAGCGTGGCCCGCGCAGCTTTTTCCAGCACGCCCACAGCCAGCTTGAAGACCGCCTGGCCATCCATCTTCAGCAGCGGATCGCCCAGAATCTGGCCGCCATAGACGTTGCCTGGCACGCACAAAATGCCGACGTGGCTGCCATCGGCGTGCAGGTCACTGGCCAGAATGCCGGGCTGCTCAGAGGCTTCTAGCACCACGGCGCCCGCGCCATCACCAAACAGCACGCAGGTGGTGCGGTCGTTGAAATCGAGGATGCGGCTGAACACTTCGGCGCCTACCACCAGCGCGCGGCTGGCGGCCCCGGACTGGATCATGGCGTCGGCCACGGCCAGTGCGTAGACGAAGCCGCTGCACACCGCCTGCACGTCAAAAGCCGCGCAGCCATTGGCGCCCAACTTGTTTTGCAGGATGCAGGCGGTCGAAGGAAACACCATGTCCGGCGTGGACGTGGCGACGATGATGAGGTCGATGTCGCTGGGCTTGAGGCCCGCGGCCTCAATCGCCTTGCGCGAGGCGTCCAAGGCCAGGTCGCTGCTGCAGACATCGCGATCGGCGAAGTGGCGCGCCCGGATGCCTGTGCGCTCGACGATCCATTCATCGGAGGTTTCGATGCCCCGCTGGGCCAGTTCCGCGACCAGATCGTCATTGGACAGCCGGCGCGGTGGCAGGCAACTGCCAGTGCCTGTGATACGGGAATAGCGTCTCATCAAAGTGTGGCCGCGGCCGTCCCGGGCACTGGCAGCGTGTCGGCAGGGGCCAGAAGCGGCGCTGCGTGCGCCACCCGCGTCCGGACGCGGTCGAGCAGGTTGTTGCGGGCTGCATCATACGCCCGGTTCAAAGCCTGTTCGAACGCCACCACGTCGGCCGAACCGTGACTCTTGAAAACCAGTCCGCGCAGGCCCAAAAGTGCCGCGCCGTTGTAACGGCGGTGATCCATGCGCTTCATGAGCGCAGATAGGACAGGATAAGCGACGATGGCAGCCATTTTGGTCAAAGCATTGCGCTTGAACTCTTGCTTGAGGCCACCGACGATCATTGATGCCACGCCTTCGCTCGCCTTCAACGCCACGTTGCCCACAAAACCGTCACATACAACGATGTCGACCACGCCCTTGAAGATGTCGTTGCCTTCCACGTTTCCATAGAAATTCAAATCGCCCGTTTTGCCGGCAGTTCGCAGCAATTCACCGGCTCTTTTGATGACTTCGCTGCCTTTGATGATTTCTTCACCGATGTTCAGCAAACCCACCGACGGCTCCCCGCCCTCTTGCAAAGCCGACACCAAGGCAGAGCCCATGACGGCGAATTGCAACAGGTGTTCAGGGGTGCAATCGACGTTGGCGCCCAGGTCCAGCACCGTGGTGGCGCCGCCCTTGGCGTTGGGCATCTGCGATGCGATGGCGGGCCGGTCGATGCCGTCCAGCGTCTTGAGCAGATAGCGCGCGATCGCCATCAGGGCCCCGGTATTGCCCGCAGAAACCGCCGCCTGTGCTGCGCCGTCCTTCACCTGCTGGATGGCAACGCGCATGGACGAATCCTTCTTGCGGCGCAGCGCCACCTCGACGGGGTCGTCCATGGCAACGACCTCGGTCGCCAGCACCACGGTGGCGCGGTCGTGCGTCAGGCCTTTCACGCCCTCGGCAGTCCCTACCAACAGCAAACGCGCGTCGGAATGTTGTTCAAGGAAGCGGCGGCACGCCGCGAGCGTGACGCTGGGGCCGTGATCGCCCCCCATGCAGTCAACAGCCAGTGTGATCATGGGCAACTTGTCTGGGCCGGCAAAGCAACCCGAAGAAAAGAGTGAACGACGGAAAAAATAAAGGCCCGCGCTACGATTTATGTAGCAACGGGCCTCAGGCGGCCTGGTGAGGCGCCTTGCCGGGTCAGGCTTCGGACTTGTTCTTCAGCACCTGACGGCCACGGTAGAAACCGTTGGGGCTGATGTGGTGACGCAGGTGGATTTCGCCCGTGGTGGTTTCCACGGCGGTACCTGGCGTCGTCAAGGCGTTGTGCGACCGGTGCATGCCGCGCTTGGAAGGAGATTTTTTGTTTTGCTGAACAGCCATGGTGGGCTCCTGAGTCTTGAAGGGTTGGTAAAAACGCGACCGAGCCCATAAAAAGACACGAGGGGATTCGCGCGAAGCCCTCGATTATATCTGAAATGGTTTTTGTGTCGCCAGGGTTGATTCAGTCTTCCGTCTTGGTGTTGCGCAACGATGCCAGTGCGGCGAACGGATTTGGTTTCTCAGCGCTGGCTTCCTCGAAGTCTTCATCGCTGGAGGCCAATGTCACAGGGGTCGGGCACTCGTCGTGGCGCGGCACGACGGGCAGCGCCATCAACAATTCGTCTTCGATCAGCTCGCGCACGTGAAACTCGCGGCTCATGGCCAGCAGGTCTTCTTCGCTCTCATCGTCCAGCGCTTCGGCGGTAGCTTCGTCGGCGACGAAGCGGAACTCACGATCCACCTCGAGCGGCACGTCTACAGGCGTCAGGCAACGCTGGCAGATCATCGGCACGGTGGCGCGCGCCTTCAGGCGCAGCCACACCTGGCCTTCGATGCCGTGCGTGGAGCGCACGTCGCCATGGGCTTCCCAGTCCACGATCAGATCGGGGTGCAGGCCCTGGGCCTCGCTCGCCAGGCGCTCGTATTTCAATAGCGAATCGTGACGCGACAGGTGGCCGCCCACCTGCGCGAAGGCCTTGACGTCCAGCCGGTCCGGGGAGTATTCCTTGGTCATGGGTGCAGTGTAAGAGAATCGCCCCATGCCTGATTCCAGCCCTCTTTCTCGCCCCCTCATCCTGGGTTCCACCTCGCGTTACCGGCGTGAATTGCTGGACCGGCTGAGCCTGCCGTTCGACGTCGCCGCACCGGATGTGGATGAAACCCCACGCCCCGGCGAAGCCCCGCGCGCACTGGCGCTGCGACTGGCGCTGGCCAAGGCCCAGGCCGTGGCCGCGCTGCACAGCCAAGCCGTGGTCATCGGCTCGGACCAGGTCGCAGACCTTGACGGCGAGCCGCTGGGCAAGCCCGGATCCCACGAGCGCGCCACAGCGCAGTTGCGCCAGATGCGTGGCCAGACCGTCGTCTTTCAGACCGCCGTCGCCGTCGTATGCCAGGCGACCGGTTTCGAGCAGGTCGATCTGGCTGCCGTGCAGGTGCGCTTTCGCGACCTGAGCGATGCCGAAATCGAACGCTACCTGCGTGCCGAGCAACCTTATGACTGCGCCGGCAGTGCGAAGAGCGAAGGCCTGGGCATCACCCTGCTGGATGCCATCGACAGCGATGACCCGACCGCGCTGATCGGCCTGCCGCTGATCCGCACCTGCCGCATGCTGCGCGCCGCCGGGCTGGTGCTGCCATGAGCGAGTCACCCTCCACACCGCGCGGCACGCTGTATCTCGTCCCCGCGCCGCTCGACTTCGGCTGCGACACGCAGGCTGATCTGTCCACCGCTCTGCCGGACGGCACGCTGCAAGTCGCTGCCGGGCTGACCCGCTGGATCTGCGAGAACGCCAAGAGCACCCGCGCCTACCTCAAGCGCGTGGACGCCGTGCATCCGCTGGCCGCTGCACTGCAGGCGCAGCAGATCACCGAGCTGCCGCGCGAAGTCCACAAAAAAGGCGACCACGGCGCAGCGGGCCACGTGCCGTTCGACGCCCGCCCGCTGCTGGCCGACGCGCTGCAGGGGCATGATATCGGCCTGGTCAGCGAGGCCGGCATGCCAGCCGTGGCCGACCCGGGCAGCTCGGTCGTGCGGGCCGCGCACGACCTGGGCCTGCGCGTGGTGCCATTGGTGGGACCTGTGTCGCTGCTGCTGGCGCTGGCGGCGAGCGGGCTCAACGGCCAGGGCTTTGCTTTCACGGGCTACCTGCCGCAGGACGGCAGCGAGCGCGCCCAGCGCATTCGCGAGCTGGAATCGCTGGCTCTCAAGCAAGGCCAGACCCAGTTATTTATCGAAACGCCCTACCGCAACGCAGCGTTGTGGCAGGCGCTGGTGCAGACCCTGCAGCCAAACACGCGGCTGGCCATTGCCAGCGGCCTGACGCTGCCCACCGCACGCACCGACAGCCGCCTGGTGCGCCAGTGGCGCCAGCAACCCGAAGTGCCCGACAACCGCACGCCGGCCGTGTTTTCCATAGGCCGATGACTTTGCACAGCCGCAGATCGCAACAGGCAATAGCTATGTTTTTTATAGCTACCAGCGCTTATCCCATAAGCGCTAGAGCCATTTTTTACCATTATTTCAAACTGAGCGAGCTAGCTAGTCGGTAAATCAGCGCAATGAAAAAAGCGTGGCGACCTTCACAGTCCCCACGCTTTGGTTTGGGTGGCGACCCACCGGGCCGCCTGCAGCTCGGCTCAGCGAATGGCCGGCGCCGTCTTCAGCGCGTGTACGGCGGTTTCGCCCAGCGCCGCACCAAACTTCTTGACCAGCCGCTCGGCCACGTTGTCGCGGCGCGTGTAGTCGATCACTTCTTCGGCCTTGACCACTTCGCGGGCGACGTAGTCCAGGTTGCCCAGCTTGTCGGCCAGCCCCATGTCGACGGCCTGCTGGCCCGTCCAGAAAAGGCCGCTGAAGGTTTCATCGGTCACCTTCAGGCGATCGCCGCGGCCGGCCTTGACCACGCCGATGAACTGCTGGTGGATCTGGTCGAGCATTTGCTGCGCGAAGGCGCGCTGCTTTTCCGTCTGCGGACTGAAGGGGTCGAGGAAGCCCTTGTTCTCGCCAGCGGTGAGCAGGCGACGTTCGACGCCCAGCTTTTCCATGGTGCCGGTGAAGCCGAAGCCATCCATCAACACGCCAATGCTGCCGACGATGCTGGCCTTGTCCACGAAGATCTGGTCGGCCGCAGCAGCGATGTAGTAGGCGGCCGACGCGCAGGTTTCTTCCACCACGGCGTAGACGGGCTTGTTGTACTTGGCCTTGAGGCGAATGATCTCGTCGTTGATGATGCCGGCCTGCACCGGGCTGCCGCCAGGCGAATTGATCAGCAGCACCACGGCCTGCGAGCCGGAGTCTTCGAACGCGCTGCGCATGGCGGCCACCACGAATTCGGCGCTGGCCTCGGCGCCTGCGGCGATCTCGCCCTTGATGTCCACCACCGCCGTATGCGGCGTGCTCTTGCTGGCCGTGGCTGTATCACGCTGCAGCACGAACCAGGCGATGGCGATGGCAAAGACCAGCCAGGCCAGGCGCGTGAAGATGCGCCAGCGGCGGGCCGAGCGCTGCTCAGCCAATGTGGCCAACACCAGCTTTTCCAGCACGCCACGCTCCCAGCCGGGTTGGTCGACGGTTGCTTTTTTTGCTCCCTTTTCAGGAGCACCCTGCGCCCATAGATCGGGCGTTGGAGGCGGATTTTCTCCATAACCCGAGGGGTCGGTGCGGGTGGGATCGGTCATGAATCAGAACTCTACGGGTTGGAGGTGAGCGGAAGTATGCCAGTGGACCATGTCGCCGCTCTCTGACAGTGCGATTTTCACCAGCCCGCCGCGGCACGGCCCGCCCGCACAGTCGCCGGTATCGGGCCGATACGCCGCACCGTGGGTAGCACACAACAGCCACTGGCCGCTGTCGTCGAAAAAGCGGCCTTCCTGGTAGTCCATTTCCATCGGCACATGGGTGCAGCGGTTCAGATAGGCATGCACGCCACCCTCAAAGCGGATGGCGAACGCGCGGCAGGCCTGGCCGTGGAACAGCACGTCGAAGGCAACGGCACGGCCGCCTTCGAGCAGATCGCCCGAGGCACACAGCGCGATGGCCCGGGGGATGGACACAGAAACTGGCTCCACGCGGCCGGCGTTCAGCCGTGCTGCAACAAGCCGTCGTGCAGTTCACGCACCGTCCCGGCCACGAACAGCGGGCGCAGTGCATGAAAGCTGTCAGGCTGATGCGCGCCGTAGCTCACACCCACGCTCGCGCAGCCGGCGGACAGTGCCATCTGCAGATCGTGAGTGGTATCGCCAATCATCAGCGTGCGCTCGGGTGTCACGTCGAATTCGGCCATCAGCTCCTGCAGCATCAGCGGGTGCGGCTTGCCGGCGGTTTCGTCGGCGGTGCGCGATCCGTCGAACACGCCGCGCAACTGCACGGTGTGCAGCGCATCGTCCAGCCCGCGCCGGCTCTTGCCGGTCGCCACGGTCAGCAAGTGCCCGCGTTCGCGCAGGTCTTGCAGCATGGGCATCACGCCGGCAAAGAGGCTCAGGTCGTCCTGGTGCTTGAGATAGTGAAACCGGTAGCGATTGCCCAGCTCGGTGTACTTTTCCGGCGGCACGTCGGGCGCGGCGTGGGCCAGCGCCTGCGTCAGGCTCATGCCGATCACCCAGGCAGCAGCTTGGTCGCTGGGCACCGTGCCGCCCACGTCTCGCACCGACTCCTGAATGCAGCGCACGATGATGGCGGTGGAGTCGTACAGGGTGCCGTCCCAGTCAAAGGCGATCAGGTCGAAACGGCGGGGGCGGGAGTTGGTCATCAGGCAGGTCCGGAAACGTAGTCGGCCAACTCGGGAGGCAGCTCGGCATGGAGCTCCACCCGTTCGGCACTGGAAGGGTGGTTGAACTGTAGCCGCCATGCGTGAAGGAACATGCGTTTGAACCCGATCTTCTGAAGCCGCCGGTTCAGGTCGAAATCGCCATATTTGTCATCGCCGACGATTCCGTGGCCCTGGCTGGCCAGGTGCACGCGGATCTGGTGCGTGCGGCCGGTCTTGATGGTCACTTCCAGCAGCGTCATGGCGGGCAGGCCTTGCTGCAGGCGCGGCGCCAACGCCGAGCGCACCTTCACCAGCGTGATCGAGCGCATGCCATCCGGGTCGTCGGCCGTCGTGGTGCGCACGCGCCGCTCGCCGTCGGCCTGCAGGTATTTGTGCAGCGGGGTGTCTATGACCTTCTTGTTAGCGGGCCACTGGCCAGTCACCAGCGCCAGATAGGTCTTGCCGGTTTCGCGTTCGCGAAATTGGTCTTGCAGCGCGACGAGCGACGAGCGGCGTTTGGCCACCAGCAGGATGCCGGAGGTATCACGGTCGAGCCGGTGCACCAATTCCAGAAACTTGGCCTGCGGGCGGGCCTGGCGCAACTGCTCGATCACGCCGAAGCTCACGCCGCTGCCGCCATGCACGGCGGTGCCGGCTGGCTTGTCGAGCGCAATCAGGAAATCGTCTTCCAGCAGGATGGGAAATTCACGCGCGGGCGCCGGGCGCTCGGCTTTTTCAGCCACCTTATCGGACACGCGCACCGGCGGCAGGCGCACCTGGTCGCCGGTCTCGATGCGGGTGTCGGCACTGGCTCGGCCCTTGTTGATGCGCACTTCACCGCTGCGGATGATGCGGTAAACATGCGTCTTGGGCACGCCTTTCAAATGGCGTATCAAGAAGTTATCAAGCCGTTGGCCGGCAGACTCTGCATCGACTTCCACGATGCGGGCAGCGGGTGGGTGGGCAGCCGGGGTAAGGGTTCCGGCCGGTTTGCCCCCTATAATGTGTTTCACCTGCGCTACGTTGTGTAAGTGGTTGATTTGTCTGGAGTTTAGTCCACTCAGCCCGACAAGCCGCGCAGGAGGTCGATTGCCCACGGGCGTCGTGTGCGCGGATTGCAGGCCGGATGCCTGTGCAGCCCACATGCCGCGCGGCAGGCTGACGAATTGAAACACTGAATACGGAATCCCCAAGCCGGCAGCCGCCCCCAGCGGGCACCGCACGCCGGCGGATCGAAGCGACAACTATGTGGGCATTGCTGGCTTGGATTGTGACCCTGTGGCAGAGGCGACAGCCTTTGGCATCGGCACGCAATATGCCCGCAGCGCCCGTCCGGCAAGCGCTATCCGCTATACCTTTTGTAGCGATCATCTGTGCAGCCCGGCTCGCCCCCATCCACGCGCCCCCACCCCGCCTGCGAAGCTAGTCGCTTTGCAGTGGCGGGGTTCCCGGCCATTCCTCTTTTCGTTTCGATGCGTCAGTCCAGGCAATCACGGCTCCTCTAGAGCCAGTCATTGGTTTGGAAATCCGCGGCACGCGCGGCCAGCAGCTTGAACACCAACAAGCAACTGCTGCCGGGCGCGCCGCAACGACAACGAAAAGGAATCGCATCATGAAGCGGATGCTCATCAACGCCACGCAGCCCGAAGAACGCCGCCTGGCCATCGTGGACGGCCAGAAGCTGCTGGACTACGAGATCGAGATCGAAGGACGCGAGCAACGCAAGGGCAACATCTACAAGGCCGTCGTCACGCGCGTCGAGCCCTCGCTGGAAGCGTGCTTCGTCGACTACGGCGAAGACCGCCACGGCTTCCTGCCGTTCAAGGAAATCTCCCGCCAGTATTTCGCCGAGGGCGTCTCGCCCAACCAGGCGCGCATCAATGACGTGATCCGCGAAGGCCAGGAACTGGTCGTGCAGGTCGAAAAGGAAGAGCGCGGCAACAAGGGCGCGGCCCTGACTACCTTCGTGTCGCTGGCCGGCCGTTACGTGGTGCTGATGCCCAACAACCCGCGCGGCGGCGGCGTGTCGCGCCGCATCGAGGGCGAGGACCGGGCAGAGCTCAAGGAGGCGATGGACCAGCTCGAGTACCCCAAAGGCATGTCGATCATTGCGCGCACCGCCGGCATCGGCCGCAATGCGCCCGAACTGCAGTGGGACCTGAACTACCTGCTCAAGCTCTGGACCGCCATCGACGGCGCCGCCAAGGGCGGCAAGGGCGCCTTCCTGATCTACCAGGAATCGAGCCTCGTCATCCGCGCGATCCGCGACTACTTCAACAACGACATCGGTGACATCCTCATCGATACCGACGACATCTACGAGCAGGCGCACCAGTTCATGGCGCACGTCATGCCCGAGCATGCCGCCCGTGTGAAGCGCTACCGCGACGACGCCGCCCTGTTCAGCCGCTTCCAGATTGAGCACCAGATCGAGTCGGCCTACGCCCGCACCGTGCAACTGCCTTCGGGCGGTGCCATCGTGATCGACCACACCGAAGCGCTGGTCAGCGTTGACGTGAACTCGGCCCGCGCCATCAAGGGCGGCGACATCGAGGAAACCGCCACGCGCACCAACTTGGAAGCAGCCGACGAAGTGGCCCGCCAGATGCGCCTGCGCGACCTGGGCGGCCTGATCGTGATCGACTTCATCGACATGGAAGAGTCGAAGAATCGCCGCGAAGTGGAAAACCGCCTGCGCGACGCGCTGCGCCAGGACCGCGCCCGCGTGCAGTTCGGCACCATCAGCAAGTTCGGCCTGATGGAGATGAGCCGCCAGCGCCTGAAGCCCGCGCTGTCGGAGGGCTCGTCCATCCCCTGCCCTCGCTGCGGTGGCTCGGGCCACATCCGCGACACGGAAAGCTCTGCCCTACAGATCCTGCGGATCATTCAGGAAGAGTCCATGAAGGACAACACGGCTGCCGTGCACTGTCAGGTGCCGGTGGAAGTGGCCTCGTTCCTGCTGAACGAAAAGCGCACCGAGATCGCCAAGATCGAACTCAAGCAGCGCGTGGCCGTGCTGATGGTGCCCAACAAGCAGTTGGAAACCCCCAACTACCGCCTGGAGCGCTTGAAGCACGACGACCCGCGCCTGGACCACATCGAAGCCAGCTACAAGCTCGCTGAAGAAGTGGAAGACCCCACGGCCGTGACGCGCCGCTCGCAAGAGCCCACCAACAAGCAGACGCCCGTCATCAAGGGCGTGCTGCCCGACGCACCCGCCCCCATCGCTGAACCGCGCGAGCCCCGCCCCGAAGGCGCCGCCCGCCCACCCCGTGCCGGTGGTGCGCAACAGCAGCCCCAGGCAGCCCGTGCAGCTGAAACGCCTGCGGCCGCACCCGTGCGCCCCGCGCCAGTGGCACAAGAGCAAGGCTTCTTCGCCTGGCTCAAGAGCCTCTTCGGCTTCGGAGCAGCGCCTGCACCGGTCGCAACGACCACCACTGCACGCACCCCTGCGCCAGCCGCTGACGGCGGCGCAGGCCCACGCGGTGACGGACGCCGCGATGGTCGCGGCGAGGGCCGTGGCGACGCAGGACGTGGCGATGGTCGCGGCGGCGAAGGCCGTGGCCGTCGTGGCGAACGCAATGGTCCGCGCGACGCCGCAGGCAACGGCGTTGGCACCGGCCAAGGCGGTGAAGGCCGCGGTGGCCGCCGCGGTGAACGCGTCGAAGGCCGTGATGGCCGCCCAGCGGAAGCGCGTGAAGGTCGTGAAGGCCGCGAAAGCCGCCCACCGCGCGACGGCAACATCGAAGGCCGAGGCGGCCGTGAAGGACGCGAAGGCCGGGGCGACCGCCCTGAAGGCGAAGCACGCCGCGACGGCCGAGGCGGCCGCGACCGGGGCGAGCCCCGCAACGCCGCATCGGCACTGCCAGTGGAAGGGCTGCCGCAAGGCGCCGCCACCGCGGTGGCACTCGACGAGGCTGCAGGCGAAGCACGCGGCGAGCGCGCGCCCCGCAACGGTGAAGGCCGTGAACGCGGCGAGCGTGGTGGCCGAGGTGAGCGCGGTGAGCGCGCGCCCCGCAACGGCGAAGGCCGTGAACGCGGCGAGCGTGGTGGCCGAGGTGACCGCAACGGCGAAGGCCGCGAGCGTGCACCTCAGCAAAACGATAACGGCACGCCCGTGGCCGACTTTGCCGAAACCTCGCCCCTGTCCGCCCTGCCCGACCTGGATCTGACCAGCCCTGCTGTCGATGCCAACGGCGCACCGGCAACTGCCGGCGGTGAAGAGCGCCGCGAGCGCCGGTCCCGCGACCGCTACGGCCGTGACCGCCGCGATCGCGCCGACCGCGCTCCGCGCGACGCTGCCAGCGCCACCGACGAAGGCGCAGCAATTGCTGAGCAAGTGACGGACAACGCAGCGGCCTATGTGTCGCAAGCGTCTGTTGACGATGCCGTGCAGGACGCACCACGCCGCAGCTACTTCAACGCGGCCTCTGCGGCAGCGCCAGCCGCAGCTTTGGAGCCAGCAGCTTCGCAGCCCGCAGCACAGGCACCTGCCGCCGCATTCTTGGCGGATGCAGCCCCGGCAATAGCCTCTGCGCCCCTGCCCGCAGCGACGCCTGTCGTTGCAGAGCCTGCGGTGGTTGCGGCCGTCGCTCCGGTGGCTCCGGCGCCGGTCGCAGCGCCAGCAACGGCGCCCGCTCCAGCGCCCCAGCGCTTGGCCCCACCCGTGAAGCCGGCTGCTGCGCCTGCGGCAGCACCTGCCGTCGCTGACAGTGCCATGCCCCGTGTGGAAAGCTTCGCGCTACCCGTGCAGGCGCTGGTCTCGGTCGCTCAGGGCTCTGGCCTGGAATGGGTGAACTCCGACGCCGACAAGATCGCCGCAGCGCAAGCCGCCATCGCAGCGGAGCCCCGCCCGGTACACGTGCCGCGCGTGCGTCCTCCGGTCGTTGTCGTGGACGAAGGCCCGCTGGTGCTGGTGGAAACCCGCCGCGACCTGAACGAGCTGAAGCTGCCTTTCGAGCAACAGCAGCCCGCGGCCTGACACGGCAATGGGCACTGCGGCGCAGGACTGAAGCAATCTGCGCCGGCGTCCCCTAGGGCTTGACAGCCCTCTCCCCTCACCTGCGGCCCATTACGGGCCGCAGCCACTTTCAGACCTGCTTCACTCAACCGTCACGCACCACCATGCTGTTTCTGCTGTCACCCGCCAAATCGCTGGACTACGACACGCCGCTGCCCGATGGCCTGCCGCACACGCTGCCGCCCTTCGTGGCAGATTCGGCGCGGCTGATCGAGTTGCTGCGCCAACAGTCGCCGCAGCAGATCGCATCGCTCATGCACATCAGCGATGCGCTGGCCGCGCTGAACGTGGGGCGTTACGCCAGCTGGCGACCCAAATTCACTGCCGCCAATGCCCGCCAGGCCATCATGGCGTTCAACGGCGACGTGTACGAAGGCCTGCAGGCGCGCAACCTGACCGCCGACGACCTGGACTGGGCGCAGCAGCACCTGGGCATCCTGAGCGGGCTCTACGGCGTGCTGCGGCCGCTCGATCGCATGCAGCCCTACCGGCTGGAGATGGGCACGCGCCTGCCCACCGATGCGGGTGCCAACCTCTACCAGTTCTGGGGCTCGCGCATTGCCGATCACCTGAACGCCCGGCTGCAGGCCGACACCACGCCGGTGGTCGTGAACCTGGCGTCGCAGGAATATTTCAAGTCGGTTGACCAGAAGACGCTGAAGGCGCGCGTGATCGAATGCGTGTTCGAGGACTACAAGGGCGGCGTCTACAAGATCATCAGCTTCCACGCCAAGCGCGCGCGCGGGTTGATGGCCCGCTATGCCGTGCAGCATCGCGTGGCAACTCCGCGCCAGCTCGAGGGTTTTGATGCGGAAGGCTATGCTTTCCACGCTGCCTCGTCAGCCCCCGATCGCCTGGTGTACCGCCGCAAGGCCTCGGACTGAGGCGCACCGCCACCCTTTGAATCACCCAACGCCGCACGCACGCCAGACCGCCATGCCGCACCGTTCGAGCCCCGACTCCGCCCTTCCCTCTCACCAGCCCATCACGCCGGAGCTGCGCGCCTGGATCATCGAGCAGGCCGAAGCGGGTTTCAGCGGACCGGTCGTGCTGCAGTCGCTGCTCGATGCTGGCTGGAACGAGGCCATCGCCGCGCATGCCATGGAGCAGGTGCTAAGCGATGCGCTGCGGCAAAAGAGACAAGGCATCACCAGCACCGTGGCTGCCAAATCCGCCACCGCTACCGCTACCGCCACCGCATCACGGCTGCCCGAACCTGCCCTGGCCGATTCGCCCGCCCGCATCGACGTGGGCGACCGCGAGGTCGACGTGCTGATGAACATGTCCGAGCCGCGCATCGTGCTGTTCGGCAATCTGCTGTCGCCCGAGGAATGCGAGGCGCTGATCGCCGCCGCGCAGCCGCGCATGGCTCGGTCACTGACCGTAGCCACCCGCACCGGCGGCGAAGAAGTGAACGACGACCGCACCAGCGACGGCATGTTCTTTCAGCGCGGAGAGACCGACGTAGTCACGCGGCTGGAGGCGCGCATCGCCCGGCTGGTGAACTGGCCTGTCGAAAACGGCGAGGGCCTGCAGGTGCTGCACTACCGGCCCGGCGCCGAATACAAGCCGCACTACGACTACTTCGACCCGGCCGAGCCGGGCACGCCCACCATCCTCAAGCGCGGCGGGCAACGCCTGGCCACGCTCGTCATCTACCTGAACGACCCCGAACAGGGCGGCGGCACGACGTTTCCCGACGTGCATCTGGAAGTCGCTCCGCGCCGCGGCAATGCGGTGTTCTTCAGCTACGACCGGCCGCATCCGGGCACCCGAACGCTGCATGGCGGCGCGCCAGTGGTCGCCGGTGAAAAGTGGATCGCCACCAAATGGCTGCGGGAGCGTGAGTTCCAGTGAAATATGCATCAAATAGGCCTCTAGCGCTTTATCCATAAGCGCTAGCAGCTATCAAATTGATATCAAACCACCCCCAAACCGCCACGATCGCACAGGCTTTGGCACAAGCCCAAACTCTGGGTTTGGCCCGCATTGATGCGCAATTGCTGTTGCTGCATGTGCTGGCAAGGCCCCCGCGCGACCGCGCCTGGCTGTTGGCGCATGACACCGACACGCTGGGTGCCGATACGCAGCGCCGCTTTGAAGCGCTGTGCACTCGCCGCGCGGCAGGCGAGCCCGTGGCCTATCTCACAGGCATCAAGGAGTTCTACGGCCTGGTGCTGGCCGTCGACGCACGCGTGCTCGACCCCCGCCCCGACACCGAAACGTTGGTCGACTGGGCGCTGGAGGTCATCGCGCCGCTTGCCGCCCCCCGTGTGGTGGACCTGGGCACCGGCAGCGGTGCCATCGCGCTGGCCCTGCAGCACCAGCGGCCCACGGCCGATGTGACGGCGGTGGACGCCAGCGCCGACGCCTTGGAAGTGGCCCGCGCCAACGCCCACAGGCTGCAACTGCCTGTGCGCATGCAACTGGGCCACTGGCTGGACGGCATCGACGGCTCCTTCGATCTGATCGTCAGCAACCCGCCCTACATCGCCGCCGCCGACCCGCACCTGGCGGCGTTGACCCACGAGCCGCTGCAGGCGCTGGCCAGCGGTGCCGACGGCCTGCACGACATTCGCACCATCGTGGCGCAGGCCCCCGCCCGCCTGGCGCCCGGCGGCTGGCTGCTGCTGGAACATGGCTGGGACCAAGCCGAGGCCGTGCAAACGCTGCTGCATGCCGCCGGCTTCACCGCCGTGCAAAGCCGCGCCGATCTGGCCGGCGTGCCGCGCTGCACCGGCGGCACCTGGCCCCTGTGACCCTACGCGCCAACCCCTCCGCGCGCACTGCGACGCAGACGGTGAAATAATCACGCATCGCTGCAGCGCGCCCGCCGCAGCCCTTCCCTTCAGGAGATCACCCCATGAGCGACGCCCAGCAACGCATCGACACCCTCGTCAAATCCAACAACATCGTCCTGTTCATGAAAGGCAGCGCCAGCTTTCCCATGTGCGGCTTTTCCGGCCGGGCGATCCAGATCCTGAAAGCCTGCGGCGTGGACACCAAGACCGTGGCCACCGTCAATGTGCTCGACGATGCGGAAATCCGCCAGGGCATCAAGGACTACAGCAACTGGCCTACCATTCCGCAGCTGTACGTGAAGGGCGAATTCATCGGCGGCTCGGACATCATGATGGAGATGTACGAGTCGGGCGAGCTCAAGCAGGTGCTCGACACGCCTCAGTAAGCGGTGGCAGGCCTGGACTGCGCCCCGCGCCAAACAACCGCCTTCGGGCGGTTTTTTTATGGCACCACCGAATGGCAAAACACTGGAGTGCGGTGGGTTGACCGGGTTTATCCACCGTTGAGGGTGGGCATGTTGTGTGCTTGAATGATTGCGTGACCTCTTCAACCGGGAGCGCGACATGAACCACTCGACCAGCCTCGTCCCCCAGCCGCAGCCCTTGAGCCTGCCGGTGGCCCAGATGCGCAACGTGTTCCAGCCCTCCGAGGTCGAGCGGCGGCTGCGGCGCCTGCACGACGCCGGTGGCCAGCGTGGTGACCATGACAGCTTGCGCGCGGTGTATGAACGCATGCTGGAGCGCGGGCCGGAGCGCTTTCAGGTCAAACCGTCGGGCGTGCCCGACATGGCGGGCCTGTATGAGCAGTTGCCCAACTTCAACGAAGTGCTGGACGACATCAAGCGCCATGTGGCGCTGGCGCAGGACAGCCGCGATGGCCTGGAGGTGACGCCCATGCTGCTGCTGGGCGTGCCGGGCATTGGCAAGACGCACTTCGCCCACCAACTGGCGCAGTTGCTGGGCACGGGCATGAACCTGGTGCCGATGAGTTCGATGACGGCGGGCTGGCTGCTGTCAGGCTCGTCATCGCAATGGAAAGGCGCGCGGCCGGGCAAGGTGTTCGACGCGCTGGTGGAAGGCGAATACGCCAATCCGGTGATCGTCATCGACGAGATCGACAAGGCCGCCGGCGACGCGCAATACGACCCGCTGGGCGCGCTCTACAGCCTGCTGGAACACGACACGGCCCAGAGCTTCACTGACGAATTCGCCGAAGTGGCCATTGACGCGAGCCAGGTCATCTGGATCACCACCGCCAATGATGAGCGCGGCATTCCCGATCCGATCCTGAACCGCATGAACGTGTTCGAAGTGCCAGCACCCACGCCGGAGCAGGCACGCTCCATTGCGCGGCAGCTCTACCAGGAAATACGCACGTCCCACGATTGGGGACGCCTGCTCGATCCAGAACCCGAGGCGGACGTGCTGGACGCGCTGTCGCACATGCCGCCGCGTGAGGTGCGCCGCGCCTGGATGACCGCCTTTGGCAATGCGCGCCTGGCACGCCGCGGTGCCGTAGAGGTAGCCGACCTGCCGCCGGGCACCGCCCGCAAGACGCGCATCGGCTTCATGCAGTAGCCGGCCAAGACGCGCGTTTGGGGACAAGCCACGCACGCGGGCTTGACGCGCGTTTCTGGTGTGGCAGTGACAGGGTCGGCGGCCTGCTGTGCCGTTTGTGTGTGGGCAGAGCCCCGCTACACTTCGACGCACTGTGCGGCCCTGCATGGCCACCCTGTCCCTTTCCATGAATTTCTCTCAAAGCCTTTTTGTCATTGGTCTGCTGATCGTCGCCAGCGCTTTCTTTTCCCTGGCCGAGATTTCCCTGGCCGCCTCGCGCCGGCTACGGCTGCGGCAGATGGCCGACGAAGGCGACAGCCGCGCCGAGCGAGTCATGCGCATTCAGGAGCATCCTGGCGACTACTTCACCGTGGTGCAGGTCGGGCAGAACGCCGTGGCCATTCTGGGCGGCATCGTGGGCGAAGGCGCATTGAGCCCGCACTTCACCGCATTCATGGGGCTGTGGATGAGCCCTTCGACAGCGCAAACCATCGGTTTTCTGGCGTCTTTCATCACCATCACGTCACTGTTCATCCTGTTCGCCGACCTGTTCCCTAAGCGGCTTGGCATGGCGAACCCGGAACATCTGGCGCTGCGCGTCGCCCGCCCCATGACTGTACTGATGGCGGTTCTGCGGCCGCTGGTGTGGCTCTACAGCCGTAGCGCCGATGTGCTCTTCAGGCTGCTGGGCCTGTCGTCGCTGCGGGACGACCGGGTCACGTCCGACGACATCCTGGCCATGATGGAAGCCGGAGCCCGCGCGGGCGTGCTGGCGGCGCGCGAGCGGCAGGTGATCGAGAACGTGATCGAGCTGGACACCCGCACGGTGGGCAGTGCCATGTCGCAGCGCGACCGTATCGCCTACTTTCTGCGCGACGACCCGGACACGGTGATCCGCGCACGCATCGCCGAGGAGCCGTTCTCCACCTACCCGGTGTGTGACGGCGACATCGACCATGTAGTGGGTTACGTCGACGCGAAAGATCTTTTTCAGCGCGTGCTGAACAACCAGCCCATCTCGCTGGCGGACGAGGGACTGGTGCGCAAGGTGCTCATCGTGCCCGACCGTCTTTCACTGGGCGAGGTGCTGGAGCAATTCCGCCAGGTGCACGAAGACTTTGCAGTCATCGTCAACGAATACAGCATGGTCGTCGGCGTCGTCACGCTGAACGACGTGATGAGCACGGTGATGGGTGATCTCATCAGCCCGACCGACGAAGAGCAGATCGTGCGGCGCGACGAGAATTCTTGGCTGATCGACGGGGTGACGCCGATTGGGGATGTTCTGCGCGCTTTGGCCCTGGATGCCCTGCCGCATGCGGAAGAATACGAAACGTTGGCGGGTTTTCTGATGGTGATGCTGCGTCGGGTGCCTCGCCGCACAGATAGCGTGAACTGGGGCGGCTACAAGTTTGAGGTGCTGGATGTGGACAGCTACCGCATCGACCAGGTGATGGTGTCCCGGCTGGGCGAGACCGCGCCGACGACCGAGGTCAGCGGTTAGCCATAGCACCGCCGGACAGCCCAGCGCCGGCGCTTGACCGCGTCAGGCAGCGTCGGTAGGTATGCGCTCTTGAAAGAACCAGTTGCGCTGCGCTGCGAACACCGCATTCGGATAGGCCGGCTTGCCCCGGCTGCCGTTGTAGCGGCCCAGCGTCATGTACAGGTCGCCCCGTTCACGGTCGAGATAATGGCGCAGGATGACGCAGCCGAACCGCAGGTTGGTCTGCATCTGGAACAACTTGCCTGCATCGCCATCGCCGATCACCCGGGTCCAGAACGGCATCACCTGCATGTAGCCGCGTGCTCCCACGCTGGAGACGGCGAATTTGCGGAAAGCGCTTTCCACCTGGATCAGCCCGAGCACCAGCGAAATATCCAGGCCAGCACGCCGGGATTCGTACCAAGCCGTCTGCAGAAAATCGCGCCGCACTTCCCAGTCGGGCTTATGGCGGCGCAAGCGCTCGCTCATCGTGCCCAGCCAGCGTAGATAGCCCAGCCGCGCCTCGGTGGAGGCAAACAGCGGCTCGGGGGGCCCCTGGTTGGCGACAGCGGAACTCAATGCCGTCCGCACCGAATCCATCAAGGGCTCTTCCAGCTGACCACCCGCATGAGCGGCCTGAGGTGCACCCAGCCAGGCCGCAGGGCCGGCCGAGAGCGACAGCAGGCACGCACGGCGAGACAGGCCACCCGCAGGCGCATCCGTGTCGCTGCGGTTGTCGTTGCCGGCACCGACGATGTGCGTCATACCGAGATGCGCCCCTGTACATGGGCCAGCACATCGGCCACGGCCACCTTGGTGGCTGCCGTATCGCGGCGGTGCTGGTACTCCATCTGGCCTTCCTTCAGGCCACGGTCGGAGATCACCACACGATGCGGCACGCCAATCAGTTCCCAGTCTGCAAACATGGCGCCTGGGCGCTCGCCGCGATCATCCAGCAGTGTGTCGATGCCGGCAGCCTGCAAATCGCCATACAGTTTTTCGGCGGCTGCCTTCACTTCGGCGCTGCGATCCATGCCGATTGGGCACACCACCACGGTGAAGGGAGCAATGGCGTCGGGCCAGATGATGCCGCGCTCGTCGTGGTTCTGCTCGATGGCCGCAGCCGGCAGACGCGTGATGCCGATGCCGTAACAACCCATCTCGAAGAAAGCAGGCTTGCCGTTTTCAGCCAGGAAGGTGGCATTCATCGCCCGGCTGTACTTGGTGCCCAGATAGAACACATGGCCCACCTCAATGCCCCGCTCGATGGCCAGCTCGCCCTTGCCGTCTGGCGACAAATCACCAGCCACCACGTTGCGCAGGTCGGCCACCAGGTCGGGCTCGGGCAGGTCGCGGCCCCAGTTCACCCCGGTGATGTGAAGGTCAGGTTGATTGGCGCCGCAGATCCAATCCGCCATGACGGCCACATCGCGGTCCACCACCAGCTTGACGGGTTGCTTGAGCTGCAACGGGCCCAGGTAGCCCGGCTTGCAGCCGAAGTGCGTTTCGATCTCGCCCAAGGTAGCAAATCGAAAGCCCACATCCAGGCCCGGCACCTTGGACACCTTGATCTCGTTCATGTCGTGGTCGCCGCGCAGCAGCAGCAGCCAAACCTGGCTTTTGACGATCTCGTCCTCGGCGTTGGTTTCGTCCGTGGCCAGCACCAGCGATTTGACCGTGGATTGCAGCGGCACACCCAGCAATTCGGCCACATCACCGCAGGTGCTCTTGCCAGGGGTCGGCGTCAGCTTAAGTGCTTGAGAAGCCGCACCGCGAGGGCCCGCGGGTGCCAGCGCTTCGGCCTTTTCCATGTTGGCGGCGTAGTCGCTCGTCGGGCAATACACGATCGCGTCTTCGCCCGTGGCTGCGATGACCTGGAACTCTTCGCTCAAATCACCGCCAATGGCCCCGCTGTCGGCCGCCACAGCCCGGTAGGTCAGCCCGAAGCGATCAAAGATGCGGCGGTACGCCTGCGCCATCACCTGGTAGCTGGCCTTGGCGCCCGCCACGTCTCGGTCGAAGCTGTACGCGTCCTTCATCGTGAATTCGCGGCCGCGCATCAGACCGAACCGTGGCCGCCGCTCGTCGCGGAACTTGGTCTGGATCTGATACAGGTTTTTAGGCAGTTGCTTGTAGCTGCGAAATTCCTGCCTTGCGATGTCAGTGACCACTTCTTCGCTGGTCGGCTGGATGATGAAGTCCCGCCCGTGGCGATCCTTGATACGCAGCAATTCAGGGCCCATCTTGTCGAAGCGGCCCGTTTCCTGCCACAGCTCGGCCGGCTGCACGACTGGCATGCTGCACTCCACCGCGCCGGCGCGATTCATCTCTTCTCGCACAATGGCTTCGACCTTGCGCACCACGCGCAGGCCCATGGGCATGTAGTTATAAATGCCTGCGCCCAGCTTCTTGATCAAGCCCGCCCGCATCATGAGTTGGTGGCTGACCACTTCGGCATCCGCCGGAGCTTCTTTGAGGGTGGAGATAAAGAATTGAGAAGCTTTCATCGGATCATTTCAGGCGACTGGGACCGGCCCGCTTGCCGCACGCAGGGCGCCGTGCATAATGGTCACAGTTTAAAAATTTGGGGTTAGATTATGCTTGACCGGGACGGCTTTCGGCCGAACGTCGGCATCATCCTGCTCAACCAGAAAAACCAGGTATTTTGGGGCAAACGCATTCGCACCCACAGCTGGCAGTTCCCGCAAGGTGGCATTGATCGGGGCGAAACGCCCGAGCAGGCGATGTTCAGGGAACTGCACGAAGAGGTGGGACTGCATCCGCTGCACGTTCGCGTGGTTGCCCGCACCCGGGACTGGTTGCGCTACGAGGTGCCTGACCGGTATATACGGCGCGACGCACGAGGCCACTATAAAGGCCAGAAGCAGATTTGGTATTTGCTGCAATTGGTCGGCCATGATTGGGATCTGAATCTCCGCGCCACCAACCACCCTGAGTTCGACGCCTGGCGTTGGAACGACTACTGGGTGCCGCTGGACGTGGTGGTGGAGTTCAAGCGAGGCGTCTACGAAATGGCGCTGACGGAATTGGCGCGGTTTCTTCCCCGCCATGAGCAGCGAAACCGCTATTTGCGTAGTGGAATGCGTTCGCGCGAAGGTGGCGAGCCGGGCGCTGCCGGCTCTTTCCATCGCGCAGGCTCGTTGCTGCTGAGTCCTGGTATGGAACTGCCGCCAGGTGCCAGCTTCGACCCTAATCCGCAGTGTGACGAGTCCAGCGGTCTGGCTGCGGCGGCCTTGACCAAGTCCAACGCGTCGCCGGTTTAGACGGCAATCACTGCGGAAGGCGCCCGGGGCGCCGGCCGCTGCTCTGGTTTGAGGCAGCTTCAAACGCTGGCAGTCTTGACTTGGCGTTGCGGAGCAGGGCTCGTTGAGTCTGTCAGCACCAGATTGTCGCGATGGACCATTTCAGGCTCGGCGACGTAGCCGAGCAGGCGTTCAAACTCCGCGGATGGCTTGCGGCAAAGCAGTCGCGCCTCGGCGCTCGCATAGTTCGCAAGCCCCCGGGCGATTTCAGACCCACCCGCGTCGCGAACCGCTATCACGTCCCCGCGGGAAAAATCGCCCTCCACGGCCACCATGCCGATGGGCAGCAGGCTTTTGCCTTCATCGCGCACCTTGGCCGCAGCGCCCGCATCGACGGTGACCGATCCACGCATCTGCAAGTGATCGGCCATCCATTGCTTGCGCGCCTGCTTCTTGGCCGTTTGAGCCACGAGCAGTGTGCCGATGGATTCGCCTTGCGCCAGGCGAATCAACACATTAGGCTCGCGTCCCCAGGCGATCACGGTAGAAGCGCCCGAACCGGCAGCGCGCTTTGCGGCAATGATTTTCGTGATCATTCCACCTTTGCCGAGGCTGGATCCCGCTCCACCGGCCATCGCCTCCAACGTCGTGTCACCAGCACGTGCCTCGTGGACAAATTGCGCGGCTGGATCACGGCGGGGATCCGCGGTGTATAGACCCTTTTGGTCAGTCAGGATGATGAGCGCGTCCGCCTCGACCAGGTTGGCCACTAGTGCGCCAAGCGTGTCGTTGTCGCCGAACTTGATTTCATCCGTGACCACGGTGTCATTTTCGTTGATGACGGGCACGACACCGAGCCGCAACAGCGTCAGCAAGGTGGAACGCGCGTTGAGATAACGTTCCCGATGAGCGAGATCGGCATGCGTCAGCAACACTTGTGCACTGCCCATCCCATGCTCGCGCAATTTGGTTTCGTACATCTGCGCCAGGCCCATCTGGCCGACCGCTGCAGCCGCCTGAAGCTCATGGATTTCGCTAGGGCGCACCATCCATCCCAGCCGTTTCATTCCTTCGGCGATGGCGCCACTGGACACCATGATTACCTCTCGGCGCTCTGCACCGTTGCCCCGCACCAGCGCGGCAAGCTGGCGGCTCCACTCGCCAATCGCCTGCTCATCCAGACCACGCCCTTCGTTGGTCACCAGACTGGAGCCCACCTTGACCACGATTCGACGCGCATCGCGCAATAGACTGGAAGCCATTTTTTTGGAGTCTTTTAGGCCGCTAGCGCTTATATATCAAGCGCCATTAGCTATATTTTTGATAGCAAATGCAGACCTGTATTCAAACAGGTGCATCGCCGGCAAAGCGAGGATCCACCTCCACTGGCGCAAGCAGGGCTTGCTGTTCGGCGCGCACGTGCTTGTAAATGGCGTGGATCAATGCCTCACAACCTTCGCGCGTCAAAGCGGAAATCTCGAACACCGGCCCCTTCCACTTGAACCGCTTGACGAAGTCTTTCACCAGCGCCGCGCGTTCCGGCACCGGGACCATGTCGAGCTTGTTCAGCACAAGCCAGCGCGGCTTGGAGTGCAGTGCGGCATCGTACTTTCTGAGCTCTTCCACGATAGCTTTGGCTTGTGCGACCGGATCCACCGCGTCATCGAAGGGCGCCATGTCGATCACGTGGAGCAGCAGCCGCGTGCGCTGCAGGTGACGCAGGAACTGGTGGCCCAAACCCGCTCCCTCCGACGCGCCTTCGATCAACCCCGGAATGTCCGCGATCACGAAGCTCTGCTCTGGCGCCACGCGAACCACACCCAGATTCGGGTGCAGCGTCGTGAACGGGTAGTCGGCGATCTTGGGCCTGGCGTTGGACACCGCCGCAATGAAAGTGGACTTGCCCGCGTTCGGCATGCCCAGCAGGCCCACGTCGGCCAATACCTTGAGTTCGAGCTTCAGATTCTTGCGGTCGCCTGGCCAGCCCGGCGTCTTTTGACGCGGCGCGCGGTTGATGGCACTTTTGAATCGCATGTTGCCGAAGCCGCCGTCGCCGCCCTTGGCGATCGTGATCACGTCTCCTGGGTTCAGCAATTCGTACAGTACTTCGCCAGTCTCCACATCGGAGATGATCGTGCCCACGGGCATTTTCAGGGTGATGTCGTCGCCTGCTGCGCCGAACATATCCGAGCCCATGCCATGTTCGCCACGCTTGGCCTCGTGGCGGCGCGAATAACGAAAGTCCACCAGCGTATTCAGATTCGGATCAGCCACCGCGAACACGTGGCCGCCGCGGCCGCCGTCCCCGCCGTTCGGCCCCCCGAATTCCTTGTACTTCTCGTGGCGGAACGAGACACAGCCATTGCCGCCATCTCCGGCGGCAATGTCGATAAAGGCTTCGTCGACGAACTTCATGGCATCCAGTTTACAAAAAGCGGATCCGGCTGCTACCCAGAAAACGCAAGAGCCCCGTCGGACGGGGCATCGAGGAATGCCTTATCAGAGGCACCCTGAAAATGACAAAGCCCCGACGTGCGGGGCTTTGAAGAGCGTCGAGTGACGACCCTCAGGCTGCAGTCACATTGACCGTCTGCTTGGACATGGCACCCTTGGTGCCAAAGGACACGTGGCCGTCCACCAGAGCGAACAACGTGTGGTCCTTGCCCACACCGACGTTCGCGCCGGGATGGAAACGCGTACCGCGTTGGCGCACGATAATGGAGCCAGCGCTGATCAGCTCACCGCCGAACGCTTTGACACCGAGCATCTTGGGCTTGGAATCGCGCCCGTTTCGCGTAGAGCCGCCGCCTTTTTTCTGTGCCATGAGATCAACTCCTGTTAACCGACGATCGCGCCGATTTGCAATTCAGTGAACTGCTGGCGATGGCCTTGGCGTTTCTGATAGTGCTTACGACGGCGCATTTTGAAAATGTGCACCTTGTCGTGCTTGCCGTGGGCCACGACCGTGACCGTGACCGTTGCGCCGGACACCAGGGGCGTGCCAACCTTGAGTTCAGCGCCGTTGCCGACAGCCAAAACCTGGTCGATCACGATCTCCTGGCCTACGTCCGCAGCAATCTGTTCTACTTTAATTTTTTCGCCAGCAGCAACACGATACTGTTTGCCGCCGGTTTTTATGACCGCGTACATGTAAACCTCTTTGATGTGAGTCCTGCAAACGAATTTCTGCAGAGCCGGCGACTCTACCACGATCCCAAAAGGCTTGCAACCCGCCGCCTTGGCGCTGGCGTTATGCATACTTACGGAGTGGGGTTGCCCACGAGAACGCTCAAAGCCTTCACGCATGCCCGAAAGACTGACGGCCCTTCCTATAATCGCTCTTTCTCTCGACCCCATCAACGCTTTGGCTGCCACTTCCCCCAGTACTGCATCCTCCCTTGCACTCATCGCCGACGACATGGTGCAAGTGGACAAAGTGATTGCCCAAAGACTCGATTCATCCGTCCCCTTGGTGGGACAGGTAGCGCGATACATCATCTCTGCCGGGGGCAAACGACTCAGGCCGGCCCTGCTTTTGATGGCGTGCGGTGCACTTGGATACCAGGGAGCACAACGCTTCAACATTGCAGCGGTGATCGAATTCATTCATACGGCGACGCTGCTTCACGACGATGTGGTGGATGAATCCACCTTGCGACGCGGGCGCCCTACGGCCAACGAGAGCTTTGGCAACCCGGCCAGCGTGCTGGTGGGCGATTTCCTGCACTCTCGCGCCTTCCAGATGATGGTGGACGCCGACGACATGCGCATCATGCAGATCCTGTCGGAAGCTACCAACATCATTGCAGAGGGCGAAGTGCAGCAACTGATGAATACGCATGACGCGTCGTTGAGCGAAGCGGGTTATTTGCAGGTCATTCGCTCAAAGACGGCAAAACTTTTTGAAGCCAGCACCCGCCTGGCCGCGGTCCTGTCCAAAAGCTCTGCCGCTGTTGAAGAAGCCTGCGCGAGCTACGGCCAGGCTCTGGGAACCGCCTTTCAAGTGATCGATGACGTGCTGGACTACGACGGCGACGCAGGCGAGATGGGGAAGAATCTTGGCGATGATCTTCGTGAAGGCAAAGTGACCTTGCCACTGATCATCGCCATGCAACGCGGATCGGACTCTCAACGGCAACTGATTCAACAAGCTATCGAAGCTGGCGCCACCGATGAGTTGTCTTCGGTCATTACCATCGTCAAGGAAACCGGCGCTTTGACGGCCACCCGACAGGCGGCGGCGGCACAGGCACAGCTGGCTCTTGACGCTGCGCGCCAGCTACCTCCAAATTCGTACACTGCCGCATTGTTGGATCTAGCCTCTCAGTTACTAGAGCGGCGTGTGTGATTTACTGCCGAGCTTGGCTCGGGAAGTAAATCAGTTCGTTCGAGCCACATTAAATGTTCATGGGAAAAGGTCGAAGCCCTCTCGCCGAACACGCCACATCATTAACTGTAGCTAAGCCGTTGCGTTCATGACTCGCGTGGAAGTTCTACACATTCGTCTGTAGCCGCGGTGATAGGATGGTTTCCTTTCCACCCATAAGAATCCACTGGTTACATGGCTGCTGTCGATTCCGCACACAAAGATGCTTCCAGCATGGCTCTGCCTGGGTTGGGACGCGCGCTCATTTCGGCCGGCCAACTCAGCCAGAAGATCGCCGAAGACCTTTATCGGAAGTCACAGACCAGCCGAACCAGCTTTATTGCGGAACTGACCGGATCCGGCGCAGTGTCGCCGCTCGATCTGGCCCACACAGTCTCCTCTGTTTTCGGCGCCCCGTTGCTTGATATCGAGGCCATTGATCCACTGCGTCTGCCCCGCGATTTGCTGGACGCGAAGATTTGTCAGTCGTATCGCGTCATCGTTCTGAGCAAGCGCAACAACCGCCTTATTGTTGCGACGGCCGACCCTACAGACCAGGAAGCAGCGGAGAAGATCAAGTTCACGACACAGATGGGCGTGGACTGGATCATTGCCGAATACGACAAACTCGTGCGGCTGATCGAAACGGCGACGAGGTCGACGACCGAAGCCATGGAGGGTGTGAACTCCGGCGGCGATTTCGAATTCGATGACTTACCTGCCGAAGAAAACACCGAGGCTGCAGACGCAGCTGCCAACGAGGTAGAAGACGCGCCCATCGTCAAGTTTTTGCACAAGATGCTGCTTGACGCCTTCAACATGCGCGCTTCAGACTTGCATTTCGAACCCTACGAACACCAGTACCGCGTTCGATTCCGGGTCGACGGCGAGTTGCGGGAGATCGCCTCGCCGCCGATTGCGATCAAGGACAAGCTCGCGTCACGCATCAAGGTCATTTCACGCCTCGATATTTCAGAAAAGCGTGTTCCGCAAGACGGCCGCATGAAACTGAAAGTCGGACCCGACCGGGTCATCGACTTCCGCGTCAGCACCCTGCCCACTTTATTCGGCGAGAAGATCGTGATCCGGATTCTCGATCCGAGCAGCGCCAAGCTGGGAATTGAAGCGCTCGGGTACGAGCCTGAGGAAAAGGCGCGGCTGATGCATGCCATTGGCCGCCCATATGGAATGATTCTGGTCACGGGCCCGACGGGTTCGGGCAAAACGGTGTCGCTCTACACCTGCCTGAATCTGCTAAACAAACCCGGGGTGAATATCGCCACAGCGGAAGACCCGTCGGAAATCAACCTGCCCGGCGTCAACCAGGTGAACGTCAACGAGAAGGCTGGGCTGACCTTTGCAACGGCGCTGAAGTCTTTCTTGCGGCAGGATCCCGACATCATCATGGTGGGTGAAATCCGAGACCTGGAGACCGCCGATATCGCCATCAAGGCTGCACAAACCGGGCACTTGGTTTTGTCCACCTTGCACACCAACGATGCGCCGACCACGCTGACCCGCATGCGCAACATGGGGATCGCGCCGTTCAACATCGCCAGCAGCGTCATCCTCATCACTGCCCAACGGCTCGCACGTCGGCTATGCCCCCAGTGCAAGGTCCCAGCCGACATTCCCCATGAAGCACTGGTGGAGGCGGGCTATCGCGAAGATGAAATCGATGGCTCCTGGGTGACCTACAAGCCCGTGGGCTGCTCTGCCTGCAACAACGGCTACAAAGGACGGCTGGGCATTTATCAGGTCATGCCGGTATCGGAAGAGACGCAACGCATCATTTTGCGTGATGGCAGCGCGCTGGAAATCGCCGAGCAGGCCAAGCGGGAGGGGGTGCGTTCACTACGCACGTCCGGGTTGTACAAGGCCCGTATGGGATTGACCTCTCTAGAGGAAGTCCTGGCCGTGACCAACGAATGAACCAAGAACGAGAGTGCGCAACATGGTGACCGCTGCATCTAGGGATATCAAGGACTTCGTCTTCGAATGGGAAGGCAAGGACCGCAGTGGCAAGATCGTTCGCGGCGAAGTGCGCGCCGCCGGTGAGAACCAGGTGCAGGCCACCTTGCGTCGCCAGGGCGTGCTGCCAACCAAGATCAAAAAGCGCCGAACGAGTTCGGGCAAGAAGATCAAGCCCAAGGACATTGCGCTGTTCACAAGGCAGATGGCCACGATGATGAAGGCAGGCGTGCCATTGCTGCAATCATTCGACATCGTGGGCCGCGGCAACACGAACCCCAGCGTGACCAAGTTGCTCAACGACATCCGCACCGATGTCGAAACAGGAACGTCGCTCAACATGGCGTTCCGCAAGCATCCCATGTATTTCGATAGCCTCTACTGCAATCTGGTCGAGGCGGGCGAGGCTGCCGGTATTCTGGAAGCATTGCTGGATCGCCTGGCGATGTACATGGAGAAGACCGAAGCCATCAAGTCCAAGATCCGCTCTGCCTTGATGTACCCCATCTCCGTGGTCATCGTGGCGTTCGTGGTGGTCACCATCATCATGATCTTCGTGATTCCGGCTTTCAAAGACGTGTTCTCATCGTTCGGTGCGGATCTGCCAGCACCCACCCTGTTCGTGATGGGTATCAGCGAAATCTTCGTGAAGTGGTGGTGGCTGATCTTCGGGGTAATGGGTGGTGGCTTCTTCTTCTTCATGCAGGCCTGGCGCCGCAACGAGAAGATGCAGAAGGTCATGGATCGGCTGCTTCTGCGCTTGCCCGTGTTCGGCGCGCTGATTGACAAATCCTGCGTGGCCCGCTGGACTCGCACGCTGTCCACCATGTTCGCCGCCGGCGTTCCACTGGTGGAGGCGCTCGACTCCGTCGGCGGCGCATCTGGCAATTCCGTTTATGCCGATGCCACTGAAAAAATCCAACAGGAAGTCTCCACCGGCACCAGCCTGACGGCTGCCATGGGCAATGCCAACGTGTTTCCATCCATGGTGCTGCAGATGTGCGCCATCGGAGAAGAATCCGGCTCCATCGATCACATGCTCGGCAAGGCCGCTGATTTTTACGAGGCCGAGGTAGATGAAATGGTGGCCGGCCTGTCCAGCCTGATGGAGCCCATCATCATCGTGTTTTTGGGCACGCTTATTGGCGGCATCGTGGTGTCGATGTACCTGCCGATCTTCAAGCTGGGCCAAGTTGTCTGATGTTGGAAGACGTCTGGATGGTGGCCGGCATTGCCGGCGTGCTGGGTTTGCTCGTAGGCAGCTTCCTGAACGTCGTGATCCATCGCCTCCCGAAAATGATGGAGCGTCAATGGGCCGCTGAAGTAGCTCAGTACGCACTGGACACCCACGGCACCGGCACGCCCGGCGCGCAGGAAGAAAATGTCGCAGCTACACCGGACTCTCCAGCACCGGCAGCACCGGCAGCACCGGCAGCACAGCCATTCAATCTGTCCACGCCCCGTTCGCGCTGTCCATCTTGCGGGCATGTCTTGCGGTGGTATGAAAACATTCCGGTCTTCAGCTATCTTTTCCTGAGGGGCCGATGCGCCGGTTGCAACACTCGCATCAGCCCGCGCTACCCCGCCGTCGAACTGCTGACCGGCGCACTCTTTTTCTACTGCGGCTACCGTTGGGGTCCGACCGCAACCGCCGCGGTCTGGTGCGGCTTCTCGGCAGCCCTGGTGGCTCTGGCCTTCATCGACTGGGACACCACGCTGCTGCCTGACGACATCACGCTGCCGCTGCTGTGGGCAGGCCTTGTCGCAGCGGCGCTGCGCTGGATCGACGTTCCGCTTCAGGCATCGGTGATCGGCGCTGCGTGCGGCTATCTGGCACTGTGGTCTGTCTATTGGGCCTTCAAACTCGCCACCGGCAAGGAAGGCATGGGCTACGGGGACTTCAAGCTTTTTGCCGCGTTGGGCGCCTGGTTCGGGTGGGAAGCCCTGGTGCCGATGATTCTGGTCGCATCGGTCATTGGTGCACTAGTGGGCATCGCAATGAAATTCGCCAGCAGCCTGCGCGAAGGGTTGTATGTTCCCTTCGGCCCGTTCCTCGCCGGCGCAGGCGTGACTGCCATGGTGGTCGGCCCTGCGCGGTTGATGCAGACGATTCTGCGGTGGTTGGGCTTGTGACCCGTTCCAGCCTGCCGCGCAGACCGTTGCGCGTTGGGTTGACGGGTGGCATCGGCAGCGGAAAAAGCACCGTGGGCGGCATGCTGCGGGACGCCGGCGCAGCGTTGGTGGATGCCGACGCATGCGCCCGGTCCGTCACAGCCGCAGGCGGCGCGGCGATTGCGGCCATCAGGCAGGCATTCGGCGACGACTTCATCGACGTAGACGGCGCGCTGGATCGGGTGCGTATGCGCGAGCGGGCGTTCACGCAAGCAGAGGCCAAGTCGCAGCTGGAGCGCATTGTTCACCCTTTGGTAGCGGCTGCCATTGCCCTGGCAGTCGAAGTCGCAACACAGGATGGATACCACCTGATCGTGCTCGACATCCCGCTGCTGGTGGAGTCGCCACGCTGGGCCCGGGAGCTTGATGCCGTCATCGTGGTGGACTGCAGCGAACCCACCCAGATCGCGCGCGTTCAGGCGCGCAGCGGATTGAGCGCCAGCGCAGTACAAGCCATCATCGCTGCGCAGGCCTCGCGAGCCCATCGCCGCGACGCGGCCGACATCGTCGTGCTCAACGACGGCATTTCTCTGACAGAACTGCACACAAACGCACGGCAGATCGCTACACGGTTCGGGCTATGATGCATCGGGCCGTGCCTGCGCCTGACCTTGTGCTTCAGGACGAGCGGTAGCCCCCTCCCCGAGCGCCCCAGGAACCCAGCAGCGTGATCCTTTACGAATACCCTTTTAACGAACGCCTGCGCACCTATCTCCGGCTGGAGCAGCTGTTTCGCCGCCTGGGCGAGCTGATTCCGCGTGCCCATCCGCTGGACCACCACTACGCACTGGTGACCATGTTCGAGATCATGGACGTGGCCGCACGTGCAGATCTCAAGTCCGACGTGCTGAAGGATCTGGAAAAACACAAACAGCAACTGGATGGCTATCGGGGCAACCCTTCGATTTCCGAAGAGGTACTCGACAGCGTCATCGCCCAGCTCGACCGGTGCTTCGCCGCGCTCAACACGCAGCACGGCAAGGCCGGCCATGCGCTGGCCGAGAACGACTGGCTGATGAGCATCCGCAGCCGCGTCGGTATTCCGGGCGGCACCTGCGGCTTTGATTTACCGGCCTACTACGCCTGGCAGCACCACACACCTGAACATCGACACCACGACCTGGAAGGGTGGGCCTCGCACCTCGCTCCGCTGGCGGAATCGATCTTCGTGCTGCTGAAAATGCTGCGCGATTCCGGTGCGCCGCAGAAGGTCGCAGCGGACCGCGGACAGTTTCAGCAAACGCTGCCGCAAGGGCGCACCTTCCAGTTGCTGCGGTTGCGCATCGACCCAGTCCTGCAGCTGATCCCCGAGATCAGCGGCAATCGGCTGATCGTTTCCGTGCGGCTGATGCGGCAGGACACGTCGGGCCGTCTGCAGCCAAGCACGGAGGATGCCGCTTTTGAATTGACGCTGTGCGCGTAAAAACAGTCGACAAGAAAACAATGGCTCAGTCAGCGAACCAATCCGGCGATGCACCGAAGTCTGCAGATCCCGCCGCCAAATGGGTCACCTGCCCGCAGTGCGGCGGCCGCAGCCTGTACAGCCCCGCCAACCGATTCCGTCCGTTTTGCGGCGAACGGTGCAAACAGATCGATCTGGGCGCGTGGGCCAGTGAAGAGTTCCGCATGCCCACCGAAGCGCCGCCGGAAGACGCAGAGTTCGGCGATCCCCGCCTACTCCCCTGAAATTCAAAATTCAGATCAAATCAGCCTCTAGCGCTTATCCATCAAGCGCTAGCAGCTATCATTTTTGATTTTTCATGGAGCTGGCATCGAAGGTTTCGCCGCGCTCCTGCGCCAGCCACTCCAGCACCGGGAAGGCGCCCGGCAGTACCGGCCTGACGGTGAGCGGCCACCCCTGCCAAGCCATCGTCTGGCCCTCGCGCATCTCGAAATTCCCCGTCCATTGCGACACCTTGCACCAGTGCAGCCGCACCAGGGCATGCGGATAGTCGTGCTCGGTGACCTTCCACACGACCGCAGGACCGATGGTGACGCCCAGTTCCTCGATCAGTTCACGCCGCAGCGCCTGCTCTACCGTTTCACCCGCCTCGATCTTGCCGCCCGGAAATTCCCAGTAGCCCTCATAGGGTTTTCCGGGCGGGCGGGTGGACAGCAGCAAGGCGCCGTCGTTGCGCACCAAGATACCGACAGCGACCTCGGTATGTTTGCGTGCCGGCTGCTGCGGTGATTGATTGGACTCAGACATCTGCACGCCTGCCCGCGTAGTCGCGCGCGAACTGGTAGGCCACGCGCCCGCTGCGCGAGCCGCGCTCCAGCGCCCAGACCAGCGCCTGCGGCCTGGCTTGCTCGATATCCTCTGCGCCCACCCCGAGTGAACTCAGCCACTGAGCAACGATGGCCAGGTATTCGTGCTGGCTGAACGGGTAAAAACTCACCCACAGACCAAAGCGCTCGGACAGAGAGATCTTTTCTTCCACCACTTCGCCCGGGTGCACCTCGCCATCTTCGGTGTGGGTGTAGCTCAGGTTGTCCTTCATGTACTCAGGCAACAGGTGGCGCCGGTTGCTGGTGGCATACACCAGCACGTTGGGCGTGGATGCGGCAATAGAGCCATCCAGGATCGACTTGAGCGCCTTGTATCCCGGCTCGCCCTCATCAAAGCTCAGGTCGTCGCAATAGACGATGAATTTCTCGGGCCTGCCGGAGACCACCTCGACGATGTCCGGCAGGTCGGTCAGGTCTTGCTTGTCCACCTCGATCAAGCGCAGGCCCTGGTCTGCGTAAGTGCTCAGGCAGGCCTTGATGAGCGAAGACTTGCCGGTACCGCGCGCACCGGTCAACAGCACGTTGTTGGCAGGCTTGCCTTCCACGAACTGCTGCGTGTTGCGCTGGATCTTTTCCTTCTGCGCATCGATTTCCTTCAGGTCGGACAAATGCATGCCTGCCACATGGCGCACGGGCTCCAGCACGCCATGGCCGCTGCTGCGCTTGCGATAGCGCCAGGCAACGGCGCCCGCTGACCAGTCGGGCGCGGAGAGTGGCTGCGGCAAGACGGCTTCGATACGGGAGATGAGTTGCTCGGCGCGGAGCAGCAGATGCGCGAATGCGTCGTTCATGGATTCTTCGGAGTGCTGGAGCCAGATGGGTCCCGGCCCGCAGGTTGATCAGGAACGGTAGTCCGCGTTGATGGTTACGTAGTCATGGCTCAAATCGCAGGTCCACACGGTGTCAACCGCACTGCCGCGACCGAGCAAAACTCGTACCGTGATCTCGCTTTGCTTCATGACACGCTGGCCATCCTCTTCGCGGTATTCCGGGTTGCGGCCACCCTGCACGGCCACGTGCACCTCGTCGAGGAACAGGTCGATGCGGGTCTGATCGAGATCTTCAATGCCTGCGTAGCCTACCGCCGCCAGAATGCGACCCAGGTTGGGATCGCTGGCGAAGAACGCCGTTTTCACCAGCGGCGAATGGGCGATGGCGTAAGCCACCTTGCGGCATTCCTCACCCGATTGGCCGCCTTCAACCTGTACGGTGATGAACTTGGTCGCGCCCTCTCCGTCCCGCACGATAGCCTGCGCCAACTGCTGCGCCACGCCCAGCAGGCCCGCGCGTAGGGCTTGGCCGTCTGGGCTGTCCAGCGAGGTGACCGGCGCATTGCCGGCCTGGTGCGTCGCGATCAGCACAAAGGAATCGTTGGTCGAGGTGTCACCATCGATCGTCACACGATTGAACGAACGATCCGCCAGGTCGCGCACCAACCCGGCCAGCAGCTCGGGCGCTATGGCGGCATCGGTCGCCAGAAAACCCAGCATGGTGGCCATGTTGGGGCGGATCATGCCGGCGCCTTTGGAGATGCCGGTGATGGTCACGACAGAGTCGCCCAACGACACCTTGCGGCTGAACGCCTTGGGCAGCGTGTCGGTGGTCATGATGCCTTCGGCAGCACGTGCCCAATGGTCGCCCTGCGCATCGGCCAAGGCAGCGGGCAAACCTGCGGCAATGCGTTCGTGCGGCAGTGGCTCCATGATCACGCCCGTGGAAAACGGCAGCACCTGTTCTGGCGCTACGCCCAGTTGCCCGGCCAAGGCCGTACAGGTCGCACGCGCACGCTGCAGTCCGTCGGCTCCCGTGCCCGCGTTGGCATTGCCGGTGTTGATGACCATCGCACGAATGGCCTGACCGCCTTGCAAGTGCTCACGGCAGACCTGCACGGGTGCTGCGCAGAACCGGTTCTGCGTGAACACGCCGGCGACCGAGGCGCCCTCGTCCAGCAGGAACACGGTCAAGTCCTTCCGGTTGGCCTTGCGTACGCGGGCTTCGGCAACGCCGATACGAACACCCGCCACGGAATGCAGGTCAGAAGCCACGGGGGCGGAGAGATTCACGGGCATGGGTTGGTTTCCTTGCGAAGAGGCTGATGATTATCGGAAAAATCGATGACCACAAATGACAACACGGGCCGCAGCCCGTGTCCTCATTGCAGTCGATTATTGCAATCGATTTCTGTCAGGCCAGCTTGCCATGGCACTGCTTGTACTTCTTGCCGCTACCGCAAGGGCAAGGGTCGTTGCGGCCCACGCGCAACCCGTCTTCGCCCGAGCGCACGGTCTGCCCGTCCACCGTGGTTTCGACTTCGCCGGTTTCGGTGGGCGCGGTGTAGGTCACGTTGGCGATGTTCTCGCCGCGATTTTCCAGAGCTTCCGCTGCTTCTTCAAGCTGGGCGCTCGACTGCACCTGCACCGTCATCAACAGCTTGGTCACTTCGTTCTTGACTTGGTCGATGAGCTGCCGGAACAACTCGAACGCTTCACGCTTGTATTCCTGTTTGGGCTGCTTCTGGGCATAGCCGCGCAAATGGATGCCTTGGCGCAGGTAGTCGAGCGCGCTCAGGTGATCACGCCAGTTGGTGTCGAAGCTTTGCAGCAACACCATGCGCTCGAACTGCGTGAAGTTCGCCTCGCCGATCAGCGCCAGCTTGGCGTCGAAAGACTCACGCGCCGCGCTCAAGACCTTCTCGAGAATGTCTTCGTCGGTGATGGCCTCGGCGCTTTCTACTTCCTTTTGCAGCGGTAACTGGATCTGCCATTCATCATTCAGCATACGCTCCAGCGTCGGCAGATCCCACTGCTCTTCCACCGATTCGGCTGGCACATGCTGGCGAACCAGGTCGGTCAGGCAGTCGTCCCGCATCACCGAGACGAGCTCGGACAACTCCGCTGCGTCCAGAATCTCGTTGCGCTGCTGGTAGATGACCTTGCGCTGGTCATTGGCAACGTCGTCGTATTCCAGCAGTTGCTTGCGCACATCGAAGTTGCGCGCTTCCACCTTGCGCTGGGCCGATTCGATGCTGCGCGTGACGATCCCGGCTTCGATGGCTTCACCGTCGGGCATCTTCAGGCGGTCCATGATGGACTTGACCCGGTCGCCAGCGAAGATGCGCATCAGCGAGTCGTCCAAACTCAGATAGAAGCGCGAAGAACCTGGATCGCCCTGGCGGCCAGAACGGCCACGCAGCTGATTGTCGATACGGCGGGATTCATGACGCTCGGTAGCGATGATGCGCAAACCGCCCAACTCGCGGATCTGCTCATGGTCACGCGACCACTGTGCACGCAGCTCGGCAAGGCGCGCCTCCTTGGTAGCGGCATCCAGCGTTTCATCGTTCTCGATGGCCGCTACGTCTTTTTCGATGTTGCCGCCCAGCACGATGTCGGTTCCGCGACCGGCCATGTTGGTGGCGATCGTGATCATGCCGGCACGTCCGGCCTGGGCCACGATATCCGCTTCGCGCGCATGCTGCTTGGCGTTCAGCACCTGGTGCGGTAGCCCCTCTTTTTGCAGCAACTGGTCGATGATTTCGGAGTTCTCGATCGACGTCGTGCCCACCAGCACCGGCTGGCCTCGCTCGTGGCATTCGCGAATGTCCTTGATAGCGGCTTCGTACTTTTCGCGCGTCGTCTTGTACACGCGGTCGAGCTGGTCATCACGGCGGCTGGGCCGGTTGGGAGGGATGACCGTGGTTTCCAGGCCGTAGATTTCCTGGAATTCATAGGCCTCGGTGTCGGCGGTGCCGGTCATGCCGGCCAGCTTCGCGTACAGGCGGAAATAGTTCTGAAAGGTGATGGAGGCAAGCGTCTGATTCTCGGCCTGAATGTTCACGCCTTCCTTCGCTTCCACGGCCTGATGAAGGCCTTCGCTCCATCGCCGCCCGGACATCAACCGGCCCGTGAACTCGTCGACGATGACGATTTCGCCGTTCTGCACCACGTAGTGCTGATCGCGGTGATACAGGTGGTTGGCCCGCAGCGCCGCATACAGGTGATGCATGAGCGAGATGTTGGCCGGGTCGTACAATGACGCGCCCTCGGCGATCAGGCCCCGGCTGGCCAGCACGCGCTCGGCAGTCTCATGGCCTTGCTCGGTCAGGAACACCTGATGGGTCTTCTCATCCAGCGTGAAGTCGCCGGGTTTGGTGACGCCCTCGCCCGTGCGCGGGTCCGCTTCGCCCTCTTGGCGCACCAGCACCGGCACCACTTCGTTCATCGCCAGATACATCGGCGTGTGGTCTTCTGCCTGCCCGCTGATGATGAGCGGCGTGCGTGCCTCGTCGATCAGGATCGAGTCCACCTCATCGACGATGGCGAAGTTAAGGACCTTTTGCACACGGTCCTGCGCCTCATACACCATGTTGTCGCGCAGGTAGTCGAAGCCGTACTCGTTGTTGGTGCCGTAGGTGATGTCGGCCGCATACGCCGCCTGCTTCTCTTCGCGCGGCATGTTTGGCAGGTTGATACCCACCGTCAGGCCCAAGAAGTTATAGAGCCGGCCCATCCACTGCGCGTCGCGATTGGCAAGGTAATCGTTCACCGTCACCACGTGAACGCCCTTGCCAGACAGCGCATTCAGATACACCGGCAGCGTGGCGGTCAAAGTCTTGCCTTCACCCGTGCGCATTTCGGAGATCTTGCCGAAGTGCAGCGACATGCCGCCCAGCATCTGCACATCGAAGTGGCGCATCTTCATGATGCGCTTGGAGCCTTCGCGCACGACGGCGAAAGCCTCGGGCAGCAGATCGTCCAGCGATTCGCCCTCGGCGACCCGCTCCTTGAATTCCTGCGTCTTTGCGCGCAGCGCATCGTCACTCAGCTTCTCGTACTCCGGCTCCATCGCATTGATGCGAACAACCGTCTTGCGGTATTGCTTGAGCAGCCGGTCGTTGCGGCTGCCGAATAATTTGGTGAGGAAGTTGGTGGCCATGCGAGCAGGACCGCGCCGCAAGCTGAGAAGCTGCAGAGCGACCAGAATCCCTAAGAAGAAGTAGGTTCAGATGAGGTCCCGCCCCCCATTTGCAAGTGATTGCAAACCAGGCGGCAGACGTCCGGATCGACGATTTTACCTGCCCGCCAGAGGCCTGCGACCAGCGCTGCCTTCGGCGGGGGTAGCGGCCGCCACGCGCTGCGCTGCGCTGTCTGCGCCAGCGAGCAAGAATTTCTGCGGATCTTGCGGCACACCCTGCACCAGCACCTCGAAATGCAGATGCGGCCCGGTGGAACGGCCGGTCGATCCGACGTCAGCGATCTTCTGGCCGCGCCGCACCAGATCACCCCGCTTGACCCAGGTTTTTGAGGCATGGGCATACCGGGTGACGAGCTGGTTTCCATGGTCGACCTCGATCATGTTGCCGTAGGCGGGGTGGTACTCCTGCGTCACAACGACCCCACCTGCCGCCGCCAGAATGGGCGTGCCGGGGTCGGCCGGAAAATCCAGACCTGTGTGCAACGCCGACTGGCCCGTCATGGGATCGATGCGCCAACCGAAAGAAGATCCAGCCAGCCGATCCAGCACAGGCTGCTGAGTGGGAACCATATGCTTGCGAATGCGTTGATCGAAAAGCCGCGACTCCACCACGGTCATGATGTCGACGCGCTGGTCGGTCAACTTGGCAAGATCATCCAATGTGGCCTGCAACTCCGCCATATCGAGAGATCGTCCGGAGATCAGCGCTCCCCCCTGGCCCGGAGGCTTGCTGGCGCTCACGGGGGGCATACCTGCCAGACCCATGACTCGGTCGCCCAAAGACTCCAGTTGCATGACCCTGGCCTGCATCTCACCGACTTTGCGGGCCATGGCGTCCAGGTTGGCCCGCATGAAACGATCACGCTCTTCAGCGCTGCCCGGCTCTGAAGCAGGGGACATGGCGCCTGCAGCGGACCATTCCGTACGCGCACCTTTGACAAAGAACCAGTGGTAAAAAGACGCTGTCAAGACCATGAGGATCAATGACATCAACAAACCCACCAGCACCAGCCGGGTTCCCGACAGGTGAATGGCCCGGCTGCGCGCCAGTCGGGCGTCCGTAATAATCACATGCACTATTGAGTCTCCGCGCTAGCCAGCGCCATGCCATGACCCGTCGCCACCAAGCCATCACGTTGCAACAAGCCACACAGGAATCCCCCACGCTGTCCATGCTGACAGCGCTGACGCGGGATTCCAGCGAACGGCTGCGGGCCATTGAAAAACTGATACCGCCCACACTGCGCCCCACCTTGCAGGCCGGCCCCATCGACGGAACGTCGTGGTGCCTGCTGGTACGCAGCAATTCAGCTGCCGCAAAGATAAGGCAGCTGCTGCCTGCCTTCGAAGCGCATCTACGCAGCCGGGGGTGGGAGGTTAACTCCATCCGCCTGAAAATTCAAACCTGAACCCCGGAAAGGGCGTTTGAATGGGCGGTTGGAGAAATGGCAAAAATATGGTGCCGATTGTCGGAATCGAACTGACGACCTACCGCTTACAAGGCGGTTGCTCTACCAACTGAGCTAAATCGGCGAAGGCTGCATTCTAGCCGCTCGCGCAGGGTGCAAAAGTAAACACCAGCAAGCTTTTCGGCCTGCCAGCGTTGTCTTAGCGCTTATTTGACGCGCTTGAGCGCAGGGCGAGCCCCGCCTCCGGCAGGCGGCTGTGGCCGCGGTGGATCTCTATCTTCTGGTGTTGCACTGCCTGCTGGGTCGGGCTGCACCAATTGCACCACCCGGTCTCCTGAAGACTCTTCAGCAGCTGCATCGGGCATGGCGGTTGGCATAGAGGACAGCACCGAGCCTATGCCGCCGCCTTCCACCAACGCATCCACCGGCGGTGGAAACGCCATGCCCTGCCCGTTTTCACGTGCGTAGATGGCGATCACTCGGCCCACCGGCACCATGATGTCACGGGGCTTGCCGCCAAAGCGCGCCTTGAACTCGATGAAGTCATTGCCCAATTGCAGGGAACTGGTGGCGTCATAGCTGATGTTCAGCACGATTTCACCGTCCTTCACATATTCGCGGGGCACCTGGACGGACTCGTCCACGCGCACCGCCACATAGGGCGTCAAGCCATTGTCGGTGCACCACTCGTAAAGCGCCCGTATCAGATAGGGGCGCGTGGAAGTGGAGTCCTGGGCATTCATCATGGCAACGTGAAAAAGAGGGGCAACAGCGAACGAGATTACTTGCGCATGACCTTTTCGGAGGGCGTGAGCGCTTCGATGTAAGCGGGGCGCGAGAAGATGCGCTCGGCGTACTTGAGCAGCGGCGCAGCGTTCTTGCTGAGGTCGATGCCATAGTAGTCCAGGCGCCACAGCAGGGGGGCGATGGCCACGTCCAGCATGGAGAAGTTTTCGCCCAGCATGTACTTGTTCTTCAGGAAGACGGGGGCCAGTTGGGTCAGGCGATCACGGATGTGCGCGCGCGCTTTTTCCAATGCCTTTTCGTTGCCCTTGGTAGCGCGCGACTCCAGAATGTTCACGTGAATGAACAGTTCCTTCTCGAAGTTGAGCAAAAAGAGGCGAACGCGTGCGCGGTCGACCGGGTCACCAGGCATCAGTTGAGGATGAGGGAAGCGCTCATCGATGTACTCATTGATGATGTTCGACTCGTACAGGATGAGATCGCGCTCGACCAGGATGGGGACCTGGCCGTAGGGGTTCATCACGTTGATGTCTTCGGGCTTGTTGTACAGGTCCACATCGCGAATTTCGAAGTCCATTCCCTTCTCGAACAGAACGAAACGGCAGCGATGGGAGAAGGGGCAGGTCGTACCCGAATAAAGCACCATCATGGTGAGAGGCTCCTAAAAATCAAAAGAGTGGGCGCTATTGCGCCCACTCTGTAAAAGCTCGACCGCGCCCGAAAGCGCGGCAAAGAGTCTAGCGGTTACTTGACGTCTTTCCAGAAGGCTGCGTTGAGCCTCCAGGCAATGACCGTGAAAACGCCCAGGAAGATCAGCACCCAGACGCCCACGCGAACCCGCGTATTTTGCGCTGGCTCACCCATCCACTGCAGGTAGTTGACGAGATCGCCTACCGCTTGGTCGTATTGCAGGGGCGAGATGGTACCAGCCGTTACCTGTTCCCATCCTTTGAACACCTGAATGGTGTGGCCATGGCTCTGCTGCTCTTCAAAAACCGGGCGGCGATCACCCTGCAATTGCCACAGGACATGGGGCATGCCTACGCTCGGGAATGCCAGATTGTTCCAGCCCGTCGCTTTGGTTTCGTCACGGTAGAAAGTGCGCAGGAAGGTGTAGAGATAGTCTGCCCCTGTGCCACCGTGGCCTGCGCGCGACCGTGCGATCACCGTGAGGTCGGGGGGATTGCCGCCAAACCACTCCTTGGCCTGACGCGGATCGATCGACGCCTTCATGGTCTCGCCCACCCGGTCGGTGGTGAAAAGCAGGTTGTCCTTGATCTGCTGCTCGGTCAGGCCGATGTCCTGCAGGCGGTTAAAGCGCATGAAGGCTGCGGAATGGCAGCTGAGGCAGTAGTTGACAAACAGTTTGGCGCCGTTTTGCACCGAAGCCGTGTCGTTGGTGCGGTTGGGCGCCTTGTCCCAGGCGATGCCGCCTTCGGCAGCGTGCACGCCTGTGGCAATGCCCAGGGCAGCGATCAGCGTGAGGATGATTTTTTTCATGGCAATGCTTTCTTGCAGCTCGGTGCGCGCTCAATGCGGCGTGAAGGTCACGCGGTCGGGCACGGGCTTCGGTGTACCCAGGCGGCTCCACCAGGGCATCAGCAGGAAAAAGCCGAAGTAAAACAACGTTCCGATTTGCGAGACCCGTTCGCCAATCGCCGAAGGCGGCTGCACGCCAAGATACGCCAGTGCGACGAAGTTGATCACGAAGATGCCATAGAGGTACTTGTGCCAGTCGGGACGGTAGCGAATCGACTTGACCGGGCTCATGTCCAGCCAGGGCAGGAAGAACAGGATGATGACAGCACCGCCCATCACCACCACGCCCCAGAACTTGGCGTCGATGGACAGCATCAGCACGATGGCCACCGCAGCCACCACGGCCAGCCCGGCCTTGATGAAAGCCGGCAACCGCCCCTTGACTACCGCCAGCCCGACAGCCAGCACCACGCAGCCGATGAGTGCATACATCATCTCGCTGGTGATGGCGCGCAGCATCGAATAAAACGGTGTGAAGTACCACACAGGCGCAATGTGCGCAGGCGTCTTGAGCGGATCGGCTGGAATGAAGTTGTTGTATTCGAGGAAGTAGCCACCGAACTCGGGCGCGAAGAACACTACCGCCGAGAAGATGAAGAGAAACACGCACACGCCGAAGATGTCGTGCACCGTGTAGTACGGGTGGAACGGAATGCCGTCGGCCGGATGACCGTGTTCGTCCTTCGGTGCGTTCGGCCCCTTGATCTCGATACCGTCAGGGTTGTTGGAGCCCACATCGTGCAGTGCCAGCAAGTGGGCCACCACCAGACCCAGCAACACCAGCGGCACGGCGATCACGTGAAAGCTGAAGAAGCGGTTCAGCGTGGCGTCGCCCACCACATAGTCGCCGCGGATCAGCAGTGCCAAGTCAGGGCCGACGAACGGAATGGCGGCGAACAGGTTGACGATCACCTGGGCACCCCAGTACGACATCTGGCCCCAGGGCAGCAGGTAGCCCATGAAGGCCTCGGCCATCAGCGCCAGGAAGATGGCACAGCCGAAGATCCAGACGAGTTCGCGCGGCTTGCGGTAAGAGCCGTACAGCAGCCCGCGGAACATGTGCAGATAGACCACGACGAAGAACGCCGATGCCCCCGTGGAATGCATGTAGCGGATGAGCCAGCCCCAGGGCACGTCGCGCATGATGTATTCGACCGACTCGAACGCCTTGGCAGCGTCGGGCTTGTAGTGCATTACCAGGAAGATGCCGGTGACGATCTGGATCACCAGCACCAGCAGGGCGAGCGAGCCGAAGATGTACCAGAAGTTGAAGTTCTTCGGAGCGTAGTACTCCGACATGTGAACGCGGTAGGCGTCGAACGCCGTCGGAAAGCGGTTCTCCAGCCAGTTGGCGGCCTTCGCGCCGGTGGACGCGTTGGGTGAGATGTCCTTGAATTCGCGGTAAGCCATGGGTTGTTCCTCAGGCTTTCTTGTCTTCACCGATCAGGAGCGTGGTCTCCGACAGGTACATGTGGGGGGGGACTTCGAGGTTGTCCGGCGCGGGCTTGTTCTTGAAGACGCGGCCCGCCATGTCGAAGGTCGATCCGTGGCAGGGGCAGAGGAAGCCGCCCTTCCAGTCGTCGGGCAGCGAAGGCTGCGCGCCGAGCACGAACTTGTCGGAAGGCGAGCAGCCCAGGTGCGAGCAGATGCCCACCGCCACCAGCACTTCGGGCTTGATGGAACGGGCTTCGTTGCGTGCGTATTCCGGCGTCAGTTCGTCCGGCTTGCGTTCGGACTTGGGATCGGCCAGTTGCCCATCGAGCCCAGGCAGCGTTGCCAGCTGCTCAGGCGTGCGCTTGACGATCCAGACCGGCTTGCCACGCCACTCCACGGTGAGCTTTTCGCCCGGTTTCAACGCGGAGATATCGACCTCGACAGCCGCACCTGCGGCCTTGGCGCGTTCGGAGGGCTGGAAGGTGCTGACAAAAGGCACGGCAGTCGCCACACCGCCCACCGCGCCAGCGCAGCCGGACGCGATCAGCCATGTCCGTTTGCTGGAGTCGATTGGAGTTTCACTCATGGGGTCCTCGATCTACTTCGCTTATGGGATCAACTCGAAAATTGTAGCGGAGGCAATATGGTTATTGCATTGGGGGACACCCCTCTATGGCAGTAGATACTTCAGTGTTTTCATCTATATCAAAGGAGTGGGGAAATGGGCATTGCACAAGAATTCAAGGAGTTTGCGGTCAAAGGCAATGTGATAGATCTGGCCGTGGGCGTCATCATCGGCGGCGCCTTCGGCAAGATCGTCGATTCAGTAGTCAGCGACCTGATCATGCCGGTCGTCGGACTGGTATTTGGCCGGCTCGATTTTTCCAATCTGTATCTGGTGCTGGGCGCCATTCCGCCAGGCACCGCCAATACGCTGGACGCCTTGAAGAAAGCCGGTGTGCCAGTGCTGGCTTACGGTAATTTCATAACCGTTGCCGTGAATTTCGCGATTCTGGCTTTCATCATTTTCATGATGGTCAAGCAGATTAACCGCCTCAAGCGCCAAGCCCCTGAGGCAGCGCCCGCCGCACCCGCAGCACCGGCCGAAGACATCGTGCTGCTGCGCGAGATCCGCGACAGCCTGAACCGCCCGCGCTGAGCGTTTCGCTAGTGATCTCCGCCACCAAGGGCCCGCCTGCGGGCCTTTGGTGTTTTCAGTCCGATAAGGACGACAGCTGCCGCGCCATGCGCACCGCCTCGATCAGGCTTGACGCATCGGCCACCCCTTGGCCAGCGATGTCGAACGCCGTGCCGTGGTCCGGGCTGGTGCGCACCAGCGGCAGGCCCAGCGTCACGTTCACGCCCTTGTCCACGCCCAGGTACTTCACCGGGATCAGCCCCTGGTCGTGGTACATGGCCAGCACCACGTCGAATTCACCCGCCCGCTGCGGAGTGCTGCGCGCACGCATGAAGACGGTGTCGGGCGCGTAAGGGCCGTGTGCGTCGATGCCCTCGGCCCGCGCGGCCTGCAGGGCCGGCACGATGACGTCGATTTCCTCGCGGCCGAACAGACCACCCTCCCCTGCGTGCGGGTTGAGCCCCGCCACGCCGATGCGCGGCGCGCGGCCCAGGCTGCGAGCCAACGCAGCGTGGGTGATGCGCAGCGCGCCCAGCACGTTGGGCACCGTGACGGCGTCGAGCGCATCGCGCAGCGACACGTGAATGCTGACCAGCACGGTACGCAGCTCGTCGCTGGCCAGCATCATGCGCACCGGCATGTCGGCCAGCGCCACGCCGGCATGGCGCGCGGCTTCGGCCTGCAGCAGTTCGGTGTGGCCCGGAAATGCGATGCCGGCCGTTGCCAGCGCCTCTTTGTGCAGCGGCGCGGTGACGAGCGCCGCCACCTCGCCACGCAGCGCTGCCTGGGTGGCCCAGATCACGCAGTCGGCGGCGGCTCGGCCAGCGGCGGCGTCGATGCGGCCGAACGCCGGCGGCTGCTCTGGCAGGCCAGGCAAGGACAGCACCGGCAGGCAGCGCGGCGGCATGGCAGCGACTTCTGCGACAGAGGCGATGCGCGCAATCGGCAGCGACGTGTCGCCCGCGCGGGCGATGCAGCCGGCGGCGCGGCGCAGCACCGCCACGTCGCCCACCACGAAACAGCCGCGCAACAGATCAGGCGCGTCGCGGAACGCCTTGGCGATGATCTCGGGGCCGATGCCGGCGGCGTCGCCTTGCGTGATGGCCAACGGCGCCAGCGGGGCCAGTGACAAAGGGTGCGTCATGCAAATCCAGAAGATGGAGAAATACAAGCCAAATCGGCCTCTAGCGCTTATCTATCAAGCGCAAGCAGCTATTATTTTAATAGCAAATATCCTCTGATCCGTCAAGCCGGGTTGTCGATGTCGATGAACACATGTTCCAGCGACAACTGCGCCGCCACGTGCGCGGCGACCGCCGGCGCGCCGTAGCGCTCGGTGGCGTGGTGCCCGGCCGCCAGAAAGGCAACGCCGCACTCGCGCGCCAGATGCGCCTGGGGCTCGGAGATTTCGCCGGTGATGAACGCGTCGGCACCAGCTGCCATGGCGGACTCGAAGTAGCCCTGCGCGCCGCCGGTGCACCAGGCCACGCGGCGGATGGGCCGGGCGTCGGCCGGTGCGGGCGCTACCAGGGTGACGCTGCGGCCCAGCACGGCTTCCACATGCCGCGCCAGCGCCTGGGCGTCGTCATACGCGGCAGCCGCAATGCAGCCCAGATCCTGCTCGCCGAAGCGGCCGTCGGCCTGCCAGCCCAGCCGCTGGCCCAACTGCGCGTTGTTGCCCAGTTCAGGGTGCGCGTCCAGCGGCAGGTGATAGGCGAAAAGGTTGATGTCGTGGGCCAGCAGGCGCTGCAGGCGCTGCTTCATCCAGCCGGTCACGCGCCCGTCCTGGCCGCGCCAGAACAGGCCGTGGTGCACGAAGATCGCGTCGGCCCGCTGCTCGATGGCCGCGTCGATCAGCGCGCGGCTGGCGGTCACGCCGCTCACGATGCGGCGCACATCGGCGCGGCCTTCGACCTGCAGGCCGTTGGGCCCATAGTCCTTGAAGCGCTGGGGCTGCAACAGGGCGTCGAAGGCGTCCAGCAATTGGTCTCGCGAGGTGGGGGTCGTCGTCATTGGCCGATTGTCTCAGCCCCGCACTGCCCAATTGCTCAAGCCCGCTGAGGGGCCGGCTGCCAGCCGCGCGACGCCAGCGGCCAGAAGCCGATGGCAAAACCCAGCACGCCCATGGCGGCCACGTAATGCGCCGGGGCCATCACGTCGTACTTCTGCCAGAAGCCGATGAGGATGGGCGTCATGCCGCCAAACACCGCGTAGGCCATGTTGTACGAGAACGAAAGGCCCGAAAACCGCACCTCGGGCGGGAACGCGCGCACGCCCACGATGGGCAGCATGGAGATGGTGCCGACGAAGAAGCCCACCAGCGCGTAGGTCCACATCAGCGACTCGGGCGTGCCCGGCAGCCCCATGTAGAACAGGTACGAGGTGACGGCGAGGCCACCCCAGCCGATCAGCATGACTGCGCGCGTGCCGATGCGGTCGGACGCCCAGCCCACCACGGCGCAGCCGATGGTCAGCGCCAGCGTGGCGAACACGTTGGCCTTCAGCGCCAGGGCCGCCGGAATGCCGAACACCTTCTGCAAGTAGGCTGGCGTGAACAGCACCACCACCACGACGGCGGTGGACAGCACCCAGGTCATCAGCGCCACCAGCAGAATGGCCGGGCGGTGTTCGCGCAGGATGGTCTTGACAGGCAGTTCGCGCGCGATTTTCTTGCGCTCGGCCAGTTCCTGGAAGATGGGTGTTTCTTCCAAGAAGCGGCGCAGGTAAACCGACACCAGCCCGAACACCCCGCCCAGGATGAACGGAATGCGCCAGGCATAGGCGTTGATCTCGGCCGCGCTGTACCAGGTGTTCAGCGCCATGGCGATCAACGAGCCCAGCAGGATGCCGCCGGTGATGCCTGCCGTCAGCGTGCCCACCGCGAAACCGTAATGGCGCTGCGGCACGTGCTCGGCCACGAAGACCCAGGCGCCCGGCATTTCGCCGCCGATGGCCGCGCCTTGCAGCACGCGCATGGCCAGCAGCAGCAGCGGCGCAGCAATGCCGATGGTGGCGTACGTGGGCAGCAGGCCGATGACCAGCGTGGGCACCGCCATCAGGAAGATCGACAGCGTGAACATGCGCTTGCGGCCCAGGATGTCGCCGAAGTGGGCGATGACGATGCCGCCCACGGGCCGAGCCAGGTAGCCGGCCGCGAAGATGCCCAGCGTCTGCAGCTGGCGCAGCCAGTCGGGCATGTCGGCCGGAAAGAACAGCGTGCCCAGCACGTTGGCGAAGAATACGTAGACGACGAAGTCGTAAAACTCCAGCGTGCCGCCGAGCGCGGACAGGCCCAGGGTCTTGTAGTCGCTTCGATTCAGCGGGCGGCGGGACGCGGCGTCGGCCGGGGACGGCGCCTGTGTGGTCGTGGTCATGGTTGCGCTCCGGAAAGGCTTGGCAGAAAAAAGAGGCAAAAAAGCAGACGGCGGCGCAGGCCGCGCGCGGTGGGCGAGCGGCCATCGTTCGGCAGGCGATCCGGGTGGGGTTGCTTGGGCGCTAAGCGCGGCCCCTGGGCGGATGGGCCGGGGCGCGGAGAACGAGGAAGCCGTTACAGTCGGCCACATTTTAAGGGTTTGCCCTTAGCCAAATAAGACACCGTCCCGATGCGACCCTGTGCTGCCCAAGGTCGGCTCGCCAAGGCCGGCCACTCGGCAAAAGGGCGACAATGGCACGTTGCTGCACTCTGTCGCGCCCCGCCGGGCGGCTGGTGCCTCCTTTTTTCCTTTCCCTTTTTTGCTCCACCATGAAGCGCTTCTGGCTGCTGTTTTCTCAGGCCGTGACGGTTTTTGTCGCCGCCTATTTCGTCGTCGCCACTTTGCAGCCCAGCTGGATCCGGGGCGGTGCCACACGCACCAGCGCCGGCATCTCGCTGATCGAGGCGCCTGCTACGCCCGATGCACCGCCGGCGGCGGGCAGCTTCAGCGGCGCGGCGCGCAGAGCGGCCCCGGCGGTGGTCAGCATCAACACCAGCAAGGCCGTGCGCAACCCACGCAGCAACGACCCGTGGTTTCAGTTCTTCTTCGGTGACCAGGCAGCGCAACAGGCACAGACCGGCCTGGGCAGCGGCGTGATCATCAGCACCGACGGCTACATCCTGACCAACAACCATGTGGTGGAAGGCGCCGACGAGATCGAGGTGACGCTGACCGACAACCGCCGCGCCCGCGCCAGGGTGATCGGCACCGACCCCGACACCGACTTGGCCGTGCTGAAGATCGACCTGGACAAGCTGCCGGTCATCGTGCTGGGCCAGTCCGACCAGTTGGCGGTAGGCGACCAAGTGCTGGCCATCGGCAACCCGTTCGGCGTGGGCCAGACCGTGACCAGCGGCATCATCTCGGCGCTCGGCCGCAGCCAGCTAGGCATCAACATCTTCGAGAATTTCATCCAGACCGACGCGGCCATCAACCCGGGCAATTCGGGCGGCGCGCTGGTGGACGTGAACGGCAACCTGATGGGCATCAACACGGCGATCTACTCGCGCTCCGGGGGCAGCATGGGGATCGGCTTCGCCATTCCGGTGTCTACCGCCAAGCTGGTGCTGGACGGCATCGTCAAGGACGGCCAGGTCACGCGTGGCTGGATCGGCGTGGAGCCCAACGAGCTGTCGCCCGAACTCGCCGCTACCTTCGGCGTGAAGGCCACCGAGGGCGTGATCATCACCGGCGTGCTGCAGGCCGGCCCCGCTGCCCAGGCCGGCGTGCGCCCGGGGGACGTGATCGTGGAAGTGGACGGCAAACCCACGCACAGCGTGTCAGCCCTGCTCACCGCCGTGGCGGCGCTGCGGCCCGGCACGTCGGCGCCGTTCTCGCTGCAACGCGGCGATACGCGGGTGGAGGTGCAGGTGGTGCCCGGCACCCGACCCCGGCCGCAGAGGCGCTAAATAGCCCACAATTCAGGCGCTATCAAAAAAATAGCTGCTCGCGCTTGATAGACAAGCGCTAGCAGCTATTTTTGTATCTAACCCAACCCCATGACGGGTCCAGCGGGCAGGTCAGGCGGTAGGTTCTTGAACGTCTTCCGGCGCAGCGGTGTGGCGGATGAATATTTGTGCGGCCCAGATCCCGACCTCGTACAACAGGCACATGGGCACGGCCAGTGCCAGTTGCGACACCACGTCGGGCGGGGTGACTACCGCAGCGATGACGAACGCCAGCACGATGAAGTAGCCACGGAAGGCCTTGAGCTTTTCGACGCTGACGATGCCCATGCGCGCCAGCACGATCACGACGATGGGCACCTCGAACGCCAGACCGAAAGCCAGGAACATGGTGATCACGAAGCTGAGATAGGCCTCGATGTCTGGTGCGGCGGTGATGCTCTTGGGAGCGAAGCTCTGGATGAACGCGAACACCTGGCCGAACACGAAGAAGTAACAGAACGCCACGCCGATGAAGAACAGCAGCGTGCTGGACACCACCAGCGGCAGCACCAGCTTCTTTTCGTGTGAATAAAGGCCCGGCGCGACAAACGACCAGGCCTGCCACAGCACCACCGGCAGCGCTATCAAAAAGGCCGACATCAGCAGGATCTTGAGCGGCACCATGAACGGAGAGATCACCGAGGTGGCGATCAGCGTGGCTCCTGCGGGCAGGTGGGCCACCAGCGGCGCGGCCAGCAGGTCGTAGAGCGGGCCGGGGCCGGGATAGAAGAACAGCACGCCGGCGGCGATGCCGACGGCGATCAGCGCCTTGACCAGGCGGTCGCGCAGCTCCATGAGGTGCTGCACGAACGGCTGCTCGGTGCCCGCAAGCTCGTCTTCTTTGGTGGGGATATCGGACATGGTGGGGAAAGTATGCGGACTGGCTGCGCGCCCGCGGCAAAAGCCCGGGCAGGGCTTACACAGCGGCCGTCAATGGAATTTTTGCGGCCTGAAACGGGCCACGCGCGCAGCGCCCGACTGGGCCTTGGTGCGCACGCCGGCGCGCGACTTGTACCACTGCGGCGTGGCGCCGCGTTTGAGGCGCCAGTTCTTGCCCGGGTTTTTATAGGCGGGCACCACCGCGCCGTAGTCGAACGAAGACTCGGATGAGGCGCCGGAGGCCGACGCATCGGCCCCGCCAATGGATGAATCCCAGTCTTTCTGGAAGTCGGTGGCACTGGTGTGCACGGACTGGTGGACGTCGCGCGCGGCGGTCTCCACCGTGTCCTTCATCTTGCGCAGCTCGTCCAGCTCCATCGACCGGTTTACTTCGGACTTCACGTCGGCCACATAGCGCTGGGCCTTGCCCAGCAGCGTTCCGACGGTGCGCGCCACGCGGGGCAGCTTTTCGGGGCCGATGACGATGAGCGCCACCGCACCGATCAGCGCCATCTTGGACAGGCCAATATCAATCATGGATACGACTACTCAGCAGGCGCAGGCCCGAAGACTGCAGGCAAGCAGCGGCACAACCGGCGCCCATCAGCTTTTTTGCTTGGCTTCCACGTCGATCGTGGTCTTGTCGGCTGCCGCGTGGGTGCCTACCTGGCCAGGTGGGGGCACGGTGCCGGGAGGCGTGCCGTCGGCGGAGCCGTCCTTCATGCCGTCCTTGAAACCTTTGACCGCGCCGCCCAGATCGGAGCCCATGTTCTTGAGCTTCTTGGTGCCGAACACCATCACCACGATGAGCAGAACGATGAGCCAATGCCAGATGGAAAACGAACCCATGAGAATCTCCTAACGAATTGCGAACCATTTTAGACGGGGGACCTGCCGGGCCGGCGATACCCCTTGCAACCTCTCGGCCGGCCGCACGCCGCAGTGGCGAGCCTGCGGCTCAGCAAGGCTTAGCCCTTCAACCAGGGACGTGGCCCACCCATTACGTGCACATGCAGGTGGTGGATCTCCTGACCGCCTTCGTCGCCCGTGTTGACCACGATGCGAAAGCCGCCTGCAGGGTACGGGTTGCAGCCTTGCTCCAGCGCCAGCCGGGGCGCCAGAGTCATCATGCGCCCGAGCACGCCCGCGTGCGCGTCGCTCAAGCCCGCCATAGAGTGCACGTGCTCCTTGGGCACCATCAGAAAGTGCACCGGCGCCCACGGATGGATGTCGTGGAAGGCAAAGATTTCTTCGTCCTCATACACCTTGCGGGACGGAATCTGGCCGGCAATGATCTTGCAGAAAAGGCAGTCGGGATCGTGCATGAGAGCTAGGGCGAAAGCGATGCGAAATGTTCAGGCATTGTCGGCGATGTTGACGGTGGGTCGCACGCCGATGTCGGCGCTGTGCGCCTCCAGCCAGCGCTGGCCTTCCGTGCGGCCCAACGCGAAAAGTTCGCGCACGAACGGCAGGTCGGCGCGCGACTTGCTGGACGCGCCGTAGCCGGCCAGTATCGAGCCGCCGTCGATGCGGTGCATGCGCACGCTGCGGTAACGGCGCTCGTCGAGCTTGCCTTCGGCCAGCAGCCGGCGCACGAATTCGATGGCGCGCATCTCCGCCAGCAGGCTGGCGTTGAAGGTCACCTCGTTCATGCGTTCCATGATGTCGGCCGCGTTCCCGGGCACCGTGGTGTGCTCGATGGGATTGATCTGCACCAGCAGCACGTCGGAGCATTCGGTCTTGTAGATCAGCGGGTGCAGCGCCGGGTTGCCGGAAAAGCCGCCGTCCCAATAATGCTCACCGTCGATCTCCACGGCCTTGAACAAGAGCGGCAGGCAGGCCGATGCCATCACCGCGTCAGCGCTCAGGCGCTTGCCCGAGAAGATTTCGCCGCGCCCGGTGCGCACATTGGTGGCGCAGACGAATACCTTGAGCGCGCCCGCAGCGCTGAGCAGATCGAAATCCACTTCGCGCTCCAGCAGCCGGCGCAGCGGGTTGATGCCCAGCGGATTGGTCTGATAGGGCGACAGCCACTGCGTGACCATGCCCATCAGCGGATTCGCGCCCGACAACGGCGTGCCCAGCATCATGCTGCCCAGCGTACCCACGCCTTCCCAGAACCGAGAGAGCGCAGCGCGTGCCAGCTCGCAACCGGCTTGGTGCGCCTCGTGCGCATCGCCAGGGTGCTGGTGCGCAGCCTGCGCGAAACCATGTGCCATGGCCACCGCGTTCATGGCGCCGGCGCTGGTGCCGCTGACGCCGTCGATGGCAAAGCGGCCGTCTTCCAGCAAGGCGTCGAGCACGCCCCAGGTGAGCGCGCCGTGCGACCCGCCGCCTTGCAGCGCCAGGTTCAGCCGTTGCGGCCGGGGCGCTTCAGCCACCGACGGCCTTGTTCTGGCTCATGGCCACCATGCCGCGCAGGATGCGGTAGAGAAACCAGAGCGAAATCACGATCCAGGCGATCCAGCCCGGAATGAAGAACAGCAGCCACAGCGGGGCGGTGACCACATACAGCACACCCGCCCAGATCACGCTGCGAATGCGCCATGAAAAATGGCTCGCCTGCCAGGTGCCCTGCGCGTCATCGCGCTTGACCAGATCAAGCACCAGCGCGATCAGCAGCAGCACGATGCTGGGCTGCGCGCTGGGCAGCACGGCCGCCACGGCGACGATCAGGTGCAGCACATAGCTGATCCAGCCGACCGTCTTGAGCGATTCGGCGCGCTGGTTCGGTTCCACGTCGATGACGTCGTTGTTCATGTCGATCCTTTGTCGTCGGTTGTTGCGCGATCTTCGGCTTTGCGCAGGGACTTTTCCTCGATGCCGCTGGTGCCTTCGCGGCGTTCGAGTTCGGCCACCACATCGGCCGGGGTGAAGCCATAGTGCGCCAGCGCCACCATGGAGTGAAACCAGAGGTCGGCCACCTCATAGACGATCTTTTTCGCGTCGCCGCCGTGGTCGGCGTCTTTCGCGGCCATCACCACCTCGGTCGCTTCTTCGCCGATCTTCTTCAAAAAGGCATCCGGGCCTTTGTGCAGCAGCCGGGCGACGTAGCTCTTGTCGGGCTCGCCGCCCTGGGCCGGCTTGCGGCTCTCGATCACGGCGGCCAGGCGGGCCAGCGCGTCGTGCGAGGCGGGCACTGGGAGGACGGTGGAATCAGTGGAAGACATGGCGCTTACTTGTAGATGGACTCAGGGTCTTTCAAGACTGGCTCGACGGCCGCCCAGGCGCCGTCTTTCAGCACGCTGAAAAAGCAGCTGTGGCGACCGGTATGGCAGGCAATGCCGGGCTCGTGCCCGAGTTGGGTGACCTTGAGCAGCACGACATCGTTGTCGCAGTCGAGGCGAATTTCATGCACCGTCTGCACATGGCCCGACTCTTCGCCCTTGTGCCAGAGTTTGTTGCGCGAGCGGCTGAAATACACAGCCCGACCCAGCTCGGCCGTACGCGCCAGCGCGTCGCGGTTCATCCACGCGAACATCAGCACGTCGCCGCTGCTCGCCTCTTGCGCGATCACGGGCACCAGGCCCTGCGCATCCCACTTCACGTCGTCAAGCCACTTCATGCTGCCATTGTCCATTGAATTGCTGCATTGCAGCATTTTTACTTGATTGCTATTGAATTTATAGCTGTTCGCGCTTGATGGATAAGCGCTAGAGGCCGATTTCATTCAAACCCTAGGCCGCCGCGTGTTACAGCCGCACTGGCACGCCGCGCTCGGCCATGCGCGCCTTGGCCTCGCCCACGGTGTATTCGCCGTAGTGGAAGATGCTTGCGGCCAGCACCGCATCCGCCCCACCCTGCTGCACACCGTCGGCCAAGTGGTCGAGGTTGCCCACGCCGCCCGACGCGATCACCGGCACGCTGACGGCGTCGCTCACGGCGCGCGTCAGCTGCAGATCGAATCCGGACTTGGTGCCGTCGCGGTCCATGCTGGTCAGCAGGATCTCGCCAGCGCCGCGCCGCGCCATCTCGGTGGCCCACTGCACGGCATCCAGGCCGGTATTCTTGCGCCCGCCATGGCTGTACACGTCCCAGCCTTCGCCGCGCGCGGCCACGTCGTCGCCCTGGCGCCGCTTAGCGTCGATGGCCACGACGATGCACTGCGCGCCGTACTTGTCCGACGCGGCGTTGATCACGTCTGGGTTGGCCAGCGCGGCGGAATTGAAGCTGGTCTTGTCTGCGCCCGCGTTGAGCAGCCGCCGCACGTCTTCGACCGTGCGCACGCCGCCGCCCACCGTCAGAGGAATGAACACCTGGCTGGCCACGGCTTCGATGATCGGCAGGATCAGGTCGCGGGCGTCGCTGGTAGCGGTGATGTCGAGAAACGTCAACTCGTCTGCGCCCTGCGCGTTGTAGCGGGCGGCGATTTCGACCGGGTCGCCGGCATCGCGCAGTTCGAGAAAATTGACGCCCTTGACCACGCGGCCTCCGGTCACGTCAAGGCAGGGAATGATGCGTTTGGCAAGCATGATCTTTTGAAGGTTCGAAAAGGGAAACGACGGGCTGGATGCGCCCGTCAAGGCAATTGCAGTTGTTGCCAGCCCACCCACTGCGCGCCGCGGGTGAGCGTGATGGGCGCGTCGATGCGGGCGGCTTCCACGCACAGCATGTGGCGAAAGCCGTCATCGGGCATATCGGCCAGCCGTGCGCACAGCTCGGCGCCGGGGTTCCACACCACGGTGTTGTCGCAGGACGGGCTTTGCTGGATGACAAGCTGCCGGGTTGCGCCGCCATGCAGGTGCAGCGGACCCTGCGGGGCGCCGAACACGCAATCGTACTCATCGTCGAAGGTCACAGCGCCTTGCTGCACATGGTGCACATCGGCGACGGAATCCCAGCGCGCGCAGCCGTCCAGGCCCTCCAGCCTTGTCTGCGCGATATTGTCCACGGCCAGATACGAGTGCAGTGCAACGGTGAAGTCCCAGGCGGAATCGCCCGTGTTCTGCACGGCCAGTTCGGCACGCAAGCCACCTTCGGTCAGTGTGACGGACAGGCGGGCAGTGAAGCCATGGGGCCACCATTCACGGGTCTGCGGAGAGTCGTGCAGCGCCAGAACGGCCGTCACGCCAGCGGCGGCGTGCTGGGCATCTGGCGTTGCGCCCGTATCCAGCTGCCACGGAAGGTTGCGCGCAAAGCCATGCTTGACCAGCGGGCCGCGCTGGTTGAACTGGGGAAAGCACACCGGTATGCCACCGCGAATCGCCGACTGGCCGTCGAAGATGCTGCGCGGGCTCAGATAGAGACGCTCGACACCGTCTGCAGGCTTCCAGGAAAGCACCTGAGCGCCTTGCAATGCCACCACAACCGCATCGCCCGAGGGCAAGCTGAGTTGCAGGGCCGGCTGGTCTTCGAACGAGATTTCACGCACGGTGGGCGTGGACGATGGAGGGGCAGCGGACATAGGCGGATTGTAGAAGCCGTGCCCATGGCAATCGCGCCGCCCCTGCGGCACTGCACGGCCCGCATCAGCAGGGCCGGCAAACTGCAGACGGCCCGCCGGCGATCAGTCAGCCAGCATGCGCGCTGTGCCGTCCTGCCACCGCCACGCATCCTGGCACATGCGGTCCAACCCGTGGCGAGCGCGCCAGCCCAATAATTGCTCGGCCCGCGCCGGGTCGGCCCAACACTGCGCCACGTCGCCCGGGCGTCGGGCCACCACTTGGTAGGGCACCGGCCGGCCGCTGGCCTTTTCAAACCCGCGCACCATCTCGAGCACCGACACCGGCTGGCCCGTTCCCAGGTTCACCGTCAGCAACCCGGGGTGCTCACGCAGGTAGCGTAGCGCGGCGACGTGCCCGTCCGCCAGGTCGCTCACGTGGATGTAGTCGCGCACGCCGGTGCCGTCGGGGGTGGCGTAGTCGTCGCCATACACACTGAGCGCCGGGCGCAGGCCCGCGGCCACCTGCGCCACATAGGGCAGCAGGTTGTTGGGCACGTCGCGCGGATCTTCGCCGATGAGGCCGCTTTCATGCGCGCCTACGGGGTTGAAATACCGCAGCCGGGCGATGCGCCACTGCCCCGGCTCGGCATGGTCTACATCGGCCAGCACCTGTTCCATCATCAGCTTGGTCGAGCCATAGGGGTTGGTGGCGGACAGCGGGAAGTCTTCGCGAATCGGCAGCGATGCCGGCTCGCCATACACCGTGGCGGACGAAGAGAACACCAGCGTGCGCACCTGTGCGGCCTTCATCGCCTGCAGCAACGTGACCGTGCCGGAGACGTTGTTGTCGTAATAGCGCAACGGTTCCCTGACCGATTCGCCCACTGACTTCAGCGCCGCAAAGTGCACCACCGCGTCGATGCGGTGCTCGCGAATGACCTGCTCCAGTCTAGCGCCGTCCCGCACATCGGAATCTATGCAAAAAGGTTTATATCCGGTGATGCGCTCCAGCCGATCCAACACCGAGTACCGACTATTGGAAAAGTTGTCGAGGATCACGAACGGCATTTGTGCCGCAGCCAGGGCCACACAGGTGTGTGAGCCAATGAAGCCTGCGCCTCCTGTAACAAGAATCAAGGTGTTTCTCCTGGTGGAATACGTCCGGCAGGCGTCGCCGCGGCCGCTGTTTGCACCCATTGTGTAGCCGATTCAATCACTGGCATAAGCGCGTAACCACATCTACGATGAACTCAGCAAATGAAAGGCCAATGTGAACAACTGTCTCCCAAACCAAATAATTGAAACAAATCGACTCCGCTTGTAACATTGTCTTCTACTATGGGCCTGCCCGATAGGTTCTACGTATGACATCGGCAAACCTTGAGTTGCGGTGCGCGGTTCATTCCGATTGCCCCACTGAAAAACGCCGCGACCACAGCTTCTGCTACCTGACCAATCCAGTGCCCCATCTGATTGCATTTTTTCTGCTGTGTATATGCCTAGGTCTTCCCACGGCAGGCCACGCTGCGCCTGCGGTGGCATTGCATTACGGCGTGGGGGCGCCGTTGTCCGAATTGAAGGTGTTCGACATCACCGTGGTGGAGCCTGACCACGGGCAAGACCCTGTCGGCTTCCGCAAGACCACGGGCAGCGAGCTGTTTGCCTATGTGTCCGTGGCCGAAGTGCAATCGACCCGCAACTACTATGGGCAGATCCCGGCGGCCTGGAAGCTGGCCCGCAACGGCGCCTGGAATTCCGAAGTGATCGATCAGACGCCAACGGACTGGCCCGCCTTTTTCGCCGACAAGGTGGTCGCGCCGCTCTGGGCCCGCGGCTATCGCGGTTTTTTCCTCGACACCCTCGACTCCTATCGCCTGGCCGACAAGTTCGACGAAGCAGCCCAGCAACAGGGCCTGGTGCGCGTCATCGAAACGCTGCACAGCCGCTTTCCGGGCATCCGGCTCATCCAGAACCGTGGTTTCGAGATCGTGCCGCGCGTGAAGGACAAACTGTTCATGGTGGCCGCCGAATCGCTTTTCAACGGTTGGAACGCGACGGAAAAACGGTATGAGGAGGTGAAGCCCGCCGACCGCGAGTGGCTTCTGGGCCAGTTGCGTACCGTGCACGACGCCCACGGCTTGCCGGTACTGGCCATCGACTACGTACCGCCCCATGACCGCGACGCCACGCGCCAGACGGCAGAGAAGATCAAGGCGCTGGGATTCATCCCATGGGTGACCGACAGCGATCTGCAGACCGTCGGCATCGGCAGCGTCGAATTGATGCCCCGCCGGGTGCTGATGGTGTACTACGGCGGTGAATCTCCGTCCTTGAACTATTCCATCGCCCACCGCTTCTTGCAGATGCCTCTGAACCACATGGGCTACGTGGTGGACTATGCCGACGTGCGCGAGCCATTGCCCAAGGGCGTGCTGCGTGACCGCTATGCCGGAATCGTCATATCGTTCGCCGGGTTCATTCCCGAAGCGGAGGGCCGGACCACCAGCCGCTGGATCCAGGCGCGCATGGAAGAAGGCACGCCGCTGGCCGTCATAGGCAGTTTCGGCATGCTTGCGGAAGATGCGTTGGCCGATCGTCTGGGCATCCAGTCGTCTGCGGATACCGTGCGCGGCGCGTTGCGCGTTGCCAGGCAGCATCCGATGATGGGCTTTGAAATCGCCCCTCGGCCACCGGTTCAGCCATTCAGTCCGGTCTACCTTTCGGCCGATGCGTCCAAAAAAGCCCGGCCGCTGATCGAGTTTGTGAATCAGCGAAACGAAGCGAGCGTGGGTGGGGCATTGATGCCCTGGGGCGGCTTCATTCTCGACCCTTATGCTTTGGTGGACGTACCTGGCACCGAGTACTTTCGCTGGGTGGTCGACCCGTTCGCATTTCTATCCCAGGCGCTGTCGTTGCCTGCGCTGCCGGTGCCCGACGTGACCACCGAGAACGGCCGGCGGCTGTTTTTCTCGCATGTCGACGGCGATGGTTTTCCTTCGCGGGCAGAACTTCCTGGCAGCCCGATTGCCGCGCGCGTGCTGCTCAAGGAGATCTTCGAGAAGTACCGTGTACCGCAGACCATGTCGGTCATCGAGGCCGAGGTGGCTCCGCACGGCTTGCACCCCGAAATGAGTGCCGAACTCGAAGACATCGCACGCCGCATGTTTCGGCTGCCGCACGTCGAGGTGGCAAGCCACACCTACTCCCACCCGTTCCTGTGGGATCGGACCGTCAAGCATGGTGTGTTCGACGACAGTGGCGAAGCGGCGATCAATCTGAACCTGCCCGGCTACACCATGGATCTGCGGCGCGAGATCGTCGGATCGAGCGATTACATCAACCGCCGTCTGGCCCCCGCCGGCAAGCCAGTCAAAATATTGTTGTGGTCGGGTGACACCGCCCCCAGCGCAGAAGCGCTGGCCGTCACGCAGGAAGCCGGCCTGCTGAACCTCAATGGTGGCGATACATCGATCACCCGCGCCAACCCATCACTGACGGCGATTGGCGCTCACGGCATACACAAGAACGGTCGCCTGCAGGTCTATGCGCCCATCACCAACGAAAACATCTATACGAACCTGTGGCGCGGACCCTTCTACGGTTTCGAGCGGGTGATCGAGAGTTTCGAGATGACGGAAAAACCGCGCCGCATCAAGCCTGTGGACATTTACTACCACGTCTATTCGGCCAGCAAGCGGGCCGGACTGAACGCGCTGCACAAGGTGTATCGCTGGTCACAAGGGCAGCCTTTGCACCCGGTGTTCGCTTCCGAGTTCATTCGCAAGGTGCAGGACTTCCATGGCTACGCCATCGCCCGCGACGGCGATGGGTGGCGGGTTCGGGGCGAAGGATATTTGCGCACGCTGCGGCTGCCGCTGTCGCTGGGTACGCCAGCCATGCAGGCAAGCCAGAACGTGGCGGGCTACAACATGGGCGTCGAAGGGCCTTACGTGCATTTGTCCAGCGGACGGGCATGGCTCAAGACCACGCCGGCAGACACGGTAGAGGCGGCATCTGGGCGCCAACCGTATTTGCAAGAAGCGAATGCCCGGCTGGATAACTGGAAGGTGCAAGACGCCGGCCGCCAGACCGATTTCGACTTCAAGGGCTTTGACCCCGTGGAGTTCGTGCTCGCGGATACCGACGGCTGTCAGGTCCAGGCCAATGGCCGCGCACTGGCGCCTAACCGCCGCAGGTCAACCGACTCCGCCTTTCCTACCGCTTTCTACCGCTTGCAAGATGCTGCTGCGCACATCCAGATCCTCTGCCCAGCCCGCTGAGCGTCCCGTACTGGCGCCCGTCTGGCTGATCGCCCTGCTGGCCTTGCTGGTCGGTGGTGCGCTGGTCCTGCTGTACCCACGGCAGGATCTGGAACGTCGCCTATCCGACACCACCGATACCGCTCTGTCGGTGAGCTACCTGAACAACCTGCTGCGCAGCGACCCGGACAATCCGCGCCTGCGCCTGCTGCTGGCGCAACGCCAGATCGCACAAGGCGATGTGCTGGACGCCCGTGCCACGCTGCAGCCCGCGCTGGAATCCTCCAATGAAGAACTCCGGCGCGACGCACTATGGGCGCTGTGGGAGCTGTCATATGCCGAATGGGTGCGCACGCCGGAAACCGACCCGGTACGCCGCGAGGCCATGCGCGGCCAGTTGCGTGCACAACTGCAGTCACTTGCAGCCCAGACCTGGTCTACGGATCGACAAATCCAGCTGGCGCGCCTGGCCGCGCAATTCAACGAGCCGGCCGTAGGGATTGAACTGAACCGCAGGCTGGCACAGGCCGAGCCCGATCCACGAAAAGCCGCGCAACTCTACGAACGCGCAGCGAAAGAAGCACTCGCTCAGTCCGATTACATCGGCTGCGCCGAGTTGTACATGCTGGCGCGCAACATCACGCCCGATGCCCAGCAGGCCAAGGCCTATTTCCAGACGGGCGTTCGCGCTCTGCAATCGGGCAATCAGCCCCTGGCTGCACTGCAACTGGCCCAGCGCGAACTGGGTAGCCTCGCTGATGACCGCGAGACGCTGTTGATGCTGACCAACTTGGCGCGCGCAGCGGGGCGGCCCGATGTGGCCGACCGATTCGTTCGCAAGCTGCTGCGCCTGTCGCTGATGCCACAGTGGCCGGAACAGGCGATCGCGGCGCTGGCGGCACTGGACACGCCAGAAGCGGCCCCGGCCCTGCTGCGTACTCTGAACGACAAGACCGCCGCAGCACTCCCTTCAGCCGGCGAGGGGTACGACGACGGAGCCTATCTGCTGCGCCCGCCCTCGCTCAACGTTGCTGCACCATCGGCCAAGACAGAATGGTCCTTTCGCGCGGCGGCGGCAAAGGCGACGCCCGGCTCCGCACGAAACATCGTCGGGCCGGAGCTGCCTTTCGACGACAAGATCTACACCCTGGGCTACGAAGTCTTCCTGGAAAACCGCAAGCAGGAAGACGCATGGCTGGTCGCCAACGCCGCCGTTCAGCAACGCCCGGACGACCTTGCCTGGCGTGAGCGCCTCGCGCGCGTCTCCGACTGGACCCAGCGCCCCGCAGTTGCGCTGGAAAACTGGCTCTACCTCGCACGCAAGACCCAACGCGAAGAAGCGTGGCAGGCCGTGCTGCGCATTGCACCCGGGCAATTCGATGACCACGCACTGGTGCTGGCGCTGCGCCACCAGTTGCAGCGCAAGCCTGACGACGACCGCCTTGTGCGCGAACTGGTGGCGGCTTACGAGCGCCTGGGGGAGCCACAACCGGCCATCGACTACCTGCAGCAGCACGCCCGCACCCCGCGACTGCAGGAGCTGCTGGCCCAACTCGCGGACCGCGCGGGTCGGCCCGAGGTGGCGTTGGCCGCATGGCGGCAGTTGCTTTCCACCCCCACCGAGGTGACGCCCGCACGGGCCATGCCGGCTGCCATTTTGGCGCTGACCCACGGACGCGGTGAAGAAGGATTGCAGTGGCTGGAGGCCGCACAGCGCCAGCCACCCCGCCCCGAGGAGGCCACGGACTACTGGCGGCTCACGGGCCAACTGGCCGAGATGCGCCAACGCCAGGGTCTGGCGATCGACGCGTATCGCAAGCTGGCGGCAGGCGAGGATGCTGACATCTCCGATTACGACGCGCTCATCCGCCTGCTGCAGACCGAGCAGCCCCTGGAAGCGGCCAAGGTATCCGAGCAGGCCTGGCTGCGATTCGACGATCCGCGCCATTTCATTGGAGCTTTGAACCTTTATTCCAATCGCAGCCGCTGGGATGGCGTCGAATCGCTGCTGGTGCAGTTGGATGCTAGGCCTGAAGCGCGGAAGCGGTCGCTGTCGCGCCTCTCGGAATCGCCCGAGTTCCTGCGTCTGGTGGGCCTCTATCACCAGAACAACGGCCGGCCGGCAGAAGCACGCCGCTATTTCGAGGCAGGCTTGCGGGTCAGCCCCGACTCCGCTGCGATGAGGCAGGCACTTCTATGGCTGTTCATTGACGGCAACGATGCGACGTCCTTGCGCACCTTGCTGGCCGAGCGCGAGCGCCACTGGGCTGGCGACAACGAATTGCATGACGCGCTTGCTGCAGCCTACCAGGCACTCTCGCTGCCGCAGGTCGCGCTCGACCGGTACCTCACCCCGCGTTTGAAGCGCAATGAGAAAAACTTCCTCTGGCTCATGAACTACGCGGATGCGCTGGATCAGAACCAGCAGACCGACCGCTCCTGGAGGCTGCGCCGTCATCTGCTGGCGCAGGAATGGCAGGGTACGCGGCAGCAGGATCAGCCCGCCAGCCCTAGGCTTACGAACGCACAGGCACGCAGTCGCTGGCTCACGGAAGAAGGACTGGATCAAACCCGCCGCATTGCCCGCACGCGGTTGATCCTGACGCAGCGCCCGGGCGATGCGTCGGTAGACGTGCTGCGCGAATTGCTCCGTCTTGACCGCGACGCCGCAGGCAGCCTGTCGAACGCAGCAGCCGAAACCGCCATCGGCTGGCTGCAGGATGCCGGCGAGTACAGCGCGGAACGCGGGTTCCTCTGGCAACAGTACGCCCGCACTCAGGGCGTGCGCGCCAACCGGCCGTTGTGGGCCGAGATCACGCTGGCCCTGGCCGAGAACGACAAGACTGCCGCCGGTCAGCTGCTGCAGGAATTCGATGAACGCCTGCCCCGCTACGACCGCGTGAATGCCGCACGTGCGGTAAACGACATGCGCCTGGCGCAGACGGCCGCCTTCGAAACCCAGAACGACCAGCACGACGACCAGCCGCTGCACCTGCAACTGACGGAGAGCCTGCTGGCATTCAGCGACCATGCCGGCACGAAGCTGACCTATCAGGATCTAGCGGGCATGCGCGAGACGCAAGCCGAAGCCGTGCTGCACCTGGCTTTCAGCCCGCGCCTGTCGCTGGACGTGAACCTCATCCAGACGCGCCGCTGGGCCACGTCGGACACAGCGGTGTTCCAGCCCCCGCAGGAGCGGGGCATCGACGCGGAATTGCACTGGCGCCATCGCGATGGGGAGACGATTTTCCGGGCTGGCCGGCGCGAGAGCGACCGCGCCTACACCCCGCTGGCCATCGAACACGAACAGCGTATCGACAACCGGCTGTCCTGGCGCTTCGACGTGGGCAGCGATCTGCCCAGCCAGGACAGCCTGGCGCTGCGCATCGCCGGTATGAAGGACCGTGTCGGCCTGAGCCTGCGCTACCAGGCCACTCGGCAGGACGAATTCGTTCTCTCGCAGTGGGCCGAGCGCTACCAGTTGCAGACCGGCGGCAATCTGGGCAGCGGCCAGCACACCTCCGTCAACTACACCCACACCTACCGGCAAGAGGCACCACTGCTGCAGTTCGGTGCGTTCTGGTCGAACCATGACTACAAACGCCGTGATCTGGAGACGCTGTCACCGGACGATCAGGGGTTCAGACGCTATCTGCCGCCTTCGGTCACCGATATTGGTCCGAACTATTTTCTGCCCGACAACTTCCAGTTCTACGGAATCCAGCTGTCGACCAACACGCGCTACGAGCAGGAATACACCCGTGCGATACGCCCCTTCGCCAGCGTCAGCCGTACCTGGCACAGCCAGCAGGGCCCTGGGTATGGGTTGCGGGCTGGCTTGGCCGGCAGCTTGCTTGGCGGCGACCACATCCGCCTCAGCTGGGGGCTGGGCAAGTCGGGTGTGCAGAACCAAGGCCTGACGCGCGAACTGCAATTCAGCTACCGACTTCATTTCTAACGAGAGGACCACCATGCTTTATCACCGCACTCTCCTGCAACGCCTTCAAACCATCGCCGCGGGCGGCGCGCTTCTGCTGCTGGCCGCCTGCTCTACGATAGATCGGGGCCAGCCACCGGCGCTGGAAGCCAGTGCCACCTGGGTGGTGCTGCCGTTTGCCAATCACACCGAGACTCCCTTGGCCGGCAACCGCGCCGAAGCCATTGCCGAGGCACTGCTGCACACCAGAGGCGTGGGCCGTGTGCAGCGGTATCCCGTGAGCACGCAACAGGAAGCGCTGTTCGATTCGGGCGATGCCAAGCGCCAGGAAGAAGTGCTGGCGTGGGCGCGCAGCCAACAGGCCAAGTACGCACTGACCGGGGCCGTGGACGAGTGGCGCTACAAGGTCGGCGTGGACGGCGAGCCTGCAGCGGGCGTCACGCTGCGCATCGTGGATGTCGCCACCGGCAACACGCTGTGGAGCGGTGCAGGCGGCAAGAGCGGCTGGAGCCGTGAAGCCCTCTCCGCCGTCGCGCAAAAGCTGATCCGTCAGTTGCTCGACTCCGGCCTGTCCGGCGCACGCTGAACGCCAGCCCGCCATGGCTCCCGAGACGATGACGCCCTCCGCTCGCCGCCGCTCCGTCGGCAGCACGGCGATGCCCGAGCAGAAAAAGAGCAAGGCCAAGACGCACCTGCCGGCCAATCTGCTGGGCAAGCTGGCTGTGACCGACGCCCGGCCATGGGTCACGCTGCTAGAAATGGTCTTGCTGCCGCTGATTGCCATAGCACTTGGCCTGCTTTGGGAACCAGAGGACCCGCTGTGGATCGACTCCGGTTTTCCGTGGGCTTGGCTGGCCGTTGTCATCGTCGCACTTCGATATGGCCCCCTGGCCGGCCTGGGCAGTGCATGCGTGCTGCTGTTGGCGTGGCTGGCGATCAACGTGGGCCGTTACGACGAGTTTCCCCAGACTTACTTTCTGGGCGGCCTCATCCTGGTGTTGCTGGTGGGCGAGTTCTCCAGCCTCTGGCAGGCACGGACGCGGCGCGCGGAAAACGTGCAGCTCTACCTGGACCAACGGCTCGAGCACCTGGTTCGGCAGTACTACCTGCTGCGGCTCTCCCACGACCGTCTGGAACAGGAACTGATTGGCAGGCCCATGTCGATGCGCGATGCGCTGTCGACGCTGCAAAGCATTGGCTCGCCGGATCAGACCCCGGAAGACGGCGCACAGGTCCTGCTGCGGTTGCTGGCCCAGTACTGCCAGATTGAATCCGCCGTGCTCTACCCCGTGCGCGGTGACGACCTCGATCCGGAAGCGGTCGCCAGCATCGGCGCCCCTACCGTGCTGGTACCCAGCGACCCACTGGTGCGCCAGGCGCTGGAAACCCGGCGGCTGTGCCACATCAGCCAGGCCGTGGCACACAGCCAGCAAAGCCGGTATCTGGCGGCGGCACCACTGTTGGACCTGGGTGGCGAGATCTACGGGTTGCTCGTCATCGACGACATGCCGTTCTTTTCGTTGCAGGACGAAAACCTGCAGACGATCAACCTGCTGCTGGGCTATTACACCGATGGGCTGGCCACACAGACGCTGTCTCGCCCCATTGTCGAGGCCCTACCCGACTGCCCACCCGACTTTGCCTTCGAAGCCCAGCGTCTTGCCCACATCCATGAAAGCACCAACGTGCCGAGCGTCATCGTCGCGCTTGAATGCCTACCGCGTGCATTGGACAAGGGGTTGCCAGCGCAAATCGAACGCCTGAAGCGGGAGTTGGATGAAAGCTGGCTGATTCGCGGGTCGGATCGCCAGGTGCTGGCCATGCTGATGCCGCTGGGCGATGCCGCTACAGCCGAGGGCTACATCAGCCGGCTGGAAAACTGGTCGATGCAAAAGAGCGGCCAGCCGCTGGAAGAGGCCGGCATCTTCCCCCACATCGTGCCCCTGGCCAGCGACACCCCACTGAACGTGCTGCAGAGACTGCACGCCCTGGCACATGCTTAATCTGAAGTTCGGACTGTCCGCGCTGGCGCTGGAACTGGGCGCATGGACCGGGCCGCTGCTGCTGCATGGTCATTCGGACGCGGCACTGCTCAGCTACTTGCTGGTACATGGCCTGGCCAGCCTGATGCTGTCGCTCTTTTTGCTGCCCCTGATGTCGGGCGAGCAGGCCAAGCCCCGCCTGCCCGTGCTGGGGCTGCTGGCCGCCTTCAGCTATGGCGTGCCTATCGTGGGCTTCGTGGGTACGGTGCTGGCCGTGGTGCTGCTGCGCATCTACCGCTCGCCCGCCACGCAGGGCGAGTTCGAATCGTTGCAGTTGCCTGAGTTTGATCTGCACCAACGCATGCAGGGCAGCTTCCGGCAGGCGGGTCTGCGGTCGTTTCTGGGCAACAGCAATGCCCCCATGCAGACGCGCCTGCGGGCCATGGTGGCACTGCAGTACGTGTCGGGCCGGGTGGCCTCGCCCCTGCTGCGCACCGTGCTCAGCGACCCCAGCGAAGATCTGCGCCTGCTGGCTTACGGCATGCTCGACACGCTGGAAAAACGCATCAACCGCGCCATCGATTCCGAGATGGACGCGTTTCGCCTGGCACAGCAGGAAGAAGGCGATGGCACATCAGGGCCGCGCACCGTCGAGTCGGCGCATCGCCTGTCCGACCTGTACTGGGAGCTGGTCTACCAGGAGCTGGTGCAGGGTGACCTGCGCGAGCACGCCATCAAGGAATCGCTGCGCTACTGCGACCTGGTGCTGGCGCAGCAGGCAAACAACCCGCAACTGAACCTGCGCCGTGGCCGGCTGCTGCACGAGACCGGGTTCCTGGACGACGCTGGCGCCGCATACGTGCGCGCCCGCGACCTGGGCCTGCCCGCCACCCGTGTGTTGCCGTATCAGGCCGAACTGTGCTTCGAGCGACGTGACTACCAGGGCACGCGCCAGCTGCTGCAAGAGCTCAGCCAATGGTCTGCCCTGCCGCGCCTGAGGCCGGTCGTCGATTACTGGAGCGCGCGATGAACCTGCCCAAGGCCGCCGAGGCCGACATCGCGCTGCTGTTGGAAGGCACCTTCCCTTACATCAGCGGCGGCGTTTCCAGCTGGATCAACCAGATCATCCGGGCGTACCCGGAATATCGCTTCGCCATCGTGTTCCTGGGCAGCCGCCGCGAGGACTACACCCAATTCAAGTATGAGCTGCCGCCCAACGTGGTGCATTACGAGGAACACTTTCTCTACGACCACCTGAGCAGCGGCACCCAACCGGCCTCTCGCCGCGGTGACGAAGCCGCTTTCGCCATGGTGAAGTCGCTGCTCGCGTCCATTGAGTCAGGCGACCGCGATGCAGCCATGGGCGCCTTTCGAGCCATGGCACGTGAGATGCAGCCGGGCGGGCGCCTACAGCTGGAAGACTTCCTCTACGGCGAGCGCGCATGGAACCTGATCTGCGAGGGCTATCGCAACCACTGCACCGACCCTTCGTTTGTCGACTACTTCTGGACGGTGCGCATCATGTACCAGCCGCTCTGGACGCTGGCGCGCGTGGCGCAGCAGCTCATTCCCGTGCGTATCGTGCACTGCGCTTCCACCGGCTATGCAGGCTGCCTGGGCGCGATGGTGGAGCAGTTTCGGGGCACGCCGCTGGTGCTGTCGGAGCACGGCATCTACACCAAGGAACGCAAAATCGACCTCTTCAAGAGCGAGTGGATCCGCGACAACCGCAACATCTTCCAGCGCGACCCCACGGAGCTGTCGTACTTCCGCCAGATGTGGATCCATTTCTTCGAATGGCTGGGGCAGTTCTGCTATGCCTCCGCCGACCCGATCATCGCGCTGTACGAAGCCAACCGGCAGCGCCAGATCGCAGATGGCGCGCTGCCCGCTCGCACTTTCAACATCCCCAACGGCATCCAGCTGTCGCGCTTTGCAGCCCTGCGCGATCAGCGCCCAGCCGAGATACCGCCGGTGCTGTGCCTGATCGGCCGCGTGGTGCCCATCAAGGACATCAAGACCTTCATTCGCGCCATGCGCCGGGTGGTGAACCAAGTGCCTGCGGCAGAAGGCTGGATCGCCGGGCCGACCGAGGAAGACCCGGCCTATGCGCAAGAGTGTGCGAACCTGGTGCGCAGCCTGGGGCTGGAACAGAACGTGCGGTTTCTGGGCTTTCAACGGGTCGAAGACCTGATGCCGCGCATCGGGCTGGTGATTCTCTCGTCCATCAGCGAAGCGCTGCCACTGGTGGTGCTGGAAGGCTACGCGGCGGGTGTGCCCACCATATCCACCGACGTGGGCTCGTGCAGGCAGCTGGTGGAAGGGCTCGACGACGAAGATCGGGCGCTGGGCGCATCCGGCAAGGTGGTACCGATTGCCGACCCGCAGCGCCTGGCCGATGCTGCGCTGTCGCTGCTGAATGACGCCGATGCCTGGCACGCCGCCAGCCGCGCCGCCGTGGCGCGCGTGGAGCGGTACTACACCGACACACTGATGTTCGAGCGCTACCGCGCGGTGTACGAAAACGCGTTCCAGAAGACGCAGGGAGCGCACTGATGGCCGGTATCGGATTTGAACTGCGGCGCATGCTGCGCAAGAACACGCTGGTGAGCCTGGTGCAGGCCTATGCCTACGCCGGTGTTATCGGCTCAGGGCCGTGGGTGTTTTCCATCGTCGGCATTCTGCTGATTGGTATCTTCAGCGCCAGCGTGGTGGTGCCCGCTTTTCTGGTGACGCAGTTCCAGACTTCGGTCACCTACCTCGTCGCGGGCAGCCTGATCCTCACCGGGCTGGTGCAGCTGGCGTTCACGCGCTTCGTGTCAGATCGCCTGTTCGAAAAGCGCCGCGACCTCATCCTGCCCAACCTGCACGGACTGATGCTGGTGGTGACGCTGGCGGCCGGTGTGCTGGGCACGCTTGCGCTCTTCGTGCTGCTGCCCAACCTGGGCCTGCTCTACCGCATGCTGATGCTGGCCGGCTTCACGCTGATGTGCGACGTCTGGGTGCTGACCATCCTGCTGTCGGGCATGAAGCGCTACAAGGCCATCGTGGGACTGTTCGCGCTGGCCTACGTGCTGATCGTGGTGAGTGCCCTGCTGATGCGCCCCTGGGGACTGGAAGGCCTGCTGGGCGGGTTCGTGCTCGGCAACTACGTGCTGCTGGCCGGCATGTGGATCCTGGTGGTGCGAGAGTTCAACCCCAAGGGCCGGCTCATCGCGTTCGACTTCGGCCAGCGCAAGCTGCTCTATCCGTCGCTGATGGCCATCGGCTTTCTCTACAACTTCGGGGTGTGGGCCGACAAGTTCATGTTCTGGTACTTTCCGCCAACCTCGCAGCCCATCGTCGGTGCGCTGCGTGCTTCGCTGATCTACGACCTGCCAGTGTTCCTCGCCTACCTGTCGATCATTCCCGGCATGGCGGTGTTCCTGGTGCGCATCGAGACCGACTTCGTAGAGTACTACGACAAGTTCTACGACGCGGTGCGCAGCGGCGGCTCGCTCGAATACATCGAGACCATGCGCGACGAAATGGTGTATTCCATCAAGCAAGGGCTGGCCGAAATCGGCAAGATCCAGGCGCTGGCCGTGTTGATTACCTTCGTGGCCGGGCCTGCACTACTGGACTGGCTCGGCATATCGCGCCTGTACCTGCCACTGCTGCACGTGCAGGTGATCGGCGCCGGGCTGCAGGTGGGCCTCATGGCCATCCTGAACGTGTTCTTCTATCTTGATCAGCGGCGCATCGTGCTGTTTCTGTGCCTCGAATTCGTGCTGCTCAACATCTTGCTGACCGCTTTCACGATGCATGCAGGCGCGGCGCTGTATGGCTACGGCTTCACGCTGGCCACGCTCATCACGCTATGTACCGGCATGGTGTTGCTCTCGCGCCAGCTCAACCGGCTGGAATACGAAACCTTCATGCTGCAGTAAACGGTAGAGGTGGCGGTGGACGCAACGCGGGCAACGGCCCGGACTGTGCAGTCCTCGCCGACAAGGTCACAATCGGGGCGACTCAACACTGACCACCAACGCCATGGCCTTTCGCCGCTTACGCATCCCCGCCCGCCTTTGCGGCTTGTCACTCGGCGCGCTGCTGGCGGCATGCGGAGGTGGGGGAGGTGGCAGCACACCCGAGACTCCGGCCACGCCCAGCCCCAGCACGGTGGCCGTCACGCTCACGGCACCGGTGGCGGAGGAGATTTTCAACGCCAGCGTGCCTCTCACCGTGAGCGCCCGGGTGACGATCAATGGCGCCAATGCGACCGACGGCACGCCGGTGCGTTTTTCTGCCAGCTCGGGCACTTTGGCCGCGTCGGTCACCACGCAGGACGGTATCGCAACGGCTACGCTGACGCAGGCCACTCCAGGCCGCCAGCAGCTGACGGTGTCCGCTACCGCAGCCGACGGACAGTCCGCCACCGCCACACGCACGGTCTATCTGCGGCCCGCTCCCAGCCGGCTCGAAGTACTGGTGCCGGCTTACTTCTTCCCCAGCCCCTCCGGATCGCCCTGGGACCAGCTCACTGCGGGCGCCACGGCCTTTCCAGGCCTGGCCATCACGGCCATCCTGAATCCATCCAACGGTGAGTTCACGACCGCCGAATCCAATTACGTGCGCGCTGCAACGCAGTTCGTCGCCGCAGGCGGCAAAGTCATCGGTTACGTCCACAGCAACTACGGCACCCGTGCCCAGTCCGCAGTTCAGGCCGACATCAACAACTATCTTCGCCTGTACGGCCCGGGCATCGTGAGCGGCATCTTCGTGGACGAAATGTCGTCCGACCCCCGCCAGCTGGCGTACTACCAGACGCTCTACAACTACATCAAGTCCCAGGGCAGCACCTTGCGCGTGGTGGGCAACCCGGGTGCCGTTCCCGACGCCGCCTACGCAGCGGTGGCCGATGTGCTGGTTACCTACGAAGGCCAACGGGCCGGCTTGCTGGCTTATGACCCGCGCTCCAACGTCGCATCGTCCTGGCTCTATGGCCGGCCCAACTCGACACTGTCTGCACTGGGCCACAACATTCCCAACTGCGTTGCCATGCAGCAGGCGGTGGTGGCTGCCGCCACGGCGCGATACAACCTGGGGCCGGTGTTCTTCACCGACCGTGAATATGACCCGGTCACAGGCACCGGCAATCCGTGGGCCAGCCTGCCTGCCTACTGGAATGCGATGCTGCAAAGCGTGGATGCGGTGAACCAGGGGCGCGCCTTGCCGGCTTGCTGAGGTACACCCTGCCGGCCATCCCCGGCGCAGGGTTGAATTAGCGGCTGGCTACTCTTTTGAAGCGGGTGTCCAATACAAAAAAAGCGTCCGCATGCGGACGCTTTTTTGTGGGTCAACGCAGCGCTGCGATCAGCCGCCCAGCTCGTCCGCCCGCGCTTGCGCCGCTGCGAAGTCCAGGTCACCCGAATAGATGGCGCGGCCGCAGATCACGCCTTCCACGCCTTCGCTCTCCACCGCGCACAGCTGCTCGATGTCGGCCATGCTGCCCAGCCCGCCCGATGCGATGACCGGAATCGTCAGTGCCTGCGCCAGCTTGACCGTCGCGTCGATGTTGATGCCCGAGAGCATGCCGTCGCGGCCGATGTCGGTGTAGATGATGGACTCGACACCCCAGTCCTCGAACTTCTTGGCCAGGTCGACCACCTCGTGGCCGGTCAGCTTGCTCCAGCCGTCGGTGGCGACCTTGCCGTCCTTGGCGTCGAGGCCCACGATGATGTGGCCGCCGAACGCGCTGCAGGCGTCTTTCAGAAAGCCCGGGTTCTTGACCGCCGCCGTGCCGATGATGACGTAGCGCAGGCCGCCGTCGATGTACTTCTCGATCGTGTCCAGATCGCGGATGCCGCCGCCCAGCTGCACTGGAATGTCATCACCCACTTCTTTCAAGATGGACTTGATGGCGGCGTAGTTCTTGGGCACGCCGGCGAAGGCGCCGTTCAGGTCCACAAGATGCAGGCGCCGGGCGCCCGCGTCCACCCAGCGCCGGGCCATGGCGGCAGGATCTTCGCCGAAGGTGGTGGATTGGTCCATGTCACCTTGCTTGAGGCGTACGCAGTGTCCGTCCTTGAGATCGATGGCGGGGATGAGCAGCATGATGGATGAAGGAGCGCCCCCTGGGGGCAGGGTCGGGCGGGAAAGCCCGAGGGGTTGATGAACGGAGTTCAGGGATTCCAGTGCAGAAAGTTGCGGTAGAGCATCAAGCCCTGCTCGGCGCTTTTTTCTGGATGGAACTGCGTGGCAAAAATATTATCGCGCGCGATGGCCGAGGCAAAGCTGCCGCCGTAGTCGGTTTCGCCCGCGCTGTGTTCGGTATGCGCCGGTTTCGCGTGGAAGCTATGCACGAAGTAGAACCAGCTCTCGTCCGGGATGGTGCCCCACACCGGATGCGCAGCGCCACCTTGCTGGCGCGACTGACGCACGCGGTTCCAGCCCATCTGCGGCACCTTGAAGCGGCTGCCGTCAGCCTGAATGCGCCCTGCCAGTTCAAACCGCACGACGTCACCCGGAATCAAACCCAGGCCGGGCGTATCGCCTTCGTCGCTGTGGTCCAGCAGCATCTGCATGCCCACGCACACGCCGAAGAGCGGCTTGTTTGCCGCCGCTTCCAGCACCGACGCCTGCAGACCCGACTCGCGCAGCTCGCGCATGCAGTCGGGCATGGCGCCCTGGCCGGGCAGCACCACGCGCTGGGCGGCGCGCACTGCGTCGGGCTGCGACGTGACGATGACCGTCCAGCCGGTGCCCGCAGCCGCGGCCTGCACGGCCTGCGATACCGACCGCAGATTGCCCATGCCGTAGTCGACGACGGCGACGGTCTTTGCTTCACTATTCATAGCATGCTGCGCTTGATGGATAAGCGCTAGAGGCCAATTTGGCTCATAAATTTACAACGAACCCTTGGTGGAGGGAATGACGCCGGCCGAGCGCGGGTCGCGCTCCAGCGCAGCGCGCAGCGCGCGGGCGAAGGCCTTGAAGATGGTTTCGCACTGGTGGTGGGCGTTGATGCCCTTCAAGTTGTCGATGTGCAGCGTGACGCCGGCATGGTTCACGAAGCCCTGGAAGAACTCGTAGACCAGTTGCGTGTCGAGCTGGCCGATGCTGCCGGCGGTGAACTTCACGTCGATGTGCAGCCCCGGCCGGCCCGAGAAGTCGACCACCACGCGCGACAGGGCTTCATCGAGCGGCACATAGGCATGGCCGTAGCGGCGAATGCCCTTCTTGTCGCCCACGGCCCGCGCGAATGCCTGGCCCAGCGTGATGCCCACGTCTTCCACCGTGTGGTGGCCGTCGATGTGCAGGTCGCCTTCGCAGTCGATGTCGAGGTCGATCAGCCCGTGGCGGGCGATCTGGTCGAGCATGTGGTCGAAAAAGCCGATGCCGCTGGACAGGCGGGCAGCGCCCGTGCCGTCCAGGTTGATGCGCACGGTGATGCGCGTCTCGGCGGTGTTGCGGGAGACCTCGGCGATGCGGTCGGCCGAGGGGTCTTCGTGGGCGGTGGAGGTGACGAGTGCGGAGGAGGTCATAGGGAAGCCTGGAGCGCGGCGAGCATCTGGGCGTTGTCGGAAGCGCTGCCGACCGTCAGGCGCAGGCAGTTGGCAAGCAACGGGTGCATTGTAGAAACGTTCTTGACGAGCACTTGACGCGCCTTCATGCCGGCAAAGGCTTTGGCGGCATCGGCCACCCTTACCAGCACCATGTTGGCCTCGCTGTCCCATACGCACTCGATGCCCGGCATGGCACGCAGGTCGGCCAGCAGCTGAGTGCGGGCGGCGCGCAGCTCGGCCGCCTGGGCAGCGAACACGTCGGCATGCTCCAGCGCGAACAGCGCGGCTTCGCAGTTGAGCACGCTCACGTTGTAGGGCGGGCGCACCTTGTCGATCTCGGCTACCAGCGCCGCCGGGCCAATGAGGTAGCCCAGCCGCACGCCGGCCAGGCCAAACTTGCTGAGCGTGCGCATCAGCAGCACGTGGGCATTGCGCTCGGGCTCGGCGCGCATGCGGGTGATCCAGCTGCGGCTGGCGAAGGGCTGGTAGGCCTCGTCCATCACCACGATGCCGCCCTGCGAGCCGACGGCATCGGCAATGCGCTGGACCACGGCTTCGTCCCACAGCGTGGCGGTGGGGTTGTTCGGGTAGGCGATGTAGGTGATGGCCGGGCGGTGCTCGGCCACTGCGGCCAGCATGGCCGATTCATCCAGCTCGAAATCAGGCGTGAGCGACACGCCGACGAAGTCCAGCCCCTGCAACTGTGCGCTCATCGGGTACATCACGAAGCCCGGCATGGGTGCCAGCAGCTTCGCACGGCCATGCGATTCAGGCAGCGCGCAGGCTAGCGCCAGCAGGGTGATGAGTTCGTCGGAGCCGTTGCCCAGCAGCACGGCGCTGCCTTCAGGCGCGCCGGCATAGTCCGCCAGCGCTGCCTTCAGGTCGTTCTGCCGCGCACCGGGGTAACGGTTCAGCGGCAACGCGCCCAGCCGCTCGCCCAGCGCTGCCTGCAGATGCGCGGGCAGGCCGAAAGGGTTCTCCATCGCGTCCATCTTCAGCGCGCCGGTGGAAGACTGCACGGCGTAGGCATGCATGGCCCGCACGTCGGGGCGGATGCGGCTCAAGGGATCCGGCCGGGCGGCGGACGAAACAGCGGTGGAGGTGGTCATTCAGCGGTGTCCAGAGCTTCGGGGGTGACGAGAAACGGGTTGATGGGCTGCACAGCGTCCAGCATCTGGCCGTGCGGCAGGGCCTCGGTCAGCAAATATCGGCAGCCCTGCTGATGGGCAGACGAGAGGATCAGCGCATCCCAGTAGCCCAGGCCGTAACGGTCTTGCAGATCCCACGCACCATCGACGGTGTAGGCATCCAGATGCGGCGGCAACCACACCCGCAGTCGCCGCACGTGGGCGCGTACCTGGGCCAGCACCTGCGGGCCTTTGAAGCGCTGGATAGCCTGGTTGTATAACTCATTGAGCACCTGCGAACTCACGCGGCCGCTGCGCGTCTGCCAGCAAAAGGTCAGCCAGGCCTGGGCCTGCGCCTGACGTGTCGGATCGCGCTGGTCCACGCTGGCCAGCAGGATTTCGGTGTCGACAAAGATCGGGGTGGTTGCCATGGCGGGGGACGCAATCAACGCTCGAACAAGGTGTTGCGCGGCACATAGGGTCCGCTGGAAACACCCCATGTCTCGAAGCTCAGCGCCTCGCGCATGGCCTGGGCGTAGGCATCTTCCTGGCGCATCTTTTCCGACAGCCACTCACCCACCAACCGCGACACGCTGCTGCCGCGCTTGGCCGCCTCGATGCGCACCCATTCGGCAGCGGCATCGTCCATGGTGATGGTGACGTTCTTCATGAGCAAAAGTTTACACGAACTTCGTGGAACACGAAATTCGTGGGATCGCCCACAGTATTTTTCATCAAAAAATCCACCGGGCCTTTCGGCTGGTGGCTTATGTATGGCAATGACGACCGCGCTTACCTCAGCCGCATCTCCGCCGCTCGCGCATGCGCCTGCAGGCCTTCGCCATGCGCCAGCACACTGGCAATGGCGCCCAGCGTCTGTGCCCCCTGCTCGCTTACCTCGATGATGCTGCTGCGTTTCTGGAAGTCATACACGCCCAACGGCGATGAGAACCGCGCCGTGCCGCTGGTGGGCAGCACGTGGTTGGGGCCAGCGCAGTAATCGCCCAGACTCTCGGAGGTGTAGGCGCCCAGGAAGATGGCGCCAGCGTGGCGCAGCAAGGGCTCCCAGCGGTGCGCGTCGCGGCTGCTCACTTCCAGATGCTCGGGCGCGATGCGGTTGCTGAGCACGCAGGCTTCTTCCATATCGCGCGTCAAGATCAGCGCGCCCCGGCCGGTGAGGCTCTTGGCGATGATTTCGGCGCGCGGCATTTCGGGCAGCAGACGGTCGATGGATGCCTGCACGGCGTCGATATAGGCGGCGTCGGGGCACAGCAGGATGGACTGCGCCAATTCGTCGTGTTCGGCCTGGCTGAACAGGTCCATCGCCACCCAGTCAGGCGGCGTGGTGCCGTCGGCCAGCACCAGAATCTCGCTGGGGCCGGCAATCATGTCGATGCCCACGGTGCCGAACACGCGCTTCTTGGCGCTGGCCACGTAGGCGTTGCCCGGGCCGGTGATCTTGTCGACCTTGGGCACCGTGGCGGTGCCGTAGGCCAGCGCTGCCACCGCCTGCGCGCCGCCGATGGTGAAGGCCCGCGTGACACCCGCCACGTAGGCGGCGGCCAGCACCAGCGCGTTCTTTTCGCCGCGCGGGGTGGGCACGACCATGATGATCTCCGGCACGCCTGCCACGTGGGCAGGAATAGCGTTCATCAGCACGCTCGATGGATAGGCCGCCTTGCCGCCCGGCACGTAGATGCCCACGCGGTCCAGCGGAGTGACCTTCTGGCCCAGCAGCGTGCCGTCTTCATCGCGGTAGCTCCAGCTCTCACCGCTGGCGCGCTTTTGCGCCTCGTGATAGCGGCGCACACGCACGGCCGCGGCTTCCAGCGCCTGGCGCTGCACTGCAGGAATGGCCTCGAACGCAGCCTTCAGCTCGGCCTGCGTCAGCTCCAGCGCCGCCATGGCATCGGCCTGCAGGCCATCGAAGCGGTGGGTGTACTCCAGCACCGCCGCGTCGCCGCGCTGCTGCACGTCGGCCAGGATGTCGGCCACGCGCTGTTCGATGGCGGCGTCGGTGTCGGCCGACCAATGCAGGCGATCCCGGAAAGCGGCCTCGAAATCGGCGCTATCGGTACGCAAACGAACAGGCGTGGCTTTCATGGCTTTTCTATCTCTATCTCAATCGCGAAGGGGAAGAAGGAACCGCCGGGCTCATTCGGTCTCAGCCGACACGTCGCCCGTCTTGCGGTTGTACTTGAGCGTGATCTTGTCGAGTTCGCAGAGGTTGAAACCCTCCCACTCGACTTCCGAGCCGTCATCGGTGAACACCACCTTGATGTCCTGGGTGCAATGCTTGGTGTCGCCAAACTTGAACTTGCGCGATGCACCGTTCACCAGTTGGTTGCGGCCCAGTCGGTCGCTGCCCCAGTTGTCCATCTTGGTGGGCGAGATGTAGACCTCGTTGAGCGCATAGCCGGTGCGATTGACCAGCGTGAAGTCTGCATCGGCGGCAAAGGAGGCGCCGCTCAGCGCCAGACAGCCCAGCAACAGGATTTTCTTGAACATGGAACACCTCAGATTTGAAACAAAAGATGCATCGAGAAACAATCTTCCCCGACGCAGCCCGGATTCTGCCGTGTTCTGGATGGCGTTAGACGCGATCTGAGGCGCTCGCGCAACTTCAGCTGCCGGCGGGAATGGCCGATGCAAATGCATCGATGATGCGCCGCAGTGGCGCCTGCTTGAGCTTGAGCGCCGCCTGGTTCACCACCAGGTACGAGCTGATGTCCATGATGTGTTCGACTTCCACCAGGTGATTGGCGCGCAGGGTATTGCCGGTGGACACCAAGTCGACGATGGCGTCCGCCAGCCCAGTCAACGGCGCCAGTTCCATGCTGCCGTAGAGCTTGATCATGTCCACGTGCACTCCCTTGGCAGCGAAGAACTCCCGAGCGATGGCGGTGTACTTGGTGGCGACCTTCAACCGTGAGCCCTGCTTGACGGCACGTGCATAGTCGAAGTCGTTGCGCACGGCCACGCTCACGCGGCAGCGGGCAATGCGCAGGTCCAGCGGCTGGAACAGACCCTGGCCGCCGTGCTCGATGAGCGTGTCCTTGCCGGTCACGCCCAGGTCGGCGCCACCGTACTGCACGTAGGTGGGCACGTCGGAGGCACGCACCAGCACCACGCGCACGTGTTCGTGGTTGGTGGGCAAGATGAGCTTGCGCGACTTTTCCGGGTCTTCCAGCACCTCGATGCCGGCGGCGGCCAGCAGGGGCAGGATCTCTTCGAAGATACGGCCCTTGGACAAGGCCAGGGTGATGGTGGAGTTGGTGCTGCTGCTCATTGAACTCTCTCGATATCGGCGCCCAGGCCGCGCAATTTGGCTTCCATGCAGTCGTAGCCGCGGTCCAGATGGTAGATGCGGTCCACCACGGTCTCGCCCTCGGCCACCAGGCCGGCGATGACCAGGCTGGCCGACGCGCGCAGGTCGGTCGCCATCACGGTGGCGCCCGAGAGGCGCTCCACGCCTTCGATGACCGCCACCTTGCCGTCGGTGCGAATGCGTGCGCCCAGGCGCAGCAGCTCGTCCACGTGCATGAAGCGGTTCTCGAAGATCGTTTCGGTCACCGTCGCAGTGCCCTGCGCCACTACGTTCAGCGCCATGAACTGGGCCTGCATGTCGGTGGGAAAGCCAGGGTATTCGGTGGTGCGAAAGCCCTGGGCCTTCAGCGTGGCGGCGCCATCGCTTTTCACGCGGATGCCGCCCTCTTCGGCCTGCACCTGCACACCGGCCTCGCGCAGTTTTTCGATCACGGCATCAAGGTGGTCGGCTCGGCCATGGCGCAGCAGGGCCTCGCCGCCGGTTGCCGCCACGGCGCACAGGAAGGTACCGGCTTCGATGCGGTCGGCCACCACGCGGTGGGTGCAGCCGTGAAGTCGATCAACGCCCTGAATGCGGATGCGGCTGGTGCCGTGCCCTTCGATCTTCGCGCCCATGGCGATCAGCATCTCGGCCAGGTCGGAAATCTCGGGCTCTTGCGCCGCGTTCTCCAGCACGGTTTCGCCCTCGGCCAGCGTGGCGGCCATGAGGAAGTTCTCGGTGCCCGTTACCGTGACCATGTCGGTGGTGATGCGGGCGCCCTTCAGGCGGGTGCGACCGGCTGGAAGCTTGGCGATCATGTAGCCGTGCTCGACCACGATTTCCGCGCCCATGGCGGTGAGGCCCTTGATGTGCTGGTCCACCGGCCGCGAGCCGATGGCGCAGCCGCCAGGCAGCGACACGGTGGCCTCGCCGAAGCGCGCCAGCAGCGGCCCCAGCGCCAGCACCGACGCGCGCATGGTCTTGACGAGCTCGTACGGCGCTTCGGGTGTGTTCAGGCCACTGGCGTCGATGCGTACTTCGGTGTCGGCATCTGCCGGCACGGCGCAGTCGCCTGCGGGCGGCTGGGTGACCGCCACGCCCATGTTGCGTATCAGCGTGAGCATGGTGGCCACGTCTTGCAGGCGCGGCACGTTCAGCAGGGTGACCGGCTCGGCCGTCAGCAGCGCGGCGCACAATTCGGGCAGCGCGGCGTTCTTGGCACCGGAGATGGGCACTTCGCCGTGCAGCGCGCGGCCGCCGCGAATCAGGAGTTTGTCCATGGCGTGTAGCCCGATATCTTTATAAGCAAAAAGTGGCTCTAGCGCTTATCTATCAAGCGCAAGCAGCTATATATTCAATAGCAAACCAAAAAACCGGATGCCATCAGGCGTTGGTCGACTGCGCCGCCCATTCGGCAGGCGTGAAGGTCTTCATCGACAGCGCATGCACTTCGTCGGTGTGCATCTTGCTGCCCAGCGTGGCATAGACGCGCTGGTGGCGTTGGATGGCGCGCTTGCCTTCGAATTCGGCCGACACGATGGTGGCGTACCAATGGCGGCCGTCGCCTTCGAGCGCAATGTGCTCGCACGGGAGGCTGGTGGTGATGAGGTGCTTGAGGTCGTCTGCGGTCATGGGGTCAATTCCTGATTTTGTAGCCGGTGCGCAGCAGGTGAACGGCCAGCGCGCTCACCACCAGCCACGCCGATCCGACGATGGCCAGGCTCAGCCATGGCGAGGTGTCGCTCTGCCCGAAGAACCCGTAGCGAAAGCCGTCGATCATGTAGAAGAACGGGTTCAGGTGGCTCACGGTCTGCCAGAACGGCGGCAGCGACTGGATCGAATAGAAGACGCCTGAGAGGAACGTCATGGGCACGATGACGAAGTTCTGGAACGCGGCCATCTGGTCGAACTTGTCGGCCCAGAGGCCCGCGATCAAGCCCAGCGTGGCCAGCAGCGCGGCGCCCAGCAGTGCGAACGCGATGATCCACAACGGCGCCGCGAACTCAGGCCGCGCGAACGCGATGGTGACGATGAACACGCCCAGCCCCACGGCCAGCCCGCGCACCACCGACGAGCCCACGTAAGCCACGAACCAGGCCCAGTGCGACAGCGGCGTGAGCAGCACGAACACCAGGCTGCCCATGATCTTGCTTTGAATCAGGCTGGACGAGCTGTTGGCAAACGCGTTCTGCAGAATGCTCATCATCACCAGGCCAGGCACCAGGAAGGCGGTGTAGCTGATGCGGTCGTACACCTTCACGTGGTCTTCCAGCACGTGGCCGAAGATCAGCAGGTACAGCACGGCGGTGAGCACCGGCGCCGCCACGGTCTGAAAGCCCACCTTCCAGAAGCGCAAAATTTCCTTGTAGAACAGAGTCTGCCAGCCGGTCATATCGCAATGTTCTCAAGGGAAATATTGGACGCCGACGTGCCCGACATCACCTGCAGGAACACGTCCTCCAGGTCGGGGCGGCGGATCTCCATGTCGTGCACATCCACACCGGCCACGCGCAGGGCGGCCAGGTGGCTTTCGATCTCGGCGGCGTCATGCGCGGGCAACTGCACGATGCGGCCCGTGACACGTGCCAGCACCGCCAGCGCGGGCGGCAGCACGGCATCGGTCTTGAACTGCAGCACGCTGCCCGACGCGGCCTGCAGCAATTCACTGGTGCTGCTGAGTGCCACGATGCGGCCCGACTTGAGCATGGCGATGCGGTTGCACAGCGCCTCGGCTTCTTCCAGGTAGTGCGTGGTCAGCAGCACGGTATGGCCCTGCTTGTTCAGGCGTGCGACAAAGTGCCAGAGGGTCTGACGCAATTCCACGTCGACGCCGGCAGTGGGCTCGTCCAGCACGATGATGGGTGGCTTGTGCACCAGCGCCTGGGCCACCAGCACGCGGCGCTTCATGCCGCCCGACAGCTGGCGCATGTTGGAGTTGGCCTTGTCGGCCAGGCCCAGGTTTTCCAGCAGCTCGTCGATCCAGGCGTCATTGTTCTTCACGCCGAAGTAGCCGGACTGGATGCGCAGCGCCTCGCGCACGTTGAAGAAGGGATCGAACACCAACTCTTGCGGCACCACGCCCAGCTTGCGGCGGGCGGCCGCGAAGTCGGCTTGGACGTCACTGCCCTGCACTTGCACGCGACCACTGGTCGCGCGCGCCAGCCCGGCCAGAATGCTGATGAGGGTGGTTTTGCCAGCACCGTTTGGCCCCAGAAGACCGAAGAACTCGCCCTCCTCGATATTCAGGCTGACATGGTCAAGCGCCTGAAACGGGCCTTTGGCGGTGGTGAAGGTCTTGGAAACGGATTGGAATGAGACTGCAGGCATGGGAGCCCGCGATTTTACGGCCTCAAGGTGTGGAAGTCGGCGCCGAAGGCCATCCCGCAGTCGCCGTCAGGCAGCGGGCAGCAATTCGCTCACGCCGTAGAGGCCGGCCAGGGTGGCGAGCGCCGGCGGCAGCGACTTGACGGCAAAGGTCTTGCCTTCAGATAGTGCCGAGCGCCTGCACTCCAGCAGCACGGCGAGCGCTGACGAGTCGAAGGTAGCCAGGCCGGTGGCATCGACCACCAGCGCAGGGTCACGGTGCGCTTTCAGACCTTGCAAGAGCATGCGCAGGCTGGCAGTGGCCTGCTCATGGGTCAGTTCGGAGGGCAGAACCAGCATGCAGGCTTGCTTTCAGATCAGGTGGACTTGCCAGCGTTGGTCTTGTTGCGCGCAGCCAGCGACTCGATCAGGCCATCGATGCCCTTGGCATTGATCTCCTGCGCGAACTGGCTGCGGTAGGTGTCCACCAGCCACACACCCATCACGTTCAGGTTGTAGACCTTCCAGCCAGCACCTTCGCCTGGCGTCTTCTCCAGGCGGTAGTCCAGCTGCACAGGCTCGCCGCGGCCCTTGATTTCGGTGCGCACCAGTACGTCCTTGTCCTCGGGGGCCATGCGCAGCGGCTTGACGACGATGGACTGGTCGCTGACCTGGTTGAGCGCGCCCGAATAGGTGCGAATCAACAAGGTCTTGAATTCTTCCTGCAGACGCTGCTGCTGCGCCGGAGTGGCATCGCGCCAGGCCGGGCCGGTGGCGGCAGAGGTCATGCGGCGGAAATTCACGTGCGGCAAGATGGTCTGGTCCACAAACGCCACGACCTTGTTGATGTCGCCACGCTGCAGGGATTTGTCGGACTTCACCTTGTCGAGCACGTCTGTGGACAACCGGCGCACCAGCGCATCGGGCGCCTCATCAGCAGCCCAGGCAGCCATAGGGCCAGCCAGAGTCGTTGCAGCAGCCAGTGCCAGAGCCCAGCGGCCCAGATCGCGTCGGTCAATCATCATCGTCTTCGTTCCTTTCACGGGCTGCTCCCTTGTCACAACGGGTGCAGCCTTTGGTTTTTCATCCATAACGGGCATTGTGGAATACCGTGGCGCCGACCATGCGTCGGACGGGTACCCGGTTGCAAGTAACTGCAACGCCCTCAAATCCGAGGCGAAGGTGCCGCAGCACCCTGCAAAACTACTTGGACTCGGGAGGCAGCATGCCGGCATCGGCGTCGTAACCGGACTCGTCCAGTTCCGGCGGATCCACGTCCTGGCCGCGCACTTTCAAAAACACATCACGCGTGAAGCTGTATTTGTCGAGCGCTGCAGTTTCCAGCACGTTGCCTGCCGACAGCAGATTGGCTCGCGTATCGACGATACGCAGCGCATACAGCTGGTTGCGGGCAGAAACCGGGTCCACCTGCTGCAGCAGATTGCCACGGGCATCGACTGGCAATGCAGCGGTGTCGCGCACGGTGGATGGGCCCAGTAGCGGCAACACCAGATACGGGCCGGTCGGCACCCCGTAATGGCCCAGCGTCAGGCCGAAATCGGTCCTGCGGCGAGGAATGCCCATTTCGGAGGCGATGTCGAGCACGCCGCCCAGGCCGAACACCGTGTTCACGTTGAAGCGCACCAGGCTGTCCATGGCCTCGCTGCCCTTGAGTTGCAGCACGTTGTTGACGAACGACCAGACGTCGTTCAGGTTCGAGAAGAAATTGCTCACGCCCGTGCGAACGGGGGACGGCAGCACTTCGCGGTAGGCGGTGGCGACGGGCTTGAGCACGGCCCGGTCCACGCCGTCGTTGAACCGCGTCATGCTGCGGTTGTAGGGCTCGAGCGGATCGCGTGGATTGGCGTCCGGGCCGGTCGCGCAGCCGGCGAGCATCAGCGCGCCGACGGCCAGGGTGGCCGCGCCTGCACTGCGGCGGGCCGACACGTGCCTGTGCGAGCAGCGCTGGGTGGTATGGGTATGGTGGTTTCTCATTTCTTGCTTCCCGCGCCCGAGGCGCCCTCTTCCGCCTTGCCGTACAGAAACTGTCCGATCAGGTTTTCCAGCACGATGGCCGATTGCGTGGCGGTCACCACGTCACCTGCGGCCAGGTTTTTCTCGTCGGCACCGGCTTCTACGCCGATGTATTGATCTCCCAGCAGGCCGCTGGTGAGGATCTTGAATGAACTGTCTTTCGGGAAGGCATAGCGCTTGTCCAGGTCCAGCGCCACGTTGGCGCGAAAGGTCTTGTCATCGAAGGTGATGGACTGCACCCGGCCAACCACCACGCCCGCACTGCGCACAGACGCCTGGGGCTTCAAGCCGCCGATGTTGTCGAACTTGGCGACGATGGGGTATCCGGTCTGGAAGTTCAGGCTCAGCAGGTTGGCCGACTGCAACGCCAGAAACACGAGCGCGGCGCCGCCCAGCAGTACGAAGAGGCCCACCCAGAAGTCGTTCTTGGAATGCTGCATGTTGATTTTTTCCTTGTGGTGTCGGATTCGGTGCCGGTGGCGGATCAGCGGCGCCGTTCAGATGGTGAACATCAGGGCGGTGAGGATGAAGTCCAGGCCCAGCACGGCAAGCGAGGCCATCACCACGGTGTGCGTAGTGGCGCGTGACACGCCCTCGGGCGTGGGCTTGGCCACGAAGCCCTGAAACACGGCGATGAACGTGACGGCCAGGCCGAACACGATGCTTTTGACCACGCCATTGCCCACGTCCTTGAACACGTCCACGCCGCTTTGCATCTGACCCCAGAAGGCGCCGGTGTCCACGCCGATCATCAGCACGCCGACGACCCAGCCACCGATCACGCCCACGGCGCTGAACACCGCCGCCAGCAGCGGCATGGCGATGACGCCGCCCCAGAAACGCGGCGCGAGGATGCGGCGCACCGGGTCGACCGCCATCATCTCCATGGCCGACAGTTGCTCGCCAGCGCGCATCAGCCCGATCTCGGCCGTGAGCGAGGTGCCCGCACGGCCGGCGAACAGCAGCGCGGTGACCACGGGGCCCAGTTCGCGCACCAGGCTCAGCGTGACGACCAGCCCCAGCGCGTTGGCCGAGCCGTAACGCTGCAGCACGTTGTGCCCCTGAAGCGCCAGCACAAAGCCCACGAACAGGCCCGACATGGCGATGATGGAAAGCGAATAGTTGCCCAGAAAGTGGATCTGGTCGCGCAGCAGCGCGGGGCGGCGCAGCGTGGGGCCGATCAGGGCGATGAGCCGCACGAACAGCCGAGTGGCCATGCCAATGCCCGCCAGCTTGCTGCGCACGGCAAAGCCCACATCGGAAGGACGCCACCAGCTCATCGTGCACCTCCGGCCGGCACGCCGCCCACGGGGCCGAAATCGTCGGCCAGACTCGCGCCTGGATAGTGGAACGGCACCGGCCCGGTGGGCAGCGCGTTCACAAACTGGTGCACCAGCGGATCGGTGCTGGCGCGCACTTCTTCGGGCGTGCCCTGCGCCGCCACAGTGCCGGGGCCGAGCACGATGACGTGATCGGCCACGCGGAAGGTCTCTTCCACGTCGTGCGAGACGATCAGCGTGGTCAGGCCCATGGTGTCGTTCAGCTCGCGGATGAGTTGCGCGGCGATGCCCAGAGATATGGGGTCGAGGCCGGCGAAAGGCTCGTCGTACATGATGAGTTGCGGGTCCAGCGCAATGGCCCGCGCCAGCGCCACGCGGCGGGCCATGCCGCCGGAGATCTGGCTGGGCATCAAATCGCGCGCACCGCGCAGGCCCACGGCGTGCAGCTTCATCAGCACGATGTCGCGAATCAGTTCGTCGGCCAGATCGGTGTGCTCGCGCAGCGGAAAGGCCACGTTCTCGAACACGCTCATGTCGGTAAACAAGGCGCCGAACTGGAACAGCATGCCCATGCGCCGGCGGGCGGCGTAGAGCTGGCCTTCATCCATGCGGCCCACGTCGTGCCCGTCCACCAGCACCTCGCCCTGCTGCGCCTTCTGCTGGCCGCCGATCAGACGCAGCACGGTGGTCTTGCCGCCGCCGGAGGCGCCCATCAGCGCCGTCACCTTGCCGCGCGGCACCGACAGGGACAGGTCGCGCAGGATCACGCGCTCTCCGTACGAGAACGTCACGTTGCGCAGTTCGACCAGGGCGGTGGGTGGGGGCATGCGGAAAAAAGACGAAAAAAGGCAGGAAAGGAATAGGCGAGATCGCGGAGGATTGTCGCCGCAGAGACCGAAATGCGCTGTGGGACGATGGTACCTCAAACATACATGCATGCATGTTTGCGCAGATTTCGACCCTTTAGCTCCTGAATTTATAGCATATTGCGCTTGATGGACGGGCGCTAGAGGCCAACTTCACCTTAAAGCTATCGAGCGACATCTGCACAACGACATCACAACATGCTGCGCAGAAACCCCTGCGTGCGGGCGTGCTGCGGGCTGGCAAACAACCCGGCAGCAGGGCCGGATTCGACGATGCGACCCTGGTCCATGAAGACGGCCGTATGCGCCACCTCGCGCGCAAAACCCATTTCGTGCGTGACGACCAGCATGGTCATCTGCTCCTGGGCCAGCGCGCGCATCGTGCGCAGCACCTCACCCGTCAGTTCAGGGTCGAGCGCGGAAGTGGGCTCGTCGAACAGCATGATTTCCGGCTCCATCGCCAGCGCGCGGGCGATGGCGACTCGCTGCTTCTGGCCACCCGACAGGCGGGCGGGGTAGTTGCCCCGCTTGTCCGCCAGGCCCACCTTGGCCAGCAGCACCTCGGCGCGGGCGATGGCCTCCTCGCGCGGCAGGCCCTGCACCACCATCGGCGCCTCGATCACGTTCTGCAGCACGGTCAGGTGCGGGAACAGGTTGAAGTGCTGGAACACCATGCCGGTCTTTCGGCCGATGCGGCGCACCTCCGCTTCCGGCGCATAGGTGCAGCGGCCGGCCGCATCGGTGGTGGCCAGCACGGCGCCGTCGATGGCGATGTGACCGCGGTCGATGGTCTCGAGCCGGTTCAGGCAGCGCAGGAAGGTGCTCTTGCCTGAGCCGGACGGCCCGATCACCGCCACCACCTCGCCCCGGCGCAGTTGCAGCGACACGCCCTGCAACACCGGGGTTCGGCCGAAGGATTTGTGAATGTCGAGCGCGTCGATCATGGGCGCGCTGCCCGCATCATCAGTCGTCGTGCTTGGCATAGCGCCGCTCCAGCCGCTGAAAGCCCCAGGTCAGCACCAGGGTCATGAGGAGATAGAAAGCCGCCGCCACGATGAACGGCGTGGTCGTGAAGTCGCGCTGCACGATACCGCGCGCGGCGCGCAGCAGGTCGTTCAGCGCCAGCACGTAGATGAGCGAGGTGTCCTTGACCAGCGTGATGGTCTCGTTGCTCATGGGCGGCAGAATGCGGCGCACCATCTGCGGCAGCACGATGCGGCGCATGGTCTGGCCGTAGGTCATGCCCAGCACGCGCGCGGCCTCGTACTGGCCCCGGTCGATGGACTGGATGCCCGAGCGGAAGATTTCGGCGAAGTACGCCGCGTAGTTCAGTGCGAAGGCCACCACCGCCGCCGGAAAGTCCGGCAGCCGCACGCCGATCACCGGCACGAAGGGCAGCGCGAAATAGATGAACAGCATCTGCAGCATCAGCGGAGTGCCGCGCATCAGCCAGATGTAGCCGTTGACCGCGACCGACAGCGCGCGCCAACGCGACACGCGCGCCAGTGCCAGCACCAGGCCCAGGGGCACGGCCAGCGCCAGCGTGATGAAAAAGAGCTTCAGGGTGACGGTGGCGCCCTGCGCCAGCGGCCCCAGAAGGGAAAGAACGTAATCCATCTGCTGCGAAGGCCGATCTTCAGAGTTTTACAGATTGGTCAAAGCCGGCGGCGGTCGATACCGGCGCAGCTCCAGGCCAGCGGACGCCGTGGAACGGGCTCCGTCCGGCCACTGGCGGCGTCCCCCTTCCCGGCGAAGCCGAGAGAAGGGGGAAGGCGCGCAGCGCCTCAGGGGGTTGTTTCCTTACTTGATGATGTTCTTGCCGAACCACTGCTCGGCGATCTTGGCGGCGGCGCCGTCCTTCTTCATCTCGGCCAGTGCCGTGTCGATGCGGCCTTGCAGCGCGGCGTCATCCTTGCGCACGCCCACTCCGTAGTCTTCGGTGCCGAAATGGTCCTGCAGCACAGCGTAGTCCTGCGGCTTCTTGGCCACGTAGTAGCGGCCCACCACTTCGTCGACCACCACGGCTTCGAGCCGGCCGGTGGACAGGTCCATCAGCGCGGTCACGTTGTCGCCGAAGGTCTTGAACTCCTTGAACGACTTGAACACCGCCTCGTCCTTCTTGGCGGCGTCCACGGCGCTGGAGCCGTCCTGCGCGCCGACGACCTTTCCAGCCAGGTCGGCCTTGGTCTTGATGGGCGACTGCGCGGGCACCACGATGATCTGGTGGTTTTCCATGTAGGGCGCGGTGAAGGCGATGTTCTTCTTGCGCTCTTCGGTGATGGTCAGGCCGTTCCACAGCGCATCGACGCGCTGGCCAGCCAGTTCAGCCTCCTTGGCGCTCCAGTCGATCGGCTTGAATTCGACCTCCACGCCCATGCGCTTGGCCGCTTCACGGGCCATGTCGATGTCGAAGCCGACCAGCTGGTTCTTGTCGTCGCGAAAGCCCATCGGCGGAAAGTTGTCGTCCAGGCCGACCACGATCTTGGCGACGGCAGCCGGTGCGGGTGCGGCAGCGGTGCCCGCGTTCTGCGCGTTGTCGTTCTTTCCGCAACCGGCGAGTAGGGCGCCCAGAGAAACCAGGGCGATGGCAGCGATCTTTTTCATGACTCTCGAATTCCAAAGACAAAAAACAGCGCGTGCCCGCCAGCCTCCATCGGCTGCCCGGGACACGCGCATCGTGTGATTCCAGGGGCCTATTGTCTCCGAGACCGCAGGCCTTGCTCCACAACGGTGCACCCTGCCACCGTGAATGCACCACGATGTGGCACACCACTTAACTGTGCCGACACGCCCAATTCTCAAAAAAGAGAGCGGCCAGCGCCCGCCCCTCAACGGTTTCAAGAAGAAAAGCCTTGAATCTGAATGGAATCAGGCGCTACCAGCTACGCCATTGATAGCAGCCACCCGCCCTGCCCGGCCTGCCGCAGGGCGGCTGCGCCGCTCTCAGTCGCCCATCACCAGGCGCCGCACCATGCCGCTGGGCTCGGCGTGTGCGCGGTCGTACATGGACCGGTAGTACGGCAGCATGCGCAGCGCGGCGGCGTGGCTCTCGCCCATCTGGCCGCTGATGGCGCCCGCCATGTCGCGGATCTCGGCGCGGATGGCGCTCGTGTCGATGCGGGTGTGCCGGCCGTTGTCCATCACCACGTCGCCGCCTACGATGGTGGTGCGCACCGAGCTGCCGTCTTCGCTGTAGACCAGTTGGCGCTCGATGTCGTTGAACGGCGTGAAGGCCCAGGTGTCGAGGTCGAGCAGGATGATGTCGGCCGCTGCGCCCACGCTAAGTTGGCCCAGGTCCTTCTCGCGGCGGATGGCGCGGGCGCCGCCGCGCGTCATGGCGCGCAGCACTTCGCCGTGGCGCGGCCAGCGGTTGTAGTCGGGCGTGCTGAGGTTGTGCACCAGCCCGGCCATCTTGCCGGCCTGCCAGACGTTGGCGGTGTCGTCGGTGCACAGTTCATCGGTGCCGATGGCCACGGTGATGCCGGCGTCGCGCAGCGCTCGAAACGGCATCACGCCGCTGCCCAGGCGCAGGTTGCACACCGGGTTGTGCGCCACCACGGCGTCGGCATCGGCCAGCAGACGAATGTCGTGTTCGTCGATCCAGATGGCGTGGATGATCTGGCTGCGCTCGTCCAGAATGCCCAGGTCGTGCACATGCCGCAGCAGCGACTTGCCGAACCGCTCGCGCCCCGTGGCTCGCTGCAGTTTGGTCTCCAGCACGTGGATGTTGAACGGCAAGTCGTTTGCGCGGCTGAGGTCGGCCAGGGCGAGAAAGTAGTCGTCCATCACGCGCTGCGGCGCCGAGCAAGACACCGCTGCCGCCAGCCGCCCGCCATTGCCGCCGTGCCAGAACGACAGCAGGTAGCGGTACAGCTCCAGCAGTTCTTCGGTGCTTTGGCGCGGCGCGGCTTCCATCTCCTGGCGCAGCGCGGGCGTGAGCAGCTCTTTGAGGTACGGAAACTTGTCGTATTCCACGATGTTGGGCTGGTCGATGGCCACGGTGGCCCGAATGCCCGCATCGGCATAGGCCTGCATCACCGCGTCGATGCTCTCGGGCGTGGCCACGGGCACGTGGTAGGCGTCGTCGTGCACCGTGGTGATGCCGCGCTCCAGCATCTCCAGCGCGCCCATCAGCGTGCGCAGGTAGGCGAAGCGGTAGCTGTCGCCCTGCTGCGCCAGCGGCGGCACCTCGTACAGCATGAAGATCTCCAGCGGATAGCCGTCGAGCTGGCCCTTGAGGAAATTGCCCGGCGAGTGAAAGTGCGCGTTCACCAGGCCCGGCATGGCCAGCTGGCCCGCCGCGTCCAGCAGGCGCACCTCGCCTGCCGGCTGCGGCAGGTTCGGGCCGATGGCCGTGATGCGGCCGCCTTGCACCAGGATGTCGGCACAAGGCCACTCGCGGTGCTGGTCGTCCAGGGTCAGGATGCGTGCATTGCGGATCAGCAGTGTGGTGTCTACCGTCATGCCGCTGCGGCTCCTGCGGCCTCTTGCTCCGCGAACGCGCGGTCCACTTCGTCGGCCAGCAGTTCGGCGAGCTGGTCGTGCAGCGCATGGAACGCCGGGTCGCGCGGATTGCGCGGGCGCTCCAGCGTCACCGGCACGATGGTCTTGATACGCCCGGGGCGTGCGGTGAACACGACGATGCGGTCGGCCAGCCCGATGGCCTCTTCGATGGAGTGGGTCACCAGCAGCATCGACGCGCCGCTTTGCCTCCACAGGTCGAGCAGGTAGTTCTGCATCTTGGCGCGCGTCTGGATATCGAGCGCGGCGAAGGGCTCGTCCATCAACAGCACCTTGGGCTGCAACGCCAGCGCCCGCGCCATGGCGGCGCGCTGGCGCATGCCGCCCGACAGCTCGCTGGGCCGCTTGTGCGCAAAGCCGTTCAGGCCCACGCGCGCCAGCAGGTCCAGTGCGCGCTGCTCGCGCTCGGCCCGGGGCACGCCCTGCAGTTGCAGGCCGTAGGCCACGTTGTCGCGTATGTCGAGCCACGGGAACAGCGCCGCCTCCTGAAAGATCATGCCGCGCTGCGGGCTGGTGCCGGTGATCGCCTGGCCCTCGCTCCACAGCGTGCCGTGCGTGGCCTGCTCCAGGCCCGCCAGCAGGTACAGCAAGGTGCTCTTGCCGCAGCCCGAGGGCCCCAGCAGCACCACGAAGTCGCCGGCCTGCACCTCGAAGTGAATGTCCTGCAGCGCGACGAAGGGTTTGGCGCTGTCGGTGTTCCAGGTCTTGCCAACGCCACGGCATTCGATGGCCGGCAGTTGGGTACGAAGGGGCGTATTGCTTTGCATGTTCATTTCCCGTTCGCCTTGCCGGCATCGATCCACCACAGCATGCGGCGTTGAATCAGGCCCAGGGCCTGGTCGAATACGAAGCCCGCCAGGCCGATCAGCGTCATGGTGAAGAACACCAGGCTGGCGTTGAAGGTGTTGCGCGCCATCATCACGATCTGCCCCAGGCCGCTGCCTACGCCAGCGGCTTCGGCGATGAGCACCACCATCCACGCTGCAAACAGGTTGATGCGCAGCGTGACGAACAGGCCGGGAAGGATGGCCGGCAGGATCACCGTGCGAAACACCTGGCGTTTGCTCGCGCCCATGATGCGTGCCACGTGGATGTAGGCCTTGGGCACCTCGTCGATCTGCGCCAGCGTGGCGATCACCATCACGAAGAAGATGGCGATGAACACCATGAAGATGGCCGGCTTGTCTCCAATGCCGAACAGGAAAACCGCCACCGGCAACCAAGCCACCGGCGAGATCGGCGCAAACATCGTGATGGCCGGCAGGCCGAGCTTGCCGAACACGGTGTTGTAGCGAATGAGCACGCCCACTGCCAGGCTCAGCACGAATCCCAGCAGCAGGCCGACGAACACGCGCATCGACGTCCACAGCACCACGCTGAGCACGCCCAGCCAGCTGCCGCCTTCGCCGCTGGAGCCAATGGTGTTGGCCATGTCGAAGAAGTGCAGTTGCTCGCTCCAGTTGCCCAGAAAGACGTGGGGGGCGGGCATGAGCAGCGGGTCGGCCCAGCCTAGGGCAGCGGCCACTTCCCACAGGCCGACGATGGAGCCGATGGAGGCCAGCGTCCATAACGCGGCCACCAGATGACGGCGCAGGTTCTTCAGCATGCGCGGGCCGGTTGCAGCAGGGGATCGGGACGGCAGATGGGCCGATGCAACGGGCGCACGCCCGCCATCGGTTGCCAGTTGGGCAGCAGACATGGCTGGTTCACTTTCAAACAGTGTGTGCGGGACAAGGCGCTCAGGCCGACTTGAGCTTGAGGCCCGCGAACAGCGCCTGGTGCTCGGCGATGACCTTCTCCAGCGGCCCCCAGTCGAACATCTTGGCGTCGGGCAGCTTCTTGAGGTAGCCCATCTCCTTCATCGACTGCGCGCGCTGCAAGATGAATTGCGTCTGGTTGCGCTGGTCGATCATCACCGGCTGGCGCTGCGAGGCCAGCGTGGCGGCCTCCATCGTGGTCTTGTAATAGGTACCCACGGTTTCCTTGAGCGCGCTCGCGCGGTCGGTCTCGATCTGCTGCTGCGCAGTGAGCAGCGCCTTGATCACCGCGCGCACCACCTCGGGCTGCTTTTGCAGCAGCGGCGTGCGCACGGCCAGCACGCAGTCGGCGTATTGCGGGCCGTACACATCGCTGCCGTCGCTCAGCACGCTGGCGCCCTTGCGCGCGGCCACGGTCTGCGTGGCGTAGGGCTCCACCGCGCAGATGGCATCCACCGCGCCGCCAATGAAGGCCTGGGCCATCTCGGGCGAGGTGTTGAAGTAGCGGATCTTCACGTCCTTGAAGGTGAGGCCGGCCTTCTTCAGCCAGTCGTAGGGCAGCACCTCCAGCGTGTCGGCCTGGAAGGTGCCCAGCGTCTTGCCCTTCATGTCGGCCGCGCTTTGGATGCCCTCGCGCGCAACGATCAGGCAGCCGTTCACGCCGCCGCCGGCCACCACGCGCACGGGTGCGCCGGCGTCGTACAGCGACAGGAAGTTGGAGTACGGAATCATCGACATGTCCACCGCGCCCACGCCGAACAGCGTGACGATGTCGGTGTTGGTGGGCGTGACGACGAACTCCAGATCGACGCCGTCACCCTGGGCCAGCTGCCGCTGCTTGGCGATGAAGATGCCCAGGTTGCACAGGCCCGCGCCGTGCGTGGCCTTGATGGTGGTGCGCCCGGCCGCACGCGCGGGCGCAGCGCCCAGCGCTGCGGCCATGCCCATGGGCAAAACGACCATGGCGGCCCCGGCGCTGAGCGACTTCAAGAAGCCGCGGCGCGCTGCGGGGGTGAGTGACTGCGCAGCTTGCAGCGCTGCAAAAGCTTGACCGTTGCGTTCGCACATACCGATACCTCATTCTTCGTGGGGACCAGACACCAATGGACTGGCCCGTTGTGACTAAGAAGCCACCACGAAAATTCGGTGATCAGCAGTTGCCGCCACAGCGCCCGGACGTGTTCACGCCCTGTGCCGCAACGGGCATCCGGTCCGCACCGAATTCCCAGAGTGACCCAAGAATTCCGGCACGCCAACCGAAGAAGCCAAATCGCTGCGCTGACTCAGGTGATGCAATCACCGTGCCACACCGGATCGCCGTTTTTGCATCACGCCGGCACCGCTTTGCACCAAAGCGCGGCAAGCGCACGCCGGGCGCGAAGCATGTTGGTGCGGGCGCAGGCCAAAAAAATGGCGCCACCAGGGCGCCATTGAGAGAGGTCGGTGCGAGGCGCACTACGCATCAGCGCGGCAGGTCGGAATACCCCATCAGGAACTCGTCCACCGCGCGGGCGGCTTGCCGGCCTTCGCGAATGGCCCACACCACCAGGCTCTGGCCCCGGCGAATGTCGCCAGCGGCAAACACCTTGGCCACGTTGGTGGCGTAGCCGCCGTCGAACTCGGTGGTCGCACGGGCATTGCCACGCGCGTCCTTGTCCACGCCGAAGGCCTCCAGCACGGCGGCCACGGGGCTCACGAAGCCCATCGCCAGCAGCACCAGGTCGGCCTTCAGGATCTGCTCGGAGCCGGCCACCTCGACCATCTTGCCGTCCTTCCATTCGACGCGCACGGTCTTCAGGCCGGTGACCTTGCCCTTTTCACCGATGAATTCCTTGGTGGAGATGGCGAATTCGCGCTCGCAGCCTTCTTCATGGCTGGAGCTGGTGCGCAGCTTGATCGGCCAGTAGGGCCAGGTCATGGGGCGGTTTTCCACCTCGGGCGGCTGGGGCATCAGCTCGAACTGCGTCACGCTGACGGCGCCGTGGCGGTTGCTGGTGCCCACGCAGTCGCTGCCCGTGTCGCCGCCGCCGATGACGATGACATGCTTGCCGTCGGCGCGCAATTGGCCCTTGAGCTTGTCGCCCGCGTTGACCTTGTTCTGCTGGGGCAGAAATTCCATCGCGAAGTGGATGCCGTCCAGGTCGCGTCCAGGCACGGGCAAATCGCGCGACTGCTCGGCGCCGCCGGTCAGCAGCACGGCGTCGAAGTCGTTTTGCAATTGCTCGGGCGTGACGGTTTCCTTGGCCCAGTTGGTGACCTTGGAGCCCTTGCCCAGGCCGTCCTTGGCAGCACCGACGAACACGCCGGTGCGGATCGTCACGCCTTCGGCCGTCAGCTGCTCTGCCCGGCGGTCGATGTGCGACTTCTCCATCTTGAAGTCTGGAATGCCGTAGCGCAGCAGGCCGCCGATGCGGTCGTTCTTCTCGAACAGGGTCACGTCGTGGCCCACGCGCGCCAGTTGCTGGGCCGCTGCCATGCCGGCAGGGCCAGCGCCGATCACGGCCACCTTCTTGCCGGTCTTGTGCTTGGCCGGCAACGGCTTGACCCAGCCCTCGGCCCAGGCGCGGTCGATGATCGCGTGCTCGATGGACTTGATGCCCACGGCGTCGTCGTTCACGTTGAGCACGCAGGCTGCTTCGCAGGGCGCGGGGCAGATGCGGCCGGTGAACTCGGGGAAGTTGTTCGTGCTGTGCAGCACGGCGATGGCACTCTTCCAGTCCTGCTGATAGACCAGATCGTTGAAGTCCGGAATGATGTTGTTGACCGGGCAGCCGTTGTTGCAGAACGGCGTGCCGCAGTCCATGCAGCGCGCGGCCTGGATCTTGGACTGCGTGTCATCGAGGCCGATGACGAATTCCTTGTAGTGCTTCAAGCGCTCGGGTGCGGGCTTGTAGCCCTCCTCGATGCGCTCGTATTCCATGAAGCCGGTGGTCTTTCCCATGATGTCTGTCCTGATGTCTGTGAATGCTGTGCGGATGAACGAGTGGGCCGGGCCTTACTTGGCGGCGACCGCTTCCTTCTTCGGAGGATTGGCGACCGCGGGGGTCGCGGGCTCCTCCAGCACCTGGCGTTCATGGATCTCGGACAGCGCGCGCTTGTACTCGGTCGGGAAGACCTTGACGAACTTGGCTCGCGATGCCGCCCAGTTGTCCAGCAGCTCGCGCGCACGCTTGCTGCCGGTCCACCGGTTGTGGTCTTCCAGCATCTTCTTGAGCTGGGCTTCGTCGGTCTGGCCGCGGTGCCAAATGCCGCGCGAGAGGCTCGCAGTCTGCTCGTCGGCGGACAGCACGCGCTCCATCGTCACCATCGACAGGTTGCAGCGGGTGTCGAACTGGCCGTCTTCGTCATAGACGTATGCCACGCCGCCGCTCATGCCGGCGGCAAAGTTGCGGCCCGTCTTGCCCAGCACCACCACGGTGCCGCCGGTCATGTATTCACAGCCGTGGTCGCCCGTGCCTTCCACCACCGTCGATGCGCCCGACAGGCGCACCGCGAAGCGTTCGCCGGCCACGCCACTGAAGAACGACTCGCCCGACGTTGCGCCGTACATCACCGTGTTGCCCACGATGGTGTTGCGCACCGTATCACCCCGGAAGTCGATGCTGGGGCGCACCACCACGCGGCCGCCCGACAGGCCCTTGCCGGTGTAATCGTTGGCGTCGCCGATGAGATACAGCGTGATGCCGCGGGTGAGGAACGCGCCAAACGATTGCCCGCCCGTGCCTTCCAGCTGAATGCGGATGGTGTCGTCCGGCAGGCCTTCAGGATGGGCCCGCGTGACGGCGCCGGAGAGCATCGCGCCCACCGACCGGTTGACGTTGCGCGCCACTTCGATGAACTGCACGCGCTCGCCCTTTTCGATGGCGGGCAGGCTGCGTTCGATGAGCTTGCGGTCGAGCGTGTGCTCGATGTTGTGGTCCTGTACGTCCACATGAAAGCGCGGCACGTCGGCGGGCACGTTGGGCTGGGCAAACAGGCGGCCGAAGTCCAGGCCGCGCGCCTTCCAGTGGGCAATGCCGGAGCGCGTGTCGAGCAGATCGGAGCGGCCGATCAGGTCGTCGAACTTGGCAATACCCAGCTGGGCCATGATCTGGCGCACTTCTTCGGCGATGAAGAAGAAGTAGTTCACCACGTGCTCGGGCTTGCCCGAGAACTTGGCGCGCAGTGCCGGGTCTTGCGTGGCCACGCCCACCGGGCAAGTGTTCAGGTGGCACTTGCGCATCATGATGCAGCCTTCGACGATCAGCGGCGCGGTGGCGAAGCCGAATTCGTCAGCACCCAGCAGCGCGCCGATGGCGACGTCGCGGCCGGTCTTCATCTGACCGTCGGCCTGAACGCGGACACGGCCGCGCAGGCGGTTCAGCACCAGGGTCTGCTGGGTTTCGGCCAGGCCGATCTCCCACGGGCCGCCCGCATGCTTGATGGACGACCAGGGCGACGCGCCCGTGCCGCCGTCGTGCCCGGCAATCACGATGTGGTCGCTCTTGCACTTGGTGACGCCTGCGGCGATGGTGCCCACGCCGACTTCGGACACCAGCTTGGTGGAAATCGATGCATGCGGCGCCACGTTCTTCAGATCGTGGATCAGCTGCGCCAGGTCTTCGATGGAGTAGATGTCGTGGTGCGGCGGGGGCGAAATCAGCCCCACGCCCGGCACGCTGTGGCGCAGCTTGCCGATGTAGTTGGTGACCTTGCCGCCGGGCAGCTGGCCGCCCTCGCCAGGCTTGGCGCCCTGGGCCATCTTGATCTGGATCTGGTCGGCCGACGACAGGTATTCGGCCGTGACGCCGAAGCGGCCCGACGCTACTTGCTTGATCTTGGAGCGCAGCGAGTCTCCATCTTGCAGCGTCAGGTCGACCTCGACGTTCTCCGCGCCGATCACGCTCTTGAGCGTGTCGCCCTGCTTGATCGGAATGCCCTTGAGCTCGTTGCGGTAGCGCGCCGCGTCTTCACCGCCCTCGCCCGTGTTGCTCTTGCCTCCGATGCGGTTCATGGCCACGGCCAGCGTGGCGTGCGCCTCGGTACTGATCGAGCCCAGCGACATGGCGCCGGTGGCGAAGCGTTTGACGATCTCTTTCGCCGACTCGACCTGGTCGACCGGAATGGCCTTGGCCGGGTCGAACTTGAACTCGAACAGGCCGCGCAGCGTCATGTGGCGACGGCTCTGGTCGTTGATGATCTGCGCGTATTCCTTGTACGTGTTCCAGTTGTTGGCACGGGTGGAGTGCTGCAGCTTGGCGATGGCGTCGGGGCTCCACATGTGCTCTTCGCCACGCGCGCGCCAGGCGTATTCGCCACCGGCGTCGAGCATGGTTTCCAGCACCGGGTCGTCGCTGAAAGCGGCCTTGTGCATGCGGATGGCTTCTTCGGCAATCTCGAACACGCCGATGCCCTCCACGCGGCTGGCGGTGCCGGTGAAGTACTTGCGCACTGTATCGGTATTCAGGCCGATGGCCTCGAACAGCTGCGCGCCGCAGTAGCTCATGTACGTGCTCACGCCCATCTTGGACATGATCTTGGACAGTCCCTTGCCAATGGCCTTCACATAGTTGTAGATGGCTTTTTCGACCGACAGGTCTCCCGTCATGCCGGCGTGCATCTCGGCCAGGGTTTCCATCGCCAGGTAAGGGTGCACCGCTTCGGCGCCGTAGCCGGCCAGCACCGCGAAGTGGTGCACTTCGCGTGCCGTGCCGGTTTCCACCACCAGGCCGGCCGTGGTGCGCAGGCCTTCGCCCACCAGATGCTGGTGGATGGCCGACAGCGCCAGCAGTGCAGGAATGGCCACCTGCGTGGCGCTCACCTTGCGGTCGCTGATGATCAGGATGTTGGCGCCGCCCTTGATGGCATCGACGGCCTGCGCGCACAGCGAGGCCAGCTTGGCCTCGACACCTTCGCGGCCCCAGGCCAGCGGGTAGGTGATGTCGATGGTCGCGCTCTTGAACTTGCCTTGCGTGTGCTGCTCGATGGCGTGCAGCTTGGCCATGCCGGCGAAGTCAAGAATGGGCTGGCTGACTTCCAGCCGCATCGGCGGGTTGATCTGGTTGATGTCCAGCAGGTTGGGCTTGGGGCCGATGAAGCTGTTGAGCGACATCACGATGGCCTCGCGGATCGGGTCGATCGGCGGGTTCGTCACCTGCGCGAACAACTGCTTGAAGTAATTGAAGAGCGGCTTGTTCTTGCCCGACAGCACGGCCAACGGGCTGTCGTTGCCCATGGAGCCGATGCCCTCTTCGCCGTTCTTGGCCATGGGGGCCATCAGGAACTTGATGTCTTCCTGCGTGTAGCCGAAGGCCTGCTGGCGCTCCAGCAAAGGTAGCTCGGCAGGCTGCGCGCCTGCGGGCACATCGGCGCCCACATCGTCCAGCTTGATGCGCAGGTTCTCGATCCACTGCTTGTAAGGCTTGGTGTTGACGATGTTGGCCTTGAGCTCGTCGTCGTCGATCATGCGGCCTTGTTCCAGATCGATCAGGAACATCTTGCCGGGCTGCAGACGCCACTTGCGCACGATCTTGTTTTCAGGAATCGGCAGCACGCCGGATTCGGACGCCATCACCACCAGATCGTCGTCGGTGATGCAGTAGCGCGAGGGGCGCAGGCCGTTGCGGTCCAGGGTGGCGCCGATCTGGCGGCCGTCGGTGAACACGATGGAGGCCGGGCCGTCCCAGGGCTCCATCATCGCGGCGTGGTATTCATAGAAGGCGCGGCGGCGCTCGTCCATGGTGGTGTGCTGCTCCCACGGCTCGGGAATCATCATCATCACGGCCTGGCTGATGGGGTAGCCGGCCATGGTCAGCAACTCAAGGCAGTTGTCGAAGGTGGCGGTGTCGGACTGGTCGGCGAAGCTGATGGGGTAGAGCTTCTTCAGGTCGGCGGCCAGCACGGGCGAGGCCATCACGCCTTCGCGGGCCTTCATCCAGTTGTAGTTGCCCTTGACGGTGTTGATCTCGCCGTTGTGCGCCACGTAGCGGTAGGGGTGGGCCAGCGGCCACTCGGGGAAGGTGTTGGTGGAAAAGCGCTGGTGCACCAGGCCGATGGCAGAGACGCAGCGCTCGTCCTGCAGGTCCATGTAGTACGTGCCCACCTGGTCGGCCAGCAGCAGGCCCTTGTAGACCACGGTGCGGCTGGACATGCTGGGAACGTAGTATTCCTTGCTGTGCTTGAGCTTCAGGGCCTGGATGTTGGCGCTGGCGGTCTTGCGGATGACATACAGCTTGCGCTCCAGCGCGTCCTGCACGATCACATCGTTGCCACGGCCGATGAACACCTGGCGCAGGATGGGTTCCTTCTTGCGCACGGTGGGCGACATGGGCATGTCGACGTTCACCGGCACATCGCGCCAGCCCAGCAGCACCTGGCCTTCGGCCTTGACGGCGCGCTCCATCTCTTGTTCGCAGGCCAGACGGGAGGCATGCTCCTTGGGCAGGAAAATCATGCCGACGCCATATTCGCCAGCGGGCGGCAACTTCACGCCCTGCTTGGCCATCTCTTCGCGGTAGAGCGCGTCCGGAATCTGGATCAGGATGCCGGCGCCGTCGCCCATCAGCTTGTCGGCACCCACCGCGCCACGGTGATCGATGTTCTCGAGGATCTTCAGCGCCTGGGTCACGATGTCGTGACGCTTGACCCCCTTGATGTGGGCGACAAAGCCCAAGCCGCAAGCGTCGTGCTCATTGCTGGATGAATACAGACCGTGCTGTTGCAGGTGCAGAATTTCGGCGGCCGTCGTCATGGGCGCACTCCTCGGTATAAGAATCGCAGGGATGGTTAGATTAGTGCATTGCAGCAATAGCATGCAAGCACATTATTTGGGGTCAGATTCAGGTTATTGATGAGAATTCTTCTCATCTTTTTTTATCGGGGACGGATCAAACCGCATGGCAGGCTGGTGCCACCGTCTAAGCTCTGTATTGCTCTACTGGACTTCGTCAGTCTTTTTGCGGGGCCGACCGGGAGAAGCTTTCGTCACGCGCCGCTCAGTCTGTTGCTGAAGGTCGTCGATGAACTGCTGCTCCCCCAACGCCCAGCCCGACAGCACCGACGCGGTAATCGCCGTTTGCGCCGCATTGCCGATACCGACCTGCACCAGCGATGCATAAGCCGCCTCCCGGGCGAACGGCGTGTTGCCTAAAGCCCAGAACAGCGCGTGCGGCGTAATCAGGCGGTCGATGCGCAGCCCCAGCGCATGGCCGTGGCTGGACCAGGGATAGTCAATAGGTTGCGTGACCATGCCGGCGCGTACCGGATTGAGATCGATGTAGACCATGCAGGCCAGCAGGTACCGTTCGGACTGCACGAGCGTGGAGCGGTACCGCCCCTCCCACAGCGTGCCGGTGCGCCCGTGCCGGTCGTTGAAATAGCGCACGTAACTGCGGCCAACGGCCTGCATCATCAGCGGCAGCCCTTGCGCAGTCTGCGGTGTGGCCAGCAGATGGAAGTGGTTGTCCATAAGCACATAGGCGTGGACGGCGACGTTGCATCGCTTGGCCTGCTCGGTCAGCAGCGCCAGCATGGTGTCGTAGTCCTGCCGGTCCAGAAAGATCGCCTGGCGGTTGTTGCCGCGCTGGATCACATGATGCGGATAGCCTGGCAGAGTCAGTCGAGGCAGGCGGGCCATGGCGCAAAAAGGCAAAGTGGACGAGGCGCCATGGTAGTCAGATAAAGAATCAGACCCTCATTCTTTGCCGATCTGGAATCCAGGACGCTATATCTTTTATAGCTAATTACGCTTGATAGATAAGCGCTAGAGCACTAAAAGACCTGCACTCTTCTCGATGCGATGCATTCAGCCGAGCAGTGGATCCACCGTTTCAGCAACAGGTTCGCCGACCAAGCCAAAACGTTGACCCAGCACCCCTGCCAACCCGAACTCTTGCAGGATGGCCTTCAGCCGGTCTGCTGCGCTGCGCTTTTTCTGGCCGGTGTAACGCGCGATGATCAGCTCGTTCTTCATGCTGTGCTCCCAGCCCACCAGCTCGGTAACGGTGACCTGGTAGCCGCTGGCCTCCAGATGCAGGCAGCGCAGCACGTTGGTGATCTGGCTGCCCATCTCGCGTGTGTGCAGCGGGTGGCGCCACAGCTCGGCCAAGGGCGTGCGTGCCAACTGCATCGCCTTGCCCTGACGCAGGCAGGCGGCCACCTCAGCCTGGCAGCAGGGCACCAGAACCATAGCGCGCGCCCGTTTCTGCAGGCCGAAAGCGATGGCGTCGTCCGTCGCGGTGTCGCAGGCGTGCAGCGCGGTCACCACGTCGATGCGTGCCGGCAGCTCGGCCGCATCAGCGGACTCCGCCACGGACAGGTTCAGAAACGACATGCGGCCAAAGCCCAGATGCTGGGCCAGGGCGCGCGAACGATCCACCAGTTCGGCACGCGTTTCGATGCCGTAAATGTGCCCGTGCCCGAGTGCCTTGAAATACAGGTCGTAGAGGATGAAGCCCAGGTAAGACTTGCCTGCTCCATGGTCGGCCAGGGTTGGCCCGGCGCCGCCTTCAGCACTAGCGCCCAGTTCTTGCAGCAAAGGCTCGATGAACTGGAACAGGTGGTAGACCTGCTTGAGCTTGCGGCGGGAGTCCTGATTCATCCGCCCCTCGCGGGTCAGGATGTGCAGCTCTTTCAGCAGTTCGATCGACTGGCCTGGCCGCAGTTCGGCCTGCAAGGCAGCGTCCTGCACGACGGCGCCTTCCGCACGCGATGCCTTGGATGCTGATGCCTTGGGCGCTTTGGACCGGCCGGCGTCGCCATTAGAGCGGGCCGCCTTCATGCGCCGGCTTTCGGCACGTTGCCGCCGTGCGCCGGGCAATACCGAGCACCCACATCCAGCGCAGCCCAGCCTTCGGCGCCCAGGTCTTCCAGCACTTCCATGTTGCGCTCGAAGATCGCTTCCGCTTCAGGAAACACTTCGACGGCGCGGTCGATGCTGTCTTCGCGCAGCAGGTGCAGCGTGGGATAAGGGGCGCGGTTGGTGCTGTTGGTCACATCGTCGGTCGACGTGCCGTCGAACTGGAACTGCGGGTGGAACGACGCGACCTGCAATATGCCGCCCAAGTCCATCGCGTCCACCAGGTCGTCCGCCAGTGCCAGAAAGTCGTTGAAGTCCAGAAAGTCCGCCATGCATTCAGGCGCGATCAGCAGCGTAGTGTCGCGCTTTTCGGCGGAAATTTCGGCCAGCGCCTCCAGTTCGCGCTGCAGATCCTGCAGCAGTTCACGCCCATCCGTCGCAGCGCTGACCACATAGTGAATCTGCCCCTTGATATGGACGCCCTTGGCGAAAGGGCACAGGTTCAGGCCGATCACCGCCCGCTCCAGCCATCGCACCGTGTCTTCGACCACCAGTACATCGTGGGACGAGGAACCGCCGGGAGCTGGCAGAGGAACGGGGTCGAGGTCTTGCGACGGCGGCTGGGATGTGGTCATGGCGTGGGGCGAAGAGCGAATGTGAATGCAGCCCGGCAGCGCCTGCATAGGGCGATACAGCTCGGGGCGACCATTTTAAGGAGTGAGCGACTTCAGCGCCCGCTGCGCACTCGCCCTTTACGCCATCGTCCACAGCTACATGGCACCGAAGCCATCGCGCGAGCCATGGTGAAACGGCTCAACCCAAAAGCTGCAGGCCGGTCAAGCGTTGGTGTTCGCTGCCAGCAAAACGGTCGGTCATCCCGGCGATGAAGTCGGCCACGGTTCTTGCGTGATGGGCCTGTCGGGCCCTATCGTCACCCGCAGCGGCGCGAGCGGCGAAAGCAGGCTTCATTTCTTCGGGCCTCGCCATGTAGATGTCGAACAGCTCGCGCACGATCTGCTGGGCCTGCCCTGTGGTTTGCATCACTTGCGGGTGCCTGTAGAGCTGGCTGAAAAGAAACCGCTTGAGCGCCTGCGATTCGGCGCGCATGCCGTCGCTGAAGCCTACCAACGGTGCGGGCGAGTGGCGCACCGCGTCCACGTCAGCGGGCTTGCGGTCGGCCAGCGCATCACCGGTTGTGCCAATCACGTCGTACACCTGCGCGCTGAGCATGCGGCGGATGGCTTCGTTCAACCATCGGCGACGGGACTGGGGTTGTGAGAGCTGCGGATACTCCGCCAGCGCCTGCGCGCAGAAACGCTCGAACAGCGGCACCTCCTGCACCTGCTCCAGGGTAATCAGGCCGGAACGCACACCGTCGTCGATGTCGTGCGCGTTGTAGGCAATCTCGTCAGCAAGATTGCACAGCTGCGCCTCCAGGCTGGGCTGCTGGCGCAGCAAAAACCGCTGGCCGACACCGTACGGCTCACGCGCCTCGATCTGCTCCGCATGGCGACGCGAGCAGTGCTTGAGGATGCCCTCGCGCGTCTCGAAGGTCAGGTTCAACCCGTCGTAGTCGGGGTAACGCTCTTCCAGCGCATCCACCACGCGCAGACTCTGCAGGTTGTGCTCGAAGCCGCCGTGGGCGGCCATGCATTCGTTGAGTGTGTCCTGCCCCGCATGGCCGAACGGCGTGTGGCCCAGGTCATGCGCCAGTGAAATCGCCTCCACCAAGTCTTCGTTGATGCGCAGCGACCGGGCAATGGACCGGGCGAGCTGTGCCACTTCCAGCGAATGCGTCAGCCGCGTGCGAAACATGTCGCCTTCGTGATTCAAAAACACCTGCGTCTTGTAGACGAGCCGCCGGAAGGCCGACGAATGCACGATGCGGTCGCGGTCGCGCTGGTACTCCGTACGCGTCGGGGCGGCAGCTTCGGCATACCGCCGGCCCCGGCTGCGCGCTGGCTCGCAAGCGTAAGGCGCCAGAGCAGAATCAATGGTCAAAATGGCCTCTAGCGCTTATGTATCAAGCGCATGCAGCTATCAAAATAGTAGCCGCCGCAATATCGCATCAAGCGCAGCACGCATCGATGACTTCACGCACCAGCGCATCCGGAGCCGAGCGCACCACCGCCTTACCAGGCCCATCGATGAGAACAAAACGGATCTCGCCGGCTTCGGATTTCTTGTCGCCACGCATCCAATCGATATAACGCCCGGCGTTGTCCTGAGCGTCAATCACAGGCCCGCGCACCGGCAACCCCGCCCGGATAATGAGTGCGCGCAGCCGCTGGACAAAGGCCGCATCTACCAGACCGAGCCGATGGGACAGTTCCACCGCCATCACCATGCCCGCGCCTATGCCTTCGCCATGCAGCCAGTTGCCATAGCCCATGCCCGCTTCGATCGCGTGACCGAAGGTGTGGCCGAAATTCAGAATGGCGCGCAGACCTGCTTCGCGCTCGTCGATGCCCACTACGTGGGCTTTGATTTCGCAGCTGCGGCGAACGGCGTGGGCCAGGGCAACGTGATCGCCTTGCCGCAGAGCCTCGACGTGCACCTCCAGCCAAGCCATGAAATCCATATCGGCGATGGGGCCGTATTTGATGACTTCGGCCAACCCTGCGCTGAGTTCACGCGCCGGTAAAGTCGCCAATGTTTCCAGATCGCACACCACCAGTTGCGGCTGGTAGAACGCTCCGATCATGTTCTTGCCGAGCGGGTGGTTGATCGCCGTCTTGCCACCGACGGAAGAATCCACCTGAGCCAGCAGCGTGGTGGGCACCTGAACGAATGGCACTCCACGCATATAGGAGGCCGCAGCAAAGCCCGTCATGTCGCCGATGACTCCACCTCCCAACGCGTACAAAACAGTTTTGCGGTCACAGCCGTTGGCGAGAAGAGCGTCAAAAATAAGATTCAAATGCTGCCAATCTTTGAACTTCTCGCCATCGGGTAATGCTACGACATTCACATGGGAGTAAAGACCTGCAAGAGTCTCCACAAGGCCTTGAGCATAAAGAGGCCCAACCGTTTCGTTGGTCACGATCAAGGCGTTCGCGCTTCTTGGCAGCCGCTTATACGCCTCCCGCAGAGTCAAGAGCGCCTTGCCGATGACGATGTCGTATGACCGATCTCCAAGATCAATCTTCACTGAGTTCAACATGTCTTGAAATTTCCGATCAACAGGATAGAGCTAGTTTAGTGTTCCGCCCTGTCATTTGGCGCAATTGAAAAAAGGCGGGGGGCTTGCGCCCCTCGCCCTTCTGAAAGGCACGTCAAAACTAGCCCGCAATACGGCACGCGTCAATGGTGACATTTCGCCCGTAAGGTGACGTCAAGAATGAACCATTTTCTTCATCGCCCTCAATAAAGCCCGTCGTGAATTCACGCTCGACCGTTCCTTCAGAGCCGGCCACATTGGTAGTTACCTTCACTGCATAATCAAGCCAAGTAGCCACATTTTGCGGGTACTCAATCTGAATAGTTGTTCGGCCATTAGAGCCAGTGGTACGAGAGCCCACATATGAAATGATGATGTCTGCCTTGCGAGGTGTCAGCACTTGATCTCTGTTGATATCCTCGCCCGCATCAAGCAGACCATTGCGGTTGGTGTCTTCGTTATTACAGAAAAACCGGGCGCCCGTCAGTGTTCCTTTTCCATAACGAAGAAGATCGACACTGGCCGAAATTTGAGCACCAGAGACTGCATTACCTGCAGCGTCAGCGACAGCCACATCGAACTTCTTGATATAGGTAAGGTTGTCACCACCCTTGGCCATCTCGTTGTTGGAGCCCAACGTGATAGAGAGCGGTTCAGCAGCAACCGTCATCGTGGCAGTCATCGAATTAGCACATGCACCATTCGCAATATCAGCATCGGTCGTACCGTAGCAGGCGCGAATTACTACACCATTGGTTGGACTTGAACGGGTTCCCGCAACATAGTCGGCATTCGCAACCCCATTAATGTCCGTGTAAATAACCGCGTCTCCGGTAGACAAAAATTCGCCCGCGCCCAAGCCGGGCGCAACTATTGAAAAACGCACTCGCACATTGTTGATAGCTTGATTTGACGCATTCTGAAATAGTGCTTTGATGCCGGCACGATTAACCGCAGCTCCGGACGCATTGGGAGCAATCGTATTAGGTGTGATAGCCAAACTAGCAGCACTGATTATTCCGACGGCCGAAGGCACCCCACCTGTCGCGCTTACCACTTGGACGTCACGTCGAGAAGTTACGCCACCTCCAGTGACATCTACCGTGTAGTTCCCGGTTGCGGTAGGCGCTGCAGCCAGTTCCGCGGTAGCCACACCCGCTGAATCCGTCCTCACTGTGCCACTGAAGCCCAAGCTTCCGCCCAGAGCGACCGAGGCGTTTCCAATTCCTGCATTATTGACATCGGTCAATTTGATAGAAAGTGTCACTTTGGCGCCTGGGGCTGGCGCGCCAGGAACAGAGGAAACGGTGATCTGGCTACCTGTCACAGGAAGAACCCCTGCGGCAGTCTTTCCACCCAGAGTAAGCGTAAAACCGATATTGCGATTGGCCTTGTTGCTGCCAGTAGATATCTTTCCGGATGCTTTACCTGTCGTGTCCGTCGTGGCAACGACCGGTGTATAGATACCAGAATCTGTATTCACTGCCAAAGCAGCACCCGCAACCGGATTGTTGGCACTGTCAAGCGCCGTCACTGTAAGTGTGGCCTCATCAGACCCAGAATTAGTGACAGCGCTTTTATCCAGTTGAAAATCTAAACTAGCGACTGGCCTGACTCCGTTATCTGGATTGTTTGGGTTTGATCCAGAGCTACCGCCCCCGCCGCCACAACCTACCAGCACTACAGCAGACAGCGCAGCTACAAATTTACAAAAGTTTTTCATTATTAAATCCACCGATTAACGAACCGGACCTTTGTCCGAAATCACCTTAGGCGTGATAAACACCAACATCTCACGCTTGGTCGACTCTCTGGTGCGGCTCTTGAACAAATTACCCACCACTGGCACATCGCCCAGCAGAGGGATCTTGTTTTCCTGATTGGTCTCTTCCATTTCAAAGATACCGCCAATCACCACAGTGCCGCCGTTTTCGACCAGCACCTGCGTCTTGATGTGCTTGGTGTCGATGGCCACGCCCTGGTTAGTACTTTCACCGCGACTGTCTTTGTTGACATCGAGATCCAGAATGATGTTGCCTTCAGGCGTGATTTGCGGAATCACTTCAAGCTTGAGCACTGCCTTCTTAAAGGCAATGGTTGTCGCACCATTTGGAGCCGTCACAGAGTACGGATATTCGGTACCTTGTTCGATCAACGCCTTGGTTTGGTCAGCAGTAATCAGGCGAGGACTCGAAACGATCTTGCCTTGGCCATCCGCCTCCATGGCGGAAAGCTCAAGCGTCAGGAACCGGTTAGCGGCTGAATTAAAGATAGACAGGGCAAAGGTACCCACGCTCGCCACATTGGAAACAGAGGCTGGCAAGTTAACAAACGAGCCGCCCACGTTCACTGGTGAACCAAAACCTGAGGAATTGACCGCGTTCTCGTAACCAGTGCCCACCGCCACACGGTTGCCGCCACCAATTCCATAACCCCCATCTCCACCCCGGTTGGCACGCAGATCACCTCCACCCAGCCGCACGCCCAACGACCGACCGAACGAATCCCGCGCTTCAACGATGCGCGCCTCAATCATCACTTGCCGCACAGCCACATCCAGCGTCTGCAGCAACAGTCGAACTTCTTCGAGCTTGCTCGACGTATCGGTGACAAAAAGTTGATTCGTGCGTGGCTCAGCCAACGCACTACCTCGCTCAGAAAGAAAGCGATTGTTTTGACCTCCGGAACCACCTCCCCCACCGCTGCTGGTAGTTAACTGAGTCACCATATCGGCCGACTTTGCATAGTTCAACTGATAGGCCTGTGTCCGCAATGGCTCCAGCTTGCGAATAGCTTGCGCCGCTTCGTAATCCTTACGTGTGCGCTCGTCAATTTCGTCCTTGGGAGCGATCCACAGCACCGTGCCGGATTTGCGCATGCCCAAACCCTTGGCATCCATGATGATCTGCAGCGCCTGATCCCAAGGCACATCTTTAAGGCGCAAAGTCAGGGCACCCGTCACGGTATCGGATGTGACGATGTTGAAGTTGGTGAAGTCAGCAATTACCTGCAGCAGTGACCGTACTTCGATGTTCTGAAAATTCAGCGACAGCTTTTCTCCGCTGTACCCCGGACCTTGAGTCAGCTTGCTCAGGTCAACCTTCTTCTGGCGTACTTCCACAACGAACTGGCCGTCGCTTTGGTAGGCGCTGTGCTCCCAGTCACCCGTAGGATCGATCACCAGACGGACCCGCTCGCCCTGTTGCGATGCAGTAATGGTCTGCACCGGCGTGCCGAAGTCAGTCACGTCGAGACGACGCCGCAGGCCTTCTGGCAGAGAAGAGCGCATGAACTCCACTACCAGAGACTTACCCTGCTGCCGCAAATCAACGCCGACCTGGTTATTGGCCAGACCCACAACGATGCGCCCGGCACCGTCGTTGCCTCGGCGGAAGTCGAGGTCACGCAGTGCCAACACATTGTTGTTATGGTCTTCGGCGAACACCGTGGGTGCCGCCTGCGCGACGCTTGCGCCGGAACTCACGGGAGTCAATGAAACCAAAAGCGTCTTGCCTTGCAATTCGGCCTGGTAGGCGGTGGGCTGCTTGAGATTCAACACCAACCGTGAGCGGTCACCCGCTTCGACGATGTTCGCCGACTTGATGTTGCCTTGGTTGATCTCGATCAGAGATCGACCCGTGCCATTGGACACACCCGGAAAATCCAGGGCGATACGTGCGGGCGACTGAATGGCAAAACCCGATGGAATGGCAGCAAGCGGCTCGGACAACTCGATCCGCACAGTCTCCCCGCCCCCCTGCAGCACACCGGTCACGGATTCGATGGATCCTTTGGCATACGCAAAGGTCGTCATCAGTACAGCCCCAGCCATTAGGGTCGCAACACGAAGACACCCGAGCAATGGGCGATTATTGTGGTTCATTCCTTACCTCTTTCCCTCTTGCAGGTCCAGTGCGGTCATGCGTTCGATCCAGTCGCCGGTGGTGTCCTGCACGATCTCTCGAATCTGAATTCCTGTTTCGGTGATCTTTACGATCTTTCCGTAGTTTTGCCCTAGGTAGTCACCCACCCGCACTTGATAGAGCAGCTTTTCCACGTTCAGCAACGCGGTGGGCGCTCCTGTCTTGTTCAAGCTGCCGACCATGGACATGGCGTCCAAGGGGTAGGCCTCCAGCGGTTCCTTGCGACGAGCCATCTCGGGAGCCACAAGCGACGCGTTCGTTATCGACTGGGCCGAGTCTCGCCGCAAGGCCTGCGTGAGCTTGGCAACGCTGTAAGGGTCGACGCCCGCTTCGGCCACGTAGTTCTGGGGAATGAACTGCTTCGGTTCGGTCAACGGCGTCACGCGCGAGCGAGTGGTTGCTCGCAATTCGTCCATCCAAACGCGAATTTCGTCTTCACCCGATGGCCCACATCCGGCCAGCAGAACAGTTGCGAGAAACGCGGCCATATATCGTGCAGGTGTCATTTCTTCTTCCCTGCTGCGGCGTCGCGCTGCGCCTGGATTTCCTCGGGATCGAGATAACGGAAGGTTCTGGCCGTAGCGTCCATCGACAAGGTCGTGGAATCCTTGGCAGAAGGCGCAATGGACAAGTTATTGAGCGTGACGATCCGGGACAAGTTGGCGACGTCCGCGGCAAACGAACCGATGTCGTGGTATTTGCCGGTCACCCGCACAGCGATTGGCAATTCAGCGTAGTAATCGCGCACCACGATCTGGCCCGGGCGAAACAACTCAAACTGCAAGCTACGGCCCAAGCCCGCCTGGTTGATATCTGACAACAGAGCCGACATTTCCGCCTTGCTGGGCAACTGCTTTTCCAGCTGTATCACGTACTGCTGGATCTGTTCTCGCTGCTTCTTGAGCGCTTCCAGACTCACTGCCTTGATCAGCTTGGCCTGGTAATCGGCACGCAGGGTCTGCTCTGTAGCACGTTCGGCTTCGAGTTCGGCCTCATAGTCCGTCAGTTTGAAAAACCACAGGAATGTGGCAATGCCCACCGCAATGGCAACGCACAGCAGCGCCCGAGGCACCACCGGCCAGCGGGACGGATCCTTCGGATCCAGGTTCTGGAACTGTCTTTGCAGATCGCTCTGCACCCGGGCGAGGTCGACCTTCGAAGTTTTCTTTTTCGCCATCTGATTACTTCCCTGCCGTACCGTCAGCGCCAGCCGGCGCGCCAGGCTTCTGTACGTCGGTGCTGCGCATCAGACGGAACCGTAAATTGAACGATGCCACCCGCCGCTGATCACGAGGCGTCAGGGCCACGTTGGCCGCGACGATCTCGACCAGTTCTGGTTTGCTGAACCACGGCGTGTTGTTGGTCAAATTGCGCAACATTTCCGAAACGCGCTCGTTGGATTGCGCCATACCTTGCATGGTGACCACTTGCCCATCCTGTTTCAGGCTGGTGATGTACACACCATCCGGCAGTTGCTGCACCAACTCGTTGAGCAAGTGAACCGGCAGGTTGCGATCAGCCTGAAGGTCTTCCACCGCCTTCTGGCGTGCACGTAAAGAAGCGATTTCGCTTTCGATGGAGGCGATTTCCTTGATCTGCCCTTCAAGCACCGCAATTTCACGCTTAAGGAAGGCGTTGCGATCCTGCTGATCGGTGATCATCATCTGGAACCACCAGTAGATGAGCCCGGCAATGGCCAAACCCACCAAGGCCGACGCCAACATGGTCGCCTGATAGGCCTCGCGCCGTCGCTTGCGCGCCGCCTCCCGATGGGGAAGCAAATTGATCAGAATCACTGCAGAAACCTCCGCATGGCCAGGCCGCAGGACGTGAGATACGACGGCGCTTCACGCACCATCTTCTTGAGTCGAACGGAATTGCCTATTTCCATGCCTTCGAAAGGATTGACCGCCGAGCAGGCAAAGCCCGACGTTTTAACCACGGCCTCTGTCAATCCTGGCAGAGGAGCAGAGCCGCCCGCCAGCATGATGTGGTCGACGCGGTTGTGCGGTGTGCTGGTGAAAAAGAACTGCAGCGCTCGGCCGATTTCATGCGCCATGCTTTCAACGAAAGGGCGCAAAACGGCAGACTGGTAGTCTTCGGGCAGATCGCCGCTACGCTTCTTGCTCTCGGCCTCTTCCTGAGAAAAGCCGTACTGCCGGACGATCAACTGCGTGAGCTGAGCACCGCCAAAGGCCTGGTCTCGGTCATAAAGAACTTCCTCGTTTCGAATCACCTGCAGGCTGGTGGTCAGCGCGCCGACTTCGAAAAGTGCCACCAATGAATCTACGCCGCGATTGGGCAACGCCTCGATCAGCCGGCCGGCTGCCAATCGGGATGCGTGCGACTCGATGTCCATGATGACGGGCTTCAGACCTGCGGCTTCCGCCAGACCTTGGCGATCCTGCACTTTTTCACGGCGCGATGCGGCGATGAGTACATCCACATCTCCCGGCGCATTCTTGCTAGGGCCGACCACGCAGAAATCGAGGCTCACCTCGTCGAGCGAAAACGGAATGTACTGATTGGCCTCGGATTCGACCTGCACTTCCAACTCTTGCTCAGACATTCCGCCCGGCAACGAAAGACGTTTGGTGATGACCGCAGACGGAGGAAGTGCCAAGGCCACGTTTTTGGTGCGCGTGCCGCTTTTTTTCACCAGGCGACGCAGCGCTTCAGCCACTTCGTCGAATTTCTCGATGTTGCCGTCGGTGATCCAGCCTCGCTCCAACTGCTCTATGGCGCAACGCTCCAGCACCAGAGCGCCCGCCTTGTCGCGACCTAATTCCACCAACTTCACACTGGATGAGCTGATGTCGATACCCAGTAGGGGCGCCGACTGTCGATTGAACAAAGACCCCATTGAGATCAAAATTAGCCCCTCGTGACACACCCATGCGGCGCAACAAAACCTAACACTTCACATGGATGCTAGCAGTCCGAGATAGACCGGCAAAGTCTTTTGCACCGGCGTAACAAGTTCGTCGTTGTCAAAAGCAGACGATCTCTTCCTACAGGTTGCGCGTGCGGCATGCGGCATGTATGCGATCCAACGCCCATGCAGGGGCCTGTTACACCGCCAGCGCCCAGCATGCGCAGCCATTTTTATAATGGCGGGTTCACTTCTTAAAGCGCTACATGCCGCCTCCAGCCAAATCACCTCCCACCACCCCACCGTCGCGGCCTGCATGGCTACGCGGCCTTTTGCTTGCGCTTGCGTGGTTGGTGGGCCTGGGGGCCGCAGTCGGCCTTGCCGGCGTGCTCACTGTGGCGGTGGCGCTGGCCGTGGCCTATCCCAACTTGCCTGATATCTCCGACCTGGCCGACTACCGCCCCAAGCTGCCGCTGCGGGTGTACTCCACGGAAGGAGCGCTGCTGGGTGAGTTTGGCGAGGAACGGCGCAATCTGACCCCCATCCAGGACATCCCCAAGGTGATGACGGATGCGGTGCTCGCCATTGAAGACGCCCGGTTTTTCGAACATGGCGGTGTGGACTACAAGGGCGTGGTGCGTGCGGCGCTCGCCAATCTGGGGCGAGTGAAGAGCCAGGGAGCTTCCACCATCACGATGCAGGTGGCCCGTAACGTGTACCTGTCGTCAGAAAAGACGTTCACCCGGAAAATCTACGAAATATTGCTGACATTCAAGCTCGAGCATTTGCTGACCAAAAATCAGATTCTCGAGATCTACATGAACCAGATTTATCTGGGCAATCGTGCGTACGGTTTTTCTGCGGCTGCAGAAACCTACTTCGGCAAACCGCTGAAGTCCATTTCCATCGCAGAGGCGGCCATGCTGGCCGGTCTGCCCAAGGCACCCTCTGCGTACAACCCGATCAGCAACCCCAAGCGCGCCCGCATCCGCCAACAATACATCATCGAGCGCATGCAAGAGAACGGGTTCATCACAGCAGAGCAGGCCTCCGCCGCCAAGGCGGAAGATCTGAAGCTGCGGTCCGGCACGGACAGCACACGCATTCACGCTGAGTACGTGGCGGAAATGGCCCGCCAGCTGATCTTCGCGCAGTATGGAAACGAGGCGTACACCCGTGGGCTGAACGTATACACCACGCTGAACGCGGGCGACCAGGAAGTGGCTTACACCGCGCTGCGCAAGGGAATCATGGATTACGAACGCCGCCAGCACTACCGCGGCCCTGAGAAGTTCGTGACGCTGCCCGACGATGCGCAAGAAGCAGAAGACGCCATTGACGACGTGCTGGCAAGCCACCCGGACAACGGTGACGTGCTCTCTGCCGTGGTGCTGCAGGCCAACGCCAAGAAAATCGTGGCAGCCCGCGCCAATGGCGAGCCGTTCGAGATTACCGGCGACGGGTTGAAGCCGGTCCAGTCGGGCCTGAGCGACAAAGCACCACCCAACATCAAGATTCGCCGCGGCGCCATCATCCGCGTCGTTCAAACACCCAAGAAGACCTGGGAGGTGACGCAGCTTCCGGAAGTCGAGGGTGCCTTCGTCGCCGTGGATCCGCGCACAGGCGCCATCAAGGCCCTGGTGGGCGGGTTCGATTTCGACAAGAACAAGTTCAACCATGTGACGCAGGCCTGGCGCCAACCCGGCTCCAGCTTCAAACCGTTCATCTACTCAGCAGCCCTTGAAAAGGGCTTCACGCCGGCGACCGTGATTAACGACGCGCCCTTGTTTTTCAGCGCTGGTGTCACCGGCGGCCAGCCGTGGGAGCCAAAAAACTACGATGGCAAGTACGACGGCCCGATGACCATGCGCACCGGGCTTGCCCGCTCCAAGAACGTGATCTCTATCCGCATCCTGCAGGCAGTCGGCCCCAAGAACGCCCAGGAGTGGGTTTCCAAGTTCGGTTTCGACGCCGAAAAGCATCCGCCGTATCTCACCATGGCTCTGGGCGCTGGATCAGTGACCGCCATGCAAATGGTGTCGGCCTATTCCGTGTTTGCCAACGGCGGCTATCGCGTCAATCCGTACCTCATCAGCCGCGTCACGGATCACAAGGGCCGCATTCTTTCGGACTTCCAGCCCCCGGCGACCACTGAGAACCCTCGCGCCATCGAGCCGCGCAATGCGTTCATCACCAACAGCCTTCTGCAGGAAGTGACGCGTTCCGGCACGGCTGCCCGCGCGCAGGCCACGCTCAAGCGCCCCGACATCTACGGCAAGACCGGCACGACCAACGACGCCGTCGATGCCTGGTTCGCTGGTTTTCAGCCCACCATCGCGGCCGTGACTTGGATTGGCTATGACACCCCACGCAACCTGGGCAGTCGTGAAACTGGCGGCGGCCTCAGCCTGCCGATCTGGATCAGCTTCATGGAACGTGCGCTCAAGGGCGTGCCTGTGGCCGAGCCGTCAGTGCCACCGGGTGTAGTGAACGTGGGTGGCGAGTGGTTCTATGAAGAGTACGCACGCAATGCAGGCGTCGCGAGCGTCGGCATGGAAGACCATCCGGCCCCTGGTACCGCACCCGCCGCTCCACCGCCGGCCGAGGAACGCAGCCGCATCCTCGATTTGTTCCGCAACTGATCTGCCCGGGCGCCCTTGTCAGCAGGGGCGCTCGGCGCTCACCGCGTAACCGTGGCGCCGGACCAGGCTTAACCTTCGAAGCGCAATGGAATGCCAGCCTGCAGGCTGGCGTTTTCATTCAGCGTTGCAAAGAACTCACTGCCGCCCTTCGTGTCCTGCCACTGGGCACCATCAAAACGGTAGTGATACCCGCCCGTGCGGGCCGCCAGCCAGATCTCGTGCAATGGCTTCTGCTGGTTGATGACGATCTGGCTGCCGTTGCCGAACGTGATCGTGATCATTCCACCCACACGCTGGGCGTCCAGATCTGCATCGGTGTCATCGTTGATCCGGTCGCACGCCTCCTCCACCGTGAGCAGGAGTTTTTCAGCGTGATCGAGGAATTCGAGGTCCGTCATTACAATTTGCTTATGTTGAGAGCTTCCCAAATTCTAGTCAGGACGATTGCCCTTGCTGCAAGCGCGGCGGCAGTTGCCGGATGCGGTCAGCGCGGGCCGCTGTTTCTACCCACAGAGCCGGCCGCTGCCCAGCGCGCCACCTTGCCGCAAACGCTGAACCCGTTCCTGCAGGAGCAGCAACAACCTGCAGCCCCCGGGAGCGCGCAGGCAGCGCCCGCACCCTTCGCTCCCGCCTCCTCCGCCCTGCCCTCCAAGCCATGACGACGCCCTCTCCCCTGCCCGGCCACCCCCATATTGCCTACCGCAACGACGCCCTCTTCATTGAAGACATTGCGCTGAGCGAGCTGGCCAGCCAGCACGGCACCCCGCTCTACGTGTATTCCAAGGCGTCGATGCTGTCGGCGCTGGCCGCTTACCAACGCGGCTTTGCTGGGCGCAAGGTGCAGATCTGCTACGCGATGAAAGCCAATTCGTCGCTGGCGGTGCTGCAGCTGTTTGCACAGCAAGGTTGCGGTTTCGACATCGTTTCGGGCGGTGAGCTGCAGCGCGTTCTGGCAGCGGGCGGCGATCCGCGCAAGATCATCTTCTCCGGCGTGGGCAAGACACGCGCTGAAATGCGCGAAGCGCTGGCCACCGGCATCGGCTGCTTCAACGTCGAGAGCGAATCGGAACTCGACGTGCTGAGCGAAGTCGCCGTGGCCTCGGGCACGCAGGCGCCGATCAGCATCCGCGTGAACCCGAACGTGGACCCGAAGACCCACCCGTACATCTCCACAGGCCTCAAGGGCAACAAGTTCGGGGTCGCTCATGAGCGCACCGTGGCTGCCTACCAGCATGCCGCGTCGTTGCCGGGCCTGAAGGTGGTGGGCATCGACTTCCACATCGGCTCGCAGATCACCGAAGAAACACCTTATCTGGACGCCACCGACCGCCTGCTGGACCTGGTGCAGGCCATCGAGGCGGCCGGCATTCCCATCCACCACATCGACTTCGGCGGTGGCCTGGGCATCAACTACAACGGCGACACCCCGCCCGAGGCCGATGCCCTGTGGACCAAGCTGCTGGCCAAGCTGGACGCGCGCGGCTATGGCAGCAGGCAATTCATGATCGAGCCGGGCCGCTCGCTGGTGGGCAACGCCGGCGTGTGCCTGACCGAAGTGCTCTACGTGAAGCCTGGCGAGCAGAAGAATTTCTGCATCGTCGACGCCGCAATGAACGACCTGCCCCGCCCTGCCATGTACCAGGCGTTCCACGCCATCGTGCCGCTGCAAGCCAGTGCGTCACCGTCTTCGCAGACACAAGCGCAGATCTACGACGTGGTGGGCCCGGTGTGTGAAAGCGGCGACTGGATCGGCCGCGACCGCACCCTGGCAGTGCAACCTGGCGACCATCTCGCCGTGCTCTCGGCAGGCGCCTATTGCAGCTCGATGGGCAGCAACTACAACACCCGCGCCCGGCCCGCCGAGGTGCTGGTGGACGGCGCCGCGGCGCACCTGATTCGCGCGCGCGAAACGGTGAGCGATCTGTTCCGCGGCGAGAAACTCATCGCGTCCTGACACTTGTCACGCGCCCTCTTGATGGGCATCAAGAAGGCGCGGGCGGTGCGGTTCTACAGTGGTTATTTCCACTGAAAAGAAGACCGCCGCCATGGCCCAGCAACCCGTCGAGCTGTATCGAGATGCGCAGCATGCCTGCCTGATGTTCTCGGATTTGATCGAGGAAGACGGGCAGGCCGTGCAGGCCAACCAGTTCCTGATCGTGGACGGCGATACTGGCGCCATCATCGACCCCGGTGGCAACCTCGCGTTCAACGAGTTGTTCATCGGAATGAGCCAGCACTTTCCGCCGCACAAGCTCTCGTACCTGATCGCATCCCACGCCGACCCGGACATCATCGCGTCGCTGGACCGCTGGATGACCAGCACCCGCGCCACTTTGGTGATCTCGCGCGTCTGGGAACGCTTTGCGCCCCACTTCACCAAGGTCGGCAAGACCGAGAACCGCGTGATCGGCGTGCCAGACGGCGGCGGCCACCTGCCGCTGGGCCGGCACGAGTTGGTACTGCTGCCGGCGCACTTCCTGCACTCGGAGGGCAACTTCCACTTCTACGACCCGGTCAGCCGCATTCTCTTCACGGGTGACTTGGGCGTGTCGATGACCAGCGGCTCGGAAGCGCGTGTGCCTGTCACCGACCTGGCGCCGCACATTCCGCGCATGGAAGCCTTCCACCGGCGCTACATGGTGTCCAACAAGATCCTGCGGCTATGGACCCGCATGGCGCGTCAGCTGGACATTGCCATGCTGGTGCCACAACACGGCGCACCCATCATGGGAAAGACAGCCATTGGAGATTTTTTCGACTGGGCCGAGAACCTGCAGTGCGGTATCGACCTCTTCGACGAGCGCGCCTACCAGTTGCCGACAGCGCGCATCGACCCTGTTCCACGCAAGACATCAGGACGGTGACGGACTGCGCTTGAATTTATAGTCAAATAGACCTCTAGCGCCCGTCCATTAAGCGCAAGCAGCTATTATTTTAATAGCATCAGGTTTTGGGCTTGCGGGCGCTCTTGCGGTGCCAGACCCGCCACGCCAGCAGCGCGCCGATGATGGCCGCGTAGATGGCCACCTCGCCGAAGTGATTCTTGCCGGCGCGCATCCAGAAGAAATGCAGCAGGGCCAGCCCCGCGACCGCATACACCGCGCGGTGCAGCGCCTGCCAGCGCTTGCCGCCCAGCCAGCGAATGGCGCGATTGAACGAGGTGGCGGCCAAGGCCAGCAACAGCACGAACGCCAGCATGCCCACCAGAATGAACGGGCGCTTGATTACATCGCGCACGATCTCGTCCACCTCGAACCCCATGTCGAACCAGCTGTAGCACAGCAGATGCAGCACGGCGTAGAAGAAAACGAACAGCCCCAGCATGCGGCGAAAGCGCGCCAGCGGCGTCAGGCCGAACTGCACGCGCAGGGGCGTGACCGCCAGCGCCACGCATAGCAGGCGCAAGGTCCAATCGCCCGTTGAGCGGATCAATGCTTCGGCCGGGTTGGCGCCCAGTTGGTTGGCCACCGCGCCATAGACCAGCCAGGCCAAGGGCAACAGGCACAGGGCGAACACGGCCGGCTTGGCGACCGGGTGCATCAACAGTTTTTTCATGCGGTGGGGTGGCGGGCCAGGCCGCGAATGCAAGAAGCAGGCCGCGCGCCGGCGTGCTCGTCAGAAGTTCTTCTTCAAGTCCATGCCGGCATACAGCTGCCCGACCTGCGCCTCGTAGCCATTGAACATCAGCGTCTTGCGCTTCTTGGCGAACAGGCCGTCTTCGCCGATGCGGCGCTCGTTGGACTGGCTCCAGCGCGGGTGGTCGACGTTGGGGTTCACGTTCGAATAAAAGCCGTATTCCTGCGCAGCGGCCTTGTTCCAGGCAGTGCCCGGCTCTTTCTCGACAAAGCGGATCTTGACCAGGCTCTTGGCACTCTTGAAGCCGTACTTCCACGGCACCACCAGCCGCACCGGCGCGCCGTTCTGGTTGGGCAATACCTCGCCATACATGCCGAAGGTCAGCAGCGTCAGCGGATGCATTGCTTCGTCCATCCGCAGGCCCTCGGTGTAGGGCCAGTCCAGCACGCGCGAGCCCACGAAGGGCATGGTGGCCTTGTCGGCGAGCGTGACGAATTCAATGTACTTGGCGCTGCCCTGCGGCTCCACGCGCTTGATGAGTTCGGCGAGCGAGTAGCCCACCCACGGCACCACCATCGACCAACCCTCCACGCAACGCAGCCGGTAGATGCGCTCTTCCTGCGGGCTCAGCTTGAGCAGGTCTTCGAGGGCAAACTTGCGCGGCTTGTTAACCAAACCTTCCACCTCAACCGTCCAGGGCGACGTCTTGAGCGTGTGGGCGTTCTTGGCCGGGTCGGCCTTGTCCACGCCGAACTCGTAGTAGTTGTTGTACGTGCTGGCGTCCTTGTAATCGGTCAGCTTGTCCATGGTGACCGCGCCGGCCACCGATGACTTGGCGCCAGGCAGCGCCGCCAGCTTTCCCGGGCGGGCCACCTGCTGAGCGAATGCTTCGCGACCAGCCCACGACGCCAGCGTAGCGCCTGCGGCGCCCGTAGCCATCCACCGCAACATATCGCGGCGCCCCTCGTAGGCGGCGCGCGGCGTGATCTCGCTGGCGTGGGGATGGTCGAAGCCGTTGTTGCGAGGGGGAATCAGCATGGGAGTCTCCAGGTCTTGGGACGGCCGCCAGCGCGTGGGCAGCCGCACCGGTCAATCTAACCGAATCTCGCCTGCGCCGCTTGGCCCTCAGGTCCGCAGATGCGGTGGTCTTATTCCTACGTCCCAAATGCCGCGCCAGATCACCCGCGCTGCGGCGACTGGCGGGTGCCTGCCCCAATCACAGCGTGCCGTAGCTGTGCAGGCCGCTCAGGAACATGTTCACGCCCAGAAAAGCGAAGGTTGTCACGGCCAGCCCTACCAGCGCCCACCAGGCCGACAAGGTGCCGCGCAGTCCTTTGAGCAGCCGCATGTGCAGCCAGGCGGCATAGTTCAGCCACACGATCAGCGCCCAGGTTTCCTTCGGATCCCAGCTCCAGTAGCCGCCCCAGGCCTCGGCGGCCCACAGCGCGCCCAGCACGGTCGCAATGGTGAAGAACGCAAAGCCCACCGCAATGGACTTGTACATCATGTCGTCCAGCACCTCGAACGACGGCAGCCGCGCCGCGATGTGGCGCCTTCCCAGCAGAATGCCGGCCACGATCAGCGCAGAAATACCGAAATACACCATCCAGTAGCCGCCGCCGCTGCCGTCCGCACCGCCTTGGCGGAACACTATCGGCTCGAAACACAGCACCACGCCCAGCAGCCACAGCGGGGCGAGCTTCCACCAGCGCGTTTCGGTCGCCTGCTGCTTGATCAGATACGCGAAGGCCACCATGGCCGCGAGTGCAAAGGTGCCGTAGCCGATGAAATTGGCCGGCACGTGCAGCTTCATCCACCAGCTTTTCAGTGCGGGCACCAGCGGCTGAATCTCGTGCGCCTCGCGCACCACCGTGTACCAGAGCAGAAAGCCGACCGCGGCGCTCACCACCAGCATGACGAAGCCGCCCAGCGCACGGGTCTTGTACTGCGCCTCGTAGTAGAGGTAGAACGCCGCCGTCATCCAGCAAAACAACACGAACACTTCGTACAGGTTGCTGACCGGAATGTGGCCGATGTCCGGCGCGATCTGGTAGCTCTCGTACCAGCGCACCATGGTGCCGATCAGCGCCATGGCGATGGCCACCCAGGCCAGGCGCGAGCCGATCAGCATCATCGTCTGGCCCTCGCCGCGCGAGAACATGCCGATCCAATAGAACGCCGTGCTCATGAAAAACAGCATGCTCATCCAGAGGATGGCCGACTGGCTCGACAGGAAGTATTTCAGCGCGAACACCGTGTCGGCGCGCGCCAAATCGCCACCGTCGCCGCTCTGGTAGAGCCAGATGGCCAGCAGCGAGCACGCCGTCACCGCCAGGCTCAGCACGCGCAGCGGCCGCCAGAACCAGCCCAGCCACACCATGCTTGGAATGGCCCCGATCAGGATGCCCTTTTCGTACCCGTCCATGGCCATGCCGTAGCGCTGCAGGGTGAAGAGCGCGCCGACGGTGACGATGGCGGCGAACAGCCAGTCGAAGGCGCTGCGGCGCGCAAGGAACCCCTCGTTCAACGTGACCGTCGTGGTGGCGGTATTCATGCGGTGTCTCCATGGGGCGGTGCCCCGATGAGTTTTCGGGTCAGCTGGCCGAACTCGCGGTCGCCGTCCATCGTTTTGCGGTTGGTGGAAAGCGCCATCGTGGCATGCGCTCCATCGCCCTGCGGCGCCAGCCAGATCCAGATGCGACGCTCGCGCACGTACAGCATCGCGAAGATGCCCAGAATGAGCAGCAGGCAGCCCAGGTACACCACGTTCTTGCCCGGCGCACGCGCCACCTGGAACACGCTGGCCTGCACCTGGTTGAAGTCTTTCAGCTCGAACGCCACCGGCGCCGGGTAGATCTGCGCGTCGCTCAGCGACAGCACGGCCTGGGTCATGAAGGCCTGGGTTTTCGCGTCTTGTTCCAGCGGTGTCTGGCCGGCGCGCTGGCGCGTCAGTTGCGCCAGCTCGAACAGCGTGCCGTTCAAGATGCGCACCAGCACCTCGCCCGCACGGGCGCGCTCGGCCTCGGGCACGTTGGCTTCCATGAAGTCGGAAATCGCCTGCAGGCCGCCGGCGCTGCTGCGGCCTTGCGCGGCGGGCATCGCACCCGCAAAGAGTGCCAGCGCCCGCACCGCGGACTGCGTCAGCTGCTCGGCCAGCTCGGGCCGCGACGCGTCCACCGCCAGGGCGACATAGCGCTTGACCGCCTGTTCCCGCAGCGCAGCATCGGCCAGCGCCATCCGCATGCGCACGAACCCGTCCATGCTGCCCTGGTCGTCGGCAGGCACGCGCAGGTAGCGAAACGGCTCCGATGGCGTTTCACGCACGCCCAGCAGATAGACAGGCTGGCCGTCGCCCGTGTCCACCGGCAACATGAAGTTGTGGAATTCGCGCGCCTGGCCGGAAGCATCGCGCAGCTTGTAGGTGATGCTAGGGCCCACGTTGCGCAGATCGCGCGGCGTCAGCGTCTTGTTGCCCGCACCCAGGCGTGACTCGATGGATGCGCGCAGGTCGACCTTGCGCACGTCGACGGCAGAGCCACCGGCTCCCACATCCTTCGCATTGCTGAAGTTCTCGACGTTCAGCACGCGCAGCGCGGCGTATTCGAGCGTCAGCGGCTGCCCCATCGACGCCTGAGGCAGGGGCGAATTGCCGCCGATCACGCCCTGGACGTCGAACGGCTGCACGCCGGCCACCAGCGGGCGCGCCCGCAGCGTGACCTGCGAGCCACCGTCGTCGAAGCTCGACTGGTAAATCTCGATGCCGCGGTAGCTGGCCGGGTGGTTCACCTCCACGCGCGCGGGCGTGGCCTGGCCGGTGGCCTTGTCGTGAATGACGATCTCGCTGGCGAACAGCTTGGGCATGCCGGTGGAGTAGTGCTCCACGATGAACTTCTTGAGTTCGATGGCGAAGGGCAGCTCTTGCAGCAGCACGCCGTCGGACTGGTTCAGGATGGCGATGCTCGACTGCGTGCCTTCGGCCACCAGCAGGTTGCCGCGGAAGGTGGGGTTGCGCTCGGACAGGCGATGCTCGGGCTTGACTTCCGAGATCAGGCCGCCGCCCGCATAAGGCGTCTTGCCACCCATCCACATCTGCGCGCGCACGATCAAGTCGCCGTCCAGCAGTCCGCCCAGGCAGATCAGCACGATGGCGCTGTGCGCCGCGATGTAGCCGATCTTGTTGGCCGCGCCGGCCTTGGCCGCCACCATCCAGCCACGGCCGCTGCGCTCTTGCAGCTTGACCTTCCAGCCGCCCGACACCAGCAGCGCGCCCAGGCGGCGTGCGGCGGCCTCGGGCGCTTCGGCGAGGTCGTTTTCGGCGCGATGGGAGAAGGCGCTCAGGCTCTGCTCGCGCAGGCTTTCCTTGTAGTTGCGCAGATCGGCCAGGTAGCGCGGTGCGTTGCGCGCCACGCACAACGAGGTGCTCACCACCAGAAACGCCAGGATCAGCAGAAACCACCAGGCGCTGTAGACGGCGTTGAGCCGCAGCGCCAGGAACACATCCGCCCAGAACGGGCCGAACTGGTTCACGTAGTTCACGGCCGGCTCGTGCTGCTTGAGCACGGTGCCGATGACCGATGCGATGCAGATCACCGTCAGCAGCGCGATGGCGAACCGCATCGACGACAGCAGCTCGATCGCCGCGCGCAGCGCCTGCGAGCGGGACTGAAGGCGGATGCCGTGGGTGGGGTCAGACATGGAACAGAGAAAGGGGAGAGATGGAAGGGATCAGGAAAGGATCAGCGGCAGGGCCCAAACAACAAGGGCGGGCCATCCGTTCAGATGCGCCCGCCCGTCTTGGGTGGAGATTATCGGCGGTAGGTTCCGCGAGCCCGCCAGCAGAGCCCCTGCGGATTGACGTGCATCAACGCAGGCCGGCGATGTAGTCGGACACCGCCTTGATCTCGCGGTCATTCAGCTTGGCCGCCACCTGGGTCATCTGCAGGCTGTTGGCACGCTTGCCCGCGCGGAATTCGGTCAGCTGCTTGGCGGTGTAGTCCGCGTGCTGGCCCGACAGGCGCGGGTACTGGGCCGGAATGCCGGCGCCATTGGGGCTGTGGCAGCCAGCGCAGGCGGCGATGTTGCGGTCTGCGATGCCGCCGCGGTAGATGCGCTCGCCCAGGCCGACCAGTTCCTTGTCCTTGGCAAACCCTGCCTTGGCGGGCTTGGTGGCCAGCCAGGCGGCGATGTTGCGCATGTCGTCGTCCGTCAGCGCGGAGGCAAAGCCTTTCATGACCGGGTCGTTGCGCTTGCCGGATTTGAATTCCTGCAGTTGCTTGACCAAGTATTCAGGATGCTGCTGCGCGAGCTTGGGGTTGGCCGCAATGCTGGAGTTGCCGTCGGCCGCGTGGCAGGCCACGCACACGGCCGTGAAGCTGGCTTCACCTTTGACCAGATCGGGCTTGGCAGGCTTTTGCGCTGCCGCAGCCGGGGCTGGTGCCTCGCCCGCCGCTTGGGCCGAAATGGCGGGAACTGCCAGCGCGGCAGCCATCAGCAAGGAGGCAAGCAACTTCATATCGAGGGTTTCTTGTTTGTGGTATTGAGGCGCGAAAACCCCACGATTCTACAATCGCCTCCCTTTGCGCCGTATCCCTTCAAACCCCGATTTATGACGACTACATCACATGCGCCAGTTGCTGGCAGCCTTCCGCCCGCACCCGACGCCAAAGTCGCCATGGGCTGGATGCACACCGCGCGCTTCCTGACCACGGCCGCGCAGCTGCACCATTTGCCCAACATCACCGTGCCCGAAATCGCATTCGTGGGCCGCTCCAACGCGGGCAAGTCCACGTGCATCAACACGCTCACCCAGCAAAAGCAGCTGGCCTTCGCCTCCAAGCGACCTGGGCGCACGCAGCACATCAACCTGTTCTCCCTGGGCAAGCAAGGCATCACCGATGCCGTGCTGGCCGACTTGCCCGGCTACGGCTATGCGAAGGTGTCGCGCTCGGACAAGGTGCGCTGGCAGCAGGTGATGGTCAATTACCTGGTCAGCCGCCCCGGCTTGACCGGCATCGTCTTGCTGTGCGACCCCCGGCTCGGGTTGACGGAGCTGGACGAGGCGCTGCTCGAAGTCCTGCGCCCACGGGTCGAAGAAGGCCTGAAGTTCCTCATCGTGCTCACCAAGGCGGACAAGCTCACCCGATCGGAGCAGGCCAAGATCCTGTCGATTACGCGACTGAACGCGGCCGGCGGAGAGGTGATGATGTTCTCTGCCCTGAAGAAACAAGGCGTCGACGAAGTCGCCCAGCTGCTGTGGCAGTGGTCGCACCCGGTGCAAGACCAAGCGCCCGCCCCCGCTGATGCGACCGACGCACCCGACTCGGCCCCTCACGACGAATCAGAACCAAAATAGCCTCCAGCGCTCAACCAGCAAGCGCTGTCAGCTATGGAAAGCATAGCGCAGCATGATAGACACCCTGGACCACGCCCTGCCCCACGGCATCACCCTGCACTGTCGCGTGAGTGGCGACGCGGGGCGGCCCGTCCTGCTGTTTTTGCACGGCTTCCCGGAAGGCGCGTTCATCTGGGACGGCCTGCTGGAACATTTCGCCAGGCCGGAACAGGGTGGCTACCGATGCGTGGCGCCCCACCTGCGCGGCTTTGCGCCGTCCAGCAGCCCGCCGGAGCGCGAGGCGTACCGCGCCAAGCATCTGGTGCAGGACATCGTGGCGCTGATCGCAGCCGAATGCGGCGCCGGCCAGCCGCTGGCGGCGCTCATCGCGCACGACTGGGGCGGTGCGGTGGCCTGGAACGTGGCCAATCAACGGCCCGATCTGCTGCAGCGGCTGCTGATCGTCAATTCGCCGCACCCGGGCGCCTTCCTGCGTGAGCTGCAGCACAACCCAGCGCAGCAGGCGGCCAGCGATTACATGCGCTTTCTCTGCCGACCCGATGCCGAAGCGCTGCTGGCTGAGAACGACTTTGCCCGCCTGTTCGGCTTTTTCGACACGCCGGGCGGCGGCGGCGCCCCCGACTGGCTGACCCCGGCCGTGCGCGATCAGTACCGAGCGCAATGGCAGGGCGGCCTGACCGGCCCATGCAACTACTACCGCGCCAGCCCGCTGCGCCCGCCGCATGCCGACGACCCTGGCGCCGCTGCCGTGCAATTGCCGACGGAGATGCTGACAGTGCAGGTGCCCACCCAGGTGCTGTGGGGCCTGAACGACCCGGCCTTGCTGCCCGGCTTACTGGACGGTTTGAGCGACTGGGTGCCCGACCTGCGGGTGCAGCCGCTGCCCTCGGCATCGCACTGGGTGGTGCATGAGCAGCCGGACGCGGTGGCTACAGCGCTAGCCAGCCTGCTCACCCGCTAGTTGCTACTATATTTATAGCCACTAGCGCTTGATGGATAAGCGCTAGAGGCCTATTTCACTCATAAACCGACGGTGCACCCTCGGGCCGCGTCTTGAAGCGCCGATGCACCCAGTAGTACTGGCTGGGCATGGTCAAAATCGCCGTTTCCAACTCGCGGTTCATGCGGGCCGTGTCCGCCACCACGTCGTCGGTTGGAAAGTGCTCCCACGCGGGCGTCAGCTCGGCCACGTAGCCTTCGGGCGTCATGCGGCTATAGAGGCCCACCACCTTGGCGCGGCCCAGCCGGGCAAAGCGCGACAACGACGGAATGGTCGCCACCTGCGGCACCGCGAAGAACGGCACGAAAAGCGAATCGCCCGCGCCGTAGTCCATGTCGGGCAGCAGGTACAGCAGGCCGCCCTTGCGCAAGCACGAGATGATGGGCTTGACCCCGTCCGCGCGGTTGAGCATCTGCACCTTGCCGAAGCGCTGGCGCCCAGCCATGAACCAGGCGTCCTGCACCGGATCAGGGTGGGTGGCGAAGATCGAGGTGAATTCACGCGGCGTGTTCAGCGGCAGCGCCAGGCCGCCCGCGTCCATGCTGTAGAAATGCGGCGCGAAGACGATGGTGGGCGCGTCGCCCTCCAACTCGTGCAGCGCACCGACGAGCTTTACGCGGCTGCGTACCAGCGCCTCGGAGCCCGACCACAGCCAGCCCCGGTCCAGGAAGGCCTGGCAGAACACCTCGAACGATTCCCGCGCCCAGGCGCGCCGCTGCTCGGGCGCCATGTCGGGAAAGCACACCTCCAGATTGCGCAGCGCCACCTTGCGCCGCCGCGCCGCCAGCACGAACAGCACGCGGCCGATGTACGCGCCCAAGGCGCGCAGCACGGGCAGCGGCAGGCGGCCGAGCAGCCCCAGCAGGGCGATACCGATACGCACCATCACGCGGCGTCTCCACTCGATGCAGGCGATGCAGGCGTTGGTGCTGGAGCCCCGCGCGGCTGCTTGTAGCGCCCGTAGCCCCACAGGTACTGCTGCGGGTCCTGGCGGATGACGTACTCCATCGCCTGGTTGATCTGCAGCACGGCGGCGTCGAGTTCCGGGGCGATCGGCACGCTCAATTCGTCGAAGTGCAGGACATAGCCCTGCCCGCGCGGCAGCCGCTCGCAGCGCGCCAGCACCACGCTGGCGCCCGTCTGCTGCGCCAGCCGGGCCGCGAGAGTCATGGTGTAGGCCTCGCGGCCGAAGAAGGACGACCAGATCCCCAGGCCATGCGGCGGCACCTGGTCAGGCAACAGGCCGACGGCTTCGCCCCGGCGCAGTGCCTTGAGCATCTGCCGCACGCCTTGCAGCGTGGTCGGCACCGCCTCGATGCCCGGGCGGTTGCGCGCGGTCTGCATGATGTCCGCCAGCCACGACTGGCGCGCCGGCCGGTACAGGATGGTGATGGGGCCGTGCGACGGGCTCCAGCGCGCGGCGGCCGCCTGCACCGACAGCTCGAAGCAACCGATGTGCGGCGTCAGGAAGACGAGCCCCTTGCCACGCGCCCAGGCGCGCTCCACGCAGTCGCCGTTGCGGATCTGCACGGGCGGCGATTCGGTCTTGAGCCACAGGCGCGGCATCTCGGCCACCATGCGGCCGGCATGGCCGATGGCGGCGCGCACATCGCCCAGCGCATAGCCCGCCCGCGCGGCGTTGTCGATGAAGCGGCGGCGATAGGTGGGCGATGCGGCGAACACGATCCAGCCCGCTGCGGCGCCCAGTAGATGCGATAGCCACAGCGGCAGGGCCGCAAGGCCGTGGAAGAGAGATCGAAACAAGGATGGCACTAGAATGGCTCGGTCGCTGGGTTAAATGAGCAACTTGCAGGGCGACGTAAAACAATTCTGCTAAAGCGTTCGCCAAAGCTCCCGAGCTGAGGGCAAACGCCCCACACGCTGCAAGTACCGGAGTTTATTCAAATGGCGAACGATTTCCTTTTCACTTCCGAGTCCGTCTCTGAAGGTCACCCCGACAAAGTGGCCGACCAGATCTCGGATGCCATCCTCGACGCGATCTTCGCGCAGGACCCCCGCAGCCGCGTCGCTGCCGAAACCCTGACCAACACCGGCCTCGTGGTGCTGGCCGGCGAGATCACCACCAACGCGCATGTCGACTACATCCAGGTGGCGCGCGACACCATCAAGCGCATCGGCTACGACAACACCGACTACGGCATCGACTACAAGGGCTGCGCCGTGCTGGTGGCCTACGACAAGCAGTCCAACGACATCGCCCAGGGCGTGGACCACGCCAGCGACGACCACCTGAACACCGGCGCCGGCGACCAGGGCCTGATGTTCGGCTACGCCTGCGACGAGACGCCCGAGTTGATGCCCGCGCCCATCTACTACGCGCACCGCCTGGTCGAGCGCCAGGCCCAGCTGCGCAAGGACGGCCGCCTGCCCTTCCTGCGCCCCGACGCCAAGTCGCAAGTCACGATGCGCTATGTGGACGGCAAGCCCCACAGCATCGACACGGTGGTGCTCTCCACCCAGCACCACCCCGACCAGAGCGAAACCCAGACCAAGATGAAGACCTCGTTCACCGAAGCCATCATCGAAGAGATCATCAAGCCCGTGCTGCCCAAGGAATGGCTGCAGAACACCCGCTACCTGATCAACCCCACCGGCCGCTTCGTCATCGGCGGCCCGCAGGGCGATTGCGGCCTCACCGGCCGCAAGATCATTGTGGACACCTACGGCGGTGCCTGCCCGCACGGCGGCGGCGCTTTCAGCGGCAAGGACCCAACGAAGGTCGACCGCTCGGCCGCCTACGCCGCGCGCTACGTGGCCAAGAACATCGTGGCTGCGGGCCTGGCGCGCCAGTGCCAGATCCAGGTGGCCTACGCCATCGGCGTGGCCGAGCCCATGAACATCACGGTCTACACCGAAGGCACGGGCGTGGTGTCGGACGAACGCCTGGCCGCACTGGTGCGCGAGCACTTCGACCTGCGACCCAAGGGCATCATCCAGATGCTCGACCTGCTGCGCCCGATCTACGAAAAGACGGCTGCCTACGGCCACTTCGGCCGCGAAGAGCCCGAATTCAGCTGGGAGCGGACGGACAAAGCTGCAGCATTGCGTGCTGCAGCCGGGCTGTAAAGCCTGCACGTGACAAGCCAGACCCGCACGCCGCCGCGGTTCTGGCACGACAGCGCCCTGCCGTTCGTGGAGAGTCGCAGCGCGGCCAGCAGCCGCGCCTGCTACCGCCCGCACACGCACACCACGCTGTCGATTGGCGTGGTGGATGCGGGCCGCAGCGTGTTCACCTGCGCAGGCCACAGCGTGCCGCTGGCGCATGGCGCCCTGGTGGCCGTACCTGCAGGCTGTGTGCATGCCTGCAACCCGGCGCCCGGAGAGCGCTGGAGCTACCAGATGCTTTATCTCGATGCCGCCTGGGTCGCAGAAACACTGGCAAAGGCCGGCGTGGCTGCTGTTCCAGGCCACGCCTTCGTGGTGCGCCACGCCCCGGCCTATCAGGCGTTTTGCGATCTGAATCAACGGCTCTTTTCACGCGCGCCCGCCGCCGACAAGAAGGCTGCGCTCTCGCACTTTCTCACCGGTAGCGCCTGGCGCCATAGCGCCGCTGCACTGGCGCAGACCGGGGCACAACCGCCGCTCGCCCGCGTACTGGCGCTGCTCCAGGCGCGGTATGCCGACGCGCTTCCCCTGCCCCTGCTGGCCCAGGTCGCGGGAATGACGCCGCACGCGCTGGTGCGCGCCTTTCGCGCGGCCACCGGGCTCACGCCGCACGCCTATCAACTCGACCTCCGCATCAACGCCGCACGCACCCTGCTGCGGGCCGGGGATGCTCCCGCCGCCGTCGCGCAGGATCTGGGCTTCTACGACCAGAGCCACTTCCACAACGCATTCAAGCAGCGTGTGGCAGCCACACCGGGCGACTATCTGCGCTGAGCATCGAGCTTGGTTTCTGCGAGGCTCTGCGAGTCTTCTGCGAGCGCCTTTTTTTCCAATACGTCTGCCCCAGGGCACGCCAGACTGCACGCAGCGCGACATGGGTCGCACCACGCAAAAGGCTTGCATTGCTCGAACAATTTCTGATGGTGGCCGGAGCCCACTTCGTGGCCCTGCTGAGTCCGGGGCCGGACTTCTTTCTGATCGTGCGCACCGCGCTGCTGCAAGGCTGGAGGCGCGCCAGCAGCATATGCCTGGGTGTGGCGCTGGCGAACGGCATCTTCATCGCGTTGGCCTGGGGCGGACTCTCGGTGATCCGTCCCGGCAGCCTGCCTTTCATCGTCCTGCAGTGGGGTGGTTGTCTCTACCTCGGATGGATGGGCGTTGGGCTATTGCAGTCGAAAGGCACCAGCCTGTCGCCCCTGAACGGCATGGACGCCGCCACACGACTGAGTTGGCGTCAAGGCTTGCGGATGGGCTTGGCTTCGGGTCTGCTCAACCCCAAGAACGCCCTTTTCTACGCCAGCTTGTTCACCTTGCTGGGCGGCACTCCCAGCCGCATTCAGGCGATGTATGGGTTGTGGATGGTGTGCGCCGTACTGGGCTGGGATTTGCTGGTCGCCGCGACAGCAGGCCATCGCGCCGTGGTGGAGCGGTTTGCCCGCCATCTGCAGCGCATAGAACGTGCTACCGGCGCGGCACTGCTCGCCATCGCCGTCGGGGTGGCGTGGCATGCGTTGGCCATGCAATAAGCCACACCCGGCAATGCAGCCAATCAGCACCCTCCTACGCAGGCGGCTCCCTCCATCCGACGGGGAAGCCAAGGCAGCGCATGTAACTTGCGTACATACATTTCGCAGTGCCTGCACTGCTGTCCACAAGGAGTTGAACCATGCTGAAGTACGCCATCATCTTTGCTCTCATCGCCCTGGTCGCCGGCGCCATGGGCTTCACTGGCGTGGCTGCAGGCGCTGCGGGCATTGCCAAGATCCTGTTCGTGCTGTTCCTGGTGGTGGCCGTCATCTTCGTGATTCTGGCGGTGTTGGGTGTGGGCGCAGCCCGCAAGGCGCTGAAGTAAGAGTGCAGCCCGCATGACCACTGACATCAACATCTTCGAAGCGCTGCGCGAGAGCCATGAACGCCAGCGCACTCTGGTGCGCCAGGTCAAGGCCACCAGCGGCGATACGCCAGAGCGCAAGTCGCTGTTCGACGAACTCAAGCGCGAGTTGGCAGCCCATGAACTGGCGGAAGACCGCCATTTCTACCGGCTGCTGATGGAACACGACAACGGCATCGATCTGTCGCGCCACGCCATTGCCGAGCACCACGCCATCGACGAATTGGTGGAAGACCTGGAAGCGGCCGACCCGTCGACTTCTTCGTGGTTGGCCATTGCTACCAAGCTGGGCGACAAGGTGCTGCACCATCTGAAGGAAGAGGAAACGCGCTTCTTTCAGATGGCCGGCAAGATGCTGAGCGACACGCAGAAGTCCCGGCTGGCCGGTGACTACCTGCGCACCTACGACGAGGCAAAGTCGGTTGCAGCGTGACGGCGGATCATTGAACTGAACTGGTTGCGTACCAGACGAAGAAGTCCGGGCGGCCCCTCAGGTTGCGCCGGACTTCGCGTTTGAGCAGACATGGCGAATACGCTCGAGTGCTGCCCAACTTCCGCAGCGCTGCAGATAATCTGACATGACCCGCTCGATTCAGTTACTCGCCATCGACCCGCAGAACGACTTCTGCGACCTGCCCGCCGACTGGCATGGCCGTGACCCACTTTCGGGTCTGCCCATCGCACCGTCTTTGCCCGTGGCCGGCGCCCATGCCGACCTGCAGCGCCTAGCCGGCTGGCTGCGCGCGCAGGGCAAGAACATTGACGCAGTGACGGTCACGCTCGACTCACATCAGCGTTACGACGTGGCCCACCCAGGCTTCTGGCGCACGGATGCCGCAGGCGAGGTCGTGCCCTTCACATCCATCACGGCGGCGCAAGTGCGCGCGGGCCGGTTCGCGCCCCGTGACTTCACCGCGCTGCCACGGGTGCTGCGTTATCTGGACGCGCTGGAAGCGCAGGGCCGCTACACACTGATGGTGTGGCCCGTGCACTGCGAGGTCGGCCGTTGGGGCCATGGTGTTCACGCAGACCTGCTCGCCGCATGCGGCGAATGGCAGGCCTTGAGCCACACCGCAGTGCGCAACGTCTTCAAGGGACTGAACCCGTGGACCGAACACTACAGCGCCATCCAGGCCGAAGTGCCCGACCCGGCCGATGCGGACACCGCGCTGAACACCCGGCTGCTGGATGCACTCGCCCCTGCCGACCTGCTGATCGTCGCCGGTGAAGCCAGCAGCCACTGCGTGCGCGCCACCGTCGAACACCTGGTGGAATACCTGCCCACACGGCGGCCTGGCTGGACGGCTGAGCGCATCGTGCTGCTGACCGATTGCATGAGCCCCGTAGCCGGCTTTGAGGCGCAGCACGGCGCCTTCATTGCCGCCATGCGCGCGCAGGGTATTCAACTGGCAAATTCAGATGAAATCAGCCTCTAGCGCCCGTCCAATAAGCGCAAGCAGCTATTAATAAGTGAGCATCCCCCGCCGGCAATGATCACCGGCTCGCTCGACACCGGCTTCTCCAAGTTCACCCCGCAGCTGGTGCTGCTGGCCAGCATCTGAGTCAGAATGGCCTCCAGCGCTTATTGGATAAGCGCAAGCTGCTCACTTTTTTGACTCCATTGCCTGCGCGGGCGCATCTGCTTCGCCGCCCATCTGCCCCTCCGCAAAACCTCCCCTTCTTGCCCATGTACGACACCGCCATCCTCATCGGCCGTTTCGAGCCCGTTCACAACGGCCATCTGGCGCTGCTGCGCCACGCGCTGGACAGCGCTGCGCAGGTCATCGTCATCATGGGTTCGGCCTGGCAGGCACGCTCGCCCAAGAACCCTTTCACCTGGGCCGAGCGCGAAGTCATGCTGCGCAACGCTCTGCCAGACGCCGATCGGGCCCGCCTGACCGTGCTGCCGGTGCGCGACCATTACAACGAGACACGCTGGGTGGCGGCCGTGTTGCAGGCGGTGTCGCTGCACACGGCGGCAGACGCGCGCATCGGCCTGGTGGGGCATTTCAAAGACGCGACCAGCAGCTATTTGCGCGCCTTTCCGGGCTGGCAGCTGCTGCCGGTGGAGCGGCAAGGCAGCATCGACGCCACTGCGATTCGCGATGCTTACTTCGGCGCCCAGCCGCACAGCGTGCGTACCGCGCTGTCGCCGTTGGCCGGCCAGATGCCCGGCAGCACGTTGGAGTTTTTGCAGGCCTTCGCCGACCAGCCGCATTACGCCGCGCTGCAAGAAGAGTGGCGCATGCTGCGCGGCTACCGGCAAGCCTGGGCCGCGGCGCCCTACCCGCCCGTCTTCGTCACGGTCGACGCGGTGGTGCGCTGCCAGGGCCACGTGCTGCTGATCCGCCGTGCGCACGCGCCGGGCCGCGGTCAGCTGGCCGTGCCGGGCGGCTTCATCGAGCAGCGGGAAACCGTGTGGCAGTCGTGCCTGCGCGAGTTGCAGGAAGAAACCCACTGCCACCTGCCCGAGGCGGACATGCGCGCTGCGCTGCGCGAGGTGACCGTGTTCGACCACCCGGACCGCAGCCAGCGCGGCCGCACGATCACGCACGCGCATTACTTCGATCTGGGAGATGCGCCTTTTCCCACGGTGCGTGCGGACGACGATGCGGCCGACGTGCAATGGGTGCCGGTGGAGCGCATCGCCAGCCTGGAAGAAGCCTTCTTCGAAGACCACTTCCATATGCTGGATCACTTCCTGGGCATCACACCGCGAGTGGGCAGCTGAATCCGCACCGGGCGCGCATGCGCCCAGCCAAGGGTTGAGTACAGCTCAGCGCAGGGCGCGCAGCGTTGGCGCGGGCAGTGCGCCGGCCGTCCCGGCGGTATCGCTCACGCGGAACTGGTCCACCGTCTGCGACAGCGCCTGCGCCTGATGCGCCAGCGACTGCGCAGCAGCAAGAGCCTCTTCGACCAGCGCAGCGTTCTGCTGCGTGCTCTGGTCCATCTGCGACACGGCCTGGTTCACCTGCGCGATGCCGGCGCTCTGCTCAGCGCTGGCCGCGCTGATCTCGCCCACCATGCTGGTGACGCGTGCGACGCCTTCGACGATCTCGCGCATCGTCTCGCCCGCCTGGCGCACCAGGCCCGTGCCCACGCTCACCTTGGCGACAGAATCATCGATCAGGCCCTTGATCTCCTTGGCGGCAGAGGCCGAACGCTGCGCCAGACTGCGCACTTCGCTGGCCACCACGGCAAAGCCGCGGCCTTGCTCGCCGGCGCGCGCCGCTTCCACGGCGGCGTTCAGCGCCAGGATGTTCGTCTGGAAGGCGATGCCGTCGATCACGCTGATGATGTCCACGATCTTGCGTGACGATTGGTCGATGGAGCCCATGGTGTCCACCACCTGCTCGACCACCGCGCCGCCGCGTGCAGCCACGCCGGAGGCGGCCTGCGCCAGCTCGTTGGCACGGCGGGCGTTGTCGGCGTTCTGCTGCACCGTGGAGGTCAACTCTTCCATCGACGCGGCCGTTTGCTCCAGCGCGCTGGCCTGCGATTCGGTGCGCGACGACAGGTCGCTGTTGCCTGAGGCGATTTCCGCTGATGCCGTGGTGATGGAGCCCGTGCTGTCGCGCACCTGGCTTACCAGGCGCGCCAGGTTGTCGCGCATCACGCGGATGGCGTGCAGGATGCTGGACTCGTCCCCCGGGCGAGTCTGCACGTCCACCACCAGGTTGCCAGCGGCGATCTGGTTGACGACCTCGGCTGCGTACTGCGGCTCGCCACCCAACTGGCGCATCAGCGTGCGCTGCATGCTCCACGCCAGCCAGCCCACCGCCAGCATCAGCACGCCGCCGATAGACAGCAGGATGGCGGTGTTGCGCCAGAAGGCCTGTTCGATGTCATCGATGTAGTCGCCAAAACCGATGATCCAGTCGAAAGGCTCGAACTTGGTGATCGCGTACAGCTTTTCCACCGGCTCCTTGGCACCCGGGCGGGTACCCGGCGCCACCACCATGGCCACGGTCTTGCCTTGCAGCGCTGCACGGTAGCGCTCGCCGGCTTCGCGCCCCACCTTTGCGTCGACGATGCCTACGCGTTTCGGGTTGGGGTGTACATAGTTCACATCGTCGGTATAGCCCCGCACGAAGAAGTACAGGTCGCCCTTGTGAAAGCTGCCAATGGCGGCCTTGGCCTGCTTCAAGGCTTCTTCGCGCGACAGCTTGCCGGCCTTTTCCTGGTCATAGGCCTTTTGCGCGGCCTCGTGCGCCAGCACTACCAGGGTGGACAGCTGGGCGGTGCGCTCTTTCATCATCGATCGGTACAGGGTGGTCAGCGCCACTGCCGATAGCACCATCAGCCCAAGCAGCGTAGTGCCACACAGCAGCACGATGCGGGTTCGCAAATTCATCTCGTTCTCCGTCTCGCGTAAGTCATAAAACCGTCACGCACGAATATAACAAGTAGACACAATTTACGAAGCCTGCGCGGCTCGAATGTCCGTCAGGTGGAATAGCGGGGCGAAAAAAGACCCGGCCGAGGCCGGGTCCTGCTGTCCGCGCGCGATCGTGGCGCACGCGGGCTTGCTCTTCCTCATCGACGTTGGGAGCGCCCCGCCGCTCCCAGTACGTCGGCCGCTCAACGCGAGAGCGCGTCCTGCGTGGCAGTGTCGAGGCGGCCCGTCACCGGAATGCCCTTGTCCTTCTGGAAGTCGCGCAGCGCCTTGGTCGTGCGCGGGCCGGCAGCACCGTCGGGCGTGCCCACGTTGTAGCCCAGCCCGCCCAGGCGTTCCTGGGCTTCGCGCATCGAGATCGAAGCACCCGCCTTGGTCTGCGAGGGCGCAGCCGCACCGTCCACGCCCAGCCGCCCGCCACCGCCCAAGCCCTGGCCCTGCACGCTTTGCGCCTTGTAGTTGCGCAGCGCCACGACCATCTGGTTGTATGCGTCCATGAAGGCGGCGGTCAGCACCTTGCCTTGTGCGGTGTTCTGGTAGCCGCCCACCGCACCCCCGGCCGAGCCGCCGAAGAGCCCGCCGAAGCCGGCGAAGTCGCTCTTGGACGCACTGCCCTCCGATGCCGAGACCTGCACGCCCGAGCGGTTGTCCACCAGGGTCAGCATGGCGCTGGCCTCGCGGGTCTTCAAGCTGCCGCCGATGGCTGCGATGGCCGCACCGCGCCCGCCACCCAGCAGGCCGCCCAGGGCACCGCCGATGCCGCCGGCATCGCTGTTGGAGAAGATGATTTCGGGCGACATGCCGTAGTCGGAGGCAACCATCTGGCCTTGGCCGAAGTTGCTGCCCCCGCGCATTTCGCCCGAGCCCATGAGTGCACGCTCGCGGTTCATGGCGTTCATGCCGGATGCGCTGCGCTCGACCACGATGAAGCAGTTCGATTGCTGGATCAGCAAACGCAGCAGGTTGGAGGTGGGAGGCAGCTTGTATTCGTTGCGCAGGATGGTGTACCAGCCGGCGTCCTGGTTCTCGACCAGGGAGACGGTGCCCAGGGGGCTGGAGCACTTTTGCAGCTGGGCGCTCTCGCCCGCTGCGGAGGCGCCGCCAGCGGCACCGGTGGCGACGGTCTTGGCCTCGGGGCTGCCCATGCGCATGTTGGTGGTCTCGCAGCCGGCCAGCAGGGCCACTGCGGCGCAGGCGGTGGCCAGCAGAGCAAGGCGCTTGCTCGTCGGGGCGGGCGCGGCGGATGGAGTCGAGACGTAAAGCGATTGGAGCGTCATGGAGTCAAGCAGCGGTAGAAGCAAAGCGCTGGAAGGTAGCTGGCCTCAAGCAGTGCGAGAACCCTACCGCGGGGGGGATCCTGTAACGCGGTAGTGCGGGGCCAGCATGGCTGACGGCCACCGATAGTTACTGCTGCTCGGGTACTGTCAGCGAGCGCGCCTCTTGAAAACAGGACGAATGCCCGTATCATTAGCACTCGACACCGATGAGTGCTAACAGCATGCGCCGGTCGATTTCGCAAGCGCCCGCCCTCAGCGGGCGCACCGTTGATATCCCACATTTTTTTGACCCAGGAGATGCACATGAACCTTCGCCCCCTGCACGATCGCGTGATCGTCAAGCGCATTGAAAGTGAAACCACGACCGCTTCCGGCATCGTGATCCCCGAAAACGCTGCCGAAAAGCCCGATCAAGGCGAAATCCTGGCCGTTGGCCCTGGCAAGAAGAATGACAAGGGCGAAGTGGTTGCCCTGAACGTGAAGGTCGGTGACCGCGTTCTGTTCGGCAAGTACTCTGGCCAGACCGTCAAGGTCCATGGCGACGAGCTGCTGGTCATGAAAGAAGACGACCTGTTCGCAGTCGTCGAGAAGTAATTCTGCTGCCCGCAGAATTCACTCACATTTTTATAGCTGCTAGCGCTTGATAGATAAGCACTAGCGGCCAATTTGACCCAAATTCTTTAGGAGCCAAACATGGCAGCAAAAGACGTAGTTTTCGGCGGCGAAGCCCGCGCACGCATGGTTGAAGGCGTGAACATCCTGGCCAACGCGGTCAAGGTCACCCTGGGCCCCAAGGGTCGCAACGTGGTGCTCGAGCGCTCGTTCGGCGCCCCTACCGTGACCAAGGACGGTGTGTCCGTGGCCAAGGAAATCGAACTCAAGGACAAGCTGCAGAACATGGGCGCCCAGCTCGTGAAGGAAGTGGCTTCCAAGACGAACGACATCGCTGGTGACGGCACCACGACCGCTACCGTGCTTGCCCAAGCCATCGTTCGCGAAGGCTCCAAGTACGTGGCCGCCGGCCTGAACCCGATGGACCTGAAGCGCGGCATCGACAAGGCGGTTGTCGCCCTGGTCGAAGAGCTGAAGAAGGCTTCCAAGGCCACCACCACCTCCAAGGAAATCGCCCAGGTCGGCTCGATCTCCGCCAACTCCGACGAGTCCGTGGGCAAGATCATTGCCGACGCGATGGACAAGGTCGGCAAGGAAGGCGTGATCACCGTGGAAGACGGCAAGAGCCTGGACAACGAACTCGACGTCGTTGAAGGCATGCAGTTCGACCGCGGCTACCTGTCGCCCTACTTCATCAACAACCCAGAAAAGCAAGCCGCGATTCTGGACAACCCCTTCGTGCTGCTGTTCGACAAGAAGATCAGCAACATCCGTGACCTGCTGCCCGTACTCGAGCAAGTCGCCAAGGCCGGCCGTCCGCTGCTGATCATTGCCGAAGAAGTCGAGGGCGAAGCCCTGGCGACGCTGGTGGTCAACACGATCCGCGGCATCCTGAAGGTTGTGGCTGTGAAGGCACCTGGCTTCGGCGACCGCCGCAAGGCCATGCTGGAAGACATCGCCATCCTGACGGGCGGCAAGGTCATCGCTGAAGAAGTGGGCCTGACGCTGGAGAAGGTCACGCTGGCCGACCTGGGCCAAGCCAAGACCATCGAAGTGGGCAAGGAAAACACGATCATCATCGACGGCGCTGGCGCTGCTGGTGACATCGAAGCCCGCGTCAAGCAAGTGCGCATCCAGATCGAAGAAGCTTCCAGCGACTACGACCGTGAAAAGCTGCAAGAGCGCGTGGCCAAACTGGCTGGCGGTGTTGCCGTGATCAAGGTGGGCGCTGCGACCGAAGTCGAGATGAAGGAAAAGAAGGCGCGCGTGGAAGACGCACTGCACGCCACCCGCGCTGCCGTGGAAGAAGGCATCGTGGCCGGCGGCGGCGTGGCACTGCTGCGTGCCAAGCAAGCCGTGGGCGACAGCCTCAAGGGCGACAACGTCGACCAAGACGCCGGCATCAAGCTGGTGCTCAAGGCCGTCGAAGCGCCTCTGCGCGAGATCGTCTACAACGCTGGTGGCGAGCCATCGGTGGTCGTGAACAAGGTGCTGGAAGGCAAGGGCAACTTTGGCTTCAACGCTGCCAACGACACGTACGGCGACATGCTCGAGCTGGGCATTCTGGACCCCACGAAGGTCACCCGCGCAGCCCTGCAGAACGCCGCTTCCGTGGCGTCCCTGCTGCTGACGACCGAAGCCATGATTGCTGAAGCACCGAAGGACGAATCCGGTGCTGGCGGCGGCATGCCCGACATGGGTGGCATGGGCGGCATGGGCGGCATGGGCATGTAATTGCCCCCAGCCCGGCTGCAGGTGGATAGGGCTTCGGCCCTCCTATCCAACCCGGTCAGCGGACACAAAAAAACCCCGCAGGTTGCAAGACCTGCGGGGGTTTTTTTGGCTCGCCACCCGATCGGAGGACATGGCACTGGCACTGGCACTGGCGGGCACCCTCGCCCGCCAGCACAGCGACTTTCAGGCGATCAGAATCGATAGGTAGCGGTGACCATCACGTTGCGGCGCGTGGGCATAGCGCCAGTTCTGGCTGTGATAGGCCAGCAGCGCATCGCCCCCCAGCGCCGAAGGCACGCGCGGGCCGACACCATAACGGAACGAGGACAGGTAGCCGCCCCCTGGCGCCCACGGAAAAGCCGTGTACGTCACCCAATGAGAACCGGTACAGCCCCACACTGCTGCCTGATTACGCGGCAGGCCTTCCAGCGCTTTGCCGACATCGGTGTAGTTGTAATGCGCGATCAGGTCGAACACCGACGACATGCGCGTCTTCATCTCCAGCTCCACACCCTTGTTCTTGGTTTCGCCGGCCTGCAGGCGGTTGTCCGGATTGGTCGGGTCGCCAATCAGCTGGTTCTTTTCCTTCAGCTTGTAGACCGACGCGGTGAAGGTGGTGGCGCCCCCTAGGGCATCTACTTCACGCCGACTTCCACCTGCTCACCCTCCATCGGCTTGAAGCGGGCACCGAACACGTTAAGACGCTGACCGGCGTGAACGACTCGGCATAGCTGAAGTACGGAGTCCAGCCTCCGCCCAGTTGGTACATGACGCCCAGGCGCTTGGTGGTGTCGCTGGCGCGCTCGTCGGGTGTGCGGTCCACGCCATTGGTCACCCGGTCATGGCGCAGTCCGGCAATGAAGATCCAGCGGTCCCATTTCATCTGGTCCTGGACGTACAAGCCGGTCTGGCGCTGCTGATTGCCCGCCACCGCTACCGGCGTTACCGCGGCCCGGCCGGTGTAGACCGGGGCGAAGGCGTCGATAGGCAGGTCGTAGGCGCCGCCAGAGTCGGTCTAGCCCTCGGTCCGGCGGTTCCAGTCCACACCCAGCAGCAAGTGGTGCTGCAGCCCGCCGGTGTTCAGGCGGCCCTGCAAGTGGTGTCCACCGTGACCACGCGGGTGCGGGCGGTGTTCTCGCCATAGAGTCGCCCGATCACGCGCTGGTTGACAGGATCTGAGCCGAAGCCGCCTGGGAGGGTGAAGAAATCAGCGTAGTAGTAGGCACCCCGGTTCTCGTTGCGCGCCACGCGCAGGTTCTGGCGCACGGTCCATGCATCGTTGAAGCGGTGTTCGAACTGGTAGCCGATCGATTCGCGGTCGGTATCGTAGTAACCGCCTGGTTCGCCGATGAAGCAGCTGGTGGGCAGCCGGCCATTCGGGTTGGGGCAGCAGCGTGCCCGACCAGGGCAGGAACTGCGCCACGCTGCCTGTGCGGTTTTGCTGCCAGTGTGCCTGCAGCAGCAGCGACGTGGCGGTGTTCGGGCGCCACATCAGCGAGGGCGAGATCAGGCGGCGGTCGTCGGGCACATGGTCGACCTGCGTGTCGGCGTCGCGGGCTACAGCCACCAGGCGGTACGACCATTTGCCGTCTGCGGTGAGCGGGCCGCTCAGGTCGGCCTGCAGTTGCTTGCGGTTCCAGCTGCCTAATTGCACGCCCACTTCCCGCTGCGTTTCCTGCAGCGGACGCTTGCTGACCATGTTGACGACGCCTGCCACCGTGCCAGCGCCGAACAGCATGCCGGACGGCCCGCGCAGCACTTCGAGTGCGCTCCAGTGTGCAGGGGTCGGCCGGAATGGTGCTGGTGTAGTAGTTGTAGCTTTGGCGCAGGCCGTCCAGGTAGATGTCCGGAGTGCTGTCGCGCACAATTCACTCTCAAATCTGTAGCTACTAACGCCCTGTACAAGAGCGCTAGAGGCTAATTCGACTGCTATTCGTGGTCAAACCAACCGCTGCAGCAGCCCCGCTGTGGACGCGTCCAGCCCTTGTGCATTACCCGACGCCAGCCGCGGCTCCAAGTCCTTCGCCAGCACCTTGCCCAGCTCCACGCCCCACTGGTCGAAGCTATTGATGCCCCAGAGCGAACCGCTCACGAAAACGCGGTGTTCATACAGCGCGATGAGCGCGCCCAGTGCGGCGGGCTCCAGGCGCTCCAGCAGCAAGAAGGTGCTGGGCCGGTTGCCCTCAAAACGGCGATGGCCGTCGTCGCTGGCCTGCCCCAGCATCAGCGCGCGGGCCTGTGCCAGCGCGTTGGCGACCAGGCGCGGGTGCTGCGCCGGCAGGTCGGCACCGCCGCGGCGCAGGGCGATGAATTCCACCGGGATCACATCGGTGCCCTGGTGGATCATCTGGAAAAACGCGTGCTGGCCGTTGGTGCCCGGCTCGCCCCAGATCACCGGCGACGTGGCGAACGGCAGCGCTTCGCCCGCTGCGTCCACGCCCTTGCCGTTGCTCTCCATCTCCAACTGCTGCAGATAGGCCGGCAGCCGGCGCAGGCCGTGGCTGTAGGGCGCCACGCTGCGGCTGGAAAAGCCGTGAAAGTTGCGGTACCACACGTCCAGCAGGCCCAGTCGCACGGGCAGGTTCTGCGCCAGCGGTGCGGTGCGGAAGTGCTCGTCCATAGCGTGCGCACCCGCCAGCAGCGCGCGAAAGTTCTCGGCGCCGATGGCAATGGCGATCGGCAGCCCGATGGCCGACCAGAGCGAGTAGCGCCCGCCCACCCAGTCCCAGAAACCGAGCGTGGTGTCGATGCCGAACTTCGTCGCCGCCTCCACGTTGGTGGTCAGCGCGTAGAAGTGGCGCGACAGGGACAACGCCGCATTGCGGTCGTCGCTGCCGCCCTGGGCCAGAAACCAGTCGCGCGCGGCGCCCGCGTTGGCCATGGTCTCTGCCGTGGTGAAGGTCTTGGAGGCGACGAGAAAGAGCGTGTTCTCGGCCTTCAGCTGGCGCAGCAGCAGGCCCAGTTCCATGCCGTCCACGTTCGAGATGAAGTGCAGGCGCTTGCCTGGGTGCTTGAATGCTTCGAGCGCCTTCACCACCATCGACGGCCCCAAGTCGGAGCCGCCGATGCCAATGTTGACCACGTCGGTGATCGCGTCGTCGCCGCGCACACGCTCGGCCAGCGCCAGCATGTCCTTCAGCGTGGCATGCACGTCGCGCAAACCGCTTGCTACCACTTCAGTAGCAGCCTGCGCTTGACCAGCGGGCGCTACAGCCGGTTTCCTTAACAACCAGTGCATCACCGCGCGTTGCTCGGTGTGGTTGATGTCGGCGCCGGCAAACATCGCGTCGCGGTGGCTCTCCAGCCCCGTTTCGCGGGCCAGTTGCAGCAACAACTCTTCCGCCCTCGCGTCGATGCGGTTCTTGGACAGATCGGCAAACACGTGCGGCGCCTGCTGGCTGAATCGCTCAAAGCGGCCCGCGTCTTGGGCGAACGCATCGCGCAGGTCGAACGAGCGGCCGGTGGTCTCGAAGTGCGACTGCAGCAGCGCCCACGCGGGCGTGCGGTCGCAGCGTATGCGGGGTGGGGTCGCGGGTGCGGCGTCGCTCATGCAGCCGCCTGCATCAGTTGCTCCAGCTTGGCGGCGTCGGCGGCAAAGGCGCGAATGCCCTCGGCCAGCTTTTCCGTCGCCATGGCGTCGGCGTTCAGCGCGTAGCGAAAGCCCGGCTCGTCGTAGTTCACGGCGGGCAAGTCCAGCCCGCGCGCGGCGTCGGCGTCCAGCGCGCGCTGCACCGGCGCTTCGCTTGCAGCCAGTTGCGCCAGCAGGTCAGGGGCGATGGTCAGCAGGTCGCAGCCGGCCAGCGCGACGATCTGGCCCACGTTGCGAAAGCTCGCGCCCATCACCTCGGTGGCAATACCGAAGTGCTTGTAGTGCTGATAGATCTGGCGCACCGACTGCACGCCAGGGTCGTTCGGGCCGGCCATGGCGGCTTCGTCCCATGACGCACCGGCCTGTTTCTTGTACCAGTCGTAGATGCGCCCGACGAAGGGCGAGATCAGCCTGACCTTGGCCTGGCCGCAGGCGACGGCCTGCGCGAAGGAGAACAGCAGCGTCAGGTTGGTGTGAATGCCGCGCTCTTCCAGCCGGCGCGCGGCCTGAATGCCTTCCCACGTCGAGGCGATCTTGATCAGCACGCGGTCGACCGGAATGCCTTCGGCCTGGTACAGCTCGATGATGCGTTCCCCGCGCGTGACAGTCGCTTCGATGTCGAACGACAGGCGCGCGTCCACCTCGGTGGACACGCGGCCCGGGATGAGCGAGAGGATCTCGCAGCCGAAGCGCACGATGAGCCGGTCCATCACTTCATCGAGCGGCCGGCCGCGCCAGCGCGACACGGCTTCTGTCAGTAGCGGCGCGTAATCGGGTTTCTGCACTGCCTTCAGGATCAGCGACGGATTGGTGGTGGCGTCCTGTGGCTGGAAGGCGCTGAGCTGGCGGAAATCGCCGGTGTCGGCCACCACGGTGGTGAACTGTTTGAGTGCGTCGAGTTGGTTCAAGGCTATTCCTTCCTGCGATGGTGCCCGGGGGTCGGATCCCGGCGCACTTCAACCGCCAAGTGTATGACGCAGCCATGCCGGGCTCATGTCAGCGAAGGCCTGATGATGAAACTCGGTAACATACCGGCAGTTTTTTCTGGGCGCTTTGTTAAGAAAGTCACTGCACGATGAGCTTCGATCTGGTTCTGTTTGGCGGCACGGGCGACCTGGCCTGGCGCAAGTTGTTGCCGGCCCTCTTCCAGGCGTTCCGCCACGGCTCGCTGCCCGAGGGCGGCCGCATCATCGGCGTGGCGCGCGACGAGTTGAGCGATGTGGCGTATCGCGAGTTGATCGCCAGCCGCTTTGACGACGTGATCCAGGAAAAGCGCCCCACGGCCGAAGAGTTCGCCCGCTTTGCGGCGCTGCTGGAGTACCAGCGCGTCGATCTTTCCAAGGCCGAGGACTACGCCCAGCTGGCTGCGCGGCTACGCGAGCGCAATGCCGATACGGTGGTCATGTACCTGGCGACCGCCCCCAGCCTGTTCACCACCGCCTGCGAGCAACTGGGCGCGGCGGGCCTGGCCACACCCCACACGCGCGTGGTGCTGGAAAAGCCGCTGGGGCACGACCTGGCCTCCAACCGCGCCATCAACGCCGCAGTGCGCCAAGTGTTCCAGGAAGAGCAGATCTTCCGCATCGACCACTACCTGGGCAAGCCCGCCGTGCAGAACCTGCTGGCGCTGCGCTTCGGCAATGCACTCTTCGAGCCGCTGTGGCGCCGCGAGACGGTGGCCAGCATCGAGATCACCATGGCCGAGCAGTTGGGCGTGGAAAAGCGCGGCGCCTTCTACGACGGCACCGGCGCGCTGCGCGACATGGTGCAGAACCACGCGCTGCAGCTGCTATGCGCGATCGCCATGGAGCCGCCCATCAACGCCCATGCCGACGCCATCCGCGACGAAAAGCTGAAGGTGCTGCGCTCGCTGGTGCCCTGGACGCCCGCCACGCTGGCACGCGACGTGGTGCGCGGGCAGTACACCGCCGGCAATTCCGGCGGCAAGCAGGTGCCCGGCTATGCGCAGGAAGCCGGCGTGCCGCCGGGCAGCCGCACCGAAACCTTCGTCGCCTTGCGCACCGAGATCGCCAACTGGCGCTGGGCCGGCGTGCCGTTCTACATCCGCACCGGCAAGCGGCTGGCGGGGCACGAGGCGCACATCGCCATCAACTTCCGCCCCACGCCGCACCCGATCTACCGCTCGCCGCTGGGTGCGGCCAACCGGCTGGTGATTCACCTGCAGCCGCGCGACGGCGTGGCGCTGCACCTGTTCGCCGCCGGGCAGGACCAGCGCGGCACGCGCATTGCCGAAGCACAACCGCTGGCGCCGGTGCACCTTGACCTGGACTTTGAGCAGCGCTTTGGCACCGAGCGCGTGGGCGCCTACGAGCGGTTACTGCTCGACGTGATCGCCGGACGCCTGAACCTCTTCGTGCGCGCCGACGAGCAGGAAGCCGCCTGGCGCTGGGTCGAGCCCATCATGCAGGCCTGGCACGACGCGGGCGACGGCCCCCGGCCCTACACCGCCGGCAGCTGGGGCCCCAGTGCCGCCAGCGCCATGGTGGCCCGCGAAGGCCACACATGGATAGAAGAGGCGTGAAAAATCCCTCCCTGCGTCGCCCGCGGCGCCTTCCCTGCCTGGGGGGACGACGCCAGTGGCCTGGCAAAGCCCGTTCCACGGCGTCCGCTGGCATGGCCTGCTCCGCGGCCATTCGATGGGCGAGGCTGCGCCGGTTTCAAGCGCTGTGGGCTGTCACTGCAACAGGTCACTGACATGCTAGATCGCATCACTGCCTCCCTGCCCTCGCTGGCGCCTGCCGAGCAGCGCGTGGCGCACCTGGTGCTGGCCGATGCACGCGCGTTCGCCCGCCTGCCGGTGCGCGAGCTGGCCGCACGCGCCAGCGTCAGCAAGCCCACGGTGGTGCGCTTTTGCCGCAGCATGGGCTATGACGGACTGGCGGATTTCAAGCTCAAGCTGGCCGGCAGCGTGAGCGAGGGCGTGCCCTTCATCCACCGCAGCGTGGACGCCGACGACAAGACCGGCGACGTGCTGGTCAAGGTGGTGGACAACGCCGTGGCGGCCTTTCTGCAGTACCGCAACGCGGCCAGCACCGGCGCCATCGAACGCGCGGCGACGGCCATTGCCGCCACCTGGAAGACCGGCCGGCGCATCGAGATCTACGGCGCGGGCAATTCGGGCATCGTGGCGCAGGACGCGCAGCACAAGTTCTTTCGCCTCGGCATCACCAGCATCAGCACCAGCGACGGCCACATGCAGGTGATGAGCGCCACGCTGCTGGGGCCGGGCGACTGCCTGATCATCGTGTCCAACTCGGGCCGCACGCGCGATTTGATGGACGCGGCCGACATTGCCCGCAAGAACGGCGCCACAACAATAGCCATCACCGCCAGCGGCTCGCCCCTGGCGCTGGCCTGCCCCATCCACCTGGCGGCCGACCACCCCGAGGGCTACGACCGCTACAGCCCCATGGTGTCGCGCCTGCTGCACCTGCTCATCATCGATGTGCTGGCCACCTGCGTGGCGCTGCGCATCGGCGAGCCGCTGCAGCGCGGGCTGCAGCAGATGAAAGACAACCTGCGGGCCAAGCGCTACACCTGAGCCGGCTGCGGCAAAAAACTTCGATTGTTTTTGACCTCTAAGGATCCTCTTCACGAATCTCTTCTGACCGTGCTACCAAGGTGCTCCACCCAAGACCCCTGCCCGATTTGAGCGAATGGCATGTGCAGCGGCCCCGTCGCACGCTTTGCAGAGGCCGTTTGCCCCCGGTCTGCGAGGCGTTACGCCCCCTGCAGACGCACCTGTCCCACCGCAGCCATCAGCTGGTGCCTTGCCATCCACAGATTGCCCAGCGCAAACAGCGTGACGATCTGCGCCGTGTTCTTCCTGAGCCCCCGGTAGCGCACCCCACTTTGGTTCTTGGTGGAGGTGGGCGCTGCAATGAGCGTGGCATCCACCACGGTGCCTGCCTTCCACTGCAATCCCTTGGCCTGTAGCAGCGCATTGACGGTGGCCAGGATCTGCTCGGCCAGCTTGTGGCGCTCCAGCAGATGCCTGAAACGCAGGATGCTCGATTCACTGGGGATGTGTTCGTCCCAGTGGGACAGGCCTGCGAAGTCACGGAATGCAGGCACGTCGTGCAGTGCTTCTTCCATCGCCGGGTCGCTGAGCTTGAACCACTGCTGCATGAAGTGAATACGCAGCAACGTGTGCACTGCAAAGGGCTGCTGGCCCCGCCGTCCGCTCTCAGGCGCATAGGGCTCTATCAGCGAGACCAACTCGGCCCAGGGCACCACCAACTCCATCGCATCGAGGAATTCCCGCTTGCGAGTGCGCTTGACGGTGTTGCTCAGGCCCAGGCTGCTTTGCTTCATGCGCATTGTCTGGGCTTCAGGCTTGTCTGTTCAAGCACATCACAGAGGGATTCGTGCAGAGAATCCCTAGCGCTTATCCATCAAGCGCTGGTAGCTATTTATTTAATAGCAAAAATCGGCATGCTCGGCCGGCCATCAACGGACGCGCAGGCCCACGCCCGTCAGCTCAACCCATTCGCCCTGAGCCTGCCCGGGGGCTTTGGCATCGTCGTGCCCTGGCCTCGACAAGCTCCGCCCGAACGGACTTTTCTTCAGTGACGGGCACTGGCCGTGAGGGTGGCCTGGGCGCAGCGCATTGGAGCCCGCCGGGGCTGCCGCCCCGCCACCGCCCCTTGCCCTACCGGGTCGGCGCGGTGAACCGCTTGGTGCTGTACAGCTCAGCGGGCAGCCGCCGCAACACCGGCAGGCCGGTAGCAGCGTCCTTGGCCTGCTTGTCGATGTAGCTAAAGAACACGTCGGCATCCAGCACGCCGATGTCCAGGCGGCGCGCAGCGGGCACGGCGGCCAGGGTCTTGTAGCCGTCGCCGCCGGTGGCGTTGAAGCTCAGCACAAACAAGCGATAGGTCTTGGCCGCATCCAACGCGCCCCAGGCGCCGGTGGCAGGGTTGCGCACTTCGATGCCGCTCACGCGCTGGCCAAAAGCTGCTGCCGCGTTCACGTCGAATCGCAGGCCGCCGGCGTACGGGTAGGGGCCGGTGGAGCCGCCCGGGCCGTAGACGGCTTCGAGCCCGTCTTCCAGCATGGCCTTCACTTCCTGGCCGGTCACGTCCAGGCGGAACAGCATGTTGCCGAACGGCAGCACCTGGATGGCTTGTGCGGCCGACACCGTGCCGGTGAGCGGAATGCGCACGCCGCCGCCGCTTTGCAGCGAGATGTCCGCGCCGCCGTAGCTGGCGTTGGCCACCTCCAAATACGCCTGCGCCACCAGTTGCTGGATGTCGCCACCGCGCAAGCTGACGCTGCCTTCGGCATTGCAGGCCGCGCTGGAGCGGCCGTAGTCCACCGACCCCACGCCACCGGGCACGCGGCGCGAGCACAGCTCCTGCGGCACCGTCGCCACCTGCGTCTGGTTGAACACGGCCACGCGGTCCTTGAAGGGCTGCAGCACGGCGGTGGCGGCGGCCGACGGCGCGGTGGTGCGCAGAAAGCCGGTGGCGGACACGCTGGCTTGCAGTGCCTGCTGCTCGGCGTCGGTTGCGGCCTTGCCGGCGATGGTGAAGCGGTCGCCGATCAGCACGTGCGGCGTGCCGGTGCAGCTGGCCACGTCGCCATTGCCGTCGAAGCGCACCTTCAGCTCGCCCACGACCTGCGCGTATTCCCAGGCCTGCACCACGCAGACGGTCTTGCCGTCCTTGTCGGTCAGGCGCGTGGGGTATGCGCCGGAGGGCGTGCCCACGCCGGTGGCGCGCAGGCCATCGGGGCCCAGCAGCGTGTGCGAGTCGGCGCCCACCACCACGTCCACGCCCGACAGGCGCGCGGCCAGCTGGCGGTCGTTGTCATAGCCGATGTGGCTCATCACGACGATCTTGTTGACGCCCTGCCCGCGCAGCCGGTCGATCTCGCGCTGTGCGGCGGTGGTTTCGTCTTCGAAGGTGGTGTCGGCGTCGGGGCTGGACGAGGCCTTGGTCTTGCCCGCAATGGTCAGGCCCACGATGCCGATCTTCTGGCCGCCGCGCTCGACCACGGTGGACGCGTTCACCGCGCCGGGCGCCTTCGCCGCGTTCAGCGCCGAATTGGCACCGAACCGCACGTTGGCGCTCAGCACCGGCGTCTTGCAGGTGCCCTTGTGCAGCAGGTCGATGAAGCCCTTCAGGCCGCTGTCGCCCTTGTCGAATTCATGGTTGCCCAGCGTGAATGCGTCGAAGCAGACGGTGTTCATCATCGCGGCGTCGGCCTCGCCGTCGGCGCCGGCGCGGTTGAAGTACAGCGTGCCCGTCAGCGCGTCGCCCGCATGCAGCTTGAGCACGTGGGGCGACTGCGCCGCCAGCGCACTGATGGCCGCCGTCACGCGCGGAAACCCACCCGCATCTACCGACACCGCCACGGGCACGGCCCCGCCGGCAGGCAGCTGCAGCGTCTTGGCGCGTGATTCGAGCGTGGAGTGGTGGTCGTTGATGTGCAGGATGGTGAGCTCCAGCGGCTCGCCCGGCGCCGTGTCCGAGCCCCCGCCACAGGCGGCCACCAGCCCCGCCACGGCCAGCGCCAGCACGCCCTGGCCCGCCCTGCGCGCCCATTCCCTCTTGCCCTTGGTCGATGCCATGCCCATCGTCGGCTCCCTGCTCTGTGTTGCAAAAGCCCGCATCCTGGGCAAGGCGCGTTACATGGCGATGAAACCCGGCGCAGCGCCCGTGGCGGCTTCAAGCCGAATCGGCCTGTAGCGCTTTATCCATCAGCGCAGGCAGCTATATTTTCAAGAGCAATTCACCTGCGCCATACAGGGGCATAGATTATGATAATGCGAATAGATCTCATTAATTTCATTCGTACGCCATGACGCACACCGCCTCGCCCACGTGGCTCGGCCTGGACCTGGGCTGGGCCTACCGCGACCTGCTGCCCGCCATCTGGCGCAGCACGCGCTGCGTGCACCGTGCGCAGGATGTGCTGCACGACGCCTTCGTGCGCTACGCGCTCAGCGGCCGGCATGCCCGCCTGGCCGCACCCCACGCCTACCTGCGCACGGTTGTGCGCTCGGTGCTGGCCGACCACGCGCACGAGGCGCGCCGCTGGGCGACCCTGCCCACCAACGACGCTCCCATCGGGGCCGAGGTCCCGGCCCCACTGCAGCCCTGCGCGCCGTCCACCGAATTCCTGCTCGACCTGCAGCAGCGCCTGCAAGCCGTGCAGCGCACCATCGACGGCCTGCCGCCGCGCTGCCGCGAAGTCTTCTGGCTGTGCCGCATCGAAGGCTGCACGCAGCCCGAGGTGGCCGAGCGCCTGGGCATCACGCTCAACGCCGTCGAGCGCCACCTGATGCGCGCGCTGATCGATCTGCGGGCACTACGCGAGCAGGCCGCACCGTGAGCACCACCGCCCCCGCCACAGCCCGTGAGGAGGCTGCCCGCTGGTTCGTGCGCCTGCAGGGCACGGCGGCCGATGGCCCCGAGCGCGCGACCTTTCACGCCTGGCTGGGCGCGCACCCTGGGCATGCGCACGAGTACGCCGCCTTCGAGGCGCTGTGGCAGGACTTCGACTCCACGCTCCGCACCCAGGCGCTGGCCGCCGCCGCGCAGGCCCAGGCTGGCCACATGCGCCAGCGCCGCCGCCGCGTGGCCGGCGGTCTGCTGGGCCTGGCGGGGCTCTGCGCCCTGGGGCTGCTGGGCAGCCAAGGCTGGCAGGCGTTCCTCGACCGGCCACAGTTCGCGCTGGCCCGCAGCACGGCCCCCGGCCAGCGCCTGCGCGTGCCTCTGCCCGACGGCAGCACGCTCACGCTGGGCGGCGACAGCGCCATCGCCCTGCACTACAGCCGCCGCCAACGCACCGTGGTGCTGTCGCGGGGCGAGGCGCTGTTCAGCGTGGCCGCCGATGCCGCGCGGCCCTTCGTGGTGGACAGCGGCGCCGCGCGCACCACCGTGGTGGGCACGCGCTTCGCGGTCGATCGCCTGCCCGGCCGGGTGCGCGTGAGCGTGCAGGAGGGCACGGTGCGCCTGGCCAGCCGCACGGCCGAAGGCGCCCCGCTGCTGCTGCACGCGGGCGAGGTGGGCGAAGTGCGCGGGGCGGACGGCCTGGCGGGCCTGCCCGAGCGCCTAGCCGGCCGCAGCGCGCAGGAGGCCTTTGCGATCGAGCGCGGCGTGCTCGTGTTCGAGCAGGCCAGCCTGGCCGAGATCGCCGCCACGCTCTCGCGCTACCACGCCACGCCCGTGCAGGCCACGGCCAGCGAGGGCCCGCGCATCACCGCCGCTGTGCAGGTGCGCGACATCGACGGCTTCATCACGGCACTGCCGCGCATCGCTGCCGTTCGGGTGGAGCGCCGGGGCGGCGCGGTGCGGCTGTCCGCACGCTGATCTTTTTTTCACCCCGGACCTCAGGGATTTCGCCGGCCCGGGCGTCATACAGGCATCCCCTTGCCGTACCGCGTCTGAAAGGAAGCCTTCTCATGTCCCGTCCCCGCCCGGCTGGCGCCGCCCGCCGCCCCTTGCATCTTCTGGCCCTTGCTGCCGCCCTGAGCGCAGGCTTCCCAGGCCCCGCGGCCTGGGCCGCGCCCGTGTCCATCGACCTGCCCACGCAACCGCTGGGCGATGCGCTCAAGGCCCTGGCGCGCAGCGCGGGCGTGACCATCGCAGCCGACAGCGCGCTGATCGCCGGCAAGACCGCCCCCGCCGTGCGCGGGCCGCTGCAGCCGCGCGACGCGCTGCAGCGCCTGCTGGCCGGCAGCGGACTGGAGGCCGTGGAGTCCGCGCCCAACGCCTACCTGGTGCGCCCGGCTGCGCCCGCCGCCGCGCGCGATGGCATGGCCGCCACGCTGGCCACGGTGACGGTGGCCAGCGAGCGCATCGCCAGCACCTTCGTGGCACCCGCGCGGCAGGTGACCACGCTCACGCGCGACGAGATCGCGCTGCTGCCCCCAGGCGACGGCCTGGGCGGCGTGCTCGCGCGCAGCGTGCCTGGCCTGTCGGACTCCAACCGCTCCATCTCCGACTACGGCCAGACGCTGCGTGGGCGCAACGCGCTCGTGGTGGTGGACGGCATCGCGCTCAACACCAACCGCAACTCGTTGCGCAACATGATCAACATCGACCCCAACGGCGTGGACCGTGTGGAGGTGCTGCGCGGCAGCCATGCGGGGCTGGGCAGCGGCGCGTCGGGCGGCATCATCGCCGTGACCACCCACCAGGCCGACGGCCGCTCCGCCAGCGAAACCACGGTGAGCACCGAGGCATCGCTGGCCCACCCGAGCCGCGACGGCCTGGGCGCCACCGTGGCCCACCACGAAGCCGGCCGCACGGCCCAGGGGCTGGACTACAGCGTGACGGTGTCGGGCCGCCGCCAGGGCGGGCGCTTCGACGGCCACGGCGACCGCATCGCGCCCGACGCAAGCCAGGGCGACCTGTTCGATGCCAACACCTACCACCTGGGCGGCAAGCTGGCCTGGCGCTTCGACGACGCGCAGCGCGTGCAGTTGTCGGCCAGCGTGCTGCGCGCGCGCCAGGACACCGACTACGCCAGCGACCCGCGCGTGAACGCCGCGCCGCTGGGCACGGCCGTGGCGCGGCCACGCCAGGGCCTGGTGCTGGACCGCCAGAACGAGGTGGACAACGCCATGGCAAGCATCGACTACACGCACCGCAACCTGGCGGGCAGCAGCGTCAGCGCTCAGGTCTATGCGCGCGACAACACCATCCGCTTCATGCCCTTCGATGCGCGGGCTTTCCCCAACCGGGGCGGCCAGGTGGACCAGATCGGGCAGGACAACCTCGTGGCGGGCGCGCGCCTCACGGTGGACACGCCAGTGGCCGCCTCGGGCGACACGCGCCTCGTATGGGGTGCCGACGCCGTTCGCGAGCGCAGCCGCATGCCGCTCGACATCTTCGACGCCGCCACCTACGACGCGAGCGGCGGGCTGGTCTTCCGTCGCACCGGGCAGCTGGTGTACATGCCGTGGGTCACGCTGAACACAACCGGCCTGTTCGGCCAGCTGCGCCACAAGGTCAATGCCGCCTGGTCGGTGGAAGGCGGCCTGCGCTACGAGCGCTCCAGCGCTTCGTTCGACGACTTCACGCCACTGTCGCAGCTACAGGCGGCTGCGCCGCAGAACGTGCGCGGCGGCACCACGCGCTACAACGCCTGGGTGGGCAACCTGGGCAGCGTGTGGAAGCTCGCACCGGGCCAGGAGGTGTACGGCGCATTCAGCCAGGGCTTCGAGCTGCCCGACGTGGGCCTGCAGGTGCGCAATGCACGCCCGGGCTTCGACATCGGCGCGTCGGACCTGCAGCCGGTCAAGACCAATAACCTCGAGGCGGGCTGGCGCGGCCACATGGGGCCGGTGGCGGGCACGCTGGCAGTGTTCCAGTCCACCTCCTCGCTGGGCGGCATCCAGTCGTACAACAACGGGCTGACGCTGGCACGCACGGCCGAGCGCATCCGGGGCATCGAGGCCACGGCCGACCACTACTGGGACGGCGACCGCATGGCCGCGGGCGGCTCCATCGCGTGGATGCACGGGCGCGAGCGGCCCCAGGGCGCCACGGCCTACCGGCCGATGACGGGCTTTCGCGTGCCGCCCGTCAAGATCACGGCCCACGTGCAATACCAGCCCGACGCCCGCTGGATGCACCGCGCCCAGCTCACCTGGTTCGGCAGCCGCGAATACCGGCTGGCCGACGGCGTGACGCAGTCCGGCCGCGCCCAGGTGCGCGGCTACGCCACGGTCGATGTCATGACCCGCTTCAAGGCCACGCCGAGCGACACCGTCACGCTGGGCGTGCAGAACCTGTTCAACCGCTACTACCTGCCGCTGTACAGCCAGCTCATGGCCAGCGGGCAGAACAACAGCCGCCTGCCGGCCGCGGGTGCCACGCTGACGGTGTCGTACCAACACCGCTGGTAAGGCGATAGCGATAGCTAACAAAAAGATAGCTACCCGCGCTTCTCCAACAAGCGCTGGCGGCCATTTCCACCCAACACCCATCGGCCCCGCTCCACGCGCCCCTGCCCCGTCGCCGCACGCTGTGCGCAAACGCACATACGCCACCGCGCATTGCCCGCACACTGCAGCCTTCACTTTTCACCAGCTTTCAAGCGCAAGGGACGCACCATGAACACCAAAGCCCATGCCCCCCAGCTCTCCACCGACGACGCCGGCAAGCTGCTGCTGCGCGTCTCGCTGGGCGTACTGGTGCTGCTGCACGGCATCTTCAAGCTGCAGGCCGGTGTGGGCTTCATCGCCGGCATGCTCGAAAAAGCCGGCCTGCCAGGCATGCTGGCCTATGGCGTTTTCGTCGGCGAGATCCTGGCGCCGGTGCTGATCATCGTCGGCCTCTTCACGCGGGCGGGCGCCGCGATCATCGTGCTCAACATGCTGGTCGCCCTTGGCCTGGTGCACATGGCAGACCTGTTCGCGCTCACCAAGCAAGGCGGTTGGGCGCTGGAACTGCAGGGCCTGTACCTGTTCGGCGCCTTCAGCGTGATGCTGCTGGGCGCGGGCCGCTACAGCGTGGGAGGCGTGAACGGCCGCTTGAATTGAGCGGCCGCCCGCCGCGGGCCCTGCATGCTATCAAATAAATAGCTGTCAGCGCTTGATGGACAAGCGCTAGAGCCCTAAAACACTCAAAAACTGGCGCAGCCGCTCAAGCTGCCGCCATCTCCACCAGCGGAATGCGCCCTTCTTCGATGCCATGGCAGGCCACGCGCGTGCCGCCGTCGTTGATGAGCACGGGGCGTTCGGTGCGGCAGCGGTCGTTGGCGTGCGGGCAGCGCGGGTTGAAGGCGCAGCCGGCGGGCGGGTTCAACGGGTTGGGCACCTCGCCCTGCACGGGGGTGCGGGCGCGGCCGGTGTCGTGCATCTTCGGAATCGCGTCCAGCAGCATGCGGGTGTAGGGGTGGCGCGGCGCAGAAAAGAGCTGCTGCTTGTCCGCCACTTCCACCAGCCGGCCCAGGTACATCACGCCCACCTGGTCGGCCACATGGCGCACCACGGCCAGGTTGTGGCTGATGAACAGGTACGTGAGCTGCCGCTCGCGCTGCAGGTCTTTCATGATGTTGAGCACCTGCGCCTGCACCGACACATCCAGCGCCGACGTGGGCTCGTCGCACACCAAAAACTCCGGCTCGGTGGCCAGCGCACGCGCAATCGAGATGCGCTGGCGCTGCCCGCCCGAGAACTGGTGCGGGTACTTCACCATATCGAGCGGCGACAGGCCCACGGACTGCAGCAGTTCGCCCACGCGAGTTTTCAGTTCGGCCTTGTCGGTGATCAGGCCGTGTTCGCGCAGCGGCTCGCCGACGATGTCTTCGACCAGCCAGCGCGGGTTCAGGCTGGCGTACGGGTCTTGAAAAATCATCTGGATGCGCCGGCGCATGGCGCGCGCATCGTTGCCCTTGAAGGCGGCGTGGGCGTCCTGCCCGTCGAAGGTGAAGCCGCCGCGCGTGGGGTCGTACAGGCCGACCAGCAGGCGCGCGACGGTACTTTTGCCGCAGCCCGACTCGCCCACCAGCGCCAGCGTCTTGCCGCGCTCGATCTCGAAGCTGACGCCGTCCACCGCGTGCAGCAGCGTGCGCGGCTTGCGTTCGATGACGCGGTTGAGCCAGGGCGCGGACACATCGAAAGTGCGCGCCAGGTCGTTCGCCTGCACCAGCGGCTGGGTGGCGGCGTTGGCATGGAGAGAAGTCATGGGTTTTGCACTCATGCTGCAACTCCTTGCAGACCGGCCGCTGCCGGTGCCGCGGCACCGTCGTGCAGCCAGCAGGCGGCGCGTGTGGCGCCGGCGGGCAGCAGATCGGGTCGCTCCACGCGGCAGCGGTCGAAGGTGTGGGGGCAGCGCGGGTTGTAGGCGCAGCCCTGGGGAATGGCATTCAGGCGCGGCATGGCGCCGTCGATCTGGTTCAGGCGTTCGCGGTCCTGCGTCATGTCGGGAATGGAGGCCATCAGGCCCACCGTGTAGGGGTGCGCGGGGTGGTTGATGACCTGGTGCACCGGCCCGATTTCGGCGATGCGGCCGGCGTACATCACGGCCACGCGGTCGCAAGTCTCGGCGATCACGCCCATGTCGTGCGTGATCAGCATCACAGCGGCGCCGCGCGAGCGGCAGATGTTTTTCAGCAGCTGAATGATCTGCGCCTGGATGGACACGTCCAGCGCGGTGGTGGGCTCGTCCGCCACGATGAGCTGGGGCGACGCCGCCAGCGCCAGGGCGATCACCACGCGCTGGCGCATGCCGCCGGAGAACTGGTGCGGGTAATGGTCGACCCGCTGCTCAGCGGCGGGAATGCCGGTGTCCTTCAGCAGGTCGATGGCGCGCTGGCGAGCCTCGGCCGCGCCCATCGGCAAGTGGGTGCGGATGGTCTCGATCAGCTGCTGGCCCACGGTGTAGAGCGGGTTCAGCGAGGTGAGCGGGTCTTGAAAGATGGCGCCGATGCGGCGGCCGCGCACCTGGCGCATCTTGTGCGGCGGCAGGTTGTCGATGCGCTCGCCCTCCAGCAGGATGCGGCCCGACGCGATGCGGCCCGGTGGCTCCAGCAGGCCGATGATGGACGCGCCGGTCAGCGACTTGCCCGCGCCCGATTCGCCCACCACGCCCAGGATTTCTCCCGGCGCGATGGAAAAGGAGATGTCGTCCAGCGCGCGCAGCGTGCCGCGGCGGTTCGGGAATTCGACGACGAGGTTCTGGACTTCAAGCAGGGACATGGGCCAGGCCTTTGCGATTCATCTTCATCAGGGGAATGCTATTAATTTTATAGCTACCAGCGCTTGCTATTCAAGCGCTGGAGGTCTATTTCATTCATATTTCAACGCAGGGATCTTCAGCGCAGGCGAGGGTTCAGCGCATCGCGCAGCCAGTCGCCCAGCAGGTTCACCGAAATGGCGATCAGCACCAGCATCAGGCCCGGGAACACGGTGATCCACCATTCGCCCGAGAAGAGGTAGTCGTTGCCGATGCGGATCAGCGTGCCCAGCGAGGGCGAGGTGGGCGGCGCGCCCACGCCTAGGAAGGACAGCGTGGCCTCGGTGATGATGGCTGTCGCCACCTGGATGGTGGCCAGCACCATGACGGGCCCCAGCACGTTCGGCAGCACGTGGCGCCGCATGATGGACAGAGAAGACACGCCGGTCACGCGGGCGGCCTGCACGTATTCCTTGTTGCGCTCCACCAGCGTGGAGCCGCGCACGGTGCGCGCGTACTGCACCCAGCCGGTCAGCGAGATGGACAGGATCAGCACGCCGAAGGCCAGCGATTCGCCCGCGTTGGGGAACACCGCCCTGCCGACGCCGGCGATCAGCAGCGCCACCAGAATGGCCGGAAACGACAGCATCACGTCGCACAGGCGCATCAGCAGCCCGTCGATCCAGCCGCCCTTGAAGCCGGCGAGCAGGCCCAGCCCCACGCCCACCACCACCGACAGCACCACCGACGCGAAGCCGACGATCAGCGAGATGCGCGCGCCGTAGATCACGGCCGAGAGAATGTCGCGGCCCTGGTCGTCGGTGCCGAGCGGGTACTTCCAGCTGCCGCCGCCTTCGGTGTTCCAGCCGGGCGGCAGGCGCGCGTCGGACAGCTCCAGCGTGGTCAGATCGAACGGGTTGTGCGGCGCCACCCAGCCGGCGAACACGGCGCAGATCACGCACACCAGCGCTATCAGCGCCGCGCCAATGGCCACCGGCGAGGTGCGGAAACTGTGGCCGACGTCGCTGTCGTACCAGCGGAACAGGGTTTTCTTCATCGTGGGGGACTCTCGGGAACTCGTGGGTAACTGACTGACTGACTGACTAACTGACTGACTCATTCGGCAAACCGGGAGACGCGCAAGTTGCGTGCCTCATAAAGCGTTCACCCCTAGGGGCTGATGCTCATCCATTTGAAGGGCATGAAGTTGTCGACCAACTGCACCACGCTCACTTTCTTGGACACGCCCCAGGCAAGCGCCTGCTGGTGCAGCGGAATGTGGCCCACGTCGGTCGCATGGATCTGGAAGGCTTCGCGAATCAGCGCATTGCGGCGGGTCTTGTCCTGCTCGGTGAGCACGCGGCGGATCAACTCGTCAGCCTTCGGGTTGCAATAGCTGCCCAGGTTGAACTGGCCGGCACCCTTGCCGTCCACGCAGGCCACCAAGGCGTTTAGCGCGTTGTGCGCGTCGTAGGTGGAAGGCGTCCAGCCCAGCAGATAGAAGCTGGTGTCGCGGCGCAGCACTTTCGGAAAATACGTGGCCTTGGTTTCTGTCTGCAAGCGCACCTTGACCTGGATGCGCGCCAGGTTGGCGGCCACTGCCTGGCAGATCAGGCCGTCGTTCACGTACCGGTCGTTGGGGCAGTTGAGCGTGATCTCAAAGCCGCTGCCGTAGCCCGCTTCGTTCATCAACTGCTGGGCCGCGCGCACGTTGTACGGCAGTCTTTTCATGTCCGGCTGAAAGCCGTTCACGCCGGGCCCCACCAGCAGCGCCGACGGGTTGGAGGCGCCGCGCATCACCGTCTTCTGGATGCCATCAATGTCGATGGCTTGATAGAAAGCGCGCCTCACGCGCACGTCCTTGAACGGATTCTTGCCTTTCACGCTGGAATACAGCAGTTCGTCACGCTGCTGGTCCATGCCCAGGAAAATGGTGCGCAACTCGGGGCCGGCGACAGCGCGGGTGCGCGGGCTGCTGTTGACCCGGGCGAGATCTTGCACCGGCACGGGCTCCATCACATCGACCTGGCCCGACAGCAGCGCGGCCACGCGCGTGGCGTCGCTGCCGATGGGGGTGAAGATCACCTCGGCCGGGGCGCCGTCCAGCGGCGCCCAATAATCGGCGTTGCGTGCAAACACGGTGCGCACGCCCGGTTGGCGGTCGCGCACGCGGAACGGGCCAGTGCCGTTCGCGCTGAACGACGCGGCGTTTTCCGCACCGCTGCGGCGGTCGGCCGGCGCCTGCGCCTGCTGGGTTTCGCACCACTGTCGGCTCATCATGTAGACCATGGTCAGCACGTCGGGCAGGATGGCAAAGGGCACGGTGGTTTCGATCTCCACCGTGTGGTCGTCCAGCTTGCGCACCTCTTTGATGTGGTTGGTGTAGCTCTTCATGTCGGAGCCGTCCAGCTGGGTGCGCGCCAGCGAGAAAACCACGTCGTCGGCCGTGAACGGCGTACCGTCATGAAAGCGCACGCCCTGGCGCAGCTCCAATCGCCACACGGTGGGCGCGGTCTGCCGCCAGGCGTTGGCCAGCGCGGGCGCCAGGCTCAGGTCGCGGTTGCGGCTGATCAACGGTTCGTAGACGTTGCCTGTCAGGCTGAGCTGCAGCGATTCGTTGAGCGAATGCGGATCCAACGACACGGCATCGCCCTGGTTGCCGATGCGGATCGTTTGCGCAGATGCTACTGTATTGATAGCTAATAGCGCAACGAATACGGGCGCTAGAGCCGTTTTTGCTATGAATTTCATGCGCAGCGGTCGTGCAAACAAGGCGGTGGTGATGGTGCCTGCGGCGGCATTCTGGGGCATGCGGCTCACAGCGTGGCCAGCGGCATCGCCCGCTCGATCAGGCTGGCATGCAGCGCAGCCCCGAGCGGCAGGATGTCGTCGTTGAAGTCGTAGCGGTTGTTGTGCAGCGCGCTGTTGCCCGGCCCCGCCCCCTGGCCGATGCGCAGGTAGGCGCCGGGGCGGCTCTGCAGCATGAACGAGAAGTCTTCGGCGCCCATGCTGGGCTCCAGATCGCGCACCACGTTGTCTGCGCCCACCAGGCTGGCAGCCACGTCGCCCGCAAAGACGGCGTGGTTGGCGGTGTTGATGGTGGCGGGGTAGATGCGTTCGTAGCGCACGGTGGCGGTGGCGCCGAACCCGAGGGCGATGGCGCCGCACAGCTCTTGAATGCGCCGCTCCACCATCTCTTGCACGGCAGGGTCGAAGCTGCGCACGGTGCCCACCAGGGTGGCCGTGCCGGGCAGCACGCTGAAGGCGCCCAAGTCGCCCGCCTGCACGGCGCACAGGCTGATCACCGCGCTGTCGAGCGGCCGCACGTTGCGCGACACGATGCCCTGCACCGCCGTGATGATGTGCGCGGCCACCAGCACCACGTCCACCGTCTGGTAGGCATGCGCGCCGTGGCCGCCGCGACCGTTGATTTCGATGGTGATGCGGTCGGCCGCGGCCATCATGGCGCCGTCGTTCAGGCCCACCGTGCCAGGCTTCATCGCCGGCCAGTTGTGCATGGCAAAGACCGACTGCACCGGAAAGCGCTCGAACAGGCCGTCTTCGATCATCACGCGCGCACCGCCAAAGCCCTCTTCACCGGGCTGGAAGATGAGCACGGCCGTGCCGTCGAAGTTGCGCGTGGCCGCCAGGTAGCGGGCCGCGCCCACCAGCATGGTGGTGTGGCCGTCATGGCCGCAGCCGTGCATGAGGCCCGGTTTGCACGACTTCCAGGGCGTGTCGCCTTGCTCGGTCATGGGCAGCGCGTCCATGTCGGCACGCAGGCCGACCATGCTGCCGCTGCCACGCCCCTGCCCGCGAATGACGGCGACGATGCCGGTGCGCCCGATGCCGTCGTGGATCTCGTCCACGCCGCACACTTTGAGCGCCTCTTTCACGCGGGCGCCGGTGTAGACCTCTTCAAAGCCCAGTTCAGGGTGCGCATGCAGATCCCGGCGGAAGGCGGTGAGTTCAGGATGGAACTGCGTGATCTGCGCGAAGGCTCGGCCGCCGGCTTTCAGTCGCGGCGGTTGTGCGATGGCTTGGGCGCTGGCGGACAAGGCCATGTCAATGGCCTCCTGCCTTGCCCACGCGCAGGCGCGGATCAACGACGAAATACAGCAGGTCGACCACCAGGTTGATCACCACGAAGATCAGCGCGATCAGGCAAAGATAGGCCGCCATGACGGGAATGTCGGCGAACGTGACGGCCTGGATGAACAGCAACCCCATGCCGGGCCACTGGAACACCGTCTCGGTGATGATGGCGAAGGCGATCAGGCCGCCCAGCTGCAGGCCGGTGATGGTCATCACCGGCACCAGCGTGTTCTTGAGCGCGTGACCGAAGTGGATGGCGCGGTCGGTCAGGCCCCGCGCGCGGGCGAACTTGATGTAGTCGGCGCGCAGCACCTCCAGCATCTCGGCGCGCACCAGCCGCATGATCAGCGTGAGCTGGTAGATCGCCAGCGTGATGGCCGGCAGCGTGATGTGATGCCAGCCCTTGGCCGTCAGCAAGCCGGTGCTCCACCAGCCTACTTGCGTGACTTCGCCCCGGCCGAAGCTCGGAAACCAGCCCAGATGCACGGCGAAAACGAGGATCAGCAGAATGCCGATCAGGAAGGTGGGCAGCGACACGCCCAGCAGGGACAGTGTCATGAACAGCTGGCTGGTGAAGGTGCCCCGGCGCAGCGCGGCATACACGCCCATCGGCACGCCGATCACCAGCGCCAGCAGCGCGGCGACCAGTGCCAGCTCGAGCGTTGCCGGAAAGCGTTCGGCAATCAGCCGCGAGACCTTGGCGCCCTGGCGCAGGCTCAGCCCGAACTCACCCTGCGCCGCGTTCACCAAAAAGTGCCAGAACTGCACGATGAAGGGCTTATCGAGCCCTAGCGACGTGCGCATTTCACGGATCTGGTCCGCGGTCGCGTCCTGCCCCAGCAGAAAGACCACCGGGTCCCCCACGTACTGGAACAGCATGAACGATATGAAGGCCACAGTGACCATCACGATCACAGCCTGGATGAGGCGACGCAGAATAAAAGCGAGCATTCAGAAAACCGGAGTTGTACAAGGCATGCTAGCAGGGAAGCCAGCAAAAACGGACCGTACCCTGCACTGCCAGGGGGCGGGAGCGGGATGATGGAAACAGCGCAGTCGCTGTGCCGGGAGACAAAAACGGATCGCCTGGCAACAGCCCTGCATCTCGCGCCAGATCCCGCACATGGTGCAAGGGACGGACACAAACGGCAGCGCTATTCGTTGTCTGAGCAAGTGCGATGCCAACCTGCATGCACATGCTTCAACCCCCAGCGTGCTTTGCGAGTGGCGCATTTGCCGAGGAAACCTTTTGAGAGGTCTACCCAGCGCCCCTCACCAGCGACCAAGCCGACAGCCGTTAGGTCTGTCGGCTTGCACGATGAATTCGCTACGCTGCCCGGCCTGCGGGCAGAGAAGCTGGTCAGAACCGGTGACGCATGCCCACCGTGATCCCGGTGCGGGTGCGTGCACCGTTGGCGTCCAGCGCCATGCCGTCGCCTCCGCTCACGCGTGTGTGGTCCAGCGCAAAGTAGGCATCGGTTCGCTTGGACAGGGCGTAATCGAGCACCGACACCAGGAAATTGGCCTTGCCGTTGAAAGCACCCGAGGCCGAACCCGACTGGCGCGCATGGAAGTAGTGCAGCCCCACGTTGATCTGCGGCGTGGCTTGGTAACCGAAGCCGGCCTTGTACATCTGACGCTTGTCGGCATGGTTGCGCAGCGCCAGCAAGGTGGCGGGAGCTGCCGGGTTGGCCGCTCCACCAGGCAGGAAACCGCCGTTGGATGAGCCAGACCAGTAAGCGCCCATGAGGGCGCTGTCGACCACGCCGGCAATGCTCAGCGGGTAGTCGTCCTGGCGCTTGTTCAAGCCATAACCCAGGTTCAGATACCAGGGGCCGGTGCGGTAAGAGCCGCCGGCCGTCCAGGCATCGACCTTGGTGCCGCCGGGCAGGCGCGTGTTCAAGTAACCCACACCCCCCGCCAGACCGCCGGTGGCATAACGCAGATAGCCGCCCGCCGTGCGGATAGCGCCTGCAGGGTTCACGGTGGCACCCAGTTGATCGACCGTATTTCCTTCGTCGAAGGAGTACTGCAACGCGCCGCGCAAGCCGCCCACTTCGGCCATGTATTTGATGGCGTTGTTCGCTCGCGCACCCATAGCCATGCCCAGTTCGGGCTTATAGGCCTCCATGTAAGGCGAGTAGGGGAAGGACGAATAGGTGGAGGTCACCAAGTCGAACATCATGTTGTACTGGCGACCCAGCGTGAGGCGTCCGAAGCCACCTTGCAAGCCGACCCACGACTGCTGAAAGTAAGGCGTAGTCGGCGTGCCGGTGTCGGCGCCGAAACGGTTTTCCAGATTGGCGATGGCCTTGAGGCCTCCGCCCAGGTCTTCGTTGACGTTGATGCCCCACCGACTCTGCGACATGCCGCCGCCGACTAGTTGGCTCAATGTGTCGTTGGCGTTGGCGCCTTCATTGTTGGTGTGTCGGTAAGCCACATCCACAATGCCGTACAGCTGCACACTGCTGGTGCCTGCCTGTTGTGCAAACGCGAAGGGAGCCACTGCTGCCAAGGCGGTCATTGCCGCCATTTTTTTCACAGACGAAATACGCATGTGTTGTCTCTTTCTGCAGGGGGTGAAGGAAATTTCATTCTAGAAATCGTCACTCCGCCTTGAAAGTCACGGTCGCACATCAACCACAGTCGTTTTCCCTTAATTCCTGTTACCTACGTGACAAAAAAAAACCGCTGCGCGAACGCAGCGGTTTTTGTCTTGCTAACCCAAGCTGGCTTACGCCAGCTGGAAATTAGAAGGAGTGACGCACGCCGACTTGCACGCCGGAGGTGTTTTCGCCAGCACCTGGGCCGGTCACGTTGGACAGACCCTTGCCGGTCAGACCTGGCAGAGCTTGGTTGGAAGCGTCCTTGTTCTTCAGGTAAGCAACGGTGCCGTACACAGCGGTGCGCTTGGACAGGTTGTGCACGTAGCCCAGAGCGATTTGGTGAGCCTTCGAATCGATGGCCTTTTGATCGTACAGAGCGTATTGCAGCTTGAATTCGCCAGCGCCGACAGGCACGGATGCACCCAGGGAGTAAGCGTTGAACTTAGCATCCGAAGCGCCTGGACGGTCGTACTTCGACTGTTGCAGGATCGTGCTCAGCTTGGCAACGTTCAGGTTGTACGAACCAGCGACGGTCAGGGTGTCGCGGGAGATCGACGTAGCCAGGTCACGTTGGTCGTACGACACGGCAACGCTCAGAGGGCCATTGTCATAGGCGCCGAAGCCGCCAGCGTAACGGCCAGCCTTGCCGGTGGTTTGTTCGTCGAAACCGTAGCCGATGCCGCCGGTGAAGCCGCCGAAGTTAGGCGTGTAGTAGCTGACGATGTTGCTCGAACGGATGTTGTTGGCATCAGCCGTTGCGCTGCCAACCCAGTTTTGCCAGCCGTTGAATTGGCCGATACCGGTTTGACCGAAGATGTCGTAGCCGCTGGTCTTGCTGTAGCCAGGGGTCAGTTCACGGCCCAGACGGACTTCACCGAAGCCGCCAGCCAGGCTGATCGTGGAACGACGTTGGAAGTTGAAGCCAGCGGTGTTGCCGCTGTCGCCGAAGATTTCACCTTCGAGCCAGAAGCCAGCCTTCAGGCCGCCACCGAGGTCTTCGGTGCCACGGAAACCCAGACGGCTCGTAGCGTTGCCGCTGGTGGTCAGGCCGTACACATTGTCGCCAGCTGGATTGGCGTTGTTCACGTAGCTCACGCCAGTGTCAACGATACCGAACAGCGTCACGGACGACTGAGCCATTGCAGCACCGGAGGAAGCCAGCACAGCCAGGGCAATCAGGGATTTTTTCATTGCGAGTTACTCCAAGGTTAAACAGAGGGCGCCGGTTCAGAGGGCCGAGCTGCGTAAGACGCGCAGCCCTCGCCGGTTCCCCGGGCCAACCTCCTGGTGGGGAAGTTAGGGATATTGCAACAGACGACAGCGGGTTTCGCAAAGGAATTCCCGCACAATCGAGTTGCGAAGCCAGATTCCGTTGCAGTGCTGCAACAAGCCAGAACAACCGAAGAAATCCGTCACGATGGCGTCGTCATGGCCTACGTTGCTCCTCTTTTTACTGCGTTATGACTTCACGGCCCCTCACATTCCCATGGACAAACTCTTGATCGCTGCGGATGCCGCACTCAGAACGCTGTTTGCCAAGCCGGTGGCGGCTGAAGCGTCGCCGGCAAGTGGCACGGTGCAACAAGCACTTTCCGCGCCAGACCGAAAACTCTCCGGTGCGCTGATGCGTGTCAACCACGTAGGAGAAGTCTGCGCACAGGCGCTCTACACAGCCCAGGCGAGCGTGACGGCGGACCCGGCCTTGCGCCGAGAGCTGCTGGACGCAGCGCGCGAAGAGACCGATCACCTGGCGTGGACCCAGGAACGCCTGGATGCGCTGGGCGCACGGGCGAGCCTGCTGAATCCGCTGTGGTACGCCGGGGCTTTCGCCATTGGTCTGGTGGCGGCCAAGGTCAGCGACCGCGTCAGCCTGGGGTTCGTCGTCGAAACGGAACGCCAGGTGGCACACCACCTGAAGGGGCACCTGGGACGTCTTCCGGCCGCCGACCTGGCATCACGCGCCGTTGTGGTGCGCATGCAGGCCGATGAGGAGCGCCACGCTGCGCATGCGCTGGCGGCGGGCGCGTTACCGCTGCCCCCGCCCGCACGGCTGGCAATGCGCGCCGCAGCCAAGGTCATGACGACCACTGCGCACTATCTCTAGACACAGAGATCCGGAGCGCGCTGCTCTGTAGCCTCGCACGGCGGCAGAGGCTACCCAGGGGCTTTCAACCCTCGACGATGTCGAAGCCGGTGGTGATTTCTGCCGTCTTGCCCAGCATGATGCTGGCCGAGCAGTATTTCTCGTGGCTCATGGCAATGGCGCGCTCCACGGCGGCAGCCGGAATGCCGCGCCCTGTCACCGTGAATTGCATGTGGATCTTGGTGAACACCTTCGGATCGACATCGGCGCGTTCGGACGTGAGCTTGACGCTGCAGCCCCGCACGTCGTGACGGCCGCGCTTCAAGATCAGCACCACGTCGTACGCGGTGCACCCACCCGTGCCGGCCAGCAGGGCTTCCATGGGGCGGGGCGCCAGGTTCTGCCCGCCGTTGGCCGGGTTGGCTGCGTCGGGGGCGCCGTCCATGGCCAGAATGTGACCGCTGCCGGTCTCTGCGACAAACCCCATCCCTGATCGCGTTCCGCTGGCTCCGGTCCAGCTGACGGTGCATTCCATGTTGTTTTTTCCCAAAAGTTTGACCGGCGGTATGGCCTATCCGCTCGCCGGTCGGTAATTTTGCTGCATCGCAGCATGTGTTGCGCTACACTTCGGCCCATGCGCTGCTCGATTTGAACAGTGCGCTGATTGTCTCCTCCATCTCCTCAAAGGATGGATTCGGCCCTGGACCTCACGGTTCGGGGCCGTTTTTTTTGCCCGGCCGTAACGGCCGGCGTCCCCGGGCCAGCGCCTATGATGACGGCCCCGCTGCTTGCTGCAGCGGGTCTTTCACGACGCCCGCTTGCCTATGACACAGCCCCTCACGCCCCTCGACTACCTCAAGAAGATCCTCACGGCCCGCGTCTATGACGTGGCCATCGAGTCCGATCTGCAGCCGGCCCGCGCACTGAGCCGGCGGTTGGGCAATCAGGTGCTGCTCAAGCGCGAAGACCAGCAGCCCGTTTTCAGCTTCAAGCTGCGCGGCGCCTACAACAAGATGGCGCAGCTCACGCCCGAGCAGCTGGCGCGCGGGGTGATCTGCGCATCGGCGGGCAACCACGCCCAGGGCGTGGCCATCAGCTCGCGCAAGATGGGTGTGCGAGCCATCATCGTCATGCCGATCACCACCCCGCACATCAAGGTCGACGCGGTGAAGGAGCTCGGCGGCGAAGTCGTGCTGTACGGCGAAAGCTATTTCGACTCGTACAACCACGCGCTGCAGTTGCAGCAGGAACAAAACCTGACGTTCGTCCACCCGTTCGACGACCCGGACGTCATCGCGGGCCAGGGCACCATCGCCATGGAAATCCTGCGCCAGCTGCAAGGCCTGGGGTCGCAAAAGCTGGACGCTATCTTCGTGGCCATCGGCGGCGGCGGCCTGATCTCGGGCGTGGCCAACTACATCAAGGCCGTGCGGCCCGAGATCAAGATCATCGGTGTGCAAACCAACGATTCCGACGCGATGCTGCAGTCGGTGAAGGCCCAAAAGCGCGTCACCCTGACCGATGTGGGACTCTTTGCCGACGGCACCGCCGTCAAGCTGGTGGGCGAAGAAACCTTCCGAGTCGCCAGCGGCCTGGTGGACGAATTCATCACGGTGGACACCGACGCCGTCTGCGCAGCCATCAAGGACGTTTTTGTCGACACGCGCAGCATCGTCGAACCCTCTGGCGCAATGGCAGTGGCGGCCATCAAGCAGTACGTCGCCGAGCGCCAGACCACGGGCGAGACCTACGCCGCCATCCTGTGCGGCGCCAACATGAACTTCGACCGCCTGCGCTTCGTGGCCGAGCGCGCCGAGGTGGGCGAGGAGCGCGAGGCGCTGTTTGCCGTGACCATTCCCGAAGCGCGCGGCAGCTTCCGGCGCTTCTGCGAAGTGGTGGGCGCCCTGCCCGGCGGCCCGCGCAACGTGACCGAATTCATCTACCGCATCAGCGACGCGGACCAGGCACACGTGTTCGTGGGCCTCACCACGCTGGGCCGGGGCGAGTCCGAAAAGATCGCCAACACCTTCCAGCAACAGGGCTTCGAGGCGCTAGACCTGACGCACGACGAGCTGGCCAAGGAACACCTGCGCCACCTGGTCGGTGGCCACTCGGCGCTGGCGCAGGACGAGCGCCTGATGCGCTTCACCTTCCCCGAGCGGCCCGGTGCGCTGCTGAAGTTCCTCAGCCTGATGCAGCCGACCTGGAACATCAGCCTGTTCCATTACCGCAACCAAGGCGCAGACTACGGCCGCATCCTCGTGGGCATGCAGGTGCCGCCGGAAGACAAAACCGCGTTCGACGCCTTTCTGCAGGCGCTGGATTACCCCTGGGTCGAAGAAACGGCCAACCCGGCATACCGGCTGTTTCTTAAAGCAAAATAAGCCTCTAGCGCTTTATCCATAAGCGCTTTAGCTATTATTTTCATAGCAAACCAATGCTGACTCTGCGGCAAGCCTTGCGCCACTACCTGCTGGCCGTGCAGTTCTTCACACGGCTGCCGGTGACTGGCCGGCTGGCGGATTGGGTGGGCTACAGCCCAGCCATGCTGCGAGCCAGCGCGGCGCATTTTCCGGGCGTCGGCTGGCTGGTGGCGGGCGTGGCGGCGGCGGTCTATGCCCTGCTGCATGCAGCGCTGGGCGGACAGGCGCGTCCTTTATCGCCCCTCGTTCCGCTGGTGGCCGCCGTGGGCTGCACCATCGCCACGGTGCTGGCGACGGGTGGTTTTCATGAAGACGGCCTGGCCGACGTGGCCGACGGCCTGGGCGGCAGCCCGCAGCGCGAGCGGGCGCTGGAGATCATGAAGGATTCGCGCGTCGGCGCGTTCGGCGCCATGGCGCTGGCGCTGGTGCTGCTGGCCAAGGTGTCGCTGCTGGCGCTGATCGGCACGCACGGGCTGGCTGCGGCGCTGCTGTCGCTCTGGTCCGGCCATGTGCTGTCGCGTGGCTGGCCGCTGCTGCTGATTCGCCGGCTGGCGCATGTCGGCGACGCGGCCACATCCAAAAGCAAGCCGCTGGCCGACCGCATCAGCCTGCCGGCGCTGTGGGTGGCGGTTGCATGGTGTCTTCTGCCGCTAGCGCTTATGGGATGGGCGCTGGGCGCTATCACTTTGGCAGCATGCATTGCCGCCAGCGCCGTGGCCGCCGCCTGCATGGGCCGCTGGTTCGCGCGCCGGCTGCAGGGCTTTACCGGCGACTGCCTGGGTGCGACGCAGCAGGTGTGCGAGCTGGCGTTCTACCTGGGTGTGGCCATTGCCCTGGCGCCCCGCGGCGTGTGACGGCGATGCCGAAACTCTGGTTGGTGCGCCACGCCCAGCCGCTGATCGACCCGGGCATTTGCTACGGCCGCCACGACGTGCCGGCCGACGCCGCCGCCACGCGGCAGGCCGCCACCCGGCTGCACGCCGCGCTGCCCGCCCAGTTGGCGGGGTGCTGGCATTCACCACTACAAAGATGTGAGCAGCTAGCGCTTGATACACAAGCGCTACGGCCAGATTTGACCTTGAATTCTGACGACGCCCTGGCCGAGCTGGACTTTGGCCGCTGGGAAGCACGCGCGTGGGCCGACATCGCCCGCGCCGACATCGACGCCTGGACGGCGACCTTCGCCCACCATCCACCAGGCGGTGGCGAATCGCTGTCTGCCATGCTGCTGCGCGTGGCCGACGCCTTGGCGCAGGCACGACGCGCTGCGCAGTTGAACAACGCAGACGTGCTGTGGATCACCCACGCCGGCGTGGTGCGTTGCGTGCTGTGGCTGCAGCAGCACGGCGCCCGGCTGCCGCTGGCGGATGAATGGACGGCGCCCGCGCCCGCCTATGGCGAATGGATGACCGTGCCCTTGGCGTGCACGGACACTGAAGTTACTGGCTGAAGTTACTTTCTGAGCGGCATGTCCAGCGACAGGCTGGTCGCGCCATCGACCGACGGACCCAGCCGTGCCTGGCTGCGGCCCAGCGACTGCAGCACCAGGCCCGGCTCCAGCTCACCGCCGACCCGGTAAGGCTTGGCAGGCTTGCCGTCCATGGCGATCAGCGCCGCGCCGCCGCCGCTGGCGGTGCCGGCCAGCACGCCCACCAGGGCGAACCGGCTGGCCGCAGCGGGTGCGGCTGTCGGGCCGGACGGGCCTGCGCCCAGCAGGCGAGCCAGCGCCTGCGCATCGGGCGCCACCGGCTCCGGCGCAGCCGCCGCCACGGGCAATGCCGGCGCCTGCGCCGACAGCCGCAGGCCCCAATAGACGGTGCTGGCGCCCGCCAATGCCCAGAGCGCCATCGTGCCCAGCCGGACGCCCCAGGGGCTGAATGTGTTTGTCACCATCGCAGGATTATGATTGACCGGATATGTCCCATTCGACCCATTCGAGCTCCCACACGAGTCTGCCCACCGCCATGCACGCTCTTGCAGCACCTTCCCAGCCCCGCTCCACCCAAGGCATCGGGCAACGCATCCGCCGCCGCGTGGCTGCGGGCTTCACCCTCATCGAGCTGATGGTGGTGCTGGTCATCATCGGCGTGCTGGCCGCGCTGATCGTGCCCAACGTGCTGGACCGCGCCGACGACGCGCGCAGCACCGCCGCCCGCACCGACATCACCAACATCATGCAGGCGCTCAAGCTCTACCGCCTGGACAACCAGCGGTACCCCACGGCCGAACAGGGCCTGCAGGCGCTGATTGCCAAGCCCTCGGCCGGCCCTGCGCCGGGCAACTGGCGCCCGTACCTGGAAAAGCTGCCCAACGACCCCTGGGGCCGCCCGTATCAGTATCTCAGCCCCGGCATCAAGGCCGAGGTGGACGTGATGTCGTTCGGCGCGGACGGCCAGTCCGGCGGCGAGGGCAAGGACGCCGACATCGGCAGCTGGCAGTGACTTTGGTCTGGGGTTTTGCATAGCCGGCCCACGCCTTGATCTCTCGTACCCCCTCGCGCGGCTTCACCCTGCTGGAGCTGCTGGTGGTCATCTCCATCATCGCCCTGGCGACCGTCGGCGTGGGGTTTGCCATTCGTGACAGCGGCGATACGCAGTTGCAGCGCGAGGGCGAGCGGCTGGCGGCGCTGCTGGAATCGGCGCGCGTGCAGTCGCGCACGTCGGGCGTGGCGGTGCGCTGGCAGGCGGGGCCGCAGGGCTTTCGCTTCGATGGCCTGCCACCCGGCGCGCAATTGCCTACCCAATGGCTGGACGCCGCCACGGGCGTGGTCGGGCCGGCGGTGCTGTGGCTAGGGCCGGAGCCGCTGATCGGCGCGCAGCAGGTGGTGATCGTGAGCAGCGCCCACCCGCAGCGCGCAGTGCGCGTGGCCACCGACGGGCTGCGGCCTTTCGCGGCGCAGGGGCTGCAATGACACGCACGGGCTTGCCGCGTGGCTTCACGCTGATCGAGGTGATGGTGGCGCTGGCCATCGTCGCCATCGCGCTCATGGCGGGCCTGCAGGCGACTTCGGCCCTGACGCGCAACGCCGCGCGCCAGACCGACGTGCTGCTGGCCCATGTGTGCGCCGAAAACGAACTGGTGAAGGTGCGCCTGTCGGGCCAGATTCCCTCCATCGGCGATAGCCAGCTCAGCTGCGAGCAGGCCGGCCGGCGCTACGACGTGCTGGTGTCCGTGCTGCCGTTGCCCAACCCGCAGTTTCGCCGCGTGGATGCGCAGGTGTCCGAAGGCGGCAACTCCGTCCTTCGCGTCTCCACCATCGTGGGCAGGTACTGACGTGGTTCACCAAAAGCCGCGCGGCTTCACCCTGATCGAGTTGATGGTCGCCATCGCCGTGATGGCGCTGATCGCCATCATGAGCTGGCGCGGGCTGGACGGCATGGTGCGGTCGCAGGAGCAGACACGCCAGCGCACCGACGGCCTGCTGGTGATGGAAACCGTGCTGGCCCAGTGGAAGGCCGACCTGGACGCGCTGCAGGCCATCGAAGGCACCGAGCCCCTTGCCTGGGACGGCCAGGTGCTGCGCATGACGCGGCACGGCACGCGGCAGCCGGACGACGGCGCCCTGGTGGTGGCCTGGACGGTGCGGGCCGTGGGAGATTCGACGCAATGGCTGCGCTGGCAGTCCGGCCCCGTGCGCACGCGCGGCGACTGGGAAGACGCCTGGCAGCGCGCGGCATCGTGGTCGCGCACGCCGAGCGAGGCCGACCGCCGCGCCGAGACCGTGCTGATGCCGCTGCAGCAGTGGCAGCTGTTCTATTTCCGGGGCGGTGCCTGGTCGAACGCACAGTCCAGCAATGGCAACTCCTCCGTGCCACAGACGCCGGGCGGGCTTTCGCCCGAGGCGGCGAGCATTCCCGACGGCGTTCGGCTGCAGTTGCTGCTGCCCCAAGGCGGCGCGCTGGCGGGCCCGATGACCATCGACTGGGTGAATCCGCTGCAAGGCGGCAACAAGTCATGAGCGGCCTGCGTCTGTCTAAGTCAGCCGCCGCGCAGCGCGGGGCCGCCCTGCTGGCGGCCATGCTCACCGTCACGCTGGTGGCCACCTTCGCCTCTGCCGCCATGTGGCAGCAGTGGCGCGCGGTGGAGGTCGAAACGGCCGAGCGCGCGCGCATCCAGTCGGCCTGGATCTTGGTGGGCGCGCTGGACTGGTCGCGGTTGATCTTGCGCGAAGACTCGCTCGCACGCGGTGGCGACGGCACCGACAACCTGACCGAGCCTTGGTCGGTACCGCTGGAAGAAGCGCGCCTGTCGACCTTTCTGGCCGCGCAACGCGGCGTAAGCCAGGTGGAAGACGCCAGTACCGACACCGCCGACGCCTTCCTCTCGGGCCAGGTCACCGACCTGCAGTCGCGCCTGAACCTACGCAACCTGGCCAGCACCGGCCAGGTGAATCCGGTCGCGCTGCGCCAGTTCACGCGCCTTTTCGAGTACCTGGGCCTGCCGATGCAGGAATTGGCGCTGCTCAGCCAGGGCATGGCGCAAGCCCAGGTGCAGCGCAATACCAGCACGGGCAGCGGAAATACGGGCACGGGCACCAATGCTGGCGGCGCGACCGCCAATGTCAGCGCAAGCACCAACGCCAACGCGCCCTTGCTGCCGCAGACCGTCTCCCAGCTCACCTGGTGGGGCCTGTCGCCCGCCAGCGCGGCAGCACTGGCGCCTTACGCCACGCTGCTGCCGGTGCCCACCAAGGTCAATGTGAACACGGCCAGCGCCGTGGTGCTTTGGGCCAGTGTCGACCAGCTCGACATGTCCGATGCGCAGCGGCTGGTTCAGGCGCGCGAAGGCACCCACTTCAAGACCGAGAACGACGCGGCCAAGCTCATCGGCAGCAATGCCGAGCTGACCGCCGCCACGCATTCCGTGTCGTCCAGCTACTTTGAAGTGCGCGGCCGGCTGCGGCTGGGCACGGCGGTGGTGGAAGAACGCTCGCTGGTGCTCAAGCAGCGCGGCTCGGTTCGCACGCTGTGGCGCGAGCGCGGCAGTTTCGTGCGCGACAGTGCCGATGCGCTGCGCTGACAAAGTGCGCCACCACCCTCCAGCCCCGCAGCGCGACGATGTCATCGCACGCCTCTAGAATGGCCCGCCGAACCGATCCATGAGCACCCTCATCCTTACCCTGACCCCGGACACTCCGGGGCCCGCCGCCGAGTACAGCTACACGCTGACCGCCGACGGACACACCGCCATCCGCCACGCCAGTGCCTCTGCCGCCCTGCTGCCCGACCCGGGCCGCGCCGGCGAGACCGTGGCCGTGGTGCCGCCCTGCCTGCTGTCCTGGCACCGCGTGACGCTGCCGCAGGGCACCGGCGCGCAGGCGCCGCGCCTGCGTGCGGTGCTCGAAGGGCTGCTGGAAGAGCGCGTGCTTGACGACACGGTGCTACTGCACTTTGCCCTGGAGCCCGGCGCGCGCGCGGGCGAGCCTGCCTGGGTCGCCGTGTGCGACCGGGCCTGGCTGCGCGCCGCGTTGCAAACACTGGAGGCCGCCGGCCGGCCCGTGTCGCGCGTGGTGCCCGAATTCGCGCCCGGCCCCACGGCCAGTGGCGCGCCTGAATACTTCGCCGTCGGCACACCGGAAGACGCGCAACTGGTCGCCACCGGCCGCGGCGCCGATCAGGCCTTGGTGGTGCTGCCGCTCACGCCTGCATCGCTGGACTGGGTAGGCGCCAGTGCCGCCCCTGCCGACGACGCTCCTGCCGCTCTGCTGCGCGCTGAACCTGCCGTTGCCACTGTGGCCGAACGCCTGCTGGGCCGCCCGGTCGAGTTGCAGACCGCCAGCCAGCGCGCGCTGGCCGCGGCCCGCGGCAACTGGGACCTGGCCCAGTTCGACCTGGCCAGCAGCGGCCGCACCCGTGCGCTGCGCAAGGCCGGCAGCGCGGCCGGCTTGCTGGCCCGCGCGCCGCAGTGGCGCGCCGCACGCTGGGCCGTCGGCGTGTTGCTGGTCGCCCAGGTGGTGGGCCTGAATGTGTGGGCCTGGCAGGAACGCCGGGCACTGGCCGCCAAGGAAGCCGGCGTGCGCAGCGCACTCACGCAGACCTTTCCGCAGGTGCGCGCCATCGTCGATGCGCCGGTGCAGATGGAGCGCGAACTGGCGCTGCTGCGCCAGGCCGCCGGCAGCCTGTCGCCCGCCGACCTGGAGCCGCTGATGGCCGCCACCGGCGCTGCCTTGCCCGACGGCCAGCTGCCCTCGTCAATGGAATACACCGGCGGTGAACTGCGGCTGCGCGGGCTCGATTTAACCTCTGACGCCGTCGACGCGTTGAACCAACGCCTGATGGCGCGCGGCTATCTGGCCCGCGAACAGAACGGCATGCTGCAAGTGCGGCTGGAGACCCAGCGATGACCGCCGTTACGAGAAACGCTCCGGCTGATTCAAGCAGCAACGCAGCCGCCCTGGTGCCCGCGCTGCAGGCACGCTGGAGGGCGCTGGCACGGCGCGAGCAAACCCTGGTGCTGGCTGCGGCCGGCCTGGTCGCGGTGGCCCTGCTGTGGTGGGTGGCTCTGGCGCCCGCGCTGCAGACGCTGCGCGCCGCCCCTGCACGCCACGCCGCGCTGGACGCACAGCTGCAGCACATGCAGTCGCTGCAGGCCGAGGCACTGCAGTTGCAGAGCGCGCCGCGCGCCCGGGGTGGCGACGCCCTGCGCACGTTGCAGACCTCATTGACACAACAACTGGGTGCCAGCGCCCAGTTGACGACGGCCGGCGACCGCGCCACCGTCACGCTGAAAGCCGTGTCGGCCGATGCGCTGGCGCAATGGCTGACGCAGGTGCGCGCCACTGCCCGTGTCGTGCCGCTGGAAGCCAAGCTGACACGCAGCGCCGCACCGGTGGCCGCCAACGCCCGCCCGGCACCGGGTGCAGGCCTGCTGAGCGCCCCCGCTGCCAACGCAACCGCCACTCCCACCACGCCGCCCGCTGCCGCTGCCACGCCTTCGGGCCCGCCGCGCTGGGACGGCACGCTGGTGCTGGTATTGCCGCCCGCCTGACGCCCGCAGCGCCCGTCTTCTTCCTCCGTTTTTTCTTCATCTCTGCTTCTTCGTGGCCCGTCCTTCTTTGCGCACCCTTTCCTCCGCTGCCGCTCCGCGATCGCCCTGGGGCTGGGCCTTGCTGGGCCTGCTGCTGGGCGTTGTGCCGGCGGTTGCCCTGTTCGCGCCGGCCGAATGGCTGGCAGCCGGCGTGGCACGGGCCAGTGCGGGCCACGTGCTGCTGGCGCAGCCGCGCGGCACCGTGTGGAACGGCTCTGCCCAGCTGCTGCTGACCGGCGGCAGCGGCAGCCAGGACCGCGCCGCCCTGCCCGGGCGCCTGCAATGGCGGCTGCGCCCCGCCTGGGCCGGCGTGCGGGCCGAGCTGCGCGCCGACTGCTGCACGGCGGCCGAACCGCTGCGCATCGCCGCGCAGGCCGGCTGGGGCACGGTGCGCGTCGCCGTGGCCGATGGCCGCAGCCAGTGGCCCGCAGCGGTGCTGACCGGACTGGGCACGCCCTGGAACACCGTGCAGCCGCAAGGGCAGCTGCAGCTGTCCACCCAGGGGCTGACGCTGGCCTGGGCGGATGGGCGCCTGCAATTGGCTGGCGGCGTGCAGTTGGACGCGCTGGACATGTCGTCGCGCCTTTCCACACTGCGCCCCATGGGCAGCTACCGCCTGGCGCTGCAGGGCAGCGGCCCGGCGCCCACGCTCACGCTGACCACGTTGGGCGGCGCGCTGCTACTGCAAGGCAGCGGCCAGTGGGTGGGCAATCGGCTGCGCTTTACCGGCGAAGCCACCGCCGCGCCGGACCGCGAGGCCGCGCTGGCGAACCTTCTCAACATCATCGGGCGGCGCAACGGCGCGCGCTCCATCATCACCGTGGGTTGACCGTATGAATTCCTTGCCTCCTCAGCGCCTGCACTTTGCTATTAATTTTATAGCTGCTTGCGCTTTATTGGCGTGCGCCAGTGGCCAATTACATGCCCAAACAGCGGTCACCACCAGCACCGGCAGCGTGCGCGCGGGTGAGCCGGTGACGCTGAACTTCGCCGGAGCCGACATCGAAGCGGTGGCACGCACCATGGCCACCATCACCGGTCGCAACGTGGTGGTGGACCCACGCGTGAAGGGCCAGTTGAACCTAGTGACCGAGCGCGCCGTCACGCCCGCCGCCGCGTTCGACCAGTTCCTGGCGGCGCTGCGGCTGCAGGGCTTTACCGTGGTGGAGGCTGCGGGCCTATACAAGGTGGTGCCTGAGGCCGACGCCAAGCTGCAGGCCGGCTCGGTCAGCGTGACGCAGGGCTCGTCGGGCCGGGCGCCCTCGGGCGGGCAGATCGTCACGCAGATCTTCAAGCTGAACTTCGAGAACGCGGCCAACCTGGTGCCGGTGCTGCGCCCGCTGATCAGCCCCAACAACACCATCAACGTGAACCCCGGCAACAACTCGCTGGTGATCACCGACTACGCCGACAATTTGCAGCGCATCGCGCGCATCGTGGCAGCCATGGATGTCTCCAACGCCAGCGACGTGGAAATCATTCCGCTGCAAAACGCCGTGGCCAGCGAACTTGCGCCGCTGGTGTCGCGGCTGATCGAAGGCTCGGGCAGTGCGGCCCCCACCGCTGCCGTGGGCCAGGGCGCGCCCATTGCCGGGCAGTCGGACACGGGCTTTCGCACCACGCTGCTGCCCGAGCCACGCAGCAATTCGCTGATCGTGCGGGCGGCCAACCCGGCGCGCCTGGCGCTGGTGCGCACACTGGTCGCCAAGCTGGACCAGCCCGCCGCGCCGGGCAGCGGCGCCGCGAACGGCAACATCCACGTCGTCTACCTGAAGAACGCCGACGCCACCAAGCTGGCGGCCACGCTGCGTGCCGCACTGGCGGCCACGCAGGGCAACGGCGCATCGGGCGGGGGCGCTGCCAGCAGCGGCGGCGGCTCCACGGGCGGCGGAACGTCCGGCGGGCTGTCGCAGAGCGGCGGCGGCATGGGCGGTGGCTCGTTCGGCGGCGGTGCCGCGGGCGGCCTGGGCGGCGGTGGCAGCAGCAGCACAGGCGGCGGCCTGGGCAGCGCGGCCAGCAGCCTCAATTCAGCCAACAGCAACCAGCCTTCGACCGGCGGGCAGATCCAGGCCGACCCGACGACCAACTCGCTCATCATCTCGGCGCCCGAGCCGCAGTTTCGCCAGCTGCGCGCGGTCATCGACCAGCTCGACGGACGGCGCGCCCAGGTGCTGGTGGAAAGCCTGATCGTCGAAGTCTCTGCCAACAAGGTGGCCGAATTCGGCATTCAGTGGCAGGGCGTGATGGGCAACTACGGCAACGGCACGGTCGGTGTGCTGGGCACGAACTCGAGTGCCTCCAGCGCCAACGGCGGCGCCAACATCCTCAGCCTGGCGCTGGCTGCGGCCAGCGGCAACGCCACCACCATCGCGGGTGCCGCCGCAGGGCTGGGCAACGGTTTGAACGTCGCCATCGCCCCGCGCATCAACGGCAATTACTACCTGGGCGCGCTGGCCAACTTTCTGGAAAACACGGGCGATGCCAACGTGCTGTCCACCCCCAACCTGATGACGCTGGACAACGAGGAAGCCCAGATCATCATCGGCAACAACGTGCCCTTCCCGACCGGTTCGTACGCCAACACCACCGGCAGCAGCACGGTGAACCCGTTCACCACGGTGGAGCGCAAGGACGTGGGCCTGATGCTGCGCGTGCGCCCGCAGATCAACGAGAACGGCACCGTCAAGCTCACGCTGTACCAGGAGGTGTCGCAGGTGGACGCCTCCACGCTCAATTCCGTCAACGGCCCCACCACCAGCAAGCGCTCGATCGAATCCACCGTATTGGTGGGTGACGGCAGCGTGATCGTGCTGGGCGGCCTGCTGGAAGACCGCTACGCCATGGGCCAGGACAAGGTTCCCGTGATGGGCGACCTGCCGGTGGTGGGCGCCCTATTTCGCAACGAAAACCGCTCGCGCCGCAAGACCAACCTGATGGTGTTCCTGCGCCCCGTGGTCATTCGCGACGGCGCCACCAGCGACGCGCTGGTGATGGACCGGTACGAAGCCATTCGCGCGCTGCAGCAGGTCACGCAACCGGCGCCCAGCAGCGTGATGCGCAGCGTGTCCGACGCGCCGGTGCTGCCGCCGCTGCCGGCCCAGCCCATTGCTACGCAACCCGGCGCGCCCGCCGTGCCGCGCGCGCCCACGCCGCCGCCGCTGATCGCGCCGCTGCAGCCCATACCGCTGATCGCCCCACCAGCCCCGGCGCCCGCGTACACGCCGGGCAACCCGTCGCCCTACAGCCCGCAATAAGCCCTGCCCGCCCCATGCGCCACCCCCTGCCCTACGCGTTCGCGCGCTCCGCGCAATTGCTGCTGGAAGACGACGGCCAGAGCCTGGTGCTCTGGCACGGCCTGGCGCCCGATGCGGGCGCACTGTCGGAAGTGCTGCGCAAGCACTCCGCCGTGCGGCAGCTGATGCCGCTGGACGCGCCCGCGCTGGCCCAGCGCATCAGCGCCGCCTATTCGCAGAACGAATCGAGCGCGGCCATGGTGGTGAGCGAAGTCGAGTCCGACGCCGACCTCTCGCGCATGATGCAGGAGCTTCCCGCCGTCGAAGACTTGCTGGAATCGGCGGGCGACGCGCCCATCATCCGCATGCTGAACGCGCTGCTGACGCAGGCCGCGCGCGACGGGGCCAGCGACATCCACATCGAGCCGTACGAGCGCCATTCGAGCGTGCGTTTTCGCGTGGACGGCACGCTGCGCGAAGTGGTTCAGCCCAACCGCGCTCTGCATGCAGCGCTGATCTCCCGCCTGAAGATCATGGCGGACCTGGACATCTCTGAAAAACGCCTGCCGCAGGACGGCCGCATCAGCCTGCGGCTGGGCACGCGCGCCATCGACGTGCGCGTGTCCACCCTGCCCAGCGCCCATGGCGAGCGCGCCGTGCTGCGCCTGCTGGACAAGACCCAGACCAAGCTCACGCTGGAATCGGTGGGCATGCAGGGCGACACGCTCTCCCGATTCGAGAACCTCATCACCCAGCCGCACGGCATCATTTTGGTGACCGGGCCCACGGGCTCGGGCAAGTCGACCACGCTCTACGCCGCGCTGCAGCGCATGGACGCGACGCAGGGCAACATCATGACGGTGGAAGACCCCATCGAATACGAGCTGGCCGGCGTGGGCCAGACGCAGGTGAACGCCCGCATCGACCTGACCTTCGCCAAGGCCCTGCGCGCCATCCTGCGCCAGGACCCTGACGTGATCATGATCGGCGAGATCCGAGACTTCGAGACCGCGCAGATCGCCATCCAGGCCTCGCTCACCGGCCACCTGGTGCTGGCCACGCTGCACACCAACGACGCCGCCAGCGCCATCACCCGCCTGACCGACATGGGCGTGGAGCCGTTTCTCTTGTCCAGCTCGCTGCTGGGCGTGCTGGCCCAGCGGCTGGTGCGCAAGCTCGACGCGGGCGACCCCAGCGGCTACAAAGGCCGCACCGGCGTGTTCGAGCTGCTGGTGGTAGATGACGCCATCCGCGAGAAGGTGCACAACCAGTCGGCTGAAGCCGACATTCGCACCGCCGCGCTGGCGCGCGGAATGCGCTTGATGCGCGAGGACGGCGAACGGCTGGTGCAAGCCGGCATCACCAGCCCCGAAGAGGTGCTGCGCGTGACGCGGGACTGAACACCCACCCTCAGGCGCGCAGGCTTTCAGTCCACCGCCGCCTGTAGCTCATTGACCAGCGAGGCAACGCTGCCCACGCCCAGCCGGCGGTAGATGGCCTGGATGTGATTGCGCACCGTGGCAGGCGCGCGGTCCAGCTGACGTGCGATTTCCTTGTGGCTCAATCCCTTGGCCAGCAGCCACGCCACCTGCCATTCGCGCGGCGTCAGATGGTCTGCCGCGCAGCTGGGGCGGGCATTCACGAACAGCAGTTCGCGCTCCACGTGGCAGCGGGCCACCAGCGTGCGCCCGGCAAAGCGGGAGTTGCCGGAGGCGAAACGCTGCATCAGCGGCTGCGGCAGGCGGCCGTCCGGAACGGCGCTCCACTCCCCGCGCAGCAGCGCGTCGAACGACGGCGTGGCGTGATAGACCATGCCCCGCAGATCCGCCACCGCCTGCGCGCGGCGGGTGGCCGTGGGCGCGCTGTGGGTTGCATGGGTGTCGTTGGTGGCCAGCGCTTCCATGTGCCGCACGCGGTTGTAGCCCATGGCCTGTTGCAGGTGCGGCGCGACGGCTGCCAGCAGGCTGCGCTCGCTCTCGGTGCAATGGGCATCCGCGCGGGTACGGAACAAGGTGACCCACTGCACCAAGCCGTTGGCCGGATTCATGGCCGAGCTGATGAAGAAGTGACGCTGGCCGAACCGCTCGCCATAGGCCTTGATGGCTTTCTGGTGCGGTGCGCCGAACTGCATGGCGGCATCGAAAGCCATCGTGGCGCGGGGCTGCAATGCCACCTCGGCCGCCGCCGTATCGAGGTGTTTGATGGCCTCGTAACCCGCCAACATCTCGATCGGCTGCCGGTCCAAGTGCAGCGTATGGATGTCGATGCCTGTGGCGCCGTAGGTGGCCGAGCCCCACATCGACGAATCGAACGGCAGCACGCGGCGCACGGCGTCCAGCGACGCGTCCTGAAACGTCTGCAGTGGCTGCTCATGGGACAGCCGGTACACATGCAGCAGCAAATCACCGAAGTCGTCGAAGCCTGTCGTGTGCGGCATGTCCTGTTCCCCCCCGTTGTTGTGCGCGCCAAGATGCACTGGCGCATGGGCGGCGTACATGGTGCATTTGCATCATGTTGTTTCGGAACGTATCACCCTATCGTCCGCGTGTCACTCATTGGAAAGACCGCCATGCCCCAATCCACCGCCCCTCATTTCTCCTTCGGCCCTTCTCTGTCGCCCATGCATAAAGGTTTGCTGGCCGCCGGCTTGCTGAGCCTGCTGGCTGCCTGCGGCGGTGGCGGCGGCGGTGATGACGCTCCGGCACCCACCACGCCAGCGGCACCCGCACCGGCACCGGCGCCAGCTCCAGCACCGACGCCAACACCGACGCCCCCACCACCGCCTGCCCCCATCACCTTGAGTGGCGCCGTCTTCATTGACCAGGCCATTCGCGGTGCCCAGGTCTGTGTGGACCTGAATGCCAACCAGGCCTGCGACGCTACCGAACCTGCCAGCGCAGCCACTGGCGCCGACGGCGGCTACACCGTGACGTACCAGCCGGCCGACGACACGGCAGCGAATGCCTTCAAGGCAGCCGCCGTGCTGGCGGTGGTGGGCACCGCAGCGGTGGATGCGGCCGATACGGCTGCCAATGCGAGGGCGACCACGCGTGAAATCGTGCTGTCCGCACCTGCCAGCAAGACCGCGCAGATCTCGCCACTGACCACGCTGGTGCAAAAAGCCGTAGCCCAGGGCCTGCTGCTGGCCGATGCAGAGGCCGCTGTGGCGCAGCAGCTGGATGTCCCCGTCGCCAAGCTCTACGACTACCAGGGCGACGCACTCTCTTCCGCCGCCGTGCTGCCGGACACCGCACGCACCGCCGCCAAGCTGACGGCTTATGCGCTGGAACTCGGCGGTACCACCAGCACCGCCGCGGTGAATGCTGCGGCCACACCGTCGACCGCCCTCGGCTCGCTGAACTACACCGACGCGCAGAATTACACCTATGCCGTGCGCGAGTCCGACGGCGTGGTGGCTGCCAACGGCTACGCACAGCAGTTCGAACGCCGCGCGGGCGTGGCTGCCGGCACGGCGCTCACCGCTGGCCAGCTCTACCCGGCACCCGCTTCGCTGCAACTCACCGACAGCGGCTGGAACCGCTGTGATGGAACACCGCCGCGCCTGAACACGCGCGGCTCGCCTTCGCGCACCAAGTTCTGCGACGGCGCCAGCCGCTTCTACAGCGTGGCCTTGGGCGATCAGGATCTGTCGGGCCGCACGATGGCCGACGTGGTGGCGCAGATGCAGACCGGCGACGCTCGCCTCAACGCCGAAGGCATCACGCGCAGCCCCGTCATCACGATGGCGTCAACTACGGCACTGGGCACCGCCACCTTCCCGGCGGGCTCCGTGCTGCGCAGCAGCGTGACCGCCCAGCTCAGTTGGCCGATCCGGATCAACAACACCGCGACGGACGCAACCGCAGCACCCAGCCTGACGGCACTCATCAACGCGCGTCCGGCCACCGCGGTCAACCTCTCAACCGCAGCCGGCACGGTGCCGCTGGGCTTGGTAGACGCCACGCACACACTGCGCGTCGCCTTTATCAACCCCAGCACGGCGCAGCTGTACCGCTGCGAAGCCACCGCGCCCAATTACACCGATTCAGCCAACTGCACGGCCCTGGCGCAAAGTGCGTTCACCATCGACACCATGGGGGGCGTCAAGGTGCTGAGAATCGCCAACTTCCCTTCGACCACGCTCGACAACGTGCGTGGTTTCGCGGAATACAACGGTGTCGTGTACCAATCGCGGCAACAGCGGCCTGCCATCGACGAGGGGCAGGTGGTCAGCTACGTCCAGCGCCTGAATGGCACGGCCTGGGCGGCACTGAAGACGCAGCTGGCTCTGCAGTAAGAGCGGAGGCCAGCCCAGCGCTGATTTACTATTATTTTTATAGCTGTCAGCGCTTATCCATCAAGCGCTAGCGGCCGTTTTCATTAAGAAAACGGCCGCAGCTGCTTTCAGCGCCGGCGCACCAGGCCCCGGCGCAATTCCTTCAGCAGCAGCACCACCTGCGTGGAGGCGTGCCGGCAGCTCTTGAACGCCTGTTCCGCCTGGCGCACATCGCCGGCGGCAAGCAGGGTCAGCATCTCCGCCGCCTGCGTATGGAAGAAGCGGTTGCGCCGCATCAGCATGTCGAACGCAGGCAGGTGGCCCAGAGTGCGTTGGCCGCCGCCGTGCAGCCATTGGCCCAGCTCGGAGCAGTCGTCACGGCAGATCACCTCGGGTTGCAGCTGCGCGTCGGGCACGCCGTGCAGCGCCTGCTCCAGCCAGGGCACCCAGCGCTCGTGGCTGGCAATGGCCTGGTCGATGTCGAATTCGGTCAGCAGCTGAGCCGCGTCGGTGCCTGAAAGCACCAGCGCGCTGGCCTCGCTCGTAGGCAACGATGTCCAGTCTTCCGATGCCGGACGGCCGTCGGCACGGAGCGGAAAAAGGCGGCTGAAAAATCCCATGGGTGGCTTGGTGCGGGTGAACGGTGACGGGGGCTGAAGCCGATGGCAGCCCTCCCGGCGCATCGATTGGCCCGATTATCTTCATGTTTCCCATAAATTCACACTATCGTGATCTGCGCAATGTAAACAATGGGCAGCCACGTCGCGTTATTCCCGACGTCAGCACGGAAATGGCTCGGCGCCCACAATGGGCCGCATGAACTCCACGAAGCAAAAACCCGCCCTGTCCATGCTCGACCTGGTGGCCGTGCGCGAAGGCGGAACGGTCGCCGAGGCCATCGCCCTCGCCGTGCGCACCGCCCGGCATGTGGAAGGCCTGGGCTTTCAGCGTTACTGGATGGCCGAGCACCACAACATGCCCGGCATTGCCAGTTCTGCCACCGCCGTGCTGGTCGGGCACGTGGCGGGCGCCACCCGCAGCATCCGCGTGGGCTCGGGCGGCATCATGCTGCCCAACCATGCGCCGCTGGTGGTGGCCGAAGCCTTCGGCACGCTGGCCGAGCTGTACCCCGGCCGCATCGACTTAGGGCTGGGCCGCGCGCCCGGCACCGACGGACCCACCATGCGCGCGCTGCGCCGCGACCGCGTGGAAACGGAAGCCGACTTTCCGCGCGACGTGGCCGAGCTGCAGCGCCTGTTCGCGCCCGCCCAGCCAGGCCAGCGCATCACCGCCGTGCCAGGCGCGGGCACCGAGGTGCCGATCTGGCTGCTGGGCTCCAGCCTCTTTTCCGCCCAGCTGGCGGCCGAAAAAGGCCTGCCTTACGCCTTCGCTTCGCACTTCGCGCCGCGCCTGCTGCATGCGGCCATCGATCTGTACCGGCGCCTGTTCCAGCCCTCGGCCAAGTTGCAGCGCCCTTACGTAGCCATCGGCGTGCCGGTGATCGCCGCGCCCACCGACGAGGAAGCCGAGTACTTGGCCAGCAGCACCTATCAGCGGGTACTGGGCATTCTGACCGGCCAGCGCGGCCTGCTGCGGCCCCCGGTGCAGGGCTATACCGAGTCGCTGCAGCCGCAGGAACGCGCGGCCATCGGCGACTTTCTGGCCGCCGGTGTGGTGGGCGGGCCCGACACCGTACGCGAGGGCTTTGCCGACTTGTACCGAGCGACGGAGGCGGATGAATTCATGCTGGTCAGCGACGTGTTCGACGGCGACCTGCGCCTGCGCTCGCTGGACATCGCCGCTGCGGCCAACGTCGGCGCAGGTGTGCCGACGGCTGAAACCATCTAGCAAGCGCAGGCAGCGCCACGGTCACACCGCTGCACCCTGCAGCGGCTACCATCGTGGGCTGCCCGCCACCCGGCGCGGCGCCTTTTCCCTTCATCTTCCCGCCGCCCGCATGCCCGCCTTTTCCTTCGAAGCGATCGACGCCCAGGGCCAGTCCCGCAAGGGCACCATCGAAGCCGATTCGCCCAAGGCCGCCCGCAGCCTGCTGCGCGCGCAGGCCCTGGTGCCGCTGGGCGTGGAGCCGCTGGCTTCTGCCCAGTTGCAGGACGGTGGCCCGCCCGGCATGGGCGAGCGGCTGTTCACGCGGCCGGTGTTCAATGCCGCCGGCCTGGCGATCTGGACGCGCCAGCTGTCGGGCCTGGTCGCGTCAGGGCTGCCGCTGGAGCGAGCGCTCACCGCCCTGGCAGACGAAGCCGAAGGCGACCGCCAGCGCTACTTGGTGGCCGCGCTGCGGGCCGAAGTCAACGCTGGCTCCACCTTCGCGCGCGCGCTGGCCGGCCATCCGCGCGAGTTTTCCGATATCTACGCCGCCGTGGTCGGGGCGGGTGAATCCAGCGGCAGCCTGGGCCTGGTGCTCGAACGGCTGGCCGACGACCTGGAAGAGCGCCAGACCCTGCGCGCCAAGCTCATCGGCGCGGCGCTTTACCCGGCCATCGTCACCGTGGTGGCCATCGTCATCGTGCTGTTTCTGGTGGGCTACGTGGTGCCGCAGGTCGCCAGCGTGTTCGCCGGCACCAAACGCGCGCTGCCGTTTTTGACCGTGGCGATGCTGGCCATCAGCGATGCCGTGCGGCACTACGGCTGGGCCATGCTGGGCACTCTCGTTTTGATAGCTATCAGCGCCCGCTATGCCTTGGCTCAGCCCGTATTTCGGCAAAAGTTCGACGGCTGGTGGCTGACGCTGCCCGTGGTCGGCCGGCTGGCGCGAGGCTACAACGCGGCGCGCTTTACCGGCACGCTGGCGATGCTGGCCGGCGCGGGCGTGCCCATCTTGAAAGCGCTGCAGGCCGCCGCCGAAACGCTGAACAACCGCGCCCTGCGCGCCGACGCGCTGGATGCGCTGGTGCTGGTGCGCGAAGGCGCGCCGCTGGCCTCTGCACTGGCGCAGAAAAAGCGTTTTCCCGGTCTGGTGGCCATGTTCGCGCGGCTGGGCGAGCAGACCGGCCAGCTGCCGGTGATGCTGCAGCGCGCAGCCATCCAGCTGTCGGCCGAGGTGCAGCGCCGCTCCATGCAACTGGCGACCATTCTGGAGCCGCTGCTGATCGTGGCCATGGGCCTGATCGTCATGCTCATCGTGCTGGCCGTGCTCATGCCGATCATCCAGCTCAACCAGTTCGTGAAGTAGCAGGCCCCATGTCCGTGAACCTGAACGACAAGCTCGTCGTCGCCATCTCGTCCCGCGCGCTCTTCGACTTCGAGGAAGAAAACACCATCTTCGACCCGAAGAATCCGCTGCCCTACATGCAGCTGCAGCAAGAGCGCCTGCACGTGCCGGCCAAGCCGGGCGTGGCCTTTCCGCTGGTGCGCAAGCTGCTTGCGTTCAACACCGCGCAGGCCCGGCGGGTGGAGGTGGTCATCCTCTCGCGCAACGACCCGGTCAGCGCGCTGCGCATCTTCCATTCGGCACAAGACGCCGGCCTGCCGCTGGAGCGCGGCGTGTTCACCCAGGGGCGCGATCCATTCAAGTACCTGCGGCCGCTGGGTGCGCACCTGTTCCTGTCGGCCAACGAAGAAGACGTGAGCGAGGCGCTGGCGCTGGGCTTTCCGGCGGCGCGGGTGCTGACGCAGTCCGTAGCGGCCGGGGAGAACTATCCGGACGAGCTGCGCATCGCTTTCGATGGCGACGCCGTACTGTTCTCTGACGAGGCAGAGCGCGTGTACCAGTCCGAAGGGCTGGCCGCTTTTCAGACGCACGAGATCACCAACGCCGCGCTGCCCTTGTCGGGCGGGCCGTTCAAGCCGCTGCTGGCCGCGCTGCACCAGTTGCAGCAGCAGGCCGACGTGTCGGGCATGCGTCTGCGCACCGCGCTGGTCACGGCACGCAGCGCGCCCGCGCACGAACGCGCCATCAACACGCTGATGAAATGGAATCTGGCCGTGGACGAGGCGATGTTCCTGGGCGGGCTGGAAAAAGGCCCGTTCCTGCGCGAGTTCGAGCCCGACTTCTTCTTCGACGACCAGACCGGCCATGTGGACTCGGCCGCGCGTCACGTGCCTGCGGGCCATGTGCGATCGGGCATCTCCAATCCCGCACGCGGGGAACCCGTGGTGCCGACAGAAGTCCCACGGTGATGCGCTTGTCACTGAAAACGATCGTTTTTCCACTCTTCCGCCCCGGCTTGGCGCTTTGCCTGGGCGCCTGGCTGGTCCTGCCTGCTGCCGCAGCCACGGCGGCTGCATCTGCGAATCCGGCGCCCGCATCCGCTGCGGCGGCCAGTGCGCCCATGAGCAAGGGCGAGATCAAGGCGATCCGCGAATTCCACATGCTGGACTTCAACGGCGACGGCAAATTGAGCCGCAAGGAAGTGGCCATCGTGCCGCGCCTGTCTGCCGCCTTTGACGATGCAGACACCAACCACGACGGCTTCGTGACCCTGGACGAAGTGCGTGCCTACGCCGTCAAGTACCGTGCAGAGCGGGACCGGGCCAAGGCAAAAGCGGCTTCTGCTGGCGCTGCACCTGCAGCGGCTGAACCCAAACCCGCCAAGCCCTGACGCACTTATGGATCAAATCGACCTCTAGCGCTTATTCAGCAAGCGCCAATAGCTATGCTTTTAGTAGCAAAAACACCCGCTGGCTCAGAGCCCACTGGTGCGCTTGACCTTCGGATCGGCATAGGTCAGCTGCACGTTCTCTTTTTGCTGCTCCTGCTGGGCCTGCCGCTCCTGCTGGGCGGTTTTGTTGATCTCCTGCGCCATGTCGACGGCGCTGCCGCTCGCGCGCCACATCGACTGAATGAATTCCAGCAGCATCTTGGAGATGGGCTCCTTTGGCGGCTCCTCGGGCTCCTTGACGGTTTCCTGCTTCTTCGTCTCGGTCCAGTCGCGGTTGGGAGTCTCGGGCGCGGAAGACGGCTTGTCGGGCTCGCGCACCGTGGCGCCCTTGCCCAGCCGATCCATTGACTCCACCGGAGCAGGCGCACTGCTGCCGCTCGCGCGCGCTGCCGGAATGGCAGTCGCCGCGCCAGTGGGGTACAGATCAGCACCCTGCGGGCGCCAACTGGGCGAACGGTCAAGAGATGGAATCGACATGGCAGGCTCCTCGAAATAGCAGCATCGACAAGGCGCAATCACCCCCCTGTCGTACTCTATAACGACAAACAAGAGGGTAAATTGAGCCCTTTTCTGCCTTTAACCCTAAAACCAAGGGTTTACACCTAGTCGAGCTGCTGACCGAGCGAGCGGTCGAGTCGAACCGAAGCCTCTTCCAGCAAGCGTTGGCTGCTATAAAAAACGTTCCAACAGCCGGCGGGACTGGCGGTCCAGCGCCGTCACGTCGGGCACCCGAAACTGCACGCCGTCGCTGGCGGCGATCAGCAGCGAAGTGCGCTCGCCCAGCCGGCGAATGTCATCTTCGGCCTTGAGCACCAGCCGCGCTTCGCCCCTGTCGGTCTGCACCGTCCAGGTGCTGGGCGTGGAAAAGCTGGACACGGCCGTGATGCTTTCAATGACCGGCACGAATTCACGCGCGGCCAGTTCCTCGTCGATCAGGCTGCGCTGGGTTGGCGGCAAGGCGTTCAGCCGGTCAATCCAGACCCGCTCATGCCCATCCAGTCCGACCAGCGATACGCCTTCATCGGGCGCGGCGATCGGAAAGGCCCGCACAGGCACGACACCAGCATGCTCGGAGCCGTCTGCCAGGCGCAGCACCAGCCGGCCGTGGGCATTGCGCAGCAGCGTGAAGGACGGCGCGGCACCGGAAAGGGAAGTTTCTGCATTCGTCATGGAGGCTTTCGATTCCTTAGGCTGGACTCAGGACTGACCCGCTGGGTGCGACGGGTGCAGCAACCCGCTTTCGACGATCACCACGCCAGCCGCCTGGGCGTCTTCTTCGGCACGGCGCGCCTGGGCTTCGTACAGGCGCCAGTAAGCGCCCTCCTTTTCCATCAATGCGTCGTGCGGGCCGACTTCGACCACCTCGCCACGGTCCATCACCACCAGCCGGTCGGCCTTGCGCAGCGTGGACAGGCGGTGGGCGATGGCGATGGTCGTGCGGCCTTGCACCAGGTTGTCCAGCGCCTTCTGAATTTCCTTTTCCGTCTCGGTATCCACGGCAGAAGTCGCTTCGTCCAAGATCAGGATGCGGGGGTCGATCAGCAGCGCGCGGGCGATGCTGATGCGCTGGCGTTCGCCGCCCGACAGGCCCTGGCCGCGTTCGCCCACCAGCGAGTCGTAGCCGTGCGGCAGGCGCAGGATGAATTCATGCGCGTGGGCGGCGCGTGCGGCGGCGATGATCTCGGCGCGCGAGGCATTGGGCTTGCCGTAGGCGATGTTCTCGGCGATGGTGCCGAAAAAAAGGAACGGCTCCTGAAGCACCAGTCCGATGTGCCTACGGTAGTCGGTCACGCGCAGGCGGCGCAGATCCACGCCATCCACTTGAATGGAGCCTTCGCTGACGTCGTAGAACCGGCTGATCAGGTTGACCAGCGTGCTCTTGCCCGAGCCGCTGTGGCCCACCAGGCCGATCATCTCGCCGGGGCGGATGTCCAGGTTCAGCCCCTTGATGACCGAGCGGCTGCCGTAGCGAAAGCCCACGTTGCGCAGGGTGAGCGCGCCTTGCACCTTGTCCAGCCGGGCGGGCTGCACCGGGTCGGGTACGTTGCTGACGTGGTCCAGGATGTCGAAGATGCGCTTGGCGCCCGCCGCCGCCTTCTGCGTGACGGACACGATGCGGCTCATCGAATCGAGCCGGGTGTAGAAGCGCCCGATGTAGGCGATAAACGCGGTCAGGACACCCACGGTGATCTGGTTGTGCGCCACCAGCCAGATGCCGAAGGCCCACACCACCAGCAGGCCGATTTCGGTCATCAGCGACACGGTGGGCGTGAACAGCGACCAGGTTTTGTTGAGCCGGTCGTTGACCTCCAGGTTGTGCTGGTTGGCGTCGCGAAAGCGCTGGGCCTCGCGCTTTTCCTGGGCGAAGGCCTTGACCACGCGAATGCCCGGAATGGTGTCGGCCAGCACGTTGGTTACCTCGGACCAGACCCGGTCGATTTTCTCGAAGCCGGTACGCAGCCGGTCGCGCACGTTGTGGATCAGCCAGGCGATGAAGGGCAGCGGTACCAGCGTGACCAGCGCCAGCCAGGGATTGATGCTGAACAAGATGGCGGCGGTCATTACGATCATCAGCACGTCGTTGACGAAGTCGAGCGCATGCAGCGACAGAAAGACGTTGATGCGGTCGGTTTCCGAGCCGATGCGGGCCATCAGATCGCCCGTGCGCTTGCCGCCGAAGTAATCGAGCGACAGCTTGAGCAGGTGTTCGTAGGTGCTGGTGCGCAGGTCGGCGCCGATGCGCTCGGACACCAGCGCCAGCGTGTAGGTGCGCGCCCAGCCCAGCCCCCAGGCCAGCAGCGCGGCAGCCAGAAGCCCGCCCAGGTACATGGCCACCAGCGTGACCGGAATGGCCTGGCCGTTCTGGTACGGAATGAGGATGTCGTCGATGAGCGGAATGGTCATGTACGGCGGCACCAGCGTGGCCGCCGTGGATGCCACCGTGAGCGCAAACCCCGTCGCCAATTGCTTGCGGTACGGGCGCGCAAAGCGCCACAGGCGCAGCAGCACCCAGGTGGACGTCTGCGGGCCCTGCACGCGGGCGCAGGCGGGGCATTCCTCGGTATCGGGCGGCAGCGGGGCGCCGCAGTCCTGGCACAGCGTTTCCTGGTCTTCCTCGGCTGCGGCCGGGGCGCCCACGGGCAGCGAGACGCGGGCCAGTTGCCGATCAAATGCCTGCACCAAGCGCAGCGCACCGGCATGCGCGCCCAGGGTGAAGCGCCAAAGGGCCAGGCGGCTGGTGGCGTCGTGCAGCTCCAGCGTGCCCACGCCGGCATGGTCAATCAGGCGCAGTGCCATACCAGATTCGAGCGGCCATTCGTGCACGGCGCCCTGCGCGTTGCGCGCCAGCAGACGGGCGCTGGTCAGTGCCAGCACGCCGGGCGCAAAACGCAGCTCGGGGCTCAGGTCAACCTGCAGCTCGGCCAGCACGTTTTCTGAAGGTGCGAGCCTGGCTCGCAGTTCGGCCCCCGCGGGGCCCGTCAAGACACCCGAGGCGTCCACAGGATGGTGATGTTGCTGCATTGTGTTTGGTTCTGGCGCTCCCGCCGGCGCGGCATCTGTGCCATGGGACTTCGGTTGCATTGTCTCAGGGCGCCACCTGGCGGCGCGGGCATGATCATCGCCTAACGCGCCCGCCGCACCCCACGCTGACACCGTCCAGAGAACGCGCCCGAAGTCAGCGCACAATCAGACCACTTGGCCTCTCTCGTCCGTCGGCCCTGCCGCAGGGCTCATCCGCATTCCTACCCGCTGCAATCCATGGCGACTTTCACTGACATCCAACTGCTGCGCATCAACTATTTGCGTGGCCCCAACATCTGGACGTACCGTCCCGTGCTCGAGGTCTGGCTGGACCTGGGCGCGCTGGAAGAGCACCCGTCCAACGCCCTGCCCGGGTTCAACCAGCGGCTGACGGCATGGCTCCCGGCGCTGGTCGAGCACCACTGCGGCGTGGGCGAGCGCGGCGGCTTTCTGGAGCGGCTCGAGGGCGGCACCTGGTGCGGCCACGTGCTGGAACACATCGTGATCGAACTGCTGAACCTTGCGGGCATGCCCACCGGCTTCGGCCAGACGCGCTCGACCAGCCAGACAGGCGTGTACCGCATGGTGTTCCGGGCGCGCGACGAGCGCGTGGCCCGCGTGGCGCTGGAGCAGGGCCACCAACTGATCATGGCCGCCATCAACGACACGCCGTTCGACGTGCCCGCTGCCGTGGCGCGCGTGCGCACCGAGGTGGACGACCAGTACCTCGGCCCCAGCACCGCGTGCATTGTCTCTGCCGCCACCGACCGGGGCATTCCGCACATTCGCCTGAACGACGGCAACCTGGTGCAGCTGGGCTACGGCGCCGCGCAGCGCCGCATTTGGACGGCCGAGAGCGAGCTCACCAGCGCCATCGCCGAAGGCATCGCCAGCGACAAAGATTTGACCAAGAGCCTGCTGCGCTCGTGCGGCGTGCCGGTGCCCGAAGGCCGGGTGGTGAACAGTCCCGCGGAAGCCTGGGAGGCCGCAGAGGACATCGGCCTGCCTGTCGTGGTGAAGCCCTCGGACGGCAACCACGGCCGGGGCGTGACGCTCGACTTGCGCAAGCAGCAGGACATCGAAGCGGCCTACCACGTCGCCTACCCCGAGGGCAGCGACGTGATGGTGGAGAGCTTCATTCCCGGCAACGAGCACCGCGTGCTGGTGGTAGGTGGCAAGGTGGTGGCCGCGGCGCGCGGCGAAGTGGTGAGCATCACCGGCAACGGCCGCTCCACCGTCAAGGAACTGATCGACAGCCAGCTCAATTCCGACCCGCGCCGGGGTTATGAAGAGGAATACCCGCTGGAGATCATCGACCTGGCGACGGATACCAAGGTGCAGCTGGAACTCAAGCGACAGGACCTGGGGGGCGACTCGGTGCCCGCCGCCGGCCGCCAGATCGTGGTGCAGCGCAACGGCAACGTGGCGGTCGATTGCACCGACGACGTGCACCCCGAGGTCGCCTACATCGCCCAGCTGGCCGCCCGCGTGGTGGGCCTGGACATCGCAGGCATCGACATGGTGGCGCAGGATATCTCGCGCCCGCTGCATGAGCAGAACGGCGCGATCGTCGAGGTGAACGCCGGGCCCGGCCTGTTGATGCATTTGAAGCCAGCCATTGGCGCGCCGCGCCCGGTGGGCCAGGCCATCGCCGAACATTTGTACCCCGCCGATGAAAGTGACGACGGCAAGCAGAGCGCGGGCCGCATTCCCCTGGTGGGCGTGGCCGGCACGCGCGGCACCAGCACCATCGCCCGCGTGGTCGCCTGGCTGATGCACCTGGGTGGCCGGCACACTGGCCTCGCCTGCCGCGAAGGCCTGTACCTGGACCGCCGCTGCGTGGACACCGGCGACAGCGCCCACTGGGAGGCCGCGCACCGCCTGCTGATGAACCAGATGGTGCAGGCCGCCGTGATCGAAAACGACGCGCGCACCATCCTGCGCGACGGCCTGGCCTACGACCGCTGCCAGGTGGGCGTGGTCACCGACATGGACGGACTGGCATCGCTCGCCGAATTCGACGTGCACGAGCAGTCGCAGATGTACAAAGTGCTGCGCACGCAGGTCGACGTGGTGCTGCCCGGTGGCGCCGCGGTGCTGAACGCCGCCGAGCCGCAGGTGCTGGAATTGGCCGAGCTGTGCGACGGCAGCGTGGTGCTTTATGCGCAGGACGGCACGCTGGCCGCCATGGCCGCCCACCGTGCCGACAACGCCGGGCGCGCCGTGTTCGTGAAGAATGGCCAGGTGGTGCTGGCCACCGGCACGGCCGAGCACATGCTGGGCGCGGTGGCCGACCTGACCTTCGGCCGCAACGCGGTGGCGACCGACACCGACACGCTGCTTGCCATCGTCGCCACGGCCTGGGCGCTGGACATCGCGCCTGACCTGATCGGCGCCGGCATCAAGACCTTCGAGCCCGAAACGCCCTGCACCGGCGCCGTGCGCTGAGCCGCCCGCGGCCTGCCTCGCTTTTCTTTTTTCGACCCGATCGCACACAAGAAAGACCGATTCGTCATGGACGTATCCCGCACCCGGGCCCTGCGCGGCCCCAACCTCTGGAGCCGCCACACCTCCATCGAGGCCATCGTGACCTGTGCCGAGCACGAGCGCGCCATGCACCAGATCGCCGGCTTCGAAAGCCGCCTGCGGGCGCTATTCCCGGCCGTCGGCGCGCTGCATGCCGAAAACACCGATGCCGACATCTCCCTGGCGCACGTGCTGCAGGCCGCTGCGCTGGCGCTGCAGGCGCAGGCCGGCTGCCCGGTGAGCTTCAGCCGCACATCGACCACCACCGATGCGGGCGTGTACCAGGTCGTCGTCGAATACAGCGAAGAGGCGGTGGGCCGCCAGGCCTTCGACGACGCGCAGGCGCTGATCAGCGCAGCGCTGGCCGGTAGCCATTTCGACGCTGATGCCGCCGTGGCGCGCCTGCGCGAGCTGGACGAAGACGAGCGCCTGGGCCCCAGCACCGGCTCCATCGTGGACGCGGCCGTGGCGCGCGGCATTCCGTTCAGGCGCCTGACGCGCGGCAGCCTGGTGCAGTTGGGCTGGGGATCGAAGCAGCGGCGCATCCAGGCGGCCGAGATCGACTCCACCAGCGCCGTCGCAGAATCCATCGCACAAGACAAAGACCTGACCAAGCGCCTGCTGCATGCCGCCGGCGTGCCCGTGCCGCTGGGGGCGCCCGTCGAAACCATGGACGAGGCCTGGGCCGTGGCGCTGAAAGTGGGCCTGCCCGTGGTGGTCAAACCGCAGGACGGCAATCAGGGCAAGGGCGTGACGGTCAACATCACCGACCGCGCGCAGCTTGACGAAGCCTTCCGCACCGCTGCCGAATACGGCACAGTCATGGTCGAACGCTTTCTGCCGGGGCATGACTTCCGCCTGCTGGTGGTGGGCGACCAGTTGGTGGCCGCCGCGCGTCGCGAGCCCCCTCAGGTGCTGGGCGATGGCGAGCGCACCGTGCGCGACCTGGTGCACCTGGTCAACCTCGACCCGCGCCGGGGCGAAGGCCACGCCACGTCGCTCACCAAGATCCGGCTGGACGACATCGCCGTCGCCCGCCTGGCCATGCAAGGCCTGACGCCTGAATCGATTCCGCCCAAGGGCCAGCGCGTCATCCTGCGCAACAACGCCAACCTGTCCACCGGCGGCACCGCCACCGACGTGACCGACGACGTGCACCCCGACGTGGCCGCCCGCGCCATCGCCGCGGCGCAGATGGTCGGCCTGCACATTTGCGGGGTCGACATGGTGGCCGAAACGGTGCTGCAGCCGCTGGAAACACAAGGCGGCGGCTTCGTCGAAGTGAACGCCGCACCCGGCCTGCGCATGCACCTGGCGCCCAGCTACGGCAAGCCGCGCAACGTCGGCCAGGCCATGGTCGACAAGCTCTACAGCCACGGCCAGGACGGGCGCATTCCCACTGTCGCCATCACCGGCACCAACGGCAAGACCACCACGGCACGGCTGATTGCGCACCTCTTTTCCGCACAGGGCCTGCGCGTGGGCATGACCAACACCGACGGCGTGTACGTCAACGGCCGCCAGATCGACTCGGGCGACTGCTCCGGCCCCAAGAGCGCGCGCAACGTGCTGCTGCACCCCGAAGTGGATGCAGCCGTGTTCGAGACCGCGCGCGGCGGCATCCTGCGCGAGGGCCTGGGTTTCGACCGCTGCTCGGTGGCCGTGGTGACCAACATCGGCGCGGGCGACCATCTGGGCATGAACTACATCAACACGGTGGAAGACCTGGCCCTGGTCAAGCGCGTGATCGTGCAGAACGTCACGCCCGAAGGCTACGCGGTGCTCAACGCCACCGACCCGGTCGTCGCGGCCATGGCCTCGGCCACCACCGCCAAGGTGATCTACTTCGCCAGCGACCGCCATCACCCAGTGATGGCCACGCACCGCGCCCAGGGGCACCGCTCGGTCTATGTGGACGGCGACTCCATCGTCGCCGCCGAAGGCTCATGGCGCGAATCCATCCACCTGCGCGACGTGCCCATCACCCAGGGCGGCAAGCTGGGCTTTCAGGTCGAGAACGTGATGGCCGCCGTGGCTGCCGCCTGGGGCGTGGGCCTGCCGTGGCAGACCATCCGCCGCGGGCTGTCGGGCTTCGTCAACGACAGCGACAACGCGCCTGGCCGCTTCAACGTGATGGACTTCCGCGGCGCCACGGTGATTGCCGACTACGGCCACAACCCCGACGCCATGCGCGCGCTGGTGCAGGCGGTGCAAGCGTTGCCGGCCCACCGCCGCAGCGTGGTGATCAGCGGTGCCGGCGACCGGCGCGATGAAGACATCCGCGAGCAGACCGTCATCCTGGGCAAGGCGTTCGACGACGTGCTGCTGTACCAGGACGCAGCCCAGCGCGGCCGTGCCGACGGCGAGGTGATGGCACTGCTGCGCGAAGGCCTGGCCGGCGCGGCGCGCACCACGCATGTGCAAGAAATCCGCGGCGAGTTCGTCGCCATCGACACCGCGCTGGACCGCCTCCAGCCGGGCGATCTGTGCCTGGTGCTGGTCGATCAGGTGGAAGAGGCGCTGGCCCACCTGGCCCGGCGATGTGCAGAAATTCCAGCCGCATGAGCACGGGCATGCCGGCGATGACGACGACAAGGACGACGACGATGAAACAGACCCCGCGACGCATCGCCCTGCTGCTGGCGCTGGCCGGTGCCGCGCTGTCGGCCCAGGCCGCCGGCGAGACCATCGGCACGGTCGACACGGCCTTCAAGCTCATCGGGCGCGACCACGACATCATCGTGGAGGCCTATGACGACCCTGCCGTGCAAGGCGTGACCTGCTACGTTTCGCGCGCGCGCACCGGCGGCATCAAGGGCTCGCTGGGGCTGGCGGAGGACAAGGCCGAGGCGTCCATTGCCTGCCGCCAGACGGGGCCGATCACCTTCAACAAGGCGCCGCTCAAGAAGCAGGAAGAGGTGTTCAGCGAACGCACCTCCATTCTCTTCAAGCGTCTGCGCATCGTGCGCATGGTGGACGCTCCGCGCAACACGCTGATCTACCTGACCTATTCCGACCGGCTGATCGAAGGATCGCCGCAGAACAGCGTCACGGCCGTGCCGGTGGACCGGGCCATGAAGATTCCGGTGCAACCTTGATGCTATTTATTTAATAGCTGGTAGCGCTTGAATTCAGGGAACTTCAGATATAAAACACTCTGAATTGCTTATAAAGCAAGCGCTTGCAGCTATCAATAAAATAGCGCCCGCGCTTTTTTTGTCCATCAGACGCCGCCGCTCGCGATCTGCCGCAGTGCCTGCTCGAACACCTCCACCGGCTGGCCGCCCTGGATCAGGTGGCGGTCGTTGATGATGATGGCCGGCACCGAGTTGATGCCCTGCTGCTGGTAGAACGCCTCGCGCTCGCGCACCGCATCGGCGAATTCCTGCGAGGCCAGCACGGCCTTCGCGCGCTCCACGTCCAGGCCCACCTCTTTTGCCACCTGCAGCAGCACGGCGTGGTCGCCAGGGTTCTGGCCTTCGGTGAAGTAGGCGGCGAACAGCGCGTGCTTGAGCGCCGCCTGGCTGCCGGGCGCGCCCTCTTCGCCCGCCCAGTGCAGCAAGCGGTGCGCGTCGAAGGTGTTGTAGATGCGACTGCGCTGGTCCATGCGGAAGGTAAAGCCCAGGGCCGCCCCGCGCTGGGTGATGGCGTCGCGGTTCTGCTGCGATTGCTCAGGCGTGGCGCCGTACTTCTCCATCAAGTGCTCGGCAATGTCCTGGCCTTCGGGGGCCATCTGTGGGTTCAGTTCGAAGGGCTGGAAATGCAGGTCCAGCGCCACCTGGCCGTTCAGCCGCTCGGCGGCCTGTTTCAGCGCCTGCAGGCCGATGATGCACCAGGGGCACGACACGTCGGAGACGAAGTCAATCTTGAGCGGTGTGGGAGTGGCAGCAACAGCAGCGTTCATGGCAATCGTTGGACAAAGTGGATGCGAAGCTGGCATCGTAGGCGCAACGCTTTCCCGGCATCAGTAACCTCAAGCATTTCCCCATGACCGCAGACCTGTTCTCGGACGATACCGGCAGTCCCACTTCGCTACGGCTGGGCACGCAGGCCGTGCTGCTGCGCGGCTTTGCGTTGCCCTGGGTGCAGCAGTTGCTGCAAGGCGTGGAGCGGGCCGCCATTTCGGCACCGTGGCGGCACATGGAAACGCCAGGCGGCAGGCGCATGGGCGTCGCCACGACCAATGCCGGAGCGTTGGGCTGGGTGAGCGATCGCCGCGGCTACCGTTACGAGCCGCACGATCCGCTGAGCGGTCAGCCGTGGGTGCCGATGCCGCAAGCTTTCGGCGCATTGGCCGCAGCGGCGGCTGGCGAGGCGGGCTTTGCCCACTTCGTGGCCGACGCCTGCCTTATCAATCGCTACGCACCCGGCACGCGCCTGTCGCTGCACCAAGATCGGGACGAACGGGACTTGCAGGCGCCGATCGTGTCGGTGTCACTGGGCCTGCCGGCCACTTTTCTTTGGGGTGGACATCACCGCGCCGAGAAGGCAATGCACGTGCCGCTGGCGCATGGCGACGTCGTGGTGTGGGGCGGTGCCGACCGGCTGCGCCTGCACGGCGTAGCGCCGGTGGCTCAGGGTGTGCATCCGCTCACCGGGCCGTGGCGCATCAACCTTACCTTTCGCAAGGCAGACTGACGAACACTATTATTTTTATAGCTACCAGCGCTTGATGGATAAGCGCTTGAGGCCCATTTGACCTGAAACTTCAGTTGGCTTGCCGCAAGCCATGCTCTGGCGATGGCCCGTCGGTGGATAGGGCCAGCGACGAGTGGTGCGGCAACTCGAAGCCGCGCGACGGATCCTGCACGGCCCAGGCGCGGATCTTCGGCGCCTCGGTGCCCACACTGCCGAAGATGGTGGCGAAGGCCACATCGGCTGCATCGCGGCCGGTGGCCATGCGGATCATGCCCATCGGAATGGCAGTGCCCGACGGGTCGAACAGATACCACCGGCCGCCCAGATACACCTCCACGTAGGCATGAAAGTCTGGAGGGCCGAGCGCCGGGTCGGCGCCGTAGTCGGTGCCCGTCACAAAGCGTGCCGGAATGTTCAGGGCGCGGCAGATGGCGATCATCAGGTGCGCAAAGTCGCGGCACACACCCACGCGCTGCACGAAGGTATCGAGGGCCGAGGTGGTCGAATTGGAGGTGTTGGAGCGAAACTCCACATGGCCGTGCACCCAATCGCGGATCGCTTGAACGCGGCTGTAGCCCTGCCACAGGTGGCCGAACTCCCGGAATGCCAGCGTCGATAGCTGGTCGGACTGGCAGTAACGGCTGGGGTACATGTACTGCAGCACGTCGTCGGGCAACTCACGCACCGGCACCTCAGCAATTCGCGCAGGGTCTGCCACATCGTGGTGCATGTCGATGGTAGCGGCATAAGCCAAATTCAACGGGCCCGGCTGTGCGGTCAAACGCAGGCAGCGTGTGCCGGTGACTGGATCGGTGGACAGGTTGGTCGCGACGATGGGCGCCCCGGCCCCGCGGCCCTGGGTGACGAGCAAGCTCTCGTCCTGCACTGTCTGGTGCCCCGTGTGGGCCGCATGAAAGTTGAAAATGAAATCGCCTCCGGGACCATTCACGGAGTAGGCGAGGTCCACCTGCAGTTTGATTCGGATCATAGGACGGAGCTTTTCGATCATTGCCAGGCCATGCAAGACGCACGCCACCACGGCTGACATGCAGTATCGAGGATCCGAGGAACCAGCGCTGTCGGCAAACGCCGCACCGAAGCGCAGGAGCGGGCACACCTGACAACCGTACCATCGCACTTGTCCTACATGGCCGTCGGAAAAAGCCGAAGAAGATCGCGCCACTTTTCGCAAGGCTCCCGCATGTCCCATGGGTTGCCACGAAGATCCATTGTTCATGCGAAGGCTCAATCACCATGGCAGCACGTCACCTCGGCTCTTTGCGCAACCTCTGTGCCATGGCATGCGGTGATGCAGCCGCGGCAAGCCTGACCGCACGTTCTGCCCATCCCGCATATCCCTGCCATGCGCAGGCTTGCTGCCATGCCGCCCGATAATGGCTACTGGTGCACCCGCATCCCAGGTGCCCCCAGCTTTCTTCCCCCGCAGCATCCTGCCCACAACCCGGCCCTGGCGTCGGGAAATCACAGCCTGACCTCTTTACATACCGACTCTGTCCAGCCCCCTCAGCCCTGCATGACATCCCTGCGCATTCTGTACGTCGAAGACAACTGCGAGCTGCGGGAGACCATGGGCCTGCTGCTGGAATGCGACGGCCGCAGCATCACCAGCTGCGCCACGGCCGAAGAAGCGCTGGAACACGACGCGGCCCAGCCCTACGACCTGGTGATCACCGATGTGAGCCTGCCCGGCATGTCGGGCACCGACCTGGCCCGCCGGCTGCTGGCCAAAGACCCGTCGCGCTGGATCGTGCTGTGCTCGGGCTATCAGTTGAGCCACGGCCTCGACACGCTCGGGCCTCACGTTCGCGCCTTGCTCAAGCCCTTTGAGGTGGAAGATCTGGAAGCGCTGCTGGACGACGTACAGACCAGGCTCCAAGGGTCCAGCCTGGCTTGAACCCGGCGCCTGGATGCTCAAATCCAGCTACCCCTCTCCCCGCTTAACTTCAAACGTCACACTCCAACAGGCGCCGCCTGGCTGCGCGGCAGCCGCACCTGGAACACGGTGCGCCCCGCGCTGGACGCGGCCTCGATGTGCCCGCCGTGCCCCAGCACAATCTGCTGCACGATGTAGAGCCCCAGGCCCAGGCCCTTGTGCTGCCCCGGCGCGGCGTTTGTGCTGCCGCGGAACGGATCGAACAGATGCGGCAGCAACGCCGGTGGAATGGTGCCGCCGTTGGACGTACTGAACACCACTTCGCACGCCGCCGTGCCATCCAGACGCAATTGCACGGGCTGGTCGGACGCGCCATGGTGGATGGCGTTGCCCAGCAAGTTGCCGATGACCTGGCACAGCCGGTCGATGTCCCACCAGCCGCGCAGGTCGCCCTGCTGGCTCACCTCGATGATGCGACCAGGGTGGGCATCGCGCAGCTCCTGCACGGTGCGCTGGGCTGCCGCCGCCAGATCGACCTGCTCACCGGTCTGCATGACCAGCCCGCCTGCCTGGCGCGCGCGGGTCACGTCCAGCAGGTCTTCGATCATGCGGCTCATGCGGCGGCCACTTGCCTGGATCTTGCCGGCCAAAAGCGGCACCTTGTCCGCATCGTGCGGGCGCTGCAGCACCACGGCCGACGCCAGGATCGCGCTGAGCGGGCCGCGCAGGTCGTGGCTGAGCACGGCCATGAACATGTCGTTGATGCGCAGCGCCTCGGTGCGCTCCTGCAGTTCGAAGGCCAGCGCCTGCTTCTGGTGCTGCAGCTCGAAGAACACGTTGGCCTTGTTGATCAGCATGTGCGGATCGATGGGCTTGTAGAGAAAGTCCACCGCGCCCGATTCGTAGCCCTTGAACTGCCAGTTCTGGTCGCGCGAGCCGGCCGTCATGAAGATCAGCGGTACGTGGCGCGTGCGCTCGCTGCCGCGAATCAGCTCAGCCAGCTCGAAGCCGTTCATCTCGGGCATCTGCACGTCCAGCAGCGCCAGCGCCACGTCGTTGTGCCGCAGCAGCAGCTCCAGCGCCTCGGGGCCTGATGCGGCCTTAAGGATCTCCACGTCATCTCGGCGCAGCAACGCCTCCAGCGCGATCAGGTTCTGCTCGACGTCATCGACGACCAGGCATTTCACGCGATCGGGCCGTGCGGCCGCGCGCGCCACGGAGGGGGCAAGAATCACAGGTGTCTCCCTGAATGCCATTGCAAGAGCAAGGCCGCCATCCCATCGGGCGGCAAGATGTGGCCCGGCTGCATCAGCGCCAATGCAGCCTCGGGCATGAACGGCATGGTGCAGCTGGCGGGCGACTGCACCAGCGTGGCGCCGCCTGCCGCCTGCACCGCGGCCAACCCTTGTGCGCCGTCTGAATTGGCACCCGACAACAAGATGGCCACCAGCTTGTCGCCGCACGCGTCGGCCGCCGACTCGAACAGCACGTCGATCGAAGGGCGCGAAAAGTGCACCGGGTCGTCGACCGACAAGGCCAGCGTGGGTCCGGCATCCAGCAGCAAGTGGTAGTCAGGCGGCGCGAAGTAGATGACACCGGGCTCGAGCGGCTCCTTGTCCTGCGCCTCACGCATCGGCAACGCGCAGCGCGGCCCGAAGATCTTGCACAGCAGACTGGGCCGCTCGCGCGGCAAATGCACCACCACCACCACGGCAGCGCGCAGCGTGGCCGGCAGCGCGGGCAGCAGCACGGCCAATGCATCGATGCTGCCGGCCGACCCACCGATCACCACCACCTCGAAACGCTGGCCCGTACGCACATCTGCTTGTGCTTGTGCCTGCGGATACGCCATCACAGCCCCGCCTTCTTGCGGTAGATACGCTCATCGGGCACGAATTCGTCGAAGGCCGGCGCCTGCGTGGAAAAGCGCAGCGATTCCTTCGAACCCAGCCCCAGGAAGCCCTTGTGGCACAGCGCCTCGCGAAACAGCGACAGCGCGCGGTTCTGCAGGTCGCGGTCGAAATAAATCAGCACGTTGCGGCAGGACACCAGGTGCACTTCGGCGAACACGCTGTCGGTAGCCAGGCTGTGGTCGGAAAATACGATATGCCGGCGCAAGCTCTTGTCAATCATCATGCGGCCGTAGGCGGCGCTGTAATGCTCCGACAGCGAACCCCGGCCACCCGCATTGGCGTGGTTTTCCGTGAAACCTCGGGCGCGGTCGATGTCGTACACGCCCGCTTCGGCCTTCTGCAGGGCCGTGGCGTTGATGTCGGTCGCATAGATCAAAGTGCGCTCCAGCAGCCCTTCTTCGCGCAGTAGGATGGCCAGCGAATACACCTCTTCGCCCGTGCTGCAGCCCGCCACCCAGATCTTGAGCGACGGGTAGGTACGCAAGAGCGGGACCACCTTCTCGCGCAGCGCCAGAAAGTAAGGCGGATCGCGGAACATCTCGCTGACCTGCACGGTGAGGTATTCCAGCATGGCCGGAAAGACTTCGGGCTCGTGCAGCACCAGGTGCTGCAGCTGCGACAGCGTGCGGCAGTTGAACCGGGTCAGCGCAGTCTGCAGCCGGCGCTTGAGCGACGCCTGCGCGTAGCCACGGAAGTCGTAGTGGTAGCGGTGGTAGATGGCCTCGATCAGCAGCTGCTGCTCGATGTCGAAGGTCTTCTTGCGCTGCCGCAGGCCGGCGGCTGTGTCCGTCACTTGGGCATCCAAACGCGCACGAGCGACAGCAGCTTCTCGACGTCGAGCGGCTTGGCGATGTAGTCGTTGGCACCGGCGGCCAGGCACTTTTCCTGGTCGTCCTTCATGGCCTTGGCCGTCAGCGCGATGATGGGCAGGCGGCGCCATTCGGCGCGCTTGCGGATCTCCACCATGGCCGTGAAACCGTCCATCTCCGGCATCATGATGTCCATCAGCACCATGTCCACAGCAGTGCCTCCCGCAGCCTGGGCGCGCTCCAGCGCCTGCAGGGCTTCGCGGCCATTGCGCGCGATTTCCACTCGGGCGCCGGTGGGCTCCAGCACACTGGAGAGCGCGAACACGTTGCGCACGTCGTCTTCCACGATCAGGATGGTGCGTCCCTCGAAGCTCGCATCGCGGTCGCGCGCCACCTGCAACATCTTGCGCCGCTCCACCGGCAGGGCCGATTCGACCTGGTGCAGGAACAGCGTCACTTCGTCGAGCAGCCGCTCGGGCGAGCGGGCGTCCTTGATGATGATGGATTTGGAGAAGCGTCGCAGCTGCTGCTCTTCATCGCGCGTGAGTGAGCGGCCGGTGTAGACGATGACTGGCGGGAAGGCCACGTCTTCCTGGTCCGCCATCTGTTCCAGCAGCTCGTAGCCACTCAGATCAGGCAGGTTCAGATCCATCACCATGCAGTCGAAGGTGGTGGTGCGCAGCAGGTCCAGCGCCTGCCGCGCCGTTTCAGCACCAACGATCTCCACATCGCCATTGGCCAGCAGATGGCCCACGCTTTCGCGCTGGCGCTCGTCGTCCTCCACCACCAGCACACGGCGCAGGTTCTGCGTGAACTTTTCTTCCATGCGCTGCAGCGCCTGCTTGAGTTCGTCGCGCTTGACGGGCTTGAGCGCGTAGCCGACTGCGCCGCGCTCCAGCGCTTCCTGCGAATAGTCGGCCACCGACACCACATGCACCGGAATATGCCGGGTGGCCGGGTTGCGCTTGAGCTGGTCCAGCACGCCCAGGCCGGAGAAATCGGGCAGATTCATGTCGAGCACCACCGCGCTGGGCTGGTGCTCCAGCGCGGCTGCGAGGCCCTCGCCCCCGGTGGCGGCGAGCACGCACTGGAACCCCATCTCATGCGCCAGGTCGTAGAGGATGCGGGCAAAGCGCGGGTCGTCTTCCACCACCAGCATGGTGCGCTGACCTGGCCGCATGTGATCCCGGTCGTCTTGCAGACCGCCCGCGCGGCGAGGTGCTGGCGGCTCTTGCGGCGGACGCGCCGGGCTGGAAGCCACCGGCATCGCCGCCGGGGCAGCGGCAGGCACGGCGGCTGCGGTGGCTTGGGCGGGCGCACCGGGCTCGGGCTGCGCAGGCGCCACCGCAGGCAGCGTCAGTGTGAAAGTGCTGCCCTTGCCCGGCTCGCTCTGCACGCTGATGCTGCCGCCCAGCAGTTGCGCCAGGTCGCGCGAGATGGACAGCCCCAGGCCCGTGCCGCCATATTTGCGGTGCGTGCTGCCGTCAGCCTGACGGAAGGCCTCGAAGATCAGTTGCTGCTGGTGCTCCGGAATGCCGATACCCGTGTCGCGCACTTCGAAAGCCACTCCGCCGCGCTCGCGCGGCAGCACATGCAGCGTGACCTGCCCGCTTTCAGTGAACTTGAGCGCGTTCGACAACAGGTTCTTGATCACCTGGCCCAGACGCTGCCCATCCGATTCAATGGTACCCGGCGCATCCGGATCGACCACGGTCGTCAGCTGCAGCCCCTTGTCCTGCGCCAGCGCCCGCAGCGGCTCGATCCAGCCCTGCACCGACCTTGCGACGGGCACTGTCTCCACCGTGATCGAAGCCTGGCCGGCCTCAATCTTGGCGAGGTCGAGGATGTCGTTGATGAGTGCCAGCAGATCGTTGCCCGCGCCGTGAATGGTCTGGGCATAGCGCACCTGTTCATCGGTGAGGTTGCCATGCTTGTTGTCAGCCAGCAGCTTGGCCAGGATGAGGCTGGAATTGAGCGGCGTGCGCAATTCATGGCTCATGTTGGCCAGGAACTCGCTCTTGTACTGGCTGGCCAGTTCCAGGTCGTTCGCCTTGGCGCTCAGCGCATCCTGCGCGCGCAGCAACTGCTGCTTCTGATATTCAAGCTGCTGGGTCTGCTCTTCCAGCTGGGCATTGGTTTCCTCCAGCTCGGATTGCTGCGCTTCCATCTGCGCCTGCGATTCTTGCAACACACGGCTTTGCTGTTCCAGCTCTTCGTTGCTCACGCGCAGCTCTTCCTGCTGCGCCTGCAACTCTTCGGCCTGCCTCTGCGTTTCTTCCAGCAGCGATTCCAGCTGCGTGCGGTCGATGGCCGAGCGCACCGACAGGGCCACCTGCTCGGCAGCGCGCTGCAGGAAGTCGATGTCGGTCGCTGTCAGCTTGCGCAAAAACCCCAGCTCGATCACCCCATGCACGGCGCCATGCAGCAGCGCCGGCACGATGGCGATTTCCGTCGGCGTGCCCTGCCCCAGCCCTGACGTGATCGGCATGTAGCCCGCCGGCACATCGCGCACATGCAGCAATTCGCGCGACTGCACCGCCTGGCCCAGCAGGCCTTCGCCCCTCACGATCTTGGTCTTCTCCTGCCCGTCCTGCAGCGCATAACCGCCCATGCGCTGGAACATGCCATGACCTTCGGTTACATAAGCGGCGCCCACCTTGGCATCCAGCCACTGCGCCAGAAACTCCACCACCCGCTGGCCCAGTTCATCGAGCCGGTGGTCGCCCTGCAGCCGCGAACTCAACGCCACCAGGCCGGACTTGATCCAATTCTCCCGCGCCTTGGTACGGTGGTCGGCGGCCGTCATGGCGGCCGAGGCGCAGATCAGCACAAGCAGCAGCAGCGAGCTGCCCCAAGTGAAATAAGCGCCGAAGGTGGCCGCTTCTTCCCAGGTGCGCCGGCGGGTCTCCAGCGCCTGCCGCTCCGCCTCCAGCATGTCGCGCAGCGTGATGCGGATGTTGTTCATCAGCACCAGGCCCACGTCGCTTTGCACCAGCGCCAGCGCTTCTTCGTGCCGGTTCGATCGATGCAGCGCGATGGTGCGGCGCAGCTCGTCCATCTTCTGCGACGACTGCCGCTGCACGGAGTCCAGCCGAGCCAATTGCTCAGGACTTTCTTGGAGCAACTGGCGCAGCATCTGGAATTCCTGACCCAGTGCAGCTTCGGACGCACTGAACGGCTCCAGGTAGTTTTCCTTGCCCGTGAGCAGATAGCCCCGCTGGCCGGTTTCGGCGTTCTTCAGTGTCGAAAGCACCGCCTGCACCTGCGATATCACCTCCACCGCCGCGTTGATGCGGGCCACCGCCGCAGCGCGATTCTGGTTGGTCTGGTAGGTGAACAGCGCGATCACCACCGTGGCCAGACCGGCCAGCATGAAACCCACGAACAGGCGCAGGGGCATGGCGGGGCGCTCAAGGCGTCGCTTTTCATCGTCCACGGAAGAGGTCACAGGCTGGGATGGCTAAAGGAATGGTGGCGGATGATAGGGGTGCCAAGCCCGTGCGCTTGTAGGCAAAAGCCTGCAACGGCGCCGTTGCAGATGGCCTGCGTCAGAACGGCGCGGCTGCGTCGTCGCCAAGCGCTTGCAGGCGGGCGCGCAGGGCCGCGTTCTCAGCTGTCAACGCCGTGACGCGGTCGCGCAAGGACTGCAATTCATCAGGCACGGCCGACGACGGCGCGGCTCCGCTGGCTGGCGACGGCGACGGCTGCTCTGCCGAGTCGCCCGAGGGCGGCTTGCGCTTGGCCTCGCGCACGCGCTTGGCGGCCTGCCGCAATTCATTCTTGCCCGCGGTGGCTGCAGCCACTTGCTCGTCTTGCGGCAGTGTGGCGACGGCAGCGGCCGCGTTGATGGAGATGGCGCCGGACTTCACGGCCGCCACCACTTCCGGCGCGGCCTGCTTGCGGATCTTTTCGATCATCAGCACCTGGCTGCTGCTGATGCGGGCCGCGCGGGCGATGGCCTCACGGCTGTCCAGTGCATCAGGGGCCTGAGTGGGCAGCGATGCCACCTGGTCTGCGGGCGCATCCTCTGATGGGTCAACAGCTTGCGTTGCCTGTGTCCGCGACTGGCGGGCCTGCATGATTTCCTTCTTGCGCAAGGCCAATATGCCTCGCTGGAAGTCCGACACACTGCGCCGTCCCAGATGCTGCTCGATCATCCAGAGATGCACGTCCTCCATCGTCTCGAAACGTGTGGCCTGCACCGTCTGGAACGGCAGGCCGTGACGCACGCAGATGCCGTAGCGGTTGTGGCCGTCCACCAGCACGTCGCCCCACAGCACCAGCGCGTCGCGGCACCCTTCGGCGAGGATGCTGCGCTCCAGCGATTCAAGCTCCTGCGGCGTGAGCGGGTCGATGTAGGCTTTGAGTTCTTCGTTGACGACGATGTGCATGGTGTGGCGTGACAAATGCGGAAGCGGGCAAAGGGCGCGATTCTAAAGAAGCAGACTGGCCCGAATCCGCGCCTTGCCTCCGCCGGGGCGTCAGCGCCCTCCTACGCGCGATGCCCCCGGCCACCGACCCGGGCCAGGTGCTTCATCAGGCCAAATACACCCATGACGCTGGTGTTTACGACTGGCACTGGAGACACCCATGTTCTTGTTTGACAACCACGCCGATGACAGTACGCCCCGCAGGCAAATGGGCGAACGCGACCTGCCCGACACACAGCGTCAACAAAGCGACAACCTGCCGCCTTACATCGGCGACAGGCACTGGGAGTGTCCGGAACGGCAGTTTTCCGACGCTGGATATTACGAGCGCCAGGCGATCGGCTGATTTGTGTCCGCGACGTCACATCCTGTACTCATTTCACCCTTCCGACAGCGCAGCTAATCGCTTCATTGCCGCGGTGATCGACACAGCTGCCTGCGCGTAGCCTTCCCACGGTGCATTGCCCACCGTCAGACGGTCGCCTATCGTCTGCACCGTCCAGTGCGCACCGTTGGTCAGACTGTCCAACTCCTCCCACGCGACCGGCACCGATATCCCCATGCCCGGTCGTGACCGTGCGGACCACGCACTGACCGTGGTGGCTCCTCGGCCATTGCGCAAATAGTCCGCAAAGATCTTTCCCACGCGGTTGCGCGACCCGCTCTTGGCGACAAAGCGTTGGGGTAACGTCAAAGCCAGGTGCTGTACCAAGGCCTGTGAAAAGCCTTTGACCGTATCCCAGCCGTGCAGCCGCTTGATCGGCACCACCACGTGCAGCCCCTTGCCGCCGCTGGTCTTCAAGAAGGCGGGCAAGCCCAATTCGGTCAGCAACACGCGCACCAGTTGCGCTGCTTCCTGCACATGGCCCCAGGCCACACCCTCGCCCGGGTCCAGATCCAGCGTCATGCGGTCAGGCTTTTCGATACGGTCCTGGCGCGCGTTCCAAGTATGGAATTCCAGCACGTTCATCTGCGCGGCCGACAGCAGGCCCTGCGATTGGCTCACTGCCATCAGCGGGCCATGGCCTGGGTCCAAGGCAGGGTCCAGCTGGGCTACGCCGTCGAGCGCCGATCGCTCCATGTGCTTTTGAAAGAAAAGCTCGCCGCGCACGCCTTCGGGTGCACGCACCAGAGCCACCGGGCGCTCAGCCAGATGCTCCATCATCAGCTGCCCTACCCGGGCGTAGTAGCGCACCAGATCCATCTTGGTGATGCCGGTAGACGGATCGATCACCCGTTCAGGGTGGGTGACCCGCAGCGATGCCGGCAGCTCCGTCCTCTGTCCCTTCTTTCCGCCAGTGCCCTTGCTGCGCGCTGCCTTGCCCGGCGCTGGCAGCGGCTTCTCCCGCACGATCGCCCGTGCTGGCTTGTCTTCACGCAGGCCGTGGAACACGGCGTGGCGAACCCGTCCTTCACGCGTCCATTCGGCAAACGCCACCTCAGCCAGCAGCCGAGGCTGAACCCAGTGCGGCTTCTTGCCGATGGCAGGCGCCCGCTCGAACGGGCAGGCATCCGCCGCCAGCGCGCCCAGCCGCTCGCGCAGCTCAGCCAGCGTGCGCTCGGTAAACCCGGTGCCCACGCTGCCGGCGTAACGGAGCGCGCCGTCATCGCCATGCACGCCCAGCAGCAGCGCGCCCAGGCCGGTGCGCGAGCCCTGCGGGTCGGTGTAGCCGCAGATCACGAACTCCTGCCGGTGGCTGCACTTGAGCTTGATCCAGTCGGCGTTGCGGCGCGAGGCATAGGGCGCGGAACGGCGCTTGCCGATCACGCCCTCGAAGCCCAGCCGGCAGGCCGCCGGCACCAGGTCGGAGGGCAGCGCCTCGAAGGCTTCGCTGAAGCGCACCGCGCGACCTGATTCCTCGGGTGCATCGGTCATCACGGTGCGCAGCAGCTCGCGCCGTTCCACCAGCGGCAGGGGCCGCAAGTCGCGCCCGTCTGCAAACGGCATGTCGAACACGTAATAGACGAGGTCGCTGGTGGTGTTGGCGTCGAACGCGTTCTGCAGCGCCTGGAAGTCCGGGGCGCCGCTGTCATCCATCACCAGCACTTCGCCATCCAGCCACCCGGACTTCAAGGGCAACTGCGCGACGGCCTTGGCCAGCCTGGGCATGCGCTCGGTCCAGTCGTTGCCGTTGCGGGTGATGAGCCGCACGCTCCCGCGCTCGATCCGTGCGAGCAGGCGGTAACCGTCGAACTTCAGCTCCCACAGCCAGTCGGCGGCATCGGCAGGCGGGCCGTCCACCAGCGTGGCGAGTTGGGGAGCGAGCTTGTCTGGCAAGGCCATTCGTTTAGGTTTGCGGGCAGGCGTCGCCTTGGCTTTGCCAACCTGGGCGCGGGGCAGCTTTACAGCTGGCAACCCGGCCACGCTGTCCGGCATCTCGTCCACCACGCTGAATTCGGCCGCCGGGCGCTCCAGCCCGTCACGCTCCTTGATGAGCAACCAGGGCGGCTGCTTTTCATTGGCGCCGCTGTGCATGCGCACCAGCGTCCAGTGACCCTGCAGCTTGTGGCCGTGCAAGCTGAACTTGAGCTTGCCGTCGCGCCAGCCCGCTTGCGCATCGCCCACCGGCGTCCAGTAACCGCTGTCCCAGATGATGACCTTGCCGGCGCCGTACTGCTTGGCAGGGATCTCCCCTTCAAAGCGGTTGTAGGAGATCGGGTGATCCTCCACCTGCACGGCCATGCGCTTGTCGGCGGAATCGAAACTCGGGCCCTTGGGCACGGCCCAGCTTTTCATGGTGCCGCCAATTTCCAGCCGCAAGTCGTAGTGCAGGCGGCTGGCCCAGTGCTTTTGAATGACGTACTGCAGCGCCTCCACGCCGGGCGCACCGCCGTCGGCCGGCTCCGGCGTGACGGCGAAATTGCGCTTTTGCCGGTAGCGGGCGAGCGAGTCGTCTCCAGCGGCAGGGACGACTGGGGCAGCTTTTTTCTTTGCGGCCATGGCTTGTCCGACCCGTCAAGCGGCGCGGCGCGCGGGCTTTTTGGCCGCTGCTTTCTTGGCAGGTGCCTTTTTGGCGACGGCTGTCGCCTTCTTGGCAGCGGCGGCGCGCGCAGGCGCTGCCTTCTTCGCGGCGACCTTGCTGCGCAACGGGGTCACGGCAGCGGGCTCGCTCTTGGGCGATGAGCCGGAACTGCTTTTCGCACTCTTCTTTCCCTTGCCACCTTCCAGGCTACGCTTGAGCAGCGCGGTCAGGTCCAGCACATCGGCACTGGCCGGCGCGGACTCGCTCGCCGCAGCCTTCACCACGTCGGCAATGTCGCCGGCCTCAGCCTTGATATGCACCAGCTTGTTGATTTCCTCGGCGAAGGAATTGCGGAACTGGTCGGCGTTCCATCCCTGCGTCATATCTTCGATGAGTTGCGTGGCCATGGTCATCTCCGCCTCGCGTATGCCCGCGGCCTTGACGCCCAGCGGGGGCAGGTTCAACTGCTCGAACGAGCGGATCTCGCCGCCCCAGCGCAGCAGATTCAGAATGAGCGCGCGACCGCAGGGAATCAGCACCGCCAGGTGCTGCTTGGTCTGGATGACGACCTTGGCCACGCCCACCTTGTGGGTCTTGGCGAGTGCCTCGCGCAGCAGCGCGTACACCTTTTCGCCGCGCTGCAGCGGCGCGGTGTAGTAGGGCCGCTCCAGGTACACGAAAGGAATTTCGTCGGCGTCCAGGAAAGCCTCGATCTCGATGGTCTGCGTGGTCTTGGGGAACGCAGACTCGATCTCTTCGGGCGACAGCACCACGTAGCGGCCGTCTTCGTATTCCACGCCCTTGACGATGTTGGCGGTCGTGATCTCCTTGCCGGTGATCTTGTTGATGCGCTTGTAGCCCACCGGCTCCATGGACCGCTTGTCCAGCCAGTCGAAGTCGATGCCAGAGCTTTGCGTGGCGGCATACAAGCCCACCGGGATGTGCACCAGCCCGAAGCTGATAGCGCCCTTCCACAAGGTGCGGGTGGAAGTGGGTGCCTTTCCGTCGTCGTCTGCCATGGGAATCTCCATCAAGAGGATGCGCAAGGCAAGGTAGCACCCGCCCTGGCGCCACGCTGTAGGACGAGGCAGCGGGCGCTTCAGCGCACGGGGGGCACCGGCCACACCCGCCCACCGCCGATGGCGAACAGCCTGCGTGCGGGGTCGGGCGTCAGGGTGGCCGCCCCGGTGAACAGACCGAATGCCGGCATCAGCGTGAGCTGCGGGGTGATGCCGAAGCACGGCAGCCGCACCGCATCGCGCCCCGGCCCCCAAAGCACCGTGGCCGGATGCACGTGGCCGGCCAGCACATGGTGCGTGGGATGGCTCTGCGGGTGATGGCAGCACGCGAACGGGCCAGCGCACCAGGGCTCGTTCACCACCGTGATGCCCAGGCTGGGCGGCGGGTCGCCTGCATGGCTGTCGTGGTTGCCGCGCACCAGCACCATGTCGACCGCGGCATGCCGCTGGCGCCAGTCGGAGAGCGCCGCGCGCAGCGTGGGCGTCTGCGCCTCGGCGGCATGCAGGAAGTCGCCCAGCACCACCAGCCGCTGCGCGGCAAGGCCCTGCAACATCGCACTGAGGCGTGCCAGATTGTCCTGCGTGGTGCCGCCGGGCACCGGAATGCCGCGGGCGCGGAAGGTGGCAGCCTTGCCCAAATGCACATCGGCCACGAACACCGTGCCACCCGCGGGCCACCACAACGCGCGATCGGGCAGAAGATGCACCGTCTCGCCGGCGATCAGGGTGGCGTAGGCGCCAGTCAACGTGCCAGGGGAAAGCGTCTCGGAAACGGAAAGCATGCAGGAATGGTAGTGATGAACTGCAGACGCTAGCTACAGCGGCGGCAAAGGGCGTGATGGCTTGCGCACGCGGCGCGGGCGGCCGCTGGCAGCCGATCGCGGCCCGTCGGCGCTGGTGAGCGAAAAGTCGAGCATGCGTCGCACCGAGGCCGCAGCGGCCTGCAGCTCCACAGGCTCGCTCACCACAGCGTCAGATGGCGGCGGTGGCGGCGTGCTGCTGCGCACGCGGCGTTGGGCGGGCCGCTGCGGCGGATCGGGCAGCACCACGTCCTGCGCGCGCGGCGCAGCCTGCGGCTCGCCCGCCGGTGCGTCGGCTGCGCTATCGAGCTTGGCCAGCATGCGGGCGATGCGGTCGGCCAGGTGCTCGTTGGTGAGCTTTTCGCGAAAGCGCTCCACCATCAGTGGAAAGGCGAACGGGCTGGGCCGCACCAGCGCCCGCACCTCGAGCTCTTGCGCGTGCATGCGCCGCAGCGCGGCCAGCAGCTGGGCGACGTCCAGCTCCTGGCTCAGCACCTCTTCGTCGGCCTGACGCAGCAGCATGTTGCTGCTGTCGTACTTGCGAAACACCTCGAAAAACAGCTGCGACGAGGCCTGTAGCTGGCGCGCGCTGCGGCGCTCGCCCGGGTGGCTTTGAAAGATCAGGCCGGACACCCGAGCGATCTCGCGAAAGCGGCGCCGGGCCATCTCGGTCGCGTTCAGGCTGGCCAGCACCTCATGCAGCAGGGCGTGGCGTGCGGCATCCGCCTGCACATCGTCGTTCGCGTGCTGGCCGGCGTTGGCGGTGTTGCGGATCGCCAGCGCTTCGTCCGCAGCCAGGCCGGGGCTTTCGGCGGCAGGCGTTGCCGCGGGTTCTGCGCGCAGCAACTCGGGCAGCAGCGCGGTCCAGTCGCGTTCGGTGGCGCTCAGCAGCTCCAGCCCGTAGTCGTTCACGGCGATGGAAAAGGTACCCGCCTCGCCCTGCGCGGCGCGCCAGGCGAACAGGCTGGCCAGGCCGGTGTGGGCATGGCGGCCGGCGAAGGGGTAGAGAAACAGGTGCCAGCCTTCGCGCGTGCGCAGCGTTTCGGCCAGCAGCGTGCCGGGCGTGGGCAGGGCCGACCAGCGCTGCTGCACTTCCAGCAGCGGGCGCACGCAGCGCATCTCGGGCTCGCTGTAGTCGCCGTCAGCCGCCTGGGCCAGTTGGCGCACCACGAAGTCGGCCAGCACGGTGGACAGCGGCATGCGCGAGCCCGACCAGCGCGGCACCGTGGGCCGGCCGCGCGCGGCACGGCGCACGTAGGCCGTCATGTCTTCGATCTTCACCATCTCCAGCACGTTGCCGGCAAAGACGAAGCAGTCGCCCGGCGACAGGCGCGAGAGAAAGCTCTCTTCCATGGTGCCCAGCCGCGCGCCGTGCAGCACCTGCACGACCATGCTGGCGTCGCTGACGATGGTGCCGATGTTGGCGCGGTGGCGACGCGCCAGCCGGGCGCTGGGTACGCGCCAGATGCCCTCTTCGTCCGGCGCCACACGCTGGTAGTCGGGGTAGGCGGCCAGCGACGGGCCGCCCCGGTGCACGAAGTCCAGGCACCACTGCCACACCTCGCGCGGCAGATCGCGATAGGCCGCCGTGCCGCGCACTTCCGCATACAGCGCCTCGGGCTCGAAGCCGCCGCCCAGCGCCACAGTTACCAGGTGCTGCACCAGCACGTCGACCGGGCGGCGCGGGCTGGCGCGCATTTCTACCTGGCCCGCACGCACCGCGGCGCGCGCGCCGGCGGCTTCCACCAACTCAAGGCTGTGCGTGGGCACCAGAGTAATGCGCGAGGGCCGGCCCGGCGCATGGCCCGAGCGGCCTGCGCGCTGCAAGAGGCGCGCGATGCCCTTGGCCGATCCGATCTGCAGCACGCGTTCGACGGGCAGAAAATCCACGCCCAAGTCCAGGCTGCTCGTGCAGACCACGGCGCGCAGGCGGCCGGCCTTCAAACCTGCTTCCACCCATTCGCGCACGCCCCGGTCCAGCGAGCCGTGGTGGATGGCAAGCTCCCCCGCCCAGTCGGGCCGCGCGTCGAGGATGGCCTTGTACCAGACCTCGGCCTGCGAGCGCACGTTGACGAAGACCAGCGTGGTGCCGGACGACGCCAGCTCGCGCACCACGGCCGGCAGCATCGACAGCCCCAGGTGGCCGGCCCATGAAAAGCGCTCGGGGTGATCGGGCAGCAGCGTGTCCACCACCAGCCGCTTGTCGACCTTGCCCTGCACCAGCACGCCCCGGGCCGGCGGGGCATCCGCATCGCCATCTGACGGCGGCTCGCCCAGCAGCGTGTGCATGGCCTCGGGCAGGTTGCCCAGCGTGGCCGACATGCCCCACACGCGCAGCGCGGGGTTCCAGCCGCGCAGCCGGGCGATGGCCAGCTGCACCTGCACGCCGCGCTTGTTACCCAGCAATTCATGCCATTCGTCGGCCACCACCAGCTGCACGCTGGCGAGTGTTTCGCGCGCATCGGCGCGGGCCAGCAGCAGCGACAGGCTCTCGGGCGTGGTCACCAGCACGGTGGGCAGGCGGCGCGACTGCGCGCTGCGCTCGCCGCTGGCCGTGTCGCCGGTGCGCGCGCCGGCCGTCCAGCGCGACAGCACAGGGTGCTCGGGCGCCAGCGCATCCAGCGGCGCCTGCAGGGCACGCAGCGTGTCGGCGGCCAGCGCACGCATGGGCGTGAGCCACAGCACGGTGAGCGGTTCGGGGGTCGGGCGACGCGTCTTCGCTATGGTTTCAATAGCTACCTGCGCCCGTATTTCAAGCGCTGCAGCCCGTTTTGACTTGGATTTGACGGCGGGCCGCGCGTCGGCGAACGCCTGCAATGCGCCCAGCCAGACGGCGTATGTCTTGCCCGCGCCGGTGGTGGCGTGCAGCAGGCCGCTCTGCCCTGCGCTGATCGCGCGCCACACGTCGCGCTGGAAGGCGAACGGCTTCCAGCCGCGCTCGGCAAACCACTGGGCGATGAGCTGCTTGGCGGTCACGGTCAGTCCACTGCGCAGCAGATTTCAAGCCAAATCGGCCTCCAGCGCTCATCCATCAAGCGCAAGTAGCTATTAAAACGATAGCAGTCGGCTTTCATGGATCGGAATGCGGCAACAGCGCGGCCAGCGTTTGCAGCGAATCGGCCTCGGCCACGGGCTTGTCTTCGCGCCAGCGCAGCATGCGCGGAAAGCGCACCGCAATGCCGCTCTTGTGCCGGCTGCTGCGGGCGATGCCTTCAAAGCCCAGCTCGAACACCAGCGTGGGCTTGACGCTGCGCACGGGACCGAAGGTTTCCACCGTGGTGCGGCGGATGACGGCATCCACCCGCGCCATCTCGGCATCGGTGAGCCCGGAATAGGCCTTGGCGAAAGGCACGAGCTGGCGGCCCTCGGTGCCGGGCGCGCCGTCCCACACCGCGAAGGTGTAGTCGCTGTAGAGCGTGGCCCGCCGGCCGTGGCCGCGCTGCGCGTAGATCAGCACGGCATCGATGGAGAGCGGGTCGATCTTCCACTTCCACCAGGTGCCCACGTCCTTGGTGCGGCCCACGCCGTACTGCGCATCGCGCGCCTTGAGCATCATGCCTTCCACCCCCAGCGCGCGGGCGCCGCTGCGCTGCTCGGCCAGGGCCTGCCAGCTGTCGCCCTGCAATACCGGGCTGGCGATGAGCGCGGGATGCGGATGGCGGGCGATGAGTGCGTCGAGCCGCGCGCGCCGCTCGTGCTGCGGCAACGTGCGCAGGTCTTCGCCGCCCTCTTCCAGCAGGTCGTAGGCCAGCAACACCACGGGCAGATCGCGCAGCAGCTTGGGGCCCAGCGTCTTGCGGCCGATGCGCTTTTGCAGATCGGCGAAGGGGCGCACTCGCGCCGGCACGTCGCCATCGGCCGCGCGCCAAACAACGATCTCGCCGTCCAGCACGGTGCCGGGCGGCAGTTGCTCGCCCATGGCCTGCAGTTCGGGAAAACGGTCGCTCACCAATTCTTCGCCGCGCGACCACAGCCAGGTGCCCACCGCCGATCCATCGGCCGCTGCGCGGCGCACCAGTTGGGCGCGAATGCCGTCCCACTTCCACTCCACCTGCCAGCGTTCGTGCGGGCCAAACACGTCATCGAAACGCTCCACCGGCAACTGCAGCGGGTGCGCCAGAAAGAAGGGGTACGGGTGGCCGCGCACTTCGCCTTCGGCCACGTCGTCCCCCGCAGCGTCGGCCGCCACCACCAGCCGCTGGTAGTCGGCAGCCCCCGGCCGGGCGCCGATGTGCGTGTAGCCCATCAGCCGCTGGGCGACGCGTTTGGCATCCACGCCGCTGACGGCCGCCAGCGCCTGCGTCACCTGCAGGCGCGACACGCCGACGCGAAAGGCCCCGGTGATGAGCTTGAAGTACACCAGCCGCTCGTCCGGCGCCAGGGCTGCCCACTGCGCGCGCAGCGTGGGCTCGAGCGCTTCGGGCGGCTGGCCGCGCAGGGGCAGCAGCTGGTGCTCCATCCACTGCGCCAGGCCCAGTTCATGGGTTTGCTGCGGCGCAGGCAGCAGCAGCGCGATGGTTTCCGCCAGGTCGCCCACCGCGTCGTAACTTTCGTCGAACAGCCATTCGGGCAGCCCGGCCGCGTCGCGCGCAAAACTGCGCAGCAGCTTGGACGGCACCAGCTGGCGGGGCTTGCCGCCGGCCAAAAAGTAGACCGCCCAGGCCGCGTCCTCGGGCGGCGCAACCTCCAGGTAGGCACGCAGTGCAGCCTGCTTGGCCAGGTTGGACGTGCTGGCGTCGAGCGCGCGGTAAAGCGCTGCAAAGTCCTTCATGCGCCGGCCGGTTCCTGCGCGGCCAGCGGGGAGTCGGGCGTGGCATCGGCTGCGCCATCGGCAGGCTTGGCAACCTCGGGCTGGTCGTCTTCGTCGCCGTACTCGGTATGAAACGATTGCGCATCCAGCCCCTGTTCGCGCAGCCAGCGCACCAGCACCGCCACGCTGCCGTGGGTGACGAACACGCGCTCGGCCCCCGTGCCGCCGATGGCCGACTGCAGCCCCGGCCAGTCGGCATGGTCGGACATGATGAAACCTCGATCCACACCGCGCCGCCGGCGCGTGCCGCGCAGCTGCATCCAGCCGCTGGCGAAGGCATCGGAATGGCGCGGGAAGCGGCGCATCCAGGGCGTGCCCTGGGCGGAGGGCGGCGCCAGCACCAAAGCCGTCTTTAGCAGCTGCGGCGTCACCAGCGGGTCGGTGGCGCGCAGCGTGTCGGGCAAGTCCACACCGGCTGCGCGGTAGACGTCGTTCAGCGGCTCGACCGCACCGTGTACCACGATGGGCCCGATGCTGCGATCCACGCCGTGCAGGATGCGCTGCGCCTTGCCGAACGCATAACAGAACAACACCGAAGGGCGCCCGTCGGCCGCGTTGGCGCGCCACCAGGCATTGATGTCGGCAAACAGCACGGGTTGGGTCGGCCAGCGGTAGATGGGCAAACCGAAGGTGGATTCGGTGATGAAGGTGTCGCAGCGCACGGGCTCGAACGGCGTGCAGGTTCCATCGGCCTCGGTCTTGTAGTCTCCTGACGCCACCCACACGCGGCCACCGTGTTCCAACCGCACCTGGGCCGAACCCAGCACGTGCCCGGCCGGGTGCAGCGACAGCTTGACCCCGTGGTGCTCAATGACCTGGCCGTACGGCAGGGTCTGCAGGTTGATGTCGGCGCCCAGCCGCTGGCGCAAGGTGCCTTCGCTGTCGGTGTGCGCCAGATAGTGGGCGTGCCCCATGCGGGCGTGGTCCGAATGGCCATGTGTGATCACCGCGCGCTCCACCGGCCGCCAAGGGTCGATGTAGAAGTCACCAGCAGTGCAGTAAAGGCCTTGCGGACGGGCGATGACGAGATCGCCTGATGTGGAGGCTGAAGCTGGGGCCATCGTTGTCATGGCCGTTGCTGCCTGTCATCAAAAGGGGAGCAGCGCTCCGAAGCACCCTGCCTGACCTCACGAACCAATGCCGTGTACGTAGTGAACAGTGCCGTCTGCGCTTGCATGGAATGAAATGTAGAAGGCCCGCCAAGCCCGGTCCGGCGGGCGACACCGCACGGCGATGTCAGCCAAAGCCTACGGAGCATTCTTGAGCCGCGCATGGCGGGCCGCGGTGACGGATGCGCACGCCCTTCTCCTACCACTGCGGTCCCATCCCAACGGGAGGATCGACGATCCTTTCCCTTCCCTCACAGACAGGAGATTGTTCATGAACGCACCCGCCATCTCATCGCAACCCGGCCGCAAGGTCGCCATTCTGGTGACTGACGGCTTCGAGCAGATCGAGCTGACCAGCCCTCGCGATGCGTTGCAGCAGGCTGGAGCCCAGACGCTCATTGTTGCTCCGAAAAACAAGGCACTACAAGGCTTCAACCACGACGAGAAGGCGGACACCTTCGAGGTCGATGTCGTGCTGGGCGCAGCACGTGCGGAAGACTTCGACGTGTTGCTGCTGCCGGGCGGTGTGATCAATGCCGACGCACTGCGTACGGACGAACAGGCGCAGGCCTTTGCGCGCGCGTTCGACGAAGCGGGCAAGCCCATCGCCGTGATCTGCCACGGGGCCTGGCTGCTGATCGACGCGGGCCTGGTGCAGGGCCGCACGGTAACCAGCTGGCCGAGCCTGGCCACCGACTTGCGCAACGCAGGCGCAACCTGGGTAGACAAGGAGGTCTGCGTGGATGGCCGCTGGGTCAGCAGCCGCAAGCCGGACGACCTGCCCGCGTTCAACGCCAAGCTGCTGGAGTGCGTGCGCTGACCCTGCCAGATGCCTATTTGAGGGCTTGCGCCACGGGACGACAGGTGGCGTAAGCACCGTCCCACGCAACGGCCCGTTTGGCGGCGAGACGATGCATTCATGGCGGCGCACCGCGCGGCCTTCATGCACTCAAGATACCATGCCCGCTTCCAACGCTGTTCGCAGCCATCGCGCACCCCGCTCTGCCGGTGCCGCAGCCAAATCCTCCTTACACCGCACTGCTCGCCGCGTTCCCGGCAAGGCCCGCATCCAGGCCGTGCTGCAAGATGTGTTCGGCCTGCGCGCATTGCGCGCAGGCCAGCGCGAGGTGATTGAACGTGTGCTGCGCGGCGAGAACACGCTGGCTGTGATGCCTACCGGCGCCGGCAAGTCCCTGTGCTACCAGTTGCCCGCGCTGCTGATCGAAGGACGCACCGTGGTGGTGTCGCCACTGATCGCGCTGATGCGCGACCAGTGCGAATCGCTGCGCGAATGTGGCGTGGCAGCGGTGCAGTTGCACAGCGCGCTGTCCAGCGCCGAAGCGCAGTCAGCCGAGCAGTCCATTGCCGATGGCAGCGCCCGCATCATCCTCACCACGCCCGAGCGGCTGTGCGATGGCGAGTTCATGGCGCTGCTGTGTGACAGCGGCCCGGTGGGCTTGCTGGTGGTGGACGAGGCCCATTGCATTTCGCAGTGGGGCCACGACTTTCGCCCGGCTTTTCTCGATATCGCCCAGGCCTTGCCCCGCCTGGGCAAGCCGCCAGTGCTGGCGTTGACCGCCACAGCGGCCGGCGCTGTAGCGCAAGATGTGCGGCGCCAGTTGGGCATACCGGCCGCCGGCCTGCTCGATACCGGCACCTACCGGCCCAACCTGCGCTTTCACGCAGAGCAACTGGCCACCGAAGCCGAGAAGCGCGATGCGCTGCTGCGCACGGTGCGCCAATCGACCGGCTCGGGAATCATCTACGCCGCGACCGTGAAAGCCGCTGAGGAGGCGCATGGCCTGCTGGCTGGCAAGGGGGAATCGGTGGGGCTGTACCACGGCCGCATGCCGTCAGCCGAGCGCAGCGAAGCCCAGGACCGCTTCATGCAGGGCGACACCCGGGTGATGGTGGCCACCAACGCCTTTGGCCTGGGCATCGACAAGCAGGACGTGCGCTTCGTGGTGCACTACCAGATGCCTGGCGGACTGGACGCCTACTACCAGGAGGCGGGGCGTGCGGGCCGGGACGGCCAGCCTGCCGACTGCACGCTGCTGTTTCTGCGCAAGGACAAGGCCGTCCAGCAGTTTTTTCTGGCCGGCCGCTATCCCACGCTCGAAGACCTGTCAGCGCTGTACGAAGCACTGCAAGACCCACCACCCGGGAACGATGTTGCGTGGACTCTTGATTCGCTGCAGCGAACGCTGGATCGGCCCCGCGCCAAGCTGCAAGTGGCGCTGGGCCTGCTGCGGCGCCGCCGGGTTGCAGTGCAAAACGCCGACGGCCAGGTCAAGCTGCAGCGCAACGGCCTCAGTGAATCTGCATTGGCTGCGTTGGTGGAAGACTATGTGCAAAAGCGCACGCAGGACCAGGACGGCCTGGAACACATGGTGTTCTATGCGCAGACGGGACGTTGCCGCTGGCAGGTGCTACTGGGCACGATGAACCAGATTGATGACGCCCCGGCCTGCGGCGTGTGCGACAACTGCGTGCGCATGGCGCTGGTGCGCGAGACGGAACATGCCCGGGTAGATCTTGCGACCCAGCGGTCGACTCAGATTCCGACCGACTCACCGCTCACACGCGTTGCGACGGCGGCGGTGCCCTCACCTGCCAGAGCCACGGCCATTCTTGGCGACGTGGCACCTGTCCCGTTCGAGATCGGTGCACTGGTGCGCGTCAAGCGTTACGGAGCAGGCACGGTGGTGTCGATCGAAGCGCAATCGGTCACCGTGGCCTTCGCGGACGGAAGCCGGCGATGCTTTCAGCCGGACTTTGTGCGCCGTGCCCGCAAGCCCAAGGCGGTTACGACGGCCGCTGCGAACGACGCGGCAGTGGAGCCAAGCGCGGCCCACCCGGCACTGCAAAGCGCGTAGCCTCGGCACTCCTGGCGGCATCGCCACCCTTGGCGCAACACTCGATTGCCAGGGGATCGCGAGCGATTGCAAGACCTAATCCCACTCTAGAGTCATATCTAGCCGCATGCCCCATACTGGGCTGCCCGCATGGTGCGGGCTGCGTCAAGCTTGCTGACCCATATTGAAGGTCGCGCACACGCTGTGGAAACCGCCAGCCAGATAGGCACTGGCGCATCCACACCCCACACCGGCCCGTGAACTGCCATTGCTCCTCTGCACTGGCTCGCACGCACTCGCTTTCTGAGCGCTTGCAGACTTCACTCTCGCCCCCCTGTTTTTTCCCAGCGCTTTTCCCTGAGGAATGGGCGGCACGTGCGCCTACACGGCAGCATGGCTGCGAGCGCAGGCTCACTACATCCCTCCCACGGGTTCAACGCACAGCGACCGCGGCATTGGGCCGCCCAACACTTTCAAAGTCCCCACGTGTTCCCTCCGTCATCGTCAGCACTACACCGTCTGGGTGAAAGAATTCACCGCCGAATGGGAGTGGCCTTTGTGCGGCTAGCGCAAATCGGCAGCGCCTATGGCGCGAGGATTGCCGGTGGCTTTGGTGCAGACCAGACGCAACACCCGGCGGCCTGCGCACGAGCGAACTTGAATGGGGTTGCATGAAGTGACGGCTATCAACATGCAACGCACGAAGCAGCATGCCGCCATGCGGCAGCATGCATCTGCGCCAAACCCACACGACCAGCCCTTCCTCAGCTTCTGGCTGGGAGGATTCGAAGGTGCCGACCATATCAATGGCTTGGGCATCCCTCTCAATCCGAACGAGCGCAACGGCCACGCTGACCGGCTGCACGAAGACTACAGCGCATTGCAGCCGTTCGGTATTCGGACCGTGCGCGAAAGCGTGGGCTGGCGACTTCTGGATCAGTCCGGCGCTGCAGGGTTGCGCGCGCTGGGCAATCAGGCAAGGATTGCGGCATCCCACGGCGTACAGGTCATCTGGACCCTGATGCACTATGGCTGGCCGGATCGCCTGGATCCGTTTGAGCGGCCTGAAGAGTTCATCGATACATTTGCGGCACATTGCCGCACCGTTGCCCGAGTGCTGCACGAGGTGGCAGGGCCGGCAGCGGTCTACCAGCCAGTCAATGAAATTTCGTTTCTGGCCTGGGCTGTCACGCACACGGGCCTCATCTGGCCCTACACACCCGCAGACCCAGAGCGCAGCTCTGTGCTCAAGCGGCTGTTGGTGCTTGCAGCCCTGCGTGGCACCGACGCGGTCTGGGAGATCGCGCCCCATGCGCGAATTTTGCACACCGATCCTGTCGTGCATGTGGAAGCACCGCTGGGCGCCGGGCCTGCCCTGTGTGCGGCTGCCGCGCTAGAGCATGCAGGCCAGTTCGAAGCCTGGGACATGCTGTGCGGGCTGGCGGCCCCTGAGTTGGGCGGGGCCCCGCGATACCTTGACCTGGTGGGGCTGAATTACTACCACAACAACCAGTGGGAGCACGGCAGCTACGCACGCCTGCATTGGCATCTCAACGACACGCGCCGGCGCCGGCCGTCGGACTTGATCGCGCAGATGTGGAACCGCTATCAGCGGCCGCTGTGCCTGTCCGAAACGGGGCATGTCGGCATAGGCCGTGGCGACTGGTTCGACCACGTCGCAGCGGAGTCGGCCGCCTGCAAAGCGCGCGGCATTCCACTGGTCGGCGTGTGCCTGTACCCGCTGATCGATCGGCCTGACTGGCAGGACTCGCACCACTGGCACCACAGCGGCTTGTGGGACGTGCCGAACGCGGACGTCGGCGACTACCAGCGCCACCTTTGCACGCCCTATGCAGAACGGCTGAAGCACTGGCAGCAGCGACTCGAACAACGGCCCTGTGCCGACCTCCCTTTTTCACCTTTGCAACCGGAGTCCCCCATGAACACCATCATCGCGTTTTCCCATCTCCGTTGGGACTTCGTCTATCAGCGCCCGCAGCAATTGCTGTCCCGCCTGGCTGCACAGCACCCGGTGCTTTTCGTTGAAGAGCCCATGCCAGGCGCAGACCGCCCCTGGCTGGAACACTACAGCCCTTGCGCTGGAGTCACAGTGGTGCGCATGCACGTGCAGGGCACGGCGCAAGGCTTCGACGCGCAGCACATGGACACGATGCGCACGCTGCTTGCGGATCATCTGCAGGAACGCGGTATCGACGACTATCTGCTGTGGTTCTACACGCCCATGGCGATTCCTCTTGCGAAGGATCTGATGCCGCGCGGGTCGATCTACGACTGCATGGACGAACTCGCCGCCTTCGACTTTGCACCCAAGGAACTGCTGGCCCGTGAAGAGGAACTGTTCAAGTCGGTCGACCTGGTCTTTGCGGGTGGCAGGAGCCTCTACGAGTCCAAGCGCGGCAGGCATGCAGAAGTGCACTGCTTTCCCAGCAGCGTCGACCACGCGCACTTCGGGCAGACCGGCGTGGCTGACCACCCCGATCAAGCGGGCCTGGCGCAACCCCGGCTGGGTTACTACGGTGTGATCGACGAGCGGCTCGACATCGCGCTGATCGCAGCGGCGGCCGACGCGCATCCGGAGTGGCAGTGGGTAATGGTGGGGCCGGTCGTCAAGATCGACGCCGCCAAGCTTCCGCAACGGCCCAACCTGCACTGGATGGGTCAACGGCGGTACGACGAGCTGCCTGCATTCCTGGCGGGCTGGAACGTGTGTTTGATGCCCTTTGCACTCAACGCTTCCACCCGTTTCATCAGCCCCACCAAGACTCTGGAATACCTGGCTGCCGGCAAGCCGGTGGTGAGCACCGACATCCATGACGTGCGCCAGCACTATGCGGGCGTGGTGCCCATCGCCGAATCGCACGGCGACTTCATCGCAGCGTGTGAAAAGATTCTGGGCTGGAATGCAGAAGAGCGATCGGTGTTCGAAGCCAAGGCCACCGACAAGGTGGCAGCCACTTCGTGGGACCTCACCGCAACGGCCATGCAGCTGTTGCTGGAGCGGTTCGACACCAGCGACGAACTGGAGCCTTTGCACACGATGCAAGCCAATACGGCAGATACGGCTGAGGCAGCCGCCTCCGCTACGTGATTCACGCCCATTCCGTTTTCGCTCAGGAGGGCACCATGTCTCGTATTGCAATCGTCGGCGCCGGCTTTTCAGGCGCTGTCCTGGCCCAGGAGCTGGGCAAGGCCGGCCACGCCGTGGAAGTGTTCGACAGCCGCCCGCATGTGGGAGGCAACTGCCACACCGCGCGCGACGACAAAAGCGGCGTGATGGTTCATACCTACGGCCCGCATATCTTTCACACCAGCAACCTGAAGGTGTGGGATTACATTCGCCAGTTCGGTGAATTTGTTCCCTTCGTCAACCGCGTCAAGGCCATCACGGCTGGCCGGGTCTTCTCACTGCCGCTGAATCTGCTGACCATCAACCAGTTCTTCGGCAAGACCTTTTCGCCGGAGGAGGCCGCAGCCTTCTTTACCCAGATTGGCGAGCATGGTGATGCCGAACCGCAGAACTTCGAAGAGCAGGCGCTGCACTTGATGGGCCGCGATCTCTACGAAGCTTTTTTTGCCGGCTACACCACCAAGCAATGGGGCATGTCACCGGCTGCGCTGCCAGCCAGCATCCTCAAGCGTCTGCCGGTGCGCTTCAACTACGACGACAACTATTACGCGAGCCTGTACCAGGGCATTCCCCGCGACGGCTACACGGCCATCGTCGACAACCTGCTCGATCTGCCCAACGTCTCCGTGCATCTGGGCACGGCGTTCGACCGATCGCTCGCTTCAGATTACGACCACGTCTTCTGCAGTGGTCCGATCGACGCGTGGTTCGGCTACGACGCGGGTCGCCTGGGCTATCGCACGCTCGATTTCGTGCGCGAGGATCACCACGGCGACTACCAAGGAAACGCTGTCATCAACTACTGCGACGTGTCGGTGCCCTGGACCCGAATCTCTGAGCACAAGCATTTCGCACCTTGGGAGCAGCACGCAGATACCGTGATCTTCAAAGAGTACAGCCGCCTGTGTGATGAGGAAGACACTCCCTACTACCCCATCCGGCTGGTCAACGAGAAGACGCTGCTGGCTCAGTACGTGGAACGCGCACGCCAGGAGCGTGGCGTCACCTTTGTCGGCAGGCTGGGCACCTACCGCTACATCGACATGCACGTGACGATTGCCGAGGCACTGGATGCGGCACAGCAGCTTCAGGAAAACCTTGCCTTGGGCACCGCGATGGAGAGCTTTGTCGTGGATCCGCTTTAGCAAACGGCACCGGGCCAGCGCATATTTACCCCGGCAGTAGTCCGTGGGCGGCGTTTGGATAAGCCAGCTGCCGAAGCCTCCGAAGGTCCTCGGGACTGTCCAGGTCGGCAATATGCGCCTGGTCTTGGCAAGGCAGGTGCCAGATGTGCGCGGGGTGAGAACGCATCCAGTCCCGCACCCCGGCCTCGGGCTGCTGCAACCGGATGGCGCTCACCGCTGCATACGACAGCACCACGGGGTGACCGTGGGTGCCATCAACAGTGGGCACCAGCGCCTGCACGCTTGCAGCCCGGCCTTGCCATGCGCTCATCACCAGCCGCAAATGTTCAGCCCGTAGAAGCGGCAAGTCCCCCAGAACCAAAATCAGGTCATGGCCCGGATGGTGGGATGCGTGGGCCTCCAGCGCCAGGCGCTGCGAATCCACCAATTCAGGCTCCGCCAAGCTGTGGATGACAGGCATGGCGCCACAACGCTCGACCAGCGGCAGCAGCAGGTCGCGGTAAGGCCCCAGCACCACGCTGACGTGCTCGACACCTGCGCCCCTGAATGCGGTCACGAGGTGCTCTAGCACGGTCAACTCCCCCAATCGCAGCGCCGATTTGGCGCAGCCGCCCATGCGACGACCCTGGCCGGCGGCCAGCACCACGGCGCATGGCACGCAGGCTTCAGAAGATGGGAAGACTTGCAACACGGGCTACATCATCGCCACAGGCTCACAGCGCGCAAGGGGCGGCTGTATGAGCGGCATCGGCACTGCTGCCTGCAACTCGATTGCTACCCTCTTGCAAACTCTTTGCCGCAGCCACCTGCGCTTGCCGGGGAATAAGCACCCCGTTCTTGGCCGCCACTACCTCCGCCATGATCGACAAGGCAATCTCGGCCGGGGTCTTGCTTCCAACGTAAAGGCCCGCAGGGCAGTGCAATGACTGCAGATCTTGCGGCGACAGGCCGAAGTGCACCTGCAACCGCTCCGCCCGCATGGCGGCGTTGCGACGGGAGCCAATGGCCCCCACGTAGAACGCCTTCGACTGCAGCGCATCGATCAGTGCCATGTCATCCAGCTTGGGGTCGTGGGTCAATGCAACGACCGCGGTTCGTGCGTCGGGCTGCAGGCGCAAGATCAGATCGTCTGGCATTTCCTGGCTGACCGTGACGCCCGGCACTGACCAGGTGGCTCGATGCTCGGCCCGGGGGTCACACACAATGGCCTCGAAACCCAGCCCCAGCGCGATCTGGCACAGAAAGCCCGACAGGTCGCCCGCGCCAATCACGATGATTCGGGCACGCGGACCTAGCGTGGTGTGCAGGCAGGACTCGTCCAGACGGGGCAAGCCGTCCTGCGACGCCGGCCGCAAATCTACCTGCCCCGTTTGCAGGTTCAGCGACCGTTCAGTGTTCTCGCGGCGCAGGCACGCTTGCAGCAACTCGTCCAGCCGACTGCGTGCGGAGAGCGCCTCCACCACCAGCTCCATCGTGCCGCCGCAGGGCAATCCGAATCGATGCGCCTGGTCGGCGGAGATGCCGTAGCGCAGCACGGTGGGCAGCCCCTGCGCACACAGTTTTTCGATGCCGCCAGCGCGGATGTGATCGACCAGATCATCCTCGATGCAGCCGCCCGATACCGAGCCCACCGTCTCGCCCTGCACATTGATAGCCATCATCGAGCCCGGCGGCCGGGGGGCCGAGCCCCAGGTGCGCACAACCGTGACGAGCGCCGCAGGAGTGCCGGCCGCTATCCACTCGCTGGCACGGCGCAACACCCTGCTGTCCAGGTCATCCATGGCGCCTCCCACCGGGCAGAACTTCTGACTCCCAAGCCGCAGGATTACGCAGCACGGGGCAAACCCTTCAACAGCTTTTCCAGCGTCACGGGGTAGTCGCGCACACGCACACCGGTGGCGTTGTAGATGGCGTTTGCAATGGCGGCACTCACACCACAGATGCCGAGCTCACCGACGCCCTTGGCTTTCATCGGAGACGCCACCGGATCAACGCCGTCTAGAAAGATCACGTCCTGGTGGGGGATGTCGGCATGTACCGGCACCTCATAGCCTGCCAGATCGTGGTTGACGAAAAAACCGTGCCGCGTGTCTACCGCCAGTTCTTCCATCAGCGCGCCACCCACGCCCATCGTCATGGCGCCAATCACCTGGCTGCGTGCCGACTTGGGGTTCAGGATGCGACCGGCCGAGCAAACTGCGAGCATGCGGCGTACACGCACCTCTGCCGTGAACGCATCGACACCGACCTCCACGAAGTGCGCACCGAAAGTTGACTGCTGCGATGTCTTTTCCAACTCGCCGAACTCGATGGAGTCCTCAGCCACCAGGTCACCGCCACTGGCAGCCTCGGACAGCGCAACACTGCGACCTGCCGCCGTGACCTTGCCATCCGCAAAACTCGCCTGCGCTGGATCGAAGCCAAGCTTGCGTGCAATGTCTTCGCGCAACTTCACACACGCCGCATAAACCCCCGAGGTGGAACTGGCTGCTCCCCACTGGCCACCCGACCCCGCGGACACCGGAAAGGTGGAATCGCCCAGGCGCACGAAAACGCTGCCTAGTGGGACGCCCATCATCTCTGCAGCTGTCTGGGCAATGATGGTGTAGCTGCCTGTGCCGATATCGGTCATGTCGGTTTCGACCGTGATGAACCCGTGGCCGTTCAAGCGCACGCGCGCCGCCGACTTCATTACCGGCGCACCGCGATACGCCGCAGCCACCCCCATGCCCACGAGCCAACGGCCGTCGCGGTTCTGGGCGGGGCGCACGTTGCGCTGACTCCAGCCGAAGCGGTCGGCGCCCACTCGCAGACACTGGATGAGTTCGCGTTGCGAAAAAGGCTTCTTGAAGGACTGGCCATCCCCCTCGGCCTTTTCGCCGGTGTCGGGCACGACCTGCGTGTCGTTGCGAATGCGCAGTTCCACGGGGTCCAGCGCCAGTTGCTCTGCGAGTTCGTCCATGGCGATCTCCAGCGCCATGTGCCCGGTGGCCTCCCCGGGCGCGCGCATGGCGTTCGCCTCTGGCAGGTCGAGCACGGCCAGGCGGGTGGCCGTCATCCGGTGCGCGCCGGCGTAGAGCTTGCGGGTCTGGTCCACCGCTGCATCGGCCTGCCCTTTCGGCTGGTCGCCCGACCAGCATTCATGGCCGATGGCTGTGATCTTTCCATCCGCATTCGCACCCAGCCGCACGCGCTGGATCGTTGCAGGCCTGTGCGTCGCGTTGTTGATCATCAACGGGCGTTGAAACGCGACCTTGACCGGGCGTCCCGAGGCACGCGCGCCCAGCGCGGCCAGCAGGGCGTCCGCCCGCAGAAACAGCTTGCCACCGAAGCCCCCGCCAATGAACGGGGATACCAGCCGCACCTTGTCCTTGGGAATGCCCAGCGTCTTGGCCAACTCGCCCTTGCCCCAATCGATCATCTGGTTGGACGTCCAGACGGTCAGCTCGTCGCCCTTCCAGCTGGCGATGGTGGCGTGCGGCTCCATCATGGCGTGCGACTGGTCGGGCGTCGTGTACATGGCATCTATCCGCACCGGCGCGGCGGCAAAAGCGCTGTGGAAGTCGCCCACCTGGGTGTCAGGCGCAGAGCCGTTGATCTCCTTGGGTTTGACGGCCGTGTCTTTGGCCTTGGCCAGATCGTAGTTGCCAGCAGAGCGTTCATAGTCCACCCGCAGCAGCTGAGCAGCGGCGCGTGCCTGCTCGAAGGTTTCAGCCACCACCAGCGCCACAGCCTGGTGGTAATGGGCAATCTCCGGCCCGCCCAGCAACGCGGCCGTGTTCATCTTTCCCTGGCCCAGCTTGCCGGCTGTTTGGGCGGTGACGATGGTGAGCACGCCAGGCGCCTTGCGCGCGACGGACGAGTCCATGCTGCGGATCCGCCCCTTGGCAATCGCGGAGCCCACCACATATCCGTATGCCTGGTGAGGCACGGCTTCATGGCGTTCATAGGCGTAAGGCGCAGTTCCTGTGGTCTTCAGCAAGCCGTCGATGCGATCTACCGGCTTGCCGACGATCTTGAGCTGATCGATCGGGTTGCTCGTAGCGGGGGTATCGAATTTCATGAATCAGCTCCGTGCCTGGTGCAGGACCGCGGCCAGCGTGCGCTCGGCCAGCGGCAGCTTGAACGCGTTTTCGTGGGTAGGTCGCGCACCGGCCAGAACCCGATCCATCACGGCCTTGGCGCCATGCCGCATTTCGGCCTCCGCCGCCTCAACCCGCCATGGCTTGTGAGCCATGCCGCCCAATGCGACACGGCCGCTGCCATCCCGTTGGACGATGGCAGCCACCGAGACCAGCGCGAAGGCATACGACGCCCGGTCACGTACCTTGTGGTAGATCTGCATGCCGACCACAGGCGCGGGAAGTGTCACTGCAGTGATGAGTTCGCCCGGTTGCAGCTGCGTTTCGACGTGGGGCGTTTTATCTGGCAGTCGATGGAAGTCGGCGATAGGGATGACGCGTTTGGCTCCATCTGCACGCACGGTCTCCACAGTGGCGTCGAGCACTCGCAGCGCGACCGCCATGTCGCTCGGATGCGTGGCAATGCATGCGTCGCTGCTGCCGATCACCGCCAGTTGGCGGCTGAAGCCCTCGATGGCAGAGCAGCCGCTGTTTGGCACGCGCTTGTTGCATGGCATGTTGGTGTCGTAGAAGTACGGGCAACGGGTGCGTTGCAGCAGGTTGCCCGCTGTGGTCGCCATGTTGCGCAACTGCCCGGACGCGCCGGCCACCAGCGCACGGGTCAAAACACCGTAATCCTTACGCACACGGGGATGGGCTGCCAGATCGCTGTTGCGTACTAGCGCGCCGATACGCAGGCCGCCCTGCGGGGTGGGCTCTACGGCGTCCAGGCCGATGCCGTTGACGTCCACCAGATGCGCGGGCGTCTCGATCTGAAGCTTCATCAGGTCCAACAGGTTGGTGCCGCCCGCAACAAACTTTGCGCCGGGCCGTGCCGCGACTGCGGCGGCCGCCTGAGCGGGCGATGTCACGCGTTCGTAAGTGAAGGGTTTCATGCCTTGGCCTCCGCCACTTCGGTGATCGCATCCACGATGTTGGAATAGGCGCCACAGCGGCACAGATTGCCGCTCATGCGTTCTCGCAACTCTTCCTTCGACAAGAGGGGCTGGGACACGATGTCCACGCTGGCATGGCTGGGCGCTCCGCGCCGGATTTCGTCGATCACGCCCACAGCCGAACAGATCTGCCCGGGGGTGCAGTAGCCACATTGGTAGCCGTCGTGTTTAACAAACGCCGTCTGCAAAGCGTGCGGTGACTCGGGCGTGCCCAAGCCTTCGATCGTGGTGACACTGGCACCTTCGTGCATGACAGCCAGACTCAGGCAGGACACCACTCTGCGGCCATTCACCAGAACCGTGCAAGCGCCGCACTGGCCGTGATCGCAGCCCTTCTTGGTGCCGGTCAGTTTCAGGTTTTCGCGCAGGACATCGAGCAATGTGGTACGCGTGTCAACGGTGAGTTGGCGAGCATCGCCATTCACGCTCAAGCTGACGGAGGCGTGGACTGGTGCATGCGCGGAAGCAGCCACATCAGCAGGGGAAGGCTGCGCAGTGGCAGAGGTTGGTACCGCCGAGGCTGCGGCCGACGACGCGCTGGCGATCAACAGATCGCGCCTCGAAAGAGAAAGCTGGGCGTTGTAGTCCATGGATGTTCCATTGGGTTTTATCTCGAATCATGGGGCTGCATGCGCCAGACAGCGCACCAGTGCCACAGATTCGTGGCTAGAGCCCGCCCTGCCTGTAGGCAGGCGCCTGAACCTTCCGTGGGCGGGAGCAGTGCAGGCGCAAAGGTGCCACCCTGCAAATGAATAGCCAGGCTAACTAAAATCCCATTTTTCGCTACCATTGCTCGCACTACAGCCCTCGCACACTGCGGGCCATAACGACCAAGAGACCTATGGATGCGTCAACCCACGGCGTCGGAGAAGGCCGACCGGAAAAAGGACATGTGCGCCCTGAGCCATGCACTGCTGGACCTCACGCATCTGTCGCAAGGGCGTCATCCGCACACCTTGCTGGCAGAGGCCATGCAAGTGCTGCGACGACTGGTTCCCTTTGACTCCGCCTGGTGGGGCGAAGTGTCGCAAGGCAGTGCTGACGCAGCGCCACGCAACTGGCTGCACGGCAGCATCGGGCTCAGTCGCGGGTTCGCCGAAGAGTGGAACCAACTCGCCGTCGCGGATGATTTCGCGCGCCTGTCGATGCAACGTCTCGGTACAGTCATCAGGGAGCGGGACGCGGCAGTGGACCGAGAGGAGTCGCAGGAGCTTGTTGCCTTCGGCCGGAGTCACAACCTGTACCACTGCATGGCCATCACCGTGGAGCTGCCGCGCAGCGGACTTCTCTTTTTCGTATCGATGTACCGCTCGCCCACAGGGGTGCCGTTTGGCGATGCGGAGACCACCTTGCTGGCTGAATTCACCCGGCATCTGCTGTGCCACTGGAGCCACACGCTGGAGCAGTGGGCACCCGGATCACCTGAGCATCCCTGGGAAAGCTATGCACTGGCCGAGCCCGACGGCCGCCTGCTTTTTGCGGGGCTGCGCATGGGCCTGGCACTGTCAGCGGCCTACCCCTGCTGGCCAGGGGCCGCGCTGCCGCAAGCGTTGGTGCAGTGCGCTCAGGCGTTGCCCTGCACCCTGGTGCCTGTGGGCAGGGCGCACCGGTTCCGGCTGGAGGCGTGCGGCTCGTTGTTGGCTGTCAGCCTGCCTTCACGCAGCGCCAAATCGCCCCTCGCGCCGCGGGAGATGAGCGCCGCCATGCTTTATGCCAGCGGGCACTCGCACAAGGAAATCGCGGCCACCCTGGGGCTGAGTCCGGCGACCGTGCGCACCTACCTGCGCAGCGCCTATTCGGCTCTGGGCGTAAGCAACAAGATAGAACTCATGGCCGCCCTGCGCAAGGCCTGAGTGCTGCGGCCCCCCGCAGCGCCACGCCAAGCCACGCCAAGCCACGCCTGGGACTTTCCCTTCCCCTCTGCATTTGCAGGGGATGCATGTGCCTGGCCCAGCCATATGGTCATGTCCGCAGCCAATCAGCGCCCGCGTAGCGGCTATGAGCAACTGGGTACGCATACCTCCACCACTGTCTAAAAAGAGGCTTCACGCATGTTCCACAATCCTCTGGCGACCCCCGCCACCCTCAGGTCGCTGCCGCGCGCCACCACAGCATCAGGCATGCTGCTGGCCCTGTTGCTTTCAGCCTGCGGCGGCGGTGGCGGTGGCGGCAGCGACTCGGTCGCCGTACAGCCGCTGTCGCAGTTCTGCGCAGACTTCAAGGCGACTGCGCTGCCCCACGGCGCGGTCATGGCCAGCACCGAAATGCGCTCGGCGCAAGGCGCCCTTCCCGATGTCTGCATTGTGCGCGGCAGTATCGTGTCGTCGCCTGGCTCCACCATCCACTGGGCCGTGGAACTGCCGGCCCGGAGCGTGTGGAACGACAAGACGCTGACCGTAGGCGGCGGCGCGCTGGACGGCTTTATTCCCACGGACGACCCGTTCTACCAAAACCTGGTGGGGCCATCGGCCGGGCCCTATGTCCGGATCAGTTCGGATTCGGGCCACCAGAGCCGGGGTTTCGAGTGGACCAGGGACGATGTGACGCTGCGCGACCATGCGTTCGACGCCAACCATTTCGCGCTAGAAGTGGGCACTGCCATTGCCACCGGTTTCTACGGCAAAGGGCCGGTGCAGCGCTATCACCTCGGCCACTCCAACGGCGGACGGTCCGGTTTGATCTCCACGCAGAAGTACCCCCAGGACTACGACGGAGTCATTGCCATGGAACCGGCCATCGCGCAGCAGGCACACCAGGTGAACCTGGGTCCTACCGTGATCCGGCACATATTTGAGCAGCGAGAAAACTGACTCAGCCCCGCGAAGATCGCGCTGTACGCCAAGGCTGGAAACAAGCGCCTGCGATGCGCTTGACGGACTCAAGGACGGCATCATCGGCAATGTTGAGGCCTGCAACTACGTCCCCACGGATCTGCTGTGCACGGGCGCTGAAACCGACTCTTGCCTGACGGCCGGCAGATCGAATCCATCCGCCTGATCTACGCCTCGCACAACACCCAGGTTCCCCTGTCGCGTGGTGCCATCGGCTACCCGCGCTACGGGCGTGGCGGCTCCGCTACCACCGACTGGAGTGCGTACATGTTCGGCACCAGCTTCGAGGCACTCGACTCCTTTAACTACATGGCCGTCAACGAGGCAGCCAAAGTCGTCGAAGGACGGACCGACATTGACTGCTGAGCCACGACCCCACTCAGTTCAAGGCGCAATACCTGCGACTGGCAGAAATGATCGATGGCACAGACCCCGACATCTCGGCCTTTGCCAACAAGGGAGGAAAGTTGCTGATCTGGTACGGCCTGTCGGACACCTGCGTGTCGCTGTCCCGCACGGCGGCCTACTTCGACAGCGTCAAGCAAGCCTTGGGGACCAGCAAGGTTCAGAGCTTCGCCCGCATGTTGACGTCACCTTCGGCGGGACACAACCTGGATGGCCCAGGCCCACGTCCAGTGGATTTGCTGGCCGCGCTGGACAACTGGGTCAGCAACGGCGCCGCGCCCGACACACTCATAGCCACGACCGCGCCTGCCGCCGACAGCACGGTTGCACCACAGCAGCGACCCGTGTGCGAATACCCCAAGTTCCCAAGATATAACGGATCCGGTGATCCGAACAAGGCTGAAAACTTTGTTTGCTCTGCGACCTGAAGACCGCATTGAGAAACGCGTTTACTAAGACACAGACCCCCTGAACGGCATGTGCCGCTCAGGGGGTCTGGCAGGGAATCAATTCCTAGTGCTTATCTGCGGCGATAAGGCGCTGTGGCGGCAGCACCTCGGTTGGCCTGGAACTTTTTCCAGAGAAATCCGGCAACCGCCATCAAGATCATTTTGCGCATGAGAGTCCTCGTTGAAGTGATGCCAGATGGTGATGCTTGACTATGCCAACACATGTAGGAAACCCGTGCCACGCGATGTCGGCAAGCATGGCTGCAACACGTCAGGGCCGGCATATCAACGCATCGGCCATCCAATCGCACAGTGGACTGTGCGGGTCTTCAAAGCCGTGGATGGCATTGAAGTGATGTGCGTTCGGCTGTGCCAGCAACTCGGCGTGATTGCCCGCAGCGATCCAAGCATCGCGCCAGGCCAGCGACTGGCGCGCAAATTCGGGTTGCTCCAAGCCGCCCCAGGTCAGCAGGACCGGCGTGGGGCTGGGCCGCACATGCAGCACCGGCGAATTGCGCCGCACCAGTTCTTCCGTCAGCTGGATCTTCGGTTGCAGATAGCTGAAGCGCAGCGGTGCCAGGTCGAACAGGCCGCTGGCCATCACCGCGCCGCAGAACGGGTCCTGCGGCAGGCCGTAGTCGCGCGCCCATTCTGTCTGCAGGCACATGGCCGCGAGGTGCCCGCCGGCGGAGCTGCCGCCCACCGCCACCCGGCGTGAATCGCCGCCATGCGCGCCGATGTTGCGCAGCACCCAGGCGCAGGCGGCCCGCATCTGGCGCACGATCTCGTCGAGGGTGACGGCCGGGCAGAGCGCGTAGTCGGGCACCACCACCGTGATGCCGCGGCGCTGCAGGCCCAGCGCAACGCAGCTGAAATCGTTCGCCGACAAGGCCCGCCAGTAGCCGCCGTGGATGAAGACGAAGACCGGCGCGCCGGGCGCGTCGGCCGGAAAGATGTCGAGCGTTTCCGCGCGCGTCGGGCCGTAGGGCACGCGCAGTTCGCAGCGCAGCGTCGCACGCGCATGGGCGCTGCGCTCGGCGTAGTGGCGCATCTCGGCGGCGCGGTCGGCCACCGGGATGGCGGTGTCGTACTGCGCGTCAATCTGCTCCTGCGTCTCGAAATCGCGGTAGAGCCGGGACATAACGGCGCCGCTCAGTCGGGGACGACGGCGGTCACTTCGATCTCGACCTTGGCGCGGTCCTCGATCAGGCCAGACACCTCGACCGCCGTCATCGCCGCATTGAAGCTGCCGATGATCTCGCGGAAGGCCTTGCCGATCTCGGGGTACGCGGCCACGTAGGCCTTGCGGTCGGTCACGTACCAGGTCATGCGCACGATGTGCTCGGTCTTGGCGCCGCCCTCGGCCAGCACCGCGGCGACATTCTCCAGCGCCTGGCGGGCCTGGCCGGCCAGGTCGTCGGTGTGGAACACGCCCTCGGCGTCCCAGCCGATCATGCCGGCGACGAACACCATGCGGCCGCGCGCGGTCACGCCGTTGGCGTAGCCGCGGGGACGGGGCCAACCAGGGGGAAGAAGGGTCTGCATACAGGGTCTCCAGAGGGGAATTTAGGCTTGCGGTAGGCGGCTCAGTGCTTCTCGCACGTCGTCGGGCAGCGCCCGGGCCTTATGGGTCTTGAGGTCGGTCGCCACCAGCACCTGGCGAGATCGCATCCGCTCTTCCTCGCCGGCACGGCAGTGCAGCGCCAGGGTGAGCGAGCTGTTGCCGACGCGCTCGACCGCCAGGCCCAGCGTCACGTCGTCGCCCATGCGGCTGACGGCGCGGAATTCGCACTCCAGCCGCACGATCGGCATGCCGATGCGCCGTGCGCCCAGCAGGCCGGCATAGGACACGCCCAGGCAGTCGTTGAACCAGTCCTCGACCAGGCCGTTGAGCATCACCAGGTACTGCGGAAAGAAGACGATGCCGGCCGGGTCGCAATGCGCGAAGCGGATGCGCAGCGGCCGCTCGAACACGACCGGATGGGTGGAAGGGGAAGAAGAGGGAGAAGGTGCAGTCATACGCCAATGTACTTTTGCCAGAGGCCCGGATCGGCCGCCAGCGCGGAGGAATCGCCCTGCCAGACCACCTGGCCGCGCTGCACGATGGTATGGCGGTCGGCCAGCTGCACCAGGCGCTGCACGTACTTGTCGATCACCAGGATGCTCTGGCCCTGCGCACGCAACTGCGCCAGGCAGCGCCAGATCTCTTCGCGGATGAGCGGCGCCAGGCCTTCGGTAGCCTCGTCCAGCACCAGCAGGTACGGGTTGGTCATCAGCGCCCGACCGATGGCCAGCATCTGCTGCTCGCCGCCCGAGAGCTGGTTGCCCATGTTGCGCGAGCGCTCGGCCAGCCGCGGAAACAGGTCGTAGACCCGCTCCAGCGTCCACGGGTCGGGCGACTGGTTGCGGTTGGCGCCGAAGGCGCGCAGGTTCTCCGACACCGACAGGTTGGGAAATATCTGCCGTCCTTCGGGCACCACCGCCAGGCCCATGCGGGCGATGCGGTCGGGCTCCAACCGCTCAATGCGCTCGCCGCGGAAGCGCACCGTGCCACTCCTGGCGCGCACCAGGCCCAGCAGCGAGCGCACCGTGGTCGTCTTGCCCATGCCGTTGCGGCCCAGCAGCGTCGCCACATCGCCCGCGTCGATCCGCAGGCCCACGCCGAAGAGCACCTGGCTGCTGCCATAGGCGGTCTGCAGGTCGTCGATCTCCAGCAGCACCGGGCGGTCGGGACGCGGCGCGGCGGCCGGTGCGGCGGCTGCACTGTCCATCGTTGCGTGCGTGTTCATGCGGCCACCTCCTCGTTCGCCTCGTCGCCCAGGTAGGCGCGCCGCACGTCGGCGTTGCCACGGATCTCGGCCGGCGTGCCGCAGGCAATCACCTTGCCGAAGACCAGCACCGAGATGCGGTCGGCCAGGCGGAACACCGCGTCCATGTCGTGCTCCACCAGCAGCACCGTGGTCTGCCCGCGCAGCGACAGCAGCAGCGCCACCATGCGCTCGGACTCGTCGGGGCCCATGCCGGCCATCGGCTCGTCGAGCAACAAGAGCTTCGGCGCGGTGGCCAGGGCCAGGCCCACCTCCAGCTGGCGCTGCTCGCCGTGTGCCAGCGACCCGGCCAGCGTGTGCATCTGCGGCCCCAGGCCGACCCGCTCGACCACCTGCTCGGCCTCGGCGTAGCGGGTGCGCTCGCTGCGCGCCGCCTGCCAGAAACGCAGGCTGCTGCCCTGCCGCGCCTGTACCGCCAGCGCCACGTTGTCGCGCACCGAGAGCCGCTTGAAGATGCTGGTGATCTGGTAGGACCGGGCCAGACCGCGCAGCACCCGCTGCGGCATCGGCAGCCGGGTGATGTCGTCGCCGTGGAAGACGATGCGGCCCGCGTCGGGCGACAGCGCGCCCGAGATCTGGTGAATCAGCGTCGTCTTGCCGGCGCCGTTGGGCCCGATCAGCGCATGCAACTCGCCGGGCAACACCCGGATGTCGGCATGGTCGGTGGCGGTGAGGCCGCCGAAGCGCTTGACCAGGCCGTCGATGTGCAGCAAAGGCGCGCCGGCGTCGGAGGCCACGGGCGACGCCGCGCCAGGGTGGATCGCAGCATTCATGCCGCCCTCCTCCTGCGCAGGAAGCCCGCCAGGCCCTGCGGCGCGACCAGCACCACCAGCAGCAGCACGGCCCCCAGGCCGAACTGCCAGTGGATCGTGTAGGCCGCCAGGATCTCTTCGAGCAGCAGGAACACCACCGCGCCGATGAAGCCGCCCCACAGGTGGCCCACGCCGCCCAGGATCACCATCACCAGCAGCAGGCCCGACTGGTTCCACTGCAGCAGCGACGGGCTCACGAAGCTCGACTGGTTGGCCAGCAGCGCGCCGGCAAGTCCCGCCAGCGCGCCGGCCAGCGTGAATGCGACGAGCTGGTAGCGGTAGACCGGAAAGCCGATCGCGCCCATGCGTGTCTCGTTCTCGCGAATCGCCTGCAGCACGTGGCCGAAGCGGGCGTTGAGCAGCCGCTGGATGGCCAGGAAGGCCGCCACGAACAGGGCCAGCACCACGTAGTAGAAGCGGGTGTCGCTGGCCAGATCGAAGCCGCCGCCGAAAGTGGAGCGGGCCGGCAGCGTCAGCCCGTCCTCCCCGCCCCAGGCCTTCACCGACACCATCAGGTAGTACAGCATCTGCGCGAAAGCCAGCGTGATCATGATGAAGTAGACGCCCCGGGTGCGCAGGCTGATCGCGCCCACCGCCAGGGCGAACAGCGCGCTCACCAGCACCGCGGCCGGCCAGGCGACCCAGGCCGACATCACGCCCTGCTGCATCAGGATGCCGACCGTGTACGCACCGGTGCCGATGAAGGCCGCATGGCCGAAGCTGACCATGCCGCCGAAGCCCAGGATCAGGTTGAGGCTGGTCGCGGCCAGCGCGAAGATAAGGATGCGGGTGGCCAGCCCCACGTAGAAGTCCTCGCCCAGCGCGGACGCCACCAGCGGCAGCGCCGCCAGTACCAGCAGCACCGGCACCGTCCAGCGCAGGTGCAGGGCATGGTCGAGCAGGCCGCGTGGCGCATCCTCCAGCGCGGTGGCAGGCGGCATGGCGGAAGCGCTGCCCACGGGCAACACGGAAGAAGCATTGGTCATGCGGTCGGGTCCTTAGCCGTGCGCCGGAAAGAGCCCACGGGGCTTCCAGAACAGCACCGCGGCCATCAACAGATAGATGAGGATCGAGGCCACGGCCGGGCCGGCGCTGCTGGCCGCCTCGGCGCCCAGCCAGTGGCCGAAGGCCATCGGGATCAGCGCGCGGCCGGCGGTGTCCACCACGCCGACCAGCAGCGCGCCGAACAGCGCACCGCGGATCGATCCGATGCCGCCGATCACGATCACCACGAAGGCCAGGATCAGGATGCTCTCGCCCATGCCCACCTGCACCGCCAGCAGCGGGCCCAGCATGCCGCCGGCCACCGCGCACAGGGCGGCACCCAGGCCGAACACCGCAGTGAAAAGCCGCCGCACGTTGGTGCCCATGGCCAGCGCCATCTCGCGGTTGGACGCGCCGGCGCGGACCTGCATGCCGAGCCGGGTGCGGGTCACCAGCACGTAAAGCAGCGCCGCCACGCCGAGGCCCACGCCGATGATCAGCAGCCGGTAAGCCGGGTAGAAGAAGCCAGGCAGCAGCTCGACCGGGCCCGACAGGCTGTCGGGCGGGTTCAGCGCGATCGGCTGCGAGCCCCAGAGCATGCGCACGCCCTCGTTGGCCATCAGCAGAATCGCGAAGGTGCCGAGCACCTGCGACAGGTGGTCGCGCTTGTAGAGACGGCGCAGCACCGTCACCTCTAGCAGCATGCCGACCAGCGCGGTGCCTGCGATGCCGACGCCCAGCCCGATCCAGAACGAGCCCGAGGCCGCCGCCGCGGTGGCGATCAGGTAGGCGCCCACCATGTAAAGCGAGCCGTGCGCCAGGTTGATCATGTCCATGATGCCGAACACCAGCGTGAGGCCGGCGGCCAGCAGGAACAGCATCAGCCCGAACTGCAGCCCGTTGAGCGACTGCTCCAGCACCAGCACGCCGGTCATGGCAACTCCCCGCTCATGGGGTCGAAATGGATCGGACGCCCGCTCATGCCGCCGGCATCTTGCAGCTGCCGACGTACGCGTCGGCGTGGTTCTTGAACACCGTGCCCAGCGTGCGGTTGGTCACCCGGCCCTGGGTGTCCTTGGTGATGACGCGCAGGTAGTAGTCCTGGATCGGGAAGTGGTTGGTGTTGAATTTGAACGGGCCGCGCACCGATTCGAAGCGTGCCGCCTCCAGCGCCTTGCGCACCGCGGCCTTGTCGCCCAGGTTGCCCTTCACGTCGCGCACCGCGCCGTCGATCAGGCGGGCCGCGTCGTAGCCCTGCGCCGCGTACAGCGTGGGCAGGCGACCGAACTCCTTCTGGAAATCGGCGACGAACTTCTTGTTGGCCGCGTTGTCCAGGTCGTGCGCCCAGAGCGAGCTGTTGAACATGCCGAGCATCGGCTCGCCCACCGCCTTGATCACGTCCTCGTCGGCCGAGAAGCCGGGGCCGAAGAGGGTCATGTCCTTCGACAGGCCCGAGCCCACGAACTGCTTGATGAAGTTGATGCCCAGGCCGCCCGGCAGGAAGATGTAGACCGCATCGGGCTTAGCCGCGCGCATCTTGGCGATCTCGGCGCCGTAGTCGAGCTGGTTGAGCGGCGTATAGCTCTCGAGTGCCACCTCGCCTTTGTAGAAACGTTTGAAGCCGGCCAGAGCGTCCTTGCCTGCCGGGTAGTTGGGGGCCAATAGCGCGACGCGCTTGAAGCCCTTGTCCTGCACCGTCTTGCCGACCGCTTCGTGCAGGTTGTCGTTCTGGTAGCTGGCGCTGAAGAAGTACGGGTTGCACTGGTCGCCGGCGTACTGCGACGGGCCGGCGTTGGCGCTGATGTAGAAGGTCTTCGAGGCGAAGGTGGGCGCGCCCACCGCCAGCATCACGTTGGAGAAGACCACACCCGTCATGAAGTCGACCTTGTCGCGCTTGATGAGCCGGTCGGCCGTCTGGCGGGCCACGTCGGGGCTCTGCTGGTCGTCGGCCACCACCACCTCGGCGGGCAGGCCGCCGAGCTTGCCGCCACCGTGCTTGACTGCCAGCTGGAAGCCGTCGCGGATGTCGATGCCCAGGCCCGCGCCGGGGCCCGACAGCGTGCTGAGCAAACCGATCTTGACCGCGTCGGCGGCCTGGGCGGAAACGGCCAGGGCAGCGAGCGCGGCCAGTGCCAGGGGCTTGAGCGAGGAAGCGAAAACGGTCTTCATGAAGCAACCTTTCTGTCGGTGGAGGCGTTGGCAGAACCAGAATCGGGCGCGTCGGAACGCCCCAGGCGAAAGCGCTGGAGTTTGCCTGTTTCGGTGCGCGGCAGCGAGGCCACGAACGCGATGGCACGGGGGTATTTGTACGGCGCCACCGTCTTTTTGACGAAGTCCTGCAGCGTGCGCACCGTCTCCGGTCCGTCTGAATGCTCTGGCCGCAGCACCACGAAGGCCTTGACGATCTGGCCGCGCTCTTCGTCGGGCACGCCGATCACGCCGCACTCGGCGACGGCCGGGTGCTGCAGCAGCGCCTCTTCCACCTCGGGCGAGGCGATGTTGTAGCCGGCCGAGATGATCATGTCGTCGGTGCGCGACTGGTAGTGGAAGTAGCCGTCGTCGTCCATCAGGTAGGCGTCGCCGGTCAGGTTCCAGCCGTCCTTCACGTACTGCGATTGCCGCGCGTCGTCGAGATAGCGGCAGCCGGTCGGGCCCTGCACCGCGAGCCGGCCCACCGTGTTGGGCGGCACCGGCCGGCCCTCGGCATCGACCACCCGGGCGCGGTAGCCCGGCACCGGCACGCCGGTGGCACCGGGGCGGGCTGCGGATTCGTCGGCCGAGATGAAGATGTGCAGCATCTCGGTCGCGCCGATGCCATCGATCAACTCGATGCCGGTGGCCTGCTTCCACAGCGCGCGGGTCGCCGCCGGCAATGCCTCGCCGGCCGAGACGCAGCGCCGCAGCGTGCCCGCGCGGATCGCGTCGCCGTGCGCGGCCAACGTGCGGTACGAGGTGGGCGCGGTGAAGAGCACCGTCGCGCCGAATTCGCGGATGCCGCCCTCCAGTTGCACGGGCGAAGCCTTCTCGAGCAGCACGGTGGAGGCGCCGACGGCCATCGGGAACAGCAGCAGACCGCCCAGGCCGAACGTAAAGGCCATCGGCGGGCTGCCGATGAACACGTCGTCGGCCGCGGGCTTGAGCACATGGCCCGGCCAGCAGGCGCAGATCGCCATCACGTCGCGGTGGAAATGCATCGTCGCCTTCGGCACGCCGGTGGTGCCCGAGGTGAAGGCCAGAATGCAGGTGTCGTCGGCGGCGGTATCGACGTTGTCGAAGGTCGCGGGCTGCGCGGCCATCGCGGCCTCCAGCCCGTCGGCCGACGGGTCGTTGAAGCAGCATACCTGCCGCAGCACCGGGCATTCGAGCGCCGCGGCGCGCAGTTCGCCCTCCAGCCGCAGGTCGCACAGCGCGTGGCTCACCTGGCCCTTGTCGACGATCGCCTGCAGTTCCTTGGCGCGAAGCAGCGGCATGGTCGCCACCGCGATGCCGCCGGCCTTGATGACCGCGAACCAGCAGGCCGCGAGCATCGGCGTGTTGGGCGCCCGCAGCAGCACCCGGTTGCCGGGCACCAGGCCCATGCGGTTCACCAGCACCTGGGCGATGCGGTTGGACTGGGCCAGCAGGTCGGCATAAGTCCAGCGCAGGCCGGCCCCCTGCACGCAAAGCCGGTCGCCCCAGCCCTTGGCGATCGCGTCGTCGAGCAGCGCGGTGGCGCAGTTCAGGCGCTCGGGGAACTGCAGTTCGGGCAGCTCGAACAGGTACGTGGGCTGCGCCTCGGCCGGCGGCAGCCGGTCGCGGGCGAAAGTGTCGGTGTGTGCGCTGGCCATGCGAGAAACCCCTTTTGGTGCGATGCGTCCAAAACCATGAATTACTTTAGAGCTAAAGCAATTGGCGGGCCAGCGGGATCACCCTAGGGTGGCGCCGCCGTGCGGTGCGGCGCCCTTCCATTCCTTGAGCAGGTCGCGCGCGATGATCAGTTGCTGCACCTCGGTGGCGCCCTCGTAGATGCGCAGCGAGCGGATCTCACGGTACAGGCGCTCGACCGGCTGGTCGCTCACCACGCCGAGCCCGCCCCACATCTGCACCGCCATGTCGATCACCTGCTGCGCGTTCTCGGTGGCGGTGAGCTTGGCCATGGCGGCTTCGCGGGTCACGTTGTGGCCCTGGTCGCGCATCCATGCGGCGCGGTAGGTGAGCAGCGCGGCGCTGTCGATGGCGGTGGCCATCTGGGCGAGCTTGGACTGCGTCAACTGGAAGTCGGCCAGCACGCCGCCGAACATGCGGCGCTGGGTGGCGCGGGCCATAGCCTCGTCGAGCGCGCGGCGGGCGAAGCCCAGCGCCGCGGCCGCCACCGACGTGCGGAACACGTCGAGCGTGCGCATCGCGATCTTGAAGCCCTCGCCTGCGGCCCCGATGCGCTGCGATGCAGGAATGCGGCAGCCGGTGAAGCGCAGCCGGGCCAGCGGATGCGGCGCGATCACCTCGATGCGCTCGGCGATCTCGAAACCGGGCGTGTCGGCATCGACGATGAAGGCGCTGATGCCTCTGGAACCTGGCGCCTCGCCGGTGCGGGCGAAGACAACGTAGAAGTCGGCGATGCCGCCGTTGGAGATCCAGGTCTTCTCGCCGTCGAGGACGTAGTCGCCGCCCTCCTCCCGGGCGGAGCAGGCCATCGCGGCCACGTCGGAACCGGCCTCGGGTTCGGACAACGCGAAGGCCGAGATCGCCTCGCCGCGCGCCACCCGGCCCAGGTAGCGGGCACGCTGATCGTCGCTGCCGGCCAGCGAGATCGCGCCGGAGCCCAGGCCCTGCATGGCGAACGCGAAGTCGGCCAGGCCCGCATGGCGTGCCAGGGTTTCGCGGATCAGGCAGATCGCGCGGGTGTCGATCGCATCGCCGGCCTTCGCCGCGACCGCGTGCGCCAGCCACCCTGCACGTCCCAAGCTGCGCACCAGGGCGCGGCAGGCGTCGTCGACATCGCGGCCGTGGGCCTCGGCGATGTGCTCGGCGGCCCAGGCGTCGAGCCGGCGGGCCAGGTCGCGGTGGTGGTCATCGAAGAAGGGCCAGTCGAGGTAGCGGGTGTCGCTCATGCGGTGTCTCCGGTGCGGCCCGTCCTGCGGACCGATCTATCAGGATTTATATAAAAAGTGCCTCTAGCGCTTATCCAATAAGCGCTACTAGCTATTAAATTTATAGCATCACCAATTTAACGTTGGCAACGCCCTCAGTTGCCCTCGAACACTGGCCGGCGCTTGTCCACGAAGGCGCGGTAGGCGCGCTCGAAGTCGCCGGTCAGCATGCACAGCGCCTGGGCCTGGGCCTCGGCCTCGATGGCCTGGTCGACCGTCATCGCCCATTCCTGGTGCAGCATCGTCTTGGTGATGCCGTTGGCGAAGGTGGGGCCGGCAGCGATGTCCTGCGCCAGCTTCTGCGCCTCGGCCGCCAGCGCGTCGGGATCGCACAGGCGGTTGAGGAAGCCCCAGCGCTCGGCTTCGTCACCGGGCAGCGAACGACCGGTGTAGAGCAGTTCCGACGCACGGCCCTGGCCCACGATGCGCGGCAGGATGGCGCAGGCGCCCATGTCGCAGCCGGCCAGGCCGACGCGGTTGAAGAGGAACGCTGTCTTGCTGCGGGCCGTGCCCAGCCGCAGGTCCGAGGCCATCGCCATGATCGCGCCGGCCCCGGCGCAGACGCCGTCGATGGCCGCGACGATGGGCTGCGGGCAGTGCCGCATCTCCGACACCAGCGCGCCGGTCATGCGGGTGAACATCAGCAGCTCGGGCGCCTTCAGCGCCACCAGCGGGCCGATGATCTCGTGCACGTCGCCGCCCGAGCAGAAGTTGCCGCCGGCGCCCTGCAGCACCATCACATGCACGTCGGTGGCGAAGCGCAGCCGGTGGAACAGGTCGCGCAGCTCGGCGTACGAATCGAAGGTGAGCGGGTTCTTGCGCTCGGGCCGGTTCAGGGTGATGGTGCCCACGCCGCCCTCCACCTGCCACAGGAAATGGGTGGCGGCGTAGTCGGCCAGCGTCTGGCGGTTGCCGGCGACGAGGGCCGGGTCGATGCGGTCGGTCATGGGGCGGGTCTCCTGCGGGGGGATGCGGCCGGCTTGGCGGCAGCGGTTTTCGGGGCGGCGGCCTTGTTTGCCGACGCGCGGACGGGCCGTTCGGTGCCGGGGTCGGATGGGGCCGCGGGCGGCGCGGCCTCCAGCGCCGTCTGGTGCTGCGACAGCTGGACACGCAGCCGGCCCAGCTGTCCGTAGAGCAGTTCCTTGTCGCCAACGCCCAGGCCCTGGAACATGGCGGTGAGCCAGGTTTCATGCTCTGCCGCCATCGCGGCGAATTCGGTGCGGCCCTTGGGCGTGAGCGCCACGCGCCAGGAGCGGCGGTCTTCCGGGTCGTCCACCCGGGTCACCAGGCCTTCCTTTTCCAGCTGGTCGGTGAGGCCGGTGATGTTGCCGCCGGTGACCATCAGGTAGCGCGAGAGCGCGTTCATCCGCAGCCCGCCGGGGTGGCGCTCCAGCTGGGCCAGGTAGTCGAAGCGCGGCAGCGTGGTGGCGAAACGCACGCGCAGTTGCTGGCTGATCTGTTGCTCGATTTGGGTGCTGCAGGCCAACAGGCGCAGCCAGATCTTCAGGTCGATATGGTCGTCCGCCACGGCGCGGGCTTCGTGGCCGATGCGGTCGTCGTCCAGCACGGGCACCAGTTGCAGTTTGGGAGGCTTTGCCATGTCACATCACCTCGCCGCCAGAAACGGAAATCGACTGCCCGGTGACCGCCGCCGCGCCGTCGCCGCAGAGCCAGGCCACCGTGTCGGCCACCTCGGCGGGCGACACCAGCCGGCCCTGCGGATTGCCGCGCACGAACTCGGCCTGCGCCTCGGCCGTGCTGCGGCCGGTCTTGGAGGCGACGCGGGCCACGCTGTCGCGCACGATGTCGGTATCGGTGTAGCCGGGGCAGACCGCGTTGACGGTGATGCCCTTGGCCGCCAGTTCCAGCGCCAGCGAGCGGGTCAGGCCGATCACGCCGTGCTTGGCCGCGGCGTAGGCGGCCACGTAGGCGTAGCCGCGCAGGCCAGCAGTGCTGGCGACGTTGACTATGCGGCCCGCGCCCGCTGAAAGCAGATCGGGCAATGCGGACTGCGTGCAGGTGAAGGTGCCGGTCAGGTTGACCTCCAGCATCCGCTGCCAGTGGGCCGCGTCCATCCGGTGGAACGGCACGCTCTCGGCCTGCCCGGCGTTGTTGACCAGGATCGCGACCGGGCCGGCCGCGGCGCGCGCGGTGGCGAAGGCACCGGCGACGCTGGACTCCGAGGTGATGTCACAGGCGACCGGCAACGCCTGGGCCGATGCCGGCAGCCGGGCCGCCAGCGCCTGCAGGGTGTCGAGATTGCGGCCCAGCAGCGTGAGCACCGCGCCCTCGCCCGCCAGCCGCTCGGCGATCGCGGCGCCGATGCCGCGCGCCGCGCCGGTGATGACCGCGTGGCGGCCTTGCAGGAGCGCCATGTCAGCTCGCCTCCGCTTGCTGGGCGAGCTGCAGCGGCGACATTGCGGCGGCCTGCGCTGCGACGGTCCTTTCGCGCTCCAGGTTGCGTTCCAGCTGCACCTTGCCGGCCTGGTACTGCTTGGGCCACGCCACGTCGAAGTAGCCGATGCGCGCCGCTTCGTTCAGCGTCCAGGCCGGGTTGGCCAGGTGCGGCCGCGCCACGGCGCACAGGTCGGCCCGGCCGGCGGCGATGATGCTGTTGACATGGTCGGCTTCGGAGATCGCGCCGACCGCGATGGTGGCGATGCCCGCCTCGTTGCGCACCCGGTCGGAGAACGGCGTCTGGAACATGCGGCCGTAGACCGGCTTTTCCTTCTTGCTGACCTGGCCCGACGAGCAGTCGATCATGTCGGCGCCGGCCGCCTTGAAGGCCCGCGCGATCCGTACCGCATCGTCGGGCGTGATGCCGCCCGCGACCCAGTCGTGCGCCGAGATGCGGACCGACATCGGCTTGTCCTCCGGCCAGGCCGCACGCATCGCGGCGAACACCTCCAGCGGATAGCGCAGCCGGTTCTCCAGGGAGCCGCCATAGTCGTCGGTTCGCTGGTTGGTCAGCGGCGAGATGAAGCTGCTGAACAGGTAGCCGTGCGCGCAGTGGAACTCCAGCCAGTCGAAGCCGGCCTCGTCGGCCCAGCGGGTCGATTGCACGAACTCGGCCTGCACCCGGTCCATGTCCTCGCGGGTCATGGCGTGCGACCAGTCGCTCACGCCGTCGAGGTACTGCTGCGGCGAGGCCGACAGCAGCCGCCAGCGGTCGGCCTCGGGCAGGGGCTGGTCGATGCCGTCCCAGGCCAGCCGCGTCGCGCCCTTGGCACCGGCGTGGCCCAGCTGCAGCGCCATCTTGGCGCCGCTCTGCGCATGGGCCAGGTCGACGATGCGCTTCCAGCCGTCGCGCTGGGCAGTGTTCCACAGGCCGGGGCAGCCGGGCGTGATGCGGGCATCGGGCGAGGGGCAGGTCATCTCGGCGAAGACCAGGCCGGCACCGCCCATGGCGCGGGCGCCCAGGTGCATCAGATGGAAATCGGCGGGCAGCCCGTCGACGCAGGAGTACTGCGCCATCGGCGAGACGACGACCCGGTTCTTCAACGTCACGCCGCGCAGGGTGAAGGGGGTGAACATCGGCGGCACCGCACGCTGGTTGGCGCCGCGCTGCAGGCCCGCACGCTGGGCGATCCAGTCCTCGTAGCGCTCCACGTAGCCCTTGTCGCGCAACCGCAGGTTCTCGTGGCTGATGCGCTGGCTGCGGGTGAGCAGCGAATAGGCGAACTGCTCGGGCGGCAGGCTGGCGTAGCGGTCGACGTTCTCGAACCATTCGGTCGAATTGCGGGCCGCGTTCTGGATGCGCAGCACCTCGATGCTGCGCACCGCCTCGTAGTCGGCGAGTGCGGCGGCCAGGTCGCCGGGCTTGCGGCCGATGCAGCGGGCCAGCTCGATCGAATCCTCAAGCGCCAGCTTGGTGCCCGAGCCGATCGAGAAATGCGCGGTGTGGGCGGCGTCGCCCATCAGCACCACCGGCGCATGGCCGTTGTGGTGCACCCAGTGGCCGCAGACCACCCGCGGGAAGCGGATCCATTGGGCCGAACCGCGCAGGTGGCTGGCGTTGGAGATCAGCGGGTTCCCATCGAGCTGCTTGGCAAAGAGCTTCTCGCAGAAGGCGATGGCGTCTTCCTTCTCCATCGTCTCCAGGCCGGCGGCGCGCCAGACGTCCTCGGGCGCCTCGACGATGAAGGTGGAAGTGCTGTCGTCGAAGCGGTAGGCATGGGCCTGGAACCAGCCGTGCTCGGTCTTCTCGAACGCGAAGGTGAAGGCGTCGAACAGCTTGTGGGTGCCGAGCCAGACGAAGCGGCACAGCCGCAGGTCGATGTCGGGCTGGTAGGTGGCGGCGTACTTGGCGCGGATGCGGCTGTTGAGGCCGTCGGCGGCGATGACCAGGTCGGCGTCGGCGTAGGCGGTGTCGTCCTGCACGTCGGTCTCGAAGACGAGTTCCACGCCCAGTTGCTCGCAGCGCGCCTGCAGGATGTTGAGCAGGCGCTTGCGGCCGATGCCGCAGAAGCCGTGGCCGCCCGAGCGCACGCTGTGGCCCTGGATGTGCACCTCGATGTCGTCCCAGTGGTTGAACGCGTCGAGGATCTGCGCCGCAGTGACCGGGTCGGCCGCCTGCAGGTTGCCCAGCGTCTGGTCGGAGAACACCACGCCCCAGCCGAAGGTGTCGTAGGGCCGGTTGCGCTCCACCACCCGGATCTCGTGGGCCGGGTTCTGCAGCTTCATGAGCAGCGCGAAATACAGGCCCGAAGGCCCACCGCCGATGCAGACAATCTTCATGACACGCCGCTTTCCAAGTCCAGAAGCGGCCAGTTTGTTGTCAATTAGTTTAGTTGTCAACTAAATTGACGTCTGCAGGGCAAGCCGTGCAGCCAGCGATGGCTGAACCTGCTTTCAGGGTGTGAGGTTCGCAGCAGTGGCGACAGCCGGCTTGCAATCCACGGTGATTCCGTAGAGCGCCAGCAGCCCCAGCACATGGCCGACGGCCACCCCGGGCTCGCCCGATTCGATGCGGCCAATGGTTTGCACATGCACGCCCAACCGGGTTGCCGCCGCCGCCTGGCCTTCGCCCGCGGAAAGCCGCGCTTGCCTGGCCGCAGCGCCCAGCGCGCGAATGGCCGCGAGTGCGTCGTCAGCGATGTCTATGGATACACGTTTGCCTTGGGCCATGACTGCATTCTGACGCGCGTTACGAAAATCGGCCTCAGCCTTTCTGGCGACGGCATCGGTCGGAGCAGTACTTCACCTCGGCCCAGTTCTTCGCCCAGCTGCGTCGCCACGTCATCGGCAGGCCGCAGGCTGCGCAGATCTTGCTCGGCAAATCGGCCTTGTTACCGGGTTGTTGGCGGCCCGCACCGTTACCGCCTGTGTTGGACTTAGCTCGGGACATCGGGCGATGGTATCCAGTCCCACACCGTACGCCGCCCGCCACCCACGGCCCGCAGGTGCGAGATCGGATGTGATTGCGCTTCAGCCCTACAGGAGAAGACTGTCATGACTACGTCTCAGCGCAAGAAGGCAGACAGCGCCAAGCCATGGAACAAGGACAACCCCAAGGAAGGGGAAGAGAAGAAGCACCTGACGCCGGCCCAGAAAGCCTCTGCCAAGCGGCATGCGAAGGAAGCAGGCCGGCCCTACCCGAATCTGGTGGACAACATGCGCGCGGCGGCCAGCGCTTCAAAGCAGTAACCATGGCGGTCGCTCACTCCGCAGATGCGCCGAACGCGGCGATATCCGAAGCCATGATCGAAGTCCGGATCTTTTTCTTGCTGGCGACACGGCAAGAGGGCGCCACCATTTGCCCGTCAGAAGTGGCGCGATCCCTGGCGGGGGCGGACGGGCCGTGGCGTGATCTGATGCCGCAGATCCGTGACGTGGCTGGAGGCTTGGTGAAAGAACACCGCCTCAGCGTGACCCGGCGCGGCGAGCCCGTGGACTCGAACGAGCCCGGCGGCCCCATCCGCCTGGGCCGCGCCATCCCATGACGCTGCCTTCCGGGTCGCCATATCCCGTCACTCCGGATGGGCGCTACTTCGTCGTGCGCGGGCGGCTCTGGCGCATGGCCGACCCATCATTGAACGAAATGCAGCGCAGTGCGCTGGTCAAGGAACTGATGGATGCACGCCGTGCGCTCAGAGGAACGCCGACCCCAGAAGCGAAAGCCGCAGCGCGACAGGCCGTGCAACGGGCGAAAGTGGCGCTGGGTGAGCGGGGGCCGGTCTGGTGGGGCGATGGGACGCCCGATGAGAACCGCAAACTGGTGCGCAATACGTCCTATGCGGCTTGGGCCGATGACACCGGCGCCACAGACACCGAACCATCAGCTGCAGGCCGCAGTGCACGAGCCAAATAGGCCGCCGTGCGGGAGCCATCGCACCGCGCCACGTCTTCAGGCGTGCCACTGGCCACGATGCGACCACCCTCCTCACCCGCGCCCGGACCCATGTCGATCACCCAGTCGCTCGAAGCGACGAAATGCATGTCGTGCTCGACGACGACCACCATGTTGCCCGCCTGCACCAGTGCGTCGAGTTGCTGCAGCAATCGGTCCACATCGGCCGGGTGCAGCCCCGTCGTGGGCTCGTCCAGCACGTACAGCGTGTGGCCGCGTTGCGTACGCTGCAGCTCGGTCGCGAGCTTGATGCGCTGCGCCTCACCGCCTGACAGCTCGGTGGCCGGCTGCCCCAACCGCAGGTAGCCGAGCCCGATGTCGCGCAGCACCTGCAGCGGCCTCAGCACGCCGGGCTCTGAAGCGAAGGCCTCGCAGGCGGCGTCCACCGTGAGTTGCAGCACGTCGGCAATCGTGAGGCCGCTCCAGGTGATGGCCAGCGTCTGGGGGTTGTAGCGCGCACCGTGGCAGGTGGGGCACGGCGCATACACGCTGGGCAGGAAAAGCAATTCCACACTGACAAAGCCCTCACCCTCGCAAGTGTGGCACCGGCCCTTGGCGACGTTGAACGAAAAACGGCCTGCGTCGTAGCGCTTCTTGCGCGCGGCCGGTGTGGCAGCAAACAGCTTGCGCACGGCGTCGAAAAGACCGGTGTACGTGGCAAGGTTCGACCGAGGTGTGCGGCCAATCGGTTTCTGGTCGACGCACACCAGCCGGCGCACTTGATCCAGCGAGCCGCCGAGCCGGCCGCCGATGGGGGCTGCTTCGCCCTCTGCACCAATCGCGTCCGGGTCGTCGTCGCCCGCGGTGGCGTTAGGCGGGCTGTCCATCAATCCGTCCTGCCCTGCCGGCGATGCGTTTTGCCCTAGATGCGCCGCGACCAACTCCAGCAGCGCCTGGCTGACCAGGCTGGACTTGCCCGAGCCGGAGACGCCCGTGACCGCAGTCAGGCAACCGGTGGGAAACGCAGCATTCACTCCGCGCAGGTTATGACGGTGCACATCCTCGAGCGTCAGCCAGGACTGGGGGGTGCGTGGGGCACGGCGAAGTCGCTCACCATCTTCAAACAGGTAACGACGGGTCTGCGAATCCGGCACGTCGGCCAGCCCGGGTGGCGGGCCACTGTAGAGCACGCGGCCGCCGCGCTCGCCAGCCTTCGGGCCCACGTCCACCAGCCAATCAGCACGGCGCATGGTGGCCACGTCGTGCTCCACCACGAAGATCGAATTGCCGGCAGCCTTCAAACGCTCCAGCGCTGCCAATAACGACTCGGTGTCGGCCGGGTGCAGCCCGGCGGAGGGCTCGTCGAGCACGTAAACCACCCCAAAGAGCTGCGAGGCCAGCTGTGTCGCCAGGCGCAGCCGTTGCAGTTCGCCGGGGGACAGGGTGGGTGTTGCCCGGTCGAGCGAGAGGTAGCCCAGGCCCAGGTCTGTCAACGCTCGAACACGGGCCAGCAACTCCTGCGCAATGCGTTGGGCGGCCAGCTGTTTTTCTGCCGACTGGTTCGGGGTGCGGCGGATATCAGGAGCGCTGACATGGGACGTCCCTCCCCCAGCCACCCGCTTGGCAGTGGCGCGCGCACTAGCGGCCTTGGGGAGGACGTTCTTGTCAGCACCTGCTGCCGAGCCTTGCGGTTGCACCCCCCCGGCTATCGGCCCCAGAACCTCGGCCAACGCCGCCAGCGGCAAGTGCGTGAAGTCGCCGATGTCCAGCCCGCAGAACGTGACGGACAAGGCTTCGGGCTTGAGCCGCTTGCCGTGGCAGACGGGGCATGGTGTACCCACCACGAACTGCGACACCTTGCGCTTCATCATTGCGCTCTGGCTGGTTGCGAAGGTATGCATCACATAGCGGCGCGCGCCGGTGAAGGTGCCCATGTAGCTGGGCTGCTGGCCGGCGCGACGGGCACGGCGCGCTTCTTCCCTCGCGAAGCCGGCGTACACCGGCACGGTGGGTTGCTCGTCGGTGAACAGGATCCAGTCGCGCGTCTTGCGCGGCAGGTCGCGCCAGGGCACGTCGATGTCATGGCCCAGCGTGGTCAGGATGTCGCGCAGGTTCTGCCCCTGCCAGGCGCTGGGCCAGGCGGCCACGGCGCGCTGGCGCACCGTGAGCGAGTCGTCGGGCACCATCGATGCTTCGGTCACCTCATACACCCGGCCCAGTCCGTGGCAATGCCCACACGCACCTTGCGGCGTGTTGGGAGAGAAGTCTTCCGCATAGAGCATGGGCTGGCTGGCCGGATAGCGGCCCGCCCGGGAATACAGCATGCGCACCAGACTGGAGATGGTGGTGACGCTTCCTACCGACGAACGCGCCGTAGGCGTGCCCCGCTGCTGTTGCAGCGCCACAGCCGGCGGCAGGCCGTCGATAGCGTCGACTTGCGGCACGCCCACCTGATCGATAAGGCGCCGCGCATAAGGGGCCACAGATTCAAAATACCGGCGCTGCGCCTCGGCGTAGATCGTGCCGAAGGCCAGAGACGATTTGCCGGAGCCGGAAACGCCGGTGAACACTACGATGGCATCGCGTGGAATCTCCACATCCACGTTCTTCAAATTGTGTTCTCGGGCGCCCCGCACGCGAATGAATCCATCGAACGAGATAGGGGGCTGCTTCGATGGGCGTGGCATGTGCGCGATGGGAGTACGAAATTCTGGAAAACGAGCGGTATTGGGGAACCGGGTACGGTGCTTAACGTGATGCAGGAATGGACGTACCTGGCGCAGAGACATGCGGCGACTCGGTGCCGTAGCTGTTTGCAGGGTCGTACATCTTGTCGCGCATCAAAAACGCTGTGGCACCCACAGCAATGGCCGCAATGGCGACCACCGCCACGATGATGCGGATGGTAGGCGCCCTGTACTTGGACTGTGGCGCATCCCTCTTCTCACCAGTCGTACGGGAATTATCTTTTTGCTGCTCAGCCTGGGCCATGGTTATCTCCTGTTGATCCAAGCTTCAAACTAGCTGGCAGAACCGCCACGGTTTGTGGGACAAAGTGGAAGCTGTTGTCAGCCAAGGCTTCGCTATAGGTTGAAGGCATCATCGAAAGGGGTCGATCATGCGATGGTTTGATGCCATTGGACATGTGTCGTGCATGAACAGAACAGACCAGGAGAGGCGATGCCAACGAACGAATCAAAAGAGTGGGCCGGTGCGACAGCGCTCGCCATCGACGGACGAGCAGGCTCTTCACACGCAGAGCCCTCCTCATTTGAAATCGCGCTTGAGCATCAACTTGCAGGCCGGTGGGACGCAGCGGAGGGGCTGTACCGCGCCATGCTGGCCGCCGACCCCGGGCATGCAGAGGCGTTGCATTTCTTCGGCGTGCTGCGACACCAGCAAGGGCATGAAGATGAAGGTCGAGCGCTGGTTGAGCAGTCGTTGGCCCTACAACCACATCGGCCCGACTGGCACAACACCTGGGGCAACATGCTGTCGGCGCAAGGCAGCAGCGAGGAAGCTGTGGCCGCTTTCATGGCTGCTCTGGAACTGGATGCTCGCCACATCCATGCCTGGAACAATCTGGGTGCCGTACTGCTGACCCTGGGCCATGCGCAAGATGCCATCGCTGCACTGCGCAACGCGGTCGAATTGGATCCCTCATTCCGGGCCGCCCACCAAAACCTCGGAGATGCATGGCGGCAAGCTGGAGACGCCCACGCCGCTGCTCTGTGCTACTGCGCGGAGTACGTGTTGAGACCGGCCGAGGAAAGACGCCGCGACATTCTGGGCATCGCGTACAGCCAGCTCGGACGTCACGAAGAAGCCGCACAGGTCTACACCGCCTGGCTGGTCGACGAACCTGGCCATCCCATCGCGTCGCACCTGCTTGCGGCAAGTCGTGGGCACGCACCCCTCGACCGCGCGTCCTCGGAGTATCTGCAAACCTACTTCGACGCCTATGCCGATACCTTCGAAAACAAACTGGTGGGTGATCTGGAATACGGCATTCCGGCGCTCGTTGGCGACATGCTGGCGGCCCTGCAGACACCGGCACACAGCCTGCGCATATTGGACGCCGGCTGCGGCACCGGCCTGTGCGGACCCGAGCTTCGCCCATTCGCCAGGCAACTCGAAGGCGTGGACTTGTCTACCAAGTCGCTCGTTGTCGCTAAAGAAAAAGGGGTGTACAACAACCTGCATTCACGCGATATCGTGGAGTACCTGACTGCATGCGCGCCTGCCAGTTGGGACGTGCTGGTCGCGGCAGACGTGTTGATCTATTTTGGAAGCCTGGTGCCGTTCACGACGGCCGCACACGCTGCGCTGGCCAGCAGGGGTAGCCTTCTGGCATCGTTTGAAGTCAAGGATGAAACAGCAGCCGGTGAAAGCGAGACTTCGATGGAGTCCGGCTATGTCCTGCAACCTTCGGGCCGATACAGCCACCGCAAGGACTATCTGCTGCGAACCCTGCAGGAGCGCGGCTTTACCGTGCGGGAGATGAAGTCGCTGGCCATCCGCAAAGAGTTGGGACGTCCGGTCCAGGGATTGTTGTTGATGGCAACACGAACGGCATGATGGCATGGCAGCGCCATCTGGGATGAGAAAGGTACGGGCTGTCTGGTCGTGACTGTCACCAACCCACCGGAGCGCCTGGCCGGCAAGCCAGTACAAGCTCCTGGGAGGCAGTTAATCCGTACGGTTGACCCAGCGTGGCTCGGGTGGCAGCGTGATGGCCTTCATCAGACAGTGCAACCTGAGCGCCCCTACCGAGAGCGAGGATGCGCCATAAAGAATCTGAGCATCTCCGCGCTGGCATCGACGCCATTCGGATTGGTGTAGCTGCCACTGGCGCTGCCACCCGACCACGCATGTCCTGCGCCATGCAGTTGCCAGTATTCGGTTTGTGTCCTACCGTCACCATCGGTGTAGACAGTGCGCGTGTGCCGCTCGCCGCGGTGGGATGTTCCCTCGGTCGCACGTTTCGTCACCTTGCCGGATTCTCCGCCCGCCCCATTCACGACATCAGCTCCAGCGCTGCTGACAGCACGGGCGATGGCTTCTCCGTTGCTGACATGCACGGTGGAGTCGGCGTCTCCATGGAACACGATGGTCGGCAGCGCTGAAGCACGCCGCTGGACAGCTGCCGCAGAGGGGCTGCCACTGCGCATGACCGACAGCGCAGACATCACGTCCGCCGCACATCCCTGCGGCAACCCGGAATGCACTCCCACCGCTGCAAACACATCGGGGTAGCAGTGTCCGACGATGTCTGCCATCGCCCCGCCCGCAGATAGCCCCGCCACGTAGATCCTGGCGGGATCCACACGGTGTTCGGTACCGATCGACTGCGCCAAGGCAGCAATGACCGACGGCTCGCCCCGCCCGCGGCGCTGGTGCTGCGGCTTGAACCAGTTCCAGCATTTCTGCGCGTTGTCGTGTTGCGTCTGCTCGGGGTACAGCACCACCATGTCCAAGCCCCTGGCCAGCGTATTCATCTGCGTGCCAGCGGCAAAGTCGTCCGCGCCTTGCGTGCATCCATGCAGCATCACCACCATGGGCCGCAGAGCGGTATCACCCGATGCAGTGGGTGGCAGGTAAAACCGGTATGCCAGCGTACGTCCCTGGTGGGTGAAGCTTGCGCGCTGCCAACATTCACCGCGCCCGGTGTGGGCTGGCTTCACCGAGTCCACCGGCGATGGCGCCGCCGCGTCATCAACCACTCGAGTCAGACCGGCCGGCACAAGCTTCCCCAAGGTGTCAGCGGACGCAGTGGTTTGCGGTGGGGGCGTTGCCAGAGAGCCGTCGCGGGCCATTCCGCGCAAAGCACGCCGTATCGTCTGGGTGGCCTCGGCAAGCCTCCCTTGTTGTGTGGACCGTGCCGCACCGGCCATCAGCTGTTGGAAGAGTTCGTTCATGGGGGCTTTCGTGGGATTCAGTGGATGCGTCCGGCCAACGCGGTCTTGACGGCGCTGCTGGCCTGCAACGCTCCGAGTACGGTGAGGGATTCGATGGTGGCCAAGGCCAGTTCCGGCGTGACGGCCGCATCGATGCTGGCCAGCCCCAGCACGCGGATCTGCAGGCGCTGGCCTGCAGAGCGGGCGGCTTCCAGATCGGCGACGCTGAAATGCTGCAGCCCGAGCACCAGCATCTTGCGTGCTACCACTTGCTTGACCGCGTCAGCATGTGTCGCCAGATGATTGCGAATCGCCGTGCGGATGAAGTCGGTGCGGTTGCCGTAGAAGCCCTCGGCCACCAGCAAGTCGATCTGCCCAAGATCGACATGGCCGAGATTGATCGTGATTTTTTCGGAGTCGCCGGGCTTGAGAGTGCGTTGGGTAGTACTAGAAGAGTTCATTAAGCCATCCTATTACCATCCAAATGGATGGCATATGGATGTTTTCAAGCCTGCCCAGAAAAATTGACCAACTGGTTGCTGCTCTGGAGCCGGCCTTGGGGAAGGGGCGCGCGCATGAAACCCTGCGCGTTGTTGCCCAAAGTGCGGGTCAAAGCGCGTGTCGTCTGGCCGCGAACTCTGTGTGTCCGACATGCAAGACATCGGTACCGAGAACCACCGAGACCTCCACGGCTTCACGTATTTGGAGCAGGGCAGCCCGAACAAGCCTTTTGCTTTTTTTGCGATGCTCGCGGCTCCTTGCCGCAACGATCAAGGTCACTCGAACTTTACGTTGTGTTCCCGTGTCGTTGCGCCGAAGGCGTCGTACTGCATGCGAAAGAACTCGGCAAACTTCGCCGGGCTCATGCCGTAGCCCTCGAAGCCCTGCTGCACCAATTGCGCGCGCACGTCTGGCCGTTGCAGGGTGTTTTGCAGTTCCTGCGACAGCTTGCCCGTAATGGCCTGGGGAAGTCCGGACGGCCCGAAGAAGCCAGCCCATGGGGTAATAGTGAGGTTGTTCAACCCCAGTTCCGCGCCGGTGGGCACGTCGGGCAGCAGGACACTGCGCTGGGGCAGCAGCGTGGCCAACGCGCGAATGCGTCCTTCCTTCACGAAGCCCGGCGCCAGTGTGCCGGTGGTGAACATCATGTGGATCTGCCCGCCCAGCAAGTCAGTTATGGCCTGCATGTCGCCCTTATATCGCGCGTTGACCACCTTGCGCTGCTCGCCAAGCAATTGCAGCATGGCCAACTCCGAGGCGCTGTTGCTGGACGCCGAGTTGTAGTCGCCCGGCTTGGCCGCCACCAAGGCCAGCAGCTCGCTCACGCTTTTGACGGGCAGGCTGGCCGGCACCACCAGGAACATCGAAAACTGCCCGGCCGAGCTGATGGGCGTGAAGGCCTTGAACGGGTCGTAGGGCGATGTCGGACGCAAGGTGGGAGCCGCAACCATGGCGGTGTTGGTGCCCATCAGCAAGGTGTAGCCATCGGCTGGTGCGCTGGCCACGGCCAGGGCTGACAGGGTGCCGTCGGCGCCGGGCCGGTTGTCCACCACGACGGGCTGGCCCAGCTGCTTGGACAGGCCTTGCGCAATGATGCGGGTCAGCACGTCCGCGCCGCCACCTGGCGCGAAGCCGACGATGACGCGCACCGCGCGGCTGGGGTAACGGTCCTGCGCCCGCGCTGCCAGCGGCAGCGCCGCAGTGGCCAGTGCCGTGATGAGCTGCCTTCTGTACATGAGACTCTCCTGTTGGCGTGAAAGCCGACCTACAAGGCTTCGGCAAGGATGGCCAGCGCGTCTTCTTGGCGTACCACGCGCGGGTTGTTGTCCAACATGTGGCTGAAGCTCATGCCGTCTTGCGCGAGCCGCGGCAGGTCGCCGGCCTGCACGCCGACGTCACGCAGCGACTGCGCGATCGGCAGTGTCCTGACCAGGTCTTGCATCGCCTGCACGAAGCCGCTGGCGGCCTGCTCATGGTTGGCATGCTGCAGCTCGGGTCGCAGCGCTCGGCCCAGCGTGGCATAGGCGACTTGGGTTTCAGGCAGGTTGAAGCGCAGCACGGCGCAGAAGATCAGCGCGTTCGACAACCCGTGCGGTACCTGGAAATGGCCGCCGAGCGGGCTGGACAGCGCATGCACCGCGCCCACAGAAGCATTGGCAAAGGCCATTCCTGCAAACAGCGAACCCTGCAGCATGGCGGTGCGTGCCGCAACATCGTCGCCCTGCTGCACCACGCGTGGCAGATGCGCATACAGCAGCTGCAGCGCCTGCACGGCCAGCGCGTCCGACAGCACGTTCTTGCGCCGCCGGCTGCTGAAGGCTTCGACTGCATGCACGATGGCGTCGATGCCGGTCATCGCCGTGATGGCAGGCGGCAGTCCGGTGGTCAGCGCGCCATCGAGCACGGCCACGTCGGGCAGCATCTGGCGACACACCACGCCGCGCTTGATGTGGTCCGGCCGTGCCACCACGGCCACCGGCGTGGCCTCCGAGCCGGTGCCCGCGGTCGTCGGCACCTGCACCAGCGCAAGCCGTCGTCCGGTTGCCAGGCCTACGCCGTACATCTCGGCGATGGGCTGTTGCGACACGGCCAGTAGCGCCACCAGCTTTGCTGCATCCAGCGCGCTTCCGCCACCCAGGCCGATCACGGCATCGACACCGGCTGCGCGCGCGATGGCACCCGCTGCAAGCACGTTGGCCTCTGGCAGCTCGGCCTGGATTTCGGCAAACACCGTGACCTGCAGGCCGCTGGCGCGCAGCGCGTCCACTGGCGGCTGCACGACGCCTGCACGCATCAAGCCGGGGTCGGTCACCACGAACACATGGCGCACGCCCAAGGGCGCAAGTTCAGCGGCCAGGTCCAGAGCGGCACCGGGCCTGCTAACGATGCGAGGCGGGGTCTCGAAAACAAAGTCGTTCATCGGAGCTCCATTTCAGTCCATCTGGGTGACGAACTTGGTCGTCAGGTAGCCGTCGAAAGTCTCACTGCCGCCTTCGCTGCCCATGCCGCTGTCCTTGATGCCGCCGAACGGCACCTCTGGCACGAGCGCACCCAGGTGGTTGATGTTCACGGTGCCGGACTCCAGTTGGTTCTGCAGTTGCATCGCACGGCGGCTCGAGCCCGTGAACGCATAGGCGGACAGTCCGTAGGGCAAGGCGTTGGCGCGGGCGATGGCGTCGTCCAACTGGGAGAACGGCTGGCATACGGCCAGCGGGCCGAAGGGTTCAGTGCGCATCACCAGGCTGTCGTCCGGCGCGTCGGTCAGCACGGTGGGCATGAAGAAGTTCCCGCCTGGGCCTGCGTGCGCGCCCTGCGCGGCAAGGCGCTGGCCGCCGGCCTGCAGGCGTGCGCCGCGTGCGACGGCATCGTCAACCAGTTCGAGCATGGCCGCCACTCTGCGGGGCTGGGCCAGCGGCCCCATGGTCGTGCCTTCGGCCAAACCCGCGCCGACGCAGATTTGCGCCGTCTTGTCGAGAAAGCGCTCCATAAAGCGGTCGAACGCTGGTGCCTCGACATAAAAGCGTGTGGGAGACACGCAGACCTGCCCGGCATTCATGAACTTGAGATGAACCAGCATCTCGGCCGCGCGCTCGACATCGGCGTCGGCACAGACGATCACCGGCGAATGGCCGCCCAACTCCATGGTGATGCGCTTCATGTGCGCGCCGGCCAGGGCGGCCAGTTGCTTGCCGACCGGCACCGAGCCCGTGAAGGACACCTTGCGCACGATGGGAGAACGAACCAGGTGATTCGACACATCGGCGGGAACACCCCAGACTATGTTGAGCACGCCTGGCGGCAGGCCCGCGTCGTGGAACAGCTGGGCGATGGCGACGACCGCACTGGGCGAATCCTCCGGCCCTTTCAGCACCATGGTGCAGCCAGCGCCGAGTGCGGCCGCGATCTTGCGAATGGCCTGGTTGAACGGGAAGTTCCACGGCGTGAAGGCCGCGCACACACCAACCGGCTCGCGCAACGCCAACTGTCGAACATTGGGCTGACGCGAAGGGATCACACGGCCATAGATGCGACGCGCTTCCTCGGCATGCCAATCGCAGTGGTCGGCGCAGCGTGTGACTTCGCCAATGGCCTCGGCCAGCGGCTTGCCCTGGTCACGCGTAATGGCATGGCCGATGGCGGCAGCGCGCTCCCGCGCCAACACGGCGACGCGCTGCAGGATGGCGCCACGCGCTACCGGCGAGACGTGACGCCAGGTCGTGAAGGCTCGCTCGGCCGCTGCCAGCGCGCGGTCCAGGTCGGCCAAGCTGGCATGCGGCAATTCTGCGATTCTCTCGCCCGTGGCTGGGTCGTGCACCGATGAGTGCTGGCGGCCGTCGCCGTCTAGAAAATCGCCGTCGATGTACAGGTACAAAGGGGGATACATGGCAGGTCTCCGAAGGTCGTGAATGTCAGATGGTGGTGTTGGTCGGCAACGGCGTCCGGTTGGCAGCCAAGGTCGGCGGGGTGTCGGCCGTGATCGATCCACTGCCGTCGACGCCGGAGCGCCGGCAAGCGCGGCCCAACGCAAACGACAGCAACATGACGATGAACACCGGCGCGGCGCCGAACATGAATAGCTGCTGCACCGACAGCTGAGCCGACAGCAGCGCTCCGGCGATCACGGGGCCGGCAAAAGCACCGATCTTCTGCACGCCGATGGCCGCGCCCACGCCCTTCGAGCGCAGCGCCGTGGGGTAGACCATGGCAGCAACGGCATTCAGGCCGAACTGCGTGCCGACCACGCAGAAACCTACGGCGAATGCCACGGCCGTCAGTGCCAGTTCGGGCATGGGCACACCCATCACTGCCACCAGCGGGAAGCCGACCAGCGGCAGCACGGTGATGACCAGCGCGCCGTGGCGATCCACGAATCGCATCAGCGCCAGGCCGCCGATCGTGCCGCCGATGGAGAACACCAGCGAAACCAATGCCGCACGTTCAGGCGCCACGCCGACAGACTCGATCAGCATGGGCAGCCAGCTGATCAAGAAGAACAGCGCCATCGAGTTGGCGATATAGACCAGCCACAGCGTCGGCGTGACCAGACGCAGCCGGCCTGTGAATATCTCGCGCGTCGAGGCATGCGTCGATGGCTCGTCGGTCATCGAGAACTGCGTGTCCGGCGCCACGCGCAGCCCGGGCTGCAGGCGCTCGGCAATACGCGCCACCGTGCCCGGCTCGCGCTTGCGCAGCACCAGAAAGCGTGGCGATTCCGGCAGCCGCCACAGCGCCAGAGCGCCCAGCAGCGGTCCGACGCCACCAATGAAAAACACGGACTGCCAGCCGAAATGCGGGATCAGCCAGGCTGCGACCACGCCGCCGGCGCCGGTGCCAATCGCGTAACCCGTGTAAACCAGCGTGACCGAGGTAGCGCGCCAGCGCTTTGGTACGAATTCGGTGACGTAGGACATCACGTTGGGCAGCACACCGCCAACACCAATGCCGGCGAGCAGGCGCAGCACGATCAGGTGCGGAACCGACTGGGCCCACATGGTGGCGAAGGTCAGCAGCGATACCGCAATGCCGCACCAGACCATCGTGCGCTTTCGCCCGATGGCGTCACCCACGTGGCCGAGCACGATGGCACCGATGGCGGTTCCGATGACGAAGGCCCCGAACACCGGGCCGAAGGCGCCACGGTTGAGCTGCCATTCACGCGCCAGTGAAGGCGCGGCAAAAGACATGGCGCCGAGATCGTAGCCTTCGGTCAGCATCATCAACGCACAGACCAGCAGCAGGCCGGCGATGAAGCGGCCCGGTTTCTGCGCTTCGATCAGTCGAGACAGATCCAGGCTTGGTGGCGCGCCTGCGGTGGTGGAGGCATGGGAATTCATACAGGTTCCTTGAGTGGCTGTGTGTCGGTTCAGAACGTGTGGCGGATGCCGAGCTCCAGCGCAGACGCATTTCGCCCGGCCAGCGGCGCCCGCGCGCCGCTTGGCAGGTATGTGGCCTGGCCACGGTTGTGCACCTTGGCGTAGGTGCCATACAGCGCCGTGCGCTTGGACAAGTCATGCACCACGCCGGCGCCAAACTGCTGCGCATCGTTGCCGCTGCGTTGCGAGCCGTCGGCATTGGCCAGCACTGCGCTGCTGCGGTCGTCCAGGCGCACATAGCTGGCGCGGATGCGGCTGTGCGCAGTGATCGGAATCTGCACACCCAACTCGGCCGTGTGCTTGCGCGCGTCACCGGCCTGCAGCTCGACCTCGATCATGTTGTACAGCGCGAAGAATTTGGCGAAGCCCGCATTCCAGCTGGCGCCCAGATTGGCATGTGTGTAGTCCCCAAGGGTGGGGGTGGTGGCGTAGCGCGTTCGGGTCACGGCGGCAGCCATGTCGAACGGGCCGCTCACAAAGCCTAGGCGGCCACCGAAAAAATTGCCGTCCTGCCTGTTGGCAGAACCGGCCGCGTTCTCGCCACGTCCGAGAATGGCCATGCCATAAAGCCCGCCGATGTCCTTGGGCAGCCAGTAGCTCACGGTGTTGCTGCCGGTGATGGTGGTAAACAAAGGGCCGGTGCCGACGGCGGAGAACGTGAGGTTGCCGGCGCGGGCTGCACCCACGGCCGTGAACGGCTCGAACAGGATGCTGTTGTAGTGGTGCGGCATGAAGTCGTGGCCCAGCCGCAGCTCGCCGTACCGCACATGGCCCAGGCTCACAAAGGCCATGCGGTCGAAGGTGAGGGCCCCGTTGTTCGCGACGGCGCCACTCGCCTGGTTGTTGGTGTTGGAAGGGCGTCCGGTACCTGTGTCGGCGTTCACCGAGCTTTCCAGGTGGAAGGCCGCATACAGATCGCCGCCCAGATCCTCCCGGCCGCGAAAACCAATGCGGCTGGTCGAGTTGCCACCGCTCACCATGTCCGTACTGCTGCCGACGCCTCCAGCGCGGTTGTGTTGAATGGCCAGGTCCACGATGCCATAGAGCGTGACGCCGGACTGCGCTGCGGCGCTGCCGCAGGCCAGGCCCAGCACAAGGCCGAAGCTGAGGATGTGGGGATTCTTGTGCATGTCTCTCTTCTCCTTGGGTGATGAAAACGGAGCCAGGCGCGCCACGCGGGCGCAGGCGAGCCCACCCGCCGGTTGAAACGGGCGGTGCAGGCGGCAAAGCGGGGGGGCGGCGGGCCTAGTTGCGGACCAGCACGGCGCCCTGGTGCACGGGCGTCACATTGCGGCGATAGATCTGCAGCCAACCGGTATCGAACTTCGGCGGAGCCGGTCGCCACGCGGCGAGGCGTGTTGCCAGATCGGCGTCGGTCAAGGCCACGTCGCAACGGCGCGTGTTCAGGTCGATCGTCACCTCGTCGCCGTCGCGCAGCAGCGCCAGCGGGCCGCCGGTGGCGGCCTCGGGCGTCAGCTCGGCGACCACCAGGCCCTTGCAGACCAGGCCGGACAGATGGCCGTCGGTCAAAAGCGCGATCTGCTCGCCCATGCCTGCACCGTCGATGGCGAACACCACACGCGAAGCGCCGCCACCCATGGCTGGCCCCCCGCGCACGCCGGCGCCGCGCATCACGACGACATGGCCGGCGCGGATCGTGCCGTCCTTCAGCGCGGCGATGGCCTCGTCCGCGGTCTCAAAGCAGATCGTCGGCCCGGTGAAGCGGCGGTGCTTGCGCTCGTGGATGCCTGTCTTGACGATGCCCGTGTCCGGGCACAGGTTGCCGCGCAGCACGACGATGGCTGGGCGCGTGGCCACCGGTCGCGTGCGCGGTCGGATGATCTCTTCGTCCTGCACCCGCACATCGCGCAGGTTCTCGCGCACGGTCTGGCCGGTGACGGTCATGGCGTCGCCGTCCAGCAGCGGTTCCAGCTGCTTGAGGAGCGCGCGGGCGCCGCCGGCGGCCTCGAACTGCTCGATCAGGTGCTCGCCCACCGGCCGCAGCCCGGCCAGCACCGGCACCTCGTCGGCCAGCTGTTCGAACAGGCGGTAGACGTCCACGTCCACACCGCCCTCCACGGCCACGGCCTGCAGGTGCTTGACGCAGTTGACGCTGCCCCCGACGGCCAGCACCGCGCGCACGGCGTTGGCGAAGGCGCCCGGCGTGTAGATGGCCGAGGGCCGCAGGTCGTCCCACACCATCTGCACGATGCGCTCGCCGGCCGCGCGCACGTCGGCCATCATCTTGGGGCTGAGCGCGGCCACGGGCGCGGTGCCCGGCAGCGCCATGCCTAGTGCCTCGCAGGCAATGTGCATGGAGTTGGCCGTGCCCAGGCCAGAGCACACGCCGGGGCCACGCACGGCCTCGCGGCTCATGCCCACCAGTTCCTCCAGAGGCAGGTTGCCGGTGACGGCGTGCATGGCGCCAATGAAAACGTCCTCGATGTCCACATGCTTGCCTCGGTACTCGCCGCTGGGCTGGTAGCCGCAGGGCACGAGCAGGGACGGAATGTCGAGCCGCGCCGCTGCCATCAACTGCCCGGGCACGGTCTTGTCGCAGGAGGTCAAGCACACCATGCCGTCCAGCTGCGCGCCCTCGACTGCCACCTCGATGTCGTTGGTCACCAGGTCGCGCACCGCCAGCATGTAGGCGCCACGCGCCCCGGCGCCGGTGATGAAGTCGCTGGGGGCGGCGGTGCGGATCTCGAACGGCACGCCGCCCGCTGCACGGATGGCCGCCTTGATTTCGGCCGCCACCTGGTCGAGGTGGCTGAAGCAGGCGGCCAGCTCGGACGAACTGTTCACCACGGCGATCTTGGGCTTCTCGCAATCGGCCTCGGGGATGCCCAGTGCCCGCCAATGCGCGTTGCGCATGGACCAAAGGTAGGAGCCGCGCGGGAAGTTGCTGCGCAAGGGGCGGTTCATGGGCGGCCTCCGAACTGGTTTTTCTTCGTGATCTCGATCACGCCGCGGTCGGCGTCCACGCGCACCCAGTCGCCGGTGGCGATGTAGTCGAGCGGGTCGCGCTCGAAATCGGTCATCGATGGCGCGTGCGTGACCACGGCGCCCAGCGCCATCTTGGTCGTCATCTCGTTGAACAGAAAGGCCGCGGGTGCCACGTTCATGAGTCGCGTCATATGGAACATGGCCGACCATCCCGAGGAGCCCTTGGCTCCCGGAAACACCAGCACCTTGGCAGCGAAACTCTGGCCGCGCAGTTGGTGCCGGGTCTCGATGACGGTGCCGGTGCGCGGATCGATCCCGCCCCAGCCCGAGATGCGGTCTCGCGTGACCAGCGCTTCGCCTTCGGCAACGCCGCCCACCACCTTGCGGCCACGGATGACAATGGTTGTTTCAGTGACGACTGCATCGCTCATGCGTGGCCCCCATTCCAGCGGCCGGTGCAGGCCGCGTCAATGCATTCGGCCGTGCTGCCGAACCAGGCCTGCACACCCAGGATGGCAGGCAGGTAGTGCGCCTGCTTGGCCGAGTCGAGCGCCACAGTCTTCGTGCCCTTGGGCACGGCGCGGCTCATGGCCGAGCAGCTGTCGGTCATGAGGATGCCGCCCGCGTCCTCGATGATCTTGGTGTAGCCATTGCGGTCGGCCAGCGACTTGATGGCGCGCGGCGTGAAGACCCACAGCTCGCAATCGGGGTGGATCCTGCGGCCTTCGATGAGTTGCGCGGCCTCCCAGATCTGCTCGATGGTGTAGTGCGGGCAGCCCAGCATCACATACTGGACCTCGGCATCCTTGCCGGTGGCGTTGATCTTTTCGTAGGTGGCGCGGCGCTCGGCCTCGCCGTAGCGCAGCACCTGCACCGGCTTGCGGCCGCCCAGGGCCTGCTCCAGGGTCAGCGCCTCGGGCGTGACGCCGACGATGTGGTACATCTCCACGCCGCCCGACGATGAGGCTGCGGCACCGAAGTGCTTGAGCCCCGGCAGGTTGGGCACGCGGCCAATGCCGCCCTTGCGGTGCACCACGGGCACGCGCTCCTGCACATGCTCGCCCATGTAGTAGCCGAGCAGGCCCCAGTCCTGCACTGATTCCACCTCGACGTCGAGCTCGACCACATGGGTGGCAAGGCGGTTTTCGTCCAGGTGGTAGCCCCAGTAGGGGATGCGGCCGGTGAGCATGGCCGCGCCGGTGCTCTCGCGGCCCTCGGTGTTGGTGCGCGCGCCCAGCACCGAGTTGCAGTACACCACCGCCGACGATTCCATCCACGCGCAGTGCTCGCCGCGCGTCGGGATGTTGCCCACCTGGTAGGGCGTGCAGGTGTTCATGATCTGCGCGCCCAGGCCCGCCGCATGGCGCTCGCTCTTGTTGTAGAACTGCACGATCTCCTGACTCACGCCCATGCGCTCGGGCTGGCCGGGATCGAAGCCCAGTTGCAGGTGGCTGGTGAAGACCTTGAACTTGGGGATCTTCACCGTCTCCTGGCTGTCCAGGCTGAATTCGGAGAACACCGCGTCCATGCCGCCGCCCTTGGCGAGCGCGAAGTCGCGCTGGAAGGGTGTGGTCGAGGTGATGCTGGCGCAGACGTTGCGCGTCTCCACCAAGCGCTCGGCCCCCAGGGCCTCGCCATAGCGCACCAGCAGGTCCATCGCCTTCTGCAGGGCCGGCCCGTCGCGGCCGTCCATCATGGCTTGTTCTTCATCGCTCAGGTACATGGCCTGTGTCTCCGTTTTTTTCTCGCAGGGAACGAATCCCGGCCGGGCCTGCTAGCCCGGCAAGGGTGTCGGCACGTGGCCGCCGATGTCGCGCGCAATGGTCAGCGCGATGCCGCGCAGGCGCGGTGCCAGTTCATTGCGCAGGCGCTCCTCGGTGAAGACGAAGGCCGCGCCTCCGCCGTTGAGTGCCATCACCTCCCCGTCAGGCCCGACGAGGGGAACCGACACCGAGTTGATCTCGGGGTGGAACTCGCCCAGCGACAGGCAGTAGCCCAGTCGCCGGGCTTCGCCGATGGCGCGGTTCATGCTGGGCGCGATGGCGTCCCACTCGGGGCCGCGCAAAAGGCACATCGAATCGACTAACTGGTTGTGCTGTGCCTCGGGAAGAGCCGACAAGTAGGCGCGGCCCAGGGCCGAGTTGGCCAGCGGCGCACGCGAGCCCACGTCCAGCCGCGCCGAGAGCATCGACGAGCGGGGCCGGCAGGCCTCGATCAACACCATCTCCATGCCGTCACGTATAGCCAGGTAGACCGAGGCACCCACTTCCTCCGCCATGGCCTGCATGCTGGGCCGCGCGGCGGCGCGCACGTCGAGGCTACCCAGGAACACGCGCGACAACGAGACCACGCCCGGCCCTAGCATGAAACGGTCGGGCGCCTGCGCGGGCTTGAGCATGCCCAATGAGAGCAGCGTGGCGACCAACCGGTTGACAGTAGGCCGCGGGATGCCGGTCATGCGCGCGATGTCGGCATGGCCGAGCACCGGACGCTCTTCGCCGAAGCAGCGCAGCACCGATATGCCGCGCTCGAGCGCGCTCACGGTGTCGGAGCGGTCACCGCGCGCATCGGCGGATTCGGGGGCAGAAAAGGAGGGGTTGCTGTTGTCAGTGGACATGGAAGAATCCTTTGCAAGACTCTGCAATGTAGAGGCTGGCAAAAGAAGGTCCGTCGCCCTCATGGCGAGAACATTCATGCGCCGGCGTCGGCCGTTGCCGGCAAATTCACGCCCTGCGCGGCGCTGGTGCGCAGGTACACACCCTGCGCCAGCAGCGCAGACTGCAGCGCTCCCACGTGGACAAAGCGCGGCTCGATGCCACCCTGTGACGCCAGGGCGGCCGCCACGCCCGCAGCTTGGCCTGTGATCCAACATTGCGGAATCTCGCGCATGAAGCCGTGCGAATTACGGTCGCACGAAATATGGCGCCCGCAGGCCAGCAAACCGTCGAGCTGCTGCGGCACCAATGCGCCGTAGGGGATGGAGATATTCGGAAACTTGGGCGACACCGCGGGCGTCACACCCACCTCGTCGGGCAGCGCCACGCCCTCGGGCCACTGGCTGCGCAGCACCGCGCCCACGCCGGTCAGGCGCCGCGCATGGCGCACGCCGATCTGCGGCGCGCTGAGCATCAAGAAGGCATCCTCGAAGCCGGGCGCATGGGCGCGGAAGTAGTCGAGGTGCGCGGCCATCGCTCGGTGCGAACGCACTTCCACCGCAGTGAGGTCGTCCACGTCCAGGGCCGAGTAGCCCGACTGGCGCGGCCCCATGAACAGCGCCACGTCGTTGCGCCAAGAGACGAAGGGTCGCTCAAAAAGGCCCAGCTGCTCGCGCCCCCGCGCCATGAAGGCGCTGAACGCGTCGGGCTGGCCGGCCTTGAACTCGATCCAGTGGTTCATGTCCACGCCGCCGAACAGCCAGGAGGTGTTCATGCAGTGGTGCACGTCGGCCTCTTCGATGTCGTTTACGAAGGCGGCGCCAGCACGGGCGAACAGGTCGCCGTCACCAGTCGCGTCGACCACCACGTCGGCCATGATGGCCATGCGGCCTTCCTTGCTCTCGAACACCACGCCCTTGACGGCGCCGTCCTGCACGATGGGGATGGCGGCCCACGAGTGATAGATGAGCTTGACCTTGCGCTCGAGCACGATTTCCTGGCTCAGCAGTTTCAAGCGCTCGGGGTCGATGGTAGGCGACCAGGTGACCACGCCGTGGTAGGCAGCGGTGCGCTGCGACCAGTGCGCGGCCTTGTCCGCGTCCTGCGAGCCCCATTCCTCTCGCACCGGGCCGGCGATGGCGTCTGCCGGCAGGCGGTCGAACAGCTCTTCGGCAAAGCCGCGTATGACGAGTTGGCCTTCCCAGTCGGTCATGCGGTCGATCCAGATCACCAGGCCGCCGGTGGACAAGCCGCCAAGGTGGTTATAGCGCTCCAGCAGCGCGACATCGGCGCCGGCGCGCGCCGCCGCCGCTGCGGCCGCGGTGCCCGACGGCCCGCCACCAACCACCAGTACGCCGCAGCGGTGATAGATCGGAATGTTCTTGCCGGGCTCGGCCCAGCTGCCATGGTCAGGACGCTTGGTGCGGCTGTCGCGGTCAAAGATGTCGGAAGACAGAATGCGCTCGTCGGTGCGGACGACTGTTTTCATGAATGATGGCCCCGATTAATCTATTTCGTTGAATTATGATTTCATCTTCCATTTTGTCAATCAAAAAAGGCAATGATCCGGGTTTTCCCTGGAAAACATAGACTGTTTATGATTTTCAACATCAAAATATAACCAACAAACAAAGGAGACAACGATGGAACGACTTCACAGTACCCGCCGCGCCTTCGGCATGGCTATCGGCACCGCCGCCTTTGCAGGCATTGCGCCACTTGCCATGGCGCACGACTTTCCAGCGCGCGGCAAGCCCATCCGCATCGTCGTGGGCTTCACCGCCGGCGGTGGCACAGACGCGCAGGCGCGCATCGTTGCGCAGAAGCTGTGTGACGTGCTGGGCACTAGCGTGGTCGTGGACAACAAGCCCGGCGCCAGCACCATGCTGGCAGCCAGCGAGGTGGCACGTGCGCCGGCCGATGGCTATACGCTGCTGTACGCGCCGTCATCCACGATGGCGCAGAACCCTCACACTTTCACGCACGTTCCCTATGACCCGTTCAAGGACTTCACGCCCATCTCGATGGGCGGGCGCGGCCCGCTGGTGCTGTCGTTGAGCACCACCGTGCCAGTGAACAATGTGAAGGAGTTGGTCGCCTACGTGAAGGCCAACGCCGGAAAGGTCAGCTATGCATCGTTTGGCGCGGGCACCTCTTCGCACATTTACGGCGAAGCCTTCGTGAAGAAGACCGGCATCGATGCGGTGCACATCCCCTACAAGGGCGGCTCCGACGCAGCCAAGGACCTCATCGGCGGCCGCGTGCAGTACATGTTCGACTCGGCCTCGTCGGCCATCATCACGGCGGGCACAGGCAAGGTGAAGATCCTGGCTGTGGCGGCCAGTGCGCGCATACCCGCGCTGGCCGACGTGCCCACCTTCGCCGAACAGGGCTACGCCGGGCTCGACCTGCCCAGCTGGCTGGGCTTCTACGGACCGGCGCGCATGGCGCCAGCCGTGGTCGACAAACTCAACGGCGCGCTGACGCAGGTGCTAGCGATACAGCAGGTGCGCGACTTCTACCGCAATGGCGGCTACGAGGCCGGCGCCACCACGGCGCAGGAGTTTGCAAACATCACGCGCACCAGCTACGACCAATGGGGCGCGATGGTGCACCAAGTTGGATTGAGCAAGCAATGAGCGGTATGCAACCTCATATTCACCGCCGGCGATTCACCACCGGGCTGGCCCTCGGCGCGTGCGGTACGGCGCTTTCAGCGCTGGTCGCGCAGGCCGCCGAAACCTTTCCCACCAGGGGCCGCACCATCCGCATCGTGCTGGGCCTGGCAGCAGGCGGTGCATCGGACGTGCAGGCGCGCTTTGTGGCCAACAAGCTCGGCGAGGTGCTGCAGACGCCGGTGATCGTGGAGAACCGGCCGGGCGCGAGCTTCATTCTGGCCACCGAGGAGGTGATCCGCGCCGCGCCCGATGGCTACACCCTGATGTATGCGCCCTCATCCGTGGTGACGCAGAACCCGCAGACGCTGGCGAACGTGCGCTACGACCCGTTCAAGGACCTGACGCCGATCTCGCTCGGTGCGCGCGGGCCGCTGGTGCTCACGGTGCATGCCAGCGTACCGGCGCGCACTGTGCAGGAGCTGGTGGCGTACATCAAGGCCCACCCGGGCAAGATCGGCTTCGCCTCCTTCGGCACTGGCACCTCGTCGCACATCTACGGCGAGGCCTTCGTACGCCAGGCCGGGCTGGATGCCGTGCACGTGCCCTACAAGGGCGGCGCCGATGTGGCCAAGGACTTTCTCGCAGGCCGCGTGCAGTTCTACTTCGATGCGGCGCCCAACGCCATCCAGAACACCGCCACCGGCAAGGTTCGCATGCTGGCGGTGGCCGCGCCCCAGCGCAGCCTCCTGCTGCCTGACTTGCCCACAATGGGCGAGCAGGGCGTGACCGGTATTGACATGGCCAGCTGGCTTGGCTTCTATGGGCCGGCTCATATGCCCACGCCAGTGCTCGACAAGCTCAACGCCGCATTGACCCATGTGTTAGCCATGCCGGCTACGCGAGACTTCTTTCGCCAGGGCGCCTACGAGGCCGAATCCTCGACCCCTGCAGAACTTGCCGCGCTGACGCGCGCGACCTACGACCAGTGGGGAGAGGCCATCCGCAGGCTGGGCCTCGGAAAACTGTAATTCCGGGCGTGACCATCGGCATCTCACCTCGACGCAGCTCGGTTCACAGTGAAGTGCCGCTGTGCCGCGCCATTCAAGCGATTCATACGCAGACCGATGCGGTCTTCGGGACTGCATATCCAGCCTCCTACAATCCTCGCTTTTGCGGTTCGCCGTGATACTCGCAACGCAGGAAGGCACCGCATGCAAGACCACTATCTCGCGCTGGGTGTCAGCAGCAGCTCGAGCCTGGCGGACATCAAGAAGGCCTACCGCCAACTCGCTGCCCGCCACCACCCGGACCGCAGCACGGCGCCGGATGCCGCCGCACGTTTTCGCGCTGTGCAGGAGGCTTACGACATCCTCGGCGATGAGGCCAAGCGCGAGACCTACGACAACAACCGCAAGCGCAATCTGCTCGACGATCCGCTGGAAACAGCGCGCGGGATCTGGGCAGACTATTTCCAACGGCTCATTTAGGCCTCGATGCACGTATCTCCCTTCTTCCACAACCTGCGTTCCGCCTATCTGGCGGAACTCGACGACATGCGCCACGACTCCGAGGGGCAGTTCGTGCTGGACCGGCGGCTGGCCGAGCGGCGCCGCGAGGTCGCGTTCCTGGTCAACATGCTGGAGGTCGCTCCCGAGATGGTGGCAGTCGTGCTGCACAAGGCCTTTCGCTTCACGTCCACACCCGCCATGGACAAGTTGCTGGCCTGCGAGCCCGAGGCCCTGTCCACGTGGGAGAGCCTTCAGAAAACCATCGACATTGCCCCCTGGGCACAGCCCACCGTGCAGTTGCTGCGTGAGCAGGCCGCCGGCGACAACTTCTTGAGCGTGGCCGCGGCGTTGGAATACATGGCGGGCAGCACCCGGCATGCGCCCGCCCATGCAGGCGACGAGGACGAGAGCGAAGAAGACGCAGACAACGCCGACGCAGACAACGACACAGACGACCACCAGCCCTTGTCGGCCGACGACTTGGACGACGCCGATGGCCAGACCCGCGAGGAGGCCCACGCCGACTGGATGGCCGATCAAGGCTTCGACCGCAAAGACTGAACCGCTCCGCACGCACGCACACACCCATCACAATGAATCACCTTGCCCTGATCACGAAGACACGAAGCCTGATTGCCGCCGGCGACATTGCCGGCGCCGAATCCGCGCTCACCGAGTTGGCCGACACCGAGGGTGACAAGGCGCTGATGGTAGTGCTGGACCAACTGGAGCCCAAGGACATCCTTGCAGTGATGCGCGAGTACGACCCCTCCCGCGAGTCGGTCGTGAGCCTGCTGGTCACCCCCGAGCAGTTCGCGCACGCCATCGTCATCGAGAAGCGCTACAAGGACCTTACCCACACCCATCTGCGCGGCATGGTGAACGCCATCGTCTTCCGGGAGGACGCTGACCCGGTGTCTTTCCTGACCGCTGTGGGCGATCTGGAAGGCGGCAGCGAAGCCATGGCCAACTACTTTGCCGAGAAGTGGGCGCGCATCGAATCCTTCGCCCGCAGCGGAAACTTCGACACCGTCGAGGAAGACGGCGAGATGCTTTCCGAGACCGCGCTGCTGGCGTCGGCCTATGCCAAGCCCAAGGTCCAGCTGGACGAGGTGGCCGACCAGGACTGGATGGAACTGGCCTGGCGCATGCGCTACGAGTGCCCCGACCTGTTCACCGAGACCTTGATGGTCTTGCGTGCCAAGGCGCGTGCCCACGACCTGGGCGAGGAGGACGAGGAAGAAGCGGTGGAGGAAGAAGACACGCGTGTGGAGACCGGCGACACCGATCGGGGCCGCAGCACGCCGGCAGCACGCGATGACGAGGAAGAGTCGGCGATCTGACGGCCCTATTCATAGCGCCTGAATCCACGATGACCACGCTGCCCCCCACAGACCCCTCCGCTGCCCCACAGGCCGTTGCGCTGTTCGACGAGCGGCCTTTTTTTGAAAAGGCCCTGCAGCACGGCGTGCGCCACGGCATCATCGCTGCACCCAAGCTGGCGGCCATGAACCAGGAAGCCCCCAAGGGCATGGTGCAGATCGCGCGCTACTTTGGCACCGAGTACCTGCGTCCCGACCTGGAAAGAGCGAGGGACCGGCTGGTCAATCTGGTGAGCCTGTATCTGGAACACTCTACCGGCGGCGACCTGGACCGGGCCGCCGAGTCCCTGCGCGACCACAGCTTGCTGTCGCGCTCCAAGGGCGGCTCGGACATGCTCAAGGCGCTGATCGCCATGCCCCAGAGCAGCCACTTCGGCATGCAGGAGCATGGGGTCTTCGAGGACAAGCACATCCCCTTGCTTGCCAAGTGGTCCCTGCGCAGCCTGCCCGAATACCAGGCCGAGCGCGCTGCGCGCAGCCACGCCACCACCTTGGTCGAAGCTGCGGTGTGGATGGCGGCCCAGTTGGGCCTGGATGCCGATGACCTGGAGGACGCCGGCAAGGACGCGGAAGCCGTGGTGCGCACAGCGCTGCTCGTGCGCACATGCCGACGCAGTGACATGCCGGACTGGGGTGCCTTCGAGAAGATGGTGCTGGGCCTGCGCAAGAAATACGGGGCGCGAGCCGACGGCGAGGCGGCGCCAGTTTCCATCGGCTTGCCCAAGGATCTGCCCATGCAGTACCTGGAGGTGGTGAAGGCCGTTCAAGCCTCCGTCGTGCAGGACATGCCCAGAATCCTGGATGCCACGCTCGGCGTGCGCAAGCTCTTCGACCAGACCCCGGCGTTCCTGGGGCGCTATTTTTGGTACGAGGACGCCATGGCCGACCTGGACCATTTCGAGCGCACCCACAGCGCCCTGTGGGACAAGGCCACCGAAGGCCACAGCGACGACAGTTCACTGCTGACACTGTTCCTGCGCATTGCCACGAACAGCAAACCCACCACGCTGCTGACCAGAAAGACCGCCGCCAGCCTGGTCAAGAAGATTCGGGCCTCAGGCCTGGATGCAGAACTGCCCCGGCAGTTCGTGTTGCAGCACGCCCCGGTGCAGTTGCAGGGCGACTACCTGCACCTGTGGAACGCCTTCATCGAAGACGCCGAGCCCGTGCTACGCAGCGACCGGGTGCACGCCACCGAAGATGCGCTGGCGCTGCTGCGCCGAGAGTGCAATATCACCGAGTAAGCAGACAGCGAGGTCGCGTGTCGACCATCGCGTTGCGCGCATCCGCACCGTCTGCCGCCTGGGGTCGGGGATCCGGGTTCCGGTTCGAACATCAGTCTGCGTAAACGCCGGACTTGCGGATCACTGGGCCCCATTTGGCGACCTCGGCCTCCAGATGGGTCTTCAACCCCTCTGGAGTGACCTTGTCCATCGGCGGCACGCCAGAGCTCAGGTCCGCCAGGCGCTGCTTGACCACCGGGTCCTGCAAGGCCACTGGCAGCGGTGTAGATGGACGCCACCACCGCCACCACCATGATGATCCTGCCCAAGCCCCCGCATCCTCTGCCGCCCTGCCCCGCAGGCGCCGGCAGCAGCGGGTCCGTGCTGCCCGTCACCTGGCTGGGGTCGTAGGGCTGGAAGGTCTCGACGTTGTTGCTGTTCAGCGCCAGCTTGGGCACGCTCAGTGTCTGGCCCGGCGTGAGCTGGCCGGCGCCCGAAACCGACAGGCCATTCGCATCGGCGATGCGCCACCACAGGCTGGCGTCGCCCAGCACGTTGCGCGCGATGTCTTTGAGGGTCTCCCCTCCCACGATGGTGTAAGCCACCGGGTCGAGGTTGGCGCCCTTGAGTTTCAGCGGCGCAGCGTTGAGCTTGAACTCTGCGGTGTTTTGGTAGGTAGGTTTTTCGTCCGAGGAGGTGGGGAGCTTCTCGGTGTTGGGTGCGTCGCCGTAGCGGGCCAGCACTTCGCCATTGACGACCAGTTGGCGCTGGATGTGGCCGGGGTTGGCTGCGTCGCCGATGAAGCCGCCTACATAGCCCCCAGGCAGGTTTTGGATGCGGCCTCCGAGGTTGCCCGCTTGGCCCGCCCCCTGGTTGACGTAGACGGCGTTGCCTTGCGCGTCGTTGACGAAGGCTCGGTTGAAGCGTGTGTCGGCCACGCCCCCGCGCTGCTCGATGTTGCTGATGAAGCCGTTGGCGTCGCGCCAGGTGTGCGTGGTGGCCTCTGCCTGCGTGGCGTTGCCGCGCGTGACGCTGGAGCTGGTTTGCTGGTAGCCGCCCAGGTATTGGTACCCGTAGCGGGTGGTCAGCGCGCTGTTCTGGCGGCCGTCCGTGACCTGAAGGTAGCCCGGCAGGTTGTCTGAGGCGGCAGGGGCTGCGGTGTCCCCCTCCTCCTCCGCCGCTATTCCGGGTAATTAAAGTCGTAAACACAGGCCCAGCATTCATGCGGTCTGCAGGGCGGGCCTTCAGAAATGGCTCATCGCTAAAGTCGTAAACAAAAGCCCATCTTGATGCGCTCATGGTTGTAGTAGTGAATGTAATCATGCACGCCCGCTTCGAGCGTATCAAGGCTGTCGGGCGCAGCAAGCCGGAAGTACTCGGCCTTGAGGGTGCCGAAGAAGCTCTCAATTGCCGCATTGTCAAAGCAGTTGCCCTTTCGGCTCATGCTTTGCTTGACTCCCCGTTGCACAAGCATCGCTCGATAGGGCTGCATCTTGTAGTGCCAACCTTGGTCCGAGTGGACGATCAGTTCCCCCGTGCAAGCGGTCCGTGCCAGCGCTGCCTCGAGCATGCTGGAAACCATCTCGAAGACCGGACGCCTTGCCATGCGGTACGCGACGATCTCGCCGTTGTAGAGGTCCATGCAAGCTGACAGGTAGAGCTTGTGGCCATTCACATTGAATTCGGTGACATCGGTTGCCCACTTCTGGTTTGGTGCGGTCGCACGGAAGTCGCGCTGTAGAACGTTCGGCACGTGCGCATCGCTGACGCCTAGAACATGCCGGGATCGCTTCTTCACCCGAATCAACGCGCGCAGCCCCATCTTGCGCATCAGACGCTGCACGCACTTGTGGTTGATCGGTTCCAACACAGCATTGCATAGCGCGGCCGTGATCCGTCTGTAGCCATAGCGTCCTTTATGCTCGTCATAGACAGTACGAATCCTGGCCTCCAAGGCGCTTTGCTGGTCGGCGCGCTGGCTCGCTTGGCATTGGTAGTAGAACGTGCTGCGTGGCAGGCCTGCGACCTGCAACAGGTATGCCAATTTATGGTGATGCCTCAACCCGGCAATCAGACGCGCTTTGTCGGCGCAGCTGATCTCTTCGACCGAATCAAGGCCTGCAATTTTTTTAGGTACGCGACCTCGGCGCGCAGTCGTTCGTTCTCTTCTCGTAGGGTTTGCGTTGCGTCGGCGGCAACCTTGTCCGACGGCGCTGCGCAGCGGCCTTCCAGCTTCATCTTGGGACGCTCTTCTTTCTCGTTCTCAATAGCTTGCAGGCGGCCTTGAGCGAGATTGCGTCGCCAGACCACTACTTGGTTGGGATTGCGGATGTCATAGATCGCCGCGACCTGGCGGCTGGAGAGCTGTTCGCGATCCTGATGGGACAGCACTTGCAGTTTGAACTGCGCACTGTACGTGCTGCGCTTGGGGCGCAGCCCGTCAATGCCGTGCAGGCGGTAGTGGCTCACCCAAGTGCGGATCTTCTCCTCAGGCACAGACCATTGGCGCGCCAGCAGCTTTGCCCCACCGTCCCCAGCCATAAAACTCTTGACCACTTTGAGCTTGAACTCTGTCTGATACTTCTTCATGAAACCCCTTGAAGTTTGTCCAACTTCTGGGGGTCAGTTCAAAACCGGGGCGATTCACCGCACCGTTTAGCGCTGGATTGACAGGTGGTACGAGTTGTGCGCCAAGCCTGTTCAACTGTCCCGGGTCTTTAGCGCTAAACGGATCATCCCAGTCACTTACTACCCGGGTGTCATCCGCCATAGCTGCTGGTGCTCTTCGACCAGCATAGCTCAACCCTTCGCCACCTATTGTCTTAAAACTAAATGGATCGGAACCAGTGCTGAACCATATAGCGTCTCGCGCTGCAGCTGCATGTAGGCCTCGTCGCCTTGGATGTCCGATCCACTGCGGTAATCGGCAGCTGTCCATGGCCCGAACCCTTGGACCGGTGCGGCCTGCGCATTTTGCTGCGCAATCTCCCCACGCCGGAAGCTCTCCTGCGCGGTGTTGCCGCTGGAGTAGTCTGCGAGTGAACTGCCCAGTGCATTGCCAAACGCATCGGTGGCTACTTCCAACATCCGCCGGTTCGTTATGGAGGGTCTGCAACACCCCTGAAACTCTCAAAATGGCCTAGTAAGTCATTGATTTTATTAGGCTTGTTACTTGAAAAACGAGGTTTTGCAGATGGTCCCTATCCGGCTTGACTTAAGTTCGTTGCAGCCGGATTGATGACCAAACTCTGGCTGAACGTCAATCCTGTCCCCAGCGATGATCCGGCAACAAAGGCGCCTTGCATTTAGGACACTTTTTGGGGAACAGCAATACGCCGGTCGCGCCCGGCTTGCTGCTACTGGGAACCGTTCCACAACGCGGGCAGCGGTACATGAGCCCGACGTAGGCTAGTAGTAGCAGGCCGAAGATCCAGCCTGCTGCGAATGCACCCAGGTGCCCTTTAAATTTTGCAAATATAAATCCCGCTAAAAAGAATCCAAAAAACGGCAGGACACCGAACCATAGACCCAGTCTGTGTCGTAACCCAAAGCGGCGACTCGCTTCTGCATCACCCAGGCTGCTGTCTCGTCTCAGATAGTCTTCGCACCATCCCATCAGCGGCTCCCCGGCGGCGTGGGTTTCACGCTGAACTCGATCATATTTGCCTTTACCTCAAAACCCAGCTTAGGAATGACTGGTGCGGTGGTCCAGTTAGTAGACCCTTGGACATAGAAACGATTCCCAGCGCTAGAAGCATCGATGCCCATGCCAAACGATTGCTCAATACCAACAATCCCTATCCCACCTCCTGCTGCCACAGAAGGGCCAAATCGAATGCTCCCCTCTTGCTGTGGGTTGAATTCTGCAATCGGCGTTGACTTATACCCATAAACAGGCCCTTGCATAAGTGCACCCGACACTGCACTGCGACTAAGATGAAAGCCATAGCCAATGCCCATACCTGCTTTGCCGCCCACGATCTGGCCGCTGGCAAACTCGATTTCAACTTCACCGCCAACACCCGCATAGATGCCGCCCCCCAATGTGCCGCTAAAGTTGCCAATAGCCGCGCCGCTGGCCATTCCAGCCGAGTTTGCACCCATATAGTTCCAACCTGGTGCGACAGTCAGAGTCTGTGCGGTCGAATTTTTCCACATAGGTTCGCTGTAGACATAGAAGCTCTTGGCGCTGTTGCGCGCGTCGTCTCCTGCCGCCATGTATCCATCTGCCATGCTGCGATAGGTCTTCGCGAACTCCGGGTTCGTCTTCTGCAATCCAGCCGAGAGGTTGTACAGCAGCTTAGCGTCGTTGTAATTCTGAACCGCCAAGTCGTTGTAGGTCGCGAAGATGGATTGAGTCGAATGCCCGGGCGTGAACGGTAATTTACCGCTTGCGTCAGCCACCAAGATGCCTGGCTGCGAGCCATAGGACGGTGGCGCAAGATTGGCCAATCGCTGCTCAATGGCGGACTGCTCAGCCGCATTGCGTGAGATGGCACGATCCACACCACCCCACCATTCAGTCGCTCCCATGCCCGAGGGATCGCCAAGCCGCACAGAGCCACTGCTACTCAACCCATACAGCGCATCAGTCCGCGCCTGCGCATTCTGCTGGTTGATCTCCCCACGCCGGAAGCTCTCCTGCGCCGTGTTCTGCTGCCCCATCGCATCAGCCAAGCTGCTGCCCAACGCATTGCCAAACGCATCAGTCGCCACCTGCTGGATCGCCACCCGCCCGCCGCGCGCAATCGCTGCCGCAGTGCCCGCAGCCACGCCCGTCAGCAAGCGAGTGCCGAACTGCTGACCGAAGCTCAGCTCGCTGAACCCCCGCTCATTCATCCCAAGCGCCCCACCCACGGCCTGCCCAACTCCGGCGCCCACCGCAGACGCTGCCACGGATTGCCAGCTGAAGCTGCTTTGCAATCCCGCGACCACGCCGATGCCCTGGCTGGCTACGTTGCCCACCGCGGCCCGAATCATCGCGTTGCCCACCGCAGTGCCTGTACTGGTGGCCTCTCCCAACGGCGCCCAGCCGCCCATGCCGCCGGAGATGCCTCCGCCAATCGCTGATAACCCCACACTTCTCCAACTGAAGCCGTCTTGTGCTCCGATGAGGTTGCCCACTGCCTGGCTGGCGATGGAGCCCACTGCGCCCCCTATCGCCATGGCGCCAGCGCCGATGCCAGCCAGGCCTCCTCCGGTCAAGGCAGCCGAACCGGCTGCCATCGCTCCAGAAAGCGTGGTTCCGGCGGTGCCCAGGAGCGCACTGGCTGCCCCAGCGGTGTAGATGGAAGCCACCACTGCCACGACCACCATGATGATCCTGCCCAAGCCCCCGCATCCTCTGCCGCCTTGCCCCGCAGGCGCTGGCAGCAGCGGGTCCGTGCTGCCCGTCACCTGGCTGGGGTCGTAGGGCTGGAAGGTCTCGACGTTGTTGCTGTTCAGTGCCAGCTTGGGCACGCTCAGTGTCTGGCCCGGTGTGAGCTGGCCGTCACCCGATACCGACAGGCCGTTGGCATCGGCAATGCGCCACCACAGGCTGGCGTCGCCCAGCACGTTGCGCGCGATGCCCTTGAGGGTCTCCCCTCCCACGATGGTGTAAGCCACCGGGTCGAGGTTGGCGCCCTTGAGCTTGAGTGGTGCCGCGTTGAGCTTGAACTCTGCGGTGTTTTGGTAGGTGGGCTTCTCACTCGAGGAGGTGGGGAGCTTCTCGGTGTTGGGTGCGTCGCCGTAGCGGGCCAGCACTTCGCCATTGACGACCAGCTGGCGCTGGATGTGACCGGGGTTGTCGGCGTCTCCGATGAAGCCGCCTACATAGCCCCCAGGCAGGTTTTGGATGCGGCCTCCGAGGTTGCCCGCTTGGCCCGCCCCCTGGTTGACGTAGACGGCGTTGCCTTGCGCGTCGTTGACGAAGGTGCGATTGAAGCGGTTGTCAGCCACGCCCCCGCGCTGCTCGATGTTGCTGATGAAGCCGTTGGCGTCGCGCCAGGTGTGCGTGGTGGCCTCGGCCTGCGTGGCGTTGCCGCGCGTGACGCTGGAGCTGGTTTGCTGGTAGCCGCCCAGGTATTGGTACCTGTAGCGGGTGGTCAGCGCGCTGCCCTGGCGGCCGTCAGTGACTTGGGGGTAGCCCGCAGTGGCCTAAAAGGATGGGGCGGGGGCGGCCACGCCGCACAGCCGCCCCCCTTGCGGCTTACTCCACCGTCACGCTCTTGGCCAGGTTGCGTGGCTTGTCCACGTCCGTTCCCCGTGCGCAGGCCGTGTGATAGGCCAGCAGTTGCAGCGGCACCACGTGCAACAGGGGCGACAGCGGGCCGTAGTGTTCGGGCATGCGGATGACGTGCAGGCCCTCGCTGCTTTCGATGCGGGTGTCTGCATCGGCCAGCACGTAGAGCACGCCGCCGCGCGCGCGCACTTCCTGCATGTTGCTCTTGAGCTTTTCCAGCAGGGTGTCGTTGGGCGCCACCGTCACTACGGGCATGCTGCTGGTCACCAAGGCGAGCGGGCCGTGCTTGAGCTCGCCGGCCGGGTAGGCCTCTGCGTGGATGTAGCTGATTTCCTTGAGCTTGAGCGCGCCCTCGAGCGCGATGGGGTAATGCAGGCCCCGGCCGAGGAACAGGGCGTTTTCCATGCGGGCGAAGTCTTCGGCCCAGCTGATGACCTGCGGCTCCAGCGCCAGCACGGCCTGCAGCGCGACGGGCAGGTGGCGCATGGCTTTCAAATGGTCGGCCTCCTGCTCCTCGGTCAAGCGCCCGCGTGATTGGGCCAGCGCCAGCGTCAGCAAAAAGAGCCCAGCCAGCTGCGTCGTGAACGCCTTGGTGGAGGCCACGCCGATTTCAACGCCGGCCCGCGTGATATAGGCCAGCTTGCATTCACGCACCATGGCGCTGGTGGCCACGTTGCAGATGGTCAGCGTGTGCTGCATGCCCAGGCTTTGCGCGTGGCGCAGCGCGGCCAGCGTGTCGGCCGTTTCGCCGGACTGGCTGATGGTGACGACCAGCGCGCGCGGGTTGGGCACGCTGGTGCGGTAGCGGTATTCGCTGGCCACCTCCACCTGCGTGGGGATGCCGGCAATCGACTCAAGCCAGTACTTGGCCGCGCAGCCGCTGTAGTAGCTGGTGCCGCAGGCCAGGATCAGGACGGAATCGACCTCCTTGAACACGCGCCAGGCGGCCGCACCCGGCTCGCCGTGCAGGCTCTGTCCGTCGAACAGTTCGGGCACGATGCCCTGCACGCCTTCGAGCGTGTCGGCAATGGCGCGCGGCTGCTCGAAGATTTCCTTTTGCATGTAGTGGCGGTAGGGGCCGAGCTCGGCCGCGCCGCTGTGGGCCTGCACGGTACGCACGGGGCGCGCGACGGTGTCCAGCGGCTGGCCGTTTTGGGCGGCGATCCAGTAGCGGCCCAGTTGCAGGTCCACCAGGTCGCCCTCTTCCAGATAGACGATCTGGTCGGTCACGCCCGCCAGGGCCATGGCGTCGCTGGCCAGAAAGTGCTCGTTCTGCCCCACGCCCAAAATCAGCGGCGAGCCGGCGCGCGCGCCCACCACGCGGTGCGGCTCGTCCTTGTGGATGACGGCGATGGCATAGGCGCCGTGCAGCTGCTGCACTGCCGCCTGCACCGCCTGGAACAAGTCGCCCTCGTACAGGCTTTCGACCAGGTGCGCGATCACCTCGGTGTCGGTCTGGCTGGTGAAGACGTAGCCGCGCGACTGCAGCGCTGCGCGCAGTTCTTCGTGGTTTTCGATGATGCCGTTGTGCACCAGGGCCACGCGGCCCAGCCGCAGCGGCTCGCCCACGCCGGTGTCTGCCCCCACGCCGGCGCCATGGCTGAAATGCGGGTGCGCGTTGTGCACCGCCGGTGCGCCGTGCGTGGCCCAGCGGGTGTGGGCGATGCCGGTGGCGCCTTCCACATGGTCGACTGCCACCTGTTCCAGCAGTTCCGCCACCCGGGCCGTGCTGCGTGCGCGGCGCAGGCCGCCGGTGGGCGAGGCGCCAAGGCTGGCTTCATGCACCGCAACTCCGCACGAGTCGTAGCCGCGATATTCCAGCCGCTGCAGGCCCTGTACGAGGATGGGAACGATGTTGCGCGTGGAAACCGCGCCGACGATGCCGCACATGGGGAGACTCCTGGGGTGGTGGACTGTGGATGGGGCCTGTCGTCTGCCCCGGGCTTTGGAATGCCTGCATCGTAGGCAAGCAGGTTTAAAATTTCCAATCAATATTGAATTGAATATGAATTTTAATTTCCACCGCATCAATCGAAGAAATCTGATTTCATTAATATCCAAGAAATGGAATCATTGACACTCGATTCGAACGATCTGCGCCTGCTGGATTGGCTGCAGACCGACGCCAGCCTCAGCAACCAGACGCTCGCAGAGCGGGTGCACGTGTCGCCGCCCACCTGCCTGCGCCGGGTCAAGCGCCTGCACGATCTGGGGCTGATCGAGCGGCAGGTGGCCATTCTTCAGCCCGACCGGTTGGCACAGTTGCAGGGCCACGGGCTGACTGCGCTGGTCGAAATCACGCTGGACCGCCAGGGCGCCGAATGGATGGACGCGTTCGAGGCACGCGCGGTGGCCGACGCGGCAGTGCAGCAGTGCTGGCGCGTGGCGCCGGGGCCTGACTTCATGCTGGTGGTGCAGGCGCGGGACATGCCAGGCTACCTGGCACTGGCGCAGCGGCTTTTTACCGGCGACGCCAACGTGCGCAACGTGAAGGCCTTCTTCGCCGTCAAGCGGGCAAAATTTGATACAAAAGTGCCTCTAGCGCTTATTCCATAAGCGCTATTAGCTATCAAATTAATAGCAACAGCATCAAACTCAAAGAATGGCGTCTGGTGCGGGCCATTCCACCATCACCGTGCAACCGGCACCCCGCTCACCGGTGATGCCGATGCGCCCGCCATGCCGCTGCACGATGATGCGGGCCGTCGCCAAACCGCAACCCACGCCGGCGTAGTCCGCGTCGCGGTGCAAACGCTGGAACACGCCGAACAACGAGCCGGCGCGCGCTGCATCGAACCCGCTGCCGTTGTCCTGCACCTGCAGCACCACGCCGCCGTTTGGCAGGGCGTCGGCACGAATGGCAATGTGGGCGGATGACGCGGCGCCCGGTGCAGCCGGGCCGGCCGTGAACTTGATCGCATTGCCCAGCAGTTCCACCAGCAACTGGCGCAGCAAAGCGGCGTCGGCATGCAGGGTGATGCCCTCGGTCGCCACGCTCCATTCGATCGTTCGGCCCGCTGCGGCCCCATTCAGAGCAGCCTGTGCCTCGCCCACCAGCGCAGTCAGATCGACTGGCGCCGGATCGATCGGCGCCCGCGCCGCGCGGGACAGCTCCATCAGGCCGTCCAGCATGCGGCCCATGCGGCGGGCCGACTGGTCCATGGTGTTCAAAAAGGCGAGCGCTTCATCGCGCGCATCGGCGGGCAAACCGGCGTCTTCCGCCTCCAGCAGTTCGCGCACCAGCGGGCCGTAGGACGTGATGTGGCGCAGCGGCGCGCGCAGGTCGTGCGACACGGCGCGTATGAATTCTTCCTGCGCAGCGGCCCCATCGGCCAGCTCGCGGTCGCGCGCGGCCAGCAGCGCGCGCAACGCCTCGGCATCCAGCCCGGCGTAATCGCCAGCCGTCAAGCCAGCGCCGGCGCGCTGGTCCGTCATGCCTTGGGGGCCGCCGGCAGCTTGGCCGGCCGTTGCCAGTTTTCTTTGGTGATCTGCTTGCCGCGCGCCACGCTCAAAGCGCCCGGCGGCGTGCTCTTGCTGATGGTGGAGCCGCCACCCACCGTGCCGCCCGCGCCAATGGTCACCGGCGCCACCAGCACGCAGTTGCTGCCGATGTGCACGTCTGCCTCGATCACCGTGCGGTGCTTGTTGGCGCCGTCGTAGTTGGCGGTGATGCTGCCGGCGCCGTAATTCACGCGCTCGCCCACCGTGGCGTCGCCCAGGTAGGCCAGGTGGTTGGCCTTGGCGCCGTCGGCCAGGGTCGAATTCTTCACCTCGACGAAGTTGCCGATGTGCACCTCGCGGCCCAGCTGCGCGCCGGGGCGCAGCCGCGCGAACGGGCCGATCAGCGCGCCCGCGCCCACCTGTGCGCCGGCCTTTTCGCCGTCGATGTGGGTGAAGGGGTGAATCACCGCGCCCGCCGCTATTGATGCGTTGGCGATGCAGCAGTTGGCGCCGATCTGCACGCCCTCGCCCAGTTCCACGCGGCCGGTGAAGACGCAGTTCACGTCGATCTCCACGTCCTGCCCGCAGGCCAGCCGGCCACGCGCGCCGCTGCGCGCGTCGTCGCGCACGTCGAAGCGGGCCGGGTCGGCCAGACGCACGCCCTGCTCCATCAGTGCGCGGGCCTGGGCCAGCTGGTGGGCACGCTCCAGTTCGGCCAGCTGCAACGGGCTGTTGACGCCGGCCACCTGCAGCGCGTCGGCGATGCGGTGCGCCACCACGGGCACGCCGTCGGCCACGGCCATGGCGACGATGTCGGTCAGGTAGTACTCGCCCTGAGCGTTGTCGTTGGAGAGGCGCGCCAGCCAGCCGGCCAGCAGCCGCGCGGGCACGGCCATGATGCCGCTGTACACCTCGGCGATGGCGCGCTGGGCGTCGCTGGCGTCCTTGTGCTCGACGATGCCCTGCACCGCGCCGCCGCCCTCGCCCTGCCCGCTGCGCACGATGCGGCCGTAGCCGGTGGGGTCGGGCAGCGTCACGGTCAGCAGCGCCAGGCGGTCGGGGCGCGACGCGGCGACCAGGGCGGCCAGCGTATCGGCGCGCGTCAGCGGCACATCGCCCGACAGCACCACCACCGTGCCATCGCCGGAAAGCGCGGGCACCGCCTGCTGCACGGCGTGGCCGGTGCCCAGCTGCGGCTCCTGCCGCACGAACTTCAAGTCAAAAGTGCCCACAGCGCTTGCTGCGCCTGCGGTAGATGCTTCTACTTCCATAGCACCATGGCCCGTCACCACCACCACGCGGCGGGCGGCCAGGGTGGCAGCCTGGTCCAGCACATGCCACAGCAGCGGCCGGCCGGCCAGGCGCTGCAGCACCTTGGGCGTGCGGCTCTTCATGCGCGTGCCCTTGCCGGCAGCCATGATGATGATGTCCAGGGCGTCAGGGGCCGTGGCGGGGGCGAAGGCGGGGGCAGCGGTCATGGATGTGTCGGGGAAGGCGGCGGGACGTGGAAAGGATCAGCCGCGATTATCCGGTGCGCACTGCACGCCGCGCGCAGCACGCTAAAGCAGCGGCGCCAGGCGCGGCACGGTGTCGTAGTACTCGGCAATGCGCGCCAGCACGCGCGCGTTCAAGATTTTGAGCCGCCCGCCCGACAGGTCGTGCAGCCCCAGTTGCGTGAGCCGGCGCAGCGTCTTGTTGGTGTGCACCAGCGACAGGCCCAGCGCGTCGGCAATGTGCTGCTGCGTGACTGGAAAGGGGACCGATCCATCGGCCTCGACCAGCCCCAGCCGGTCCAGCCGGCGGTGCAGCTGCAGCAGCAGCATGGCCACGCGCTCGGGCGCGGTGCGGCGGCCGGCGGTCAGCAGGTTTTCGTCCAACATGCCTTCTTCGCGCGCGGCCAGCCACGTCACGTCGTAGCCCAGACGGGCGTGTTCCTTGTACAGGCCCCAGAGCGTGTCTTCTTCGAACACGCAGAAGTGGCAGTCGGTAATGGCGTCCACGCCATGCAGTGACATTTCGCCGAACTGCTGCTGCAGACCTGCCAGGTCGCCGGGCAGCAGAAAGTTCAGGATCTGGCGCCGGCCGTCAGACAGCGTCTTGTAGCGAAAGGCCCAGCCGGAATAAAGCGTGAAAAGCCGCACGTTGGGTTGGCGCTCGCGAATCAGCGTGCCGCCGGCCACCACCGAATGGGTGCCGCTGCGCAAACGCTCGATGGTCGCCAACTCTGCCGCAGTCGCGGGCGTGAAAGCGGCGGCGCGGCGCAAACCGCATTCGTCGCAGTGACGGGGGCACACGGAATGGGCAGCAGCAGCGTTCATGGCGGCGCGATTCTAGGGCGGAATGCCTATGTCTTTTGACATTGCGCGCGCGCCGGGCCAAAGGCAGCATGCCGCCAATGTCTTCTGTGTCGCCTTTGTACGAAATTCTCTATATCAGCACCCTGTCCCAAGGCCAGCCCCTGAGCGCCGTGGCCCACATTGCGGGCCACGCCCGCTGGCACAACCAGCAGTGCGGTATCACCGGCTTGCTGGTGTTCGACGGCCAGCGATTCGGCCAGCAGATCGAAGGCCCCGAACTGGAGGTGCGCGCGCTGCTCGAGCGCATTCGCAGCGACCCGCGCCATATCTATGTCGAGGTGCTGCACGACGCCCCGCTGGCCGCGCGCCGGTTCCAGAATTTCAGCCTGGGGTTCAGCACGCTGGAAGACGACACCGCCCTGGAGCGGCTGGAAACCTTGCGCGGCCCGGCTGCGCTGCGGGCCTTCGTCGATCTGCCGATCGAGCTGGAGTAGCGCTGCGGTCGCCAGGTTGCCTGACCGTGCCGCTCACAGGACTGCTATGAAAAAAAGAGCTTCCACCGCCCATTCGACGGGCGCTGGAAACTCTTTTGACTGAATAGTCAGGCGATTGCCGCCGCTCAGGCGCCGCACGCTCCGCCGGGCTGAACGCCGGACCAGCCAGCCGCAGCACTGGCCACCGCATCAGCGCGCACCGCGCTGGCGGCACGCCAGCAGAACTGCAACGCGCTGCGGCCGAGCGGCTCCAGCACCACATGCTGCCCGGCGCCAACCACGAACGTCTGCCCGGCATACAGGAAGACGTCGCCAGCCGCCTGGCCGCTGCCACCCTTCGGGCCTTCATCCAGCGTGATCCAGGCGCGCCCGCTCATCACACGCAGCGCCATGGGCACCTGGGATCGCAGGCTGCGGGCCTCACCGGTCGCGATGGTGTGAATGTCCTGCGCGGCCACGCCGACAGGCATTGATGACGTTTGCGAATTCAGGACATTGATCGGGTTCATGGCTTTAGCTCCAGTAACGGACCCCTATGGATCCAGGCCCCGATGGTGCGCGTGCGTTGGTGAAGCGTCCAATGAAAAGCAGCCGCCTGAAAGATTCCTGATTCGCATCAATGGCAGAATCCCGCAGCGGTGACTGAGCAACTTTCAGCCTCCGCACACCCCCTGCAGCGCTGCGATTCATGATCAAGCCCTGCTTTATTAATGCAAATATCGCATCAATAAGCGCCATGAGTACCACCTCGCCCCCTATCGCCCACCTGCGCACCCGGCCCGTGGCGGCCGGGCATTGGCGCGCCTTCCTGGCCGTGGCGCGGCACCTGAACTTTCGCGCAGCCGCCGAAGAGCTGTCGCTGACGCAGTCGGCCGTCAGCCGGCAGATCCAGTCGCTGGAAGACGAAGTGGGTGTGCCGCTGTTTCTGCGCCACACGCGCGCCGTGGAGCTGACCGGCGCCGGCGCGCAGTTGCAGCGCGCCGTAGGCCCGGCGCTCGAGCGCATGGACGCCGCCGTGCGGCTGGTGCGCCAGACGGCCGGCCGCAAGAGCGTGGCCATCACCACCTGGGCCAGCTTTGCGTCGATGTGGCTCATCCCGCGCATGGAAGAATTTCAGCGCGACAACCCCGACATCGACATCCGCATTGACGCCACCGACACCGTGGTGGACCTGGAAACCTCCGATGTCGACCTGGCGCTGCGCTACCGCCTGCCGGGCGGCATCGAACACGGCGCGCACCGGCTCTTCGGCGAACAGTTGGCGGTGGTCGCCAGCCCCTGGTTGCTGAAAAGCGCGTCGCCCATTCGCCGGCCGGAAGACATCGCCCAGTTCACGCTCATCGAAGCCGGCGACGCGCACCGCACGCAGAACCTGGAATGGCTGACCTGGCGGCGCTGGTTCGACCTGAACGGCAACGGCAAGCTGCAGCCCAAGCGCTGGCTGTACTTCAACTACGCCCAGCAGATCGTGCAGGCGGCGCTGGCTGGCCAAGGGCTGGCACTAGCGCGCATGCCGCTCATTGCCGACGGCCTGGCCGCGGGCGACCTGGTGGAAGTGCTGCCCGGCCACCGGCTCGATTCGCCACTGGCCTACTGGATGGTGGTGGGCCCGCGCAGCGGCCAGCGGCCCGAGATCAAGGCCTTCTGCGCCTGGCTGCTGCTGCAGGCCGAGGCTACGCGCCAGGCGATTGGCGAGGTTCCCGACTCGGACCTGAACGACGATCTGGATGGATCGTCTGCCCACTAGATCTGCTATGCAATCAATAGCTACCAGCGCTTGATAGATAAGCGCTGGAGGCTATTTTGACCCTGAGATTGGGTCAGGCACCCAGCGTCACCCGCGCGAACTTGCGCTTGCCGACCTGCACGACGAAGGTGCCCGCATCCAGCTTCAACCCCTTGTCGCTGATGACCGTACCGTCCACGCGCACGCCGCCGCCTTCGATCAGGCGGTTCGCCTCGCTGGTCGAAGGCGCCAGGTTGGCTTGCTTCAGCAGCGCCCCGATGCCCAGGGGCGCGCCGGCCAGCGACACCTCCGGAATCTCATCGGGCACGCCGCCCTTGCTGCGGTTGTTGAAGTCGGCCTCGGCCGCATCGGCTGCCGCGGCGCTGTGAAAGCGCGTGGTCAGCTCCTTGGCCAGCGCCACCTTGGCGTCCTTGGGGTTGCGGCCGCCTTCGATCTCGGCTTTGAGCTGCGCGATCTCGGCCAGCGTCTTGAACGACAGCAGCGTGTACCAGTCCCACATCAGCGTGTCGGAAATCGACAGCACCTTGGCGAACATGCTGTTGGCCTCTTCGGTGATGCCGATGTAGTTGTTCTTCGACTTGGACATCTTGTCCACGCCATCCAGCCCCACCAAGAGCGGCATGGTCAAAATGCACTGCGGCTCCTGGCCGTATTCCTGCTGCAGGTGGCGGCCCATCAGCAGGTTGAACTTCTGGTCGGTGCCGCCCAGCTCCAGGTCGCTTTTGAGCGCCACCGAGTCGTAGCCCTGCAGCAGCGGGTACAGAAATTCATGCAGGCTGATCGAATTGCCGTCGGTGAAGCGCTGGTGGAAGTCGTTGCGCTCCATCATCCGCGCCACGGTGTACTTGGCGGCCAGCTGAATCATGCCGACGGCGCCCAGCGGCTCGCACCACTCGCTGTTGTAGCGAATCTCGGTGCGTGCCGGGTCCAGCACCTTGGCAGCCTGGGTGTAGTAGGTTTCGGCGTTGGACTTGATCTGCTCGGGCGTGAGCGGCGGGCGCGTGGTGTTGCGGCCCGACGGGTCGCCGATCAGCGTGGTGAAGTCGCCGATCAGAAAGATCACCTGGTGGCCCAGGTTCTGCAACTGGCGCATCTTGTTGAGCACCACGGTGTGGCCGAAGTGGATGTCCGGCGCGGTGGGGTCCAGCCCCAGTTTGATGCGCAGCGGCTGGCCGGTGGCTTCGGAGCGGGCGAGCTTGCGCGTCCACTCATCACGGGGGAGCAACTCGTCCACACCCCGCAACGTGACCTCCAGTGCCTGTCCTACACCATCGGTCAGCGGGAATGTTGTAACAGCAGATTGATTCATAAGGGTTTTTTAGGGGTCGATCCGTAGGCGCATCGCTATACTTCGGCCCACTTCGCAGTGACTGATTCTAGTGGCCCGCTTTCCCGGCCCGGCCCCGTCGCTGTGCACCGACATCCGTGCATCCCGCTCTCGTCCGCCCGGCGCGCTTACCGGCCGGCAGGGCCCGGCTGCACCTTTTGGGGTACGACCTTTGACCAACGGCTTGACCACTGTTTGCATGACCTTGCTGGAACGCATTTCCACCATCGCCAGCAAGCACCCGAAGCGCATCACCGCCGCCATCGCCACCCTGCTGCTGACCGGCGGCGGCGGCGCGTTCGCAGTGGCCTCCCTGGCACCGGACGCGTCCGATCTGCCTGTCAGCACCGTGTCTTATGCAGTCGATTCGCTGGCCAGCGACACGCCGCTGACGACCCTGCTGGACATTCCCAGCTACTCGCTCTACCGCACCGACCAGACCCGCGGCGCCGACACGGCCGAGAGCATCCTGCAGCGCATGGGCGTGGCCGATCCGTCCGCCGCCGACTTTCTGCGCGGCGACAACCAGGTTCGCCAGAACCTGCTGGGCCGCGCTGGCCGCTCGGTCACCGTGGAAGCCACCGACGACCATCGCCTGGTGCGCCTGACGGCACGCTGGGCACCCGACGACAGCGGCAACTTCAAGCGCCTGGTGGTCGAGCGCAAGGACGGCGGCGCCTTCGTCTCGCGCATCGAGACCGCGCCCCTGTCCGTCGGCGCACGGCTGGCGGGCGGCATCATCCGCAGTTCGCTTTTCGCGGCAACCGACGCGGCCAACATTCCTGATGGCGTCGCCATCCAGCTGGCCGAGGTGTTCTCCAGCAACATCGACTTTCACCGCGCGCTGCGCAAGGAAGACCGCTTCTCGGTGGTCTACGAAACGCTGGAAGCCGACGGCGAACCGCTGCGCAGCGGCCGCGTGCTGAGCGCCGAGTTCCACAACAACGGCAAGACGCACGACGCCGTCTGGTTCCAGGAGCCTGGCGCCGCCAAAGGTGCCTACTACACGCTGAACGGCGAAAGCATGCGGCGCGCGTACCTCACGTCGCCCGTCGAGTTCTCGCGCATCTCCAGCGGCTTCCAGATGCGCTTTCACCCCATCCTGCAGAAGTGGCGCGCCCACCTGGGCACCGACTTCGCAGCCCCCACCGGCACCGCCGTGCGCACCGTGGGCGACGGCGTGGTCGAATTCGCCGGCGTGCAGAACGGCTATGGCAACGTGATCTACGTGAAGCACCGCAACCAGCACGTCACCGTGTACGCCCACCTGAGCCGCATCGACGTTCGCCAGGGCGCGTCAGTCGAACAGGGCCAGAAGATCGGTGCCGTGGGCGCCACCGGCTGGGCCACCGGCCCGCACCTGCACTTCGAATTCCGCGTGAACGGTCAGCACCAAGACCCGATGACCATCGCCCAGCAGAGCGAGGCCGCACAGCCCGTCTCCGCAGCCGGCCGCACGGCTTTCAACCGCCTGGCGTCGAACATGCGCGTGCAGCTGTCTTCCGCCGCACAGGTGCAACAAGCCAGCGCCCAGTAACCCATCGGCGGCGCTGGCGTTCATGCCGCCCGAGTTCTACATCGGCCTGATGTCTGGCACGTCGCTCGACGGCGTCGATGGCGTGCTGGCGCAGATTTCAGACTCGAAATGCATGGTAACGCAGCATGTATCGGCACCCTTCGCTCCTGAACTGAGAGCGGAGCTGCTGGCGCTCAACACCTCCGGCGCTGACGAATTGCACCGCGCTGCCCTGGCCGCAAACCAGTTGGCCCGCGCGTATGCCGGCGTCGTGCATGAGCTGCTGGGCTCGCTTCCGCCTTCAGCGCAGCCGAACGGCGCAAAGGTCAGAGCCATTGGCGCACACGGCCAGACCGTGCGCCACCGCCCGCTGGCTTTCGACGGCACCGGCTACACCCTGCAATTGAACAACCCCGCCCTGCTGGCCGAACTGACCGGCCTGACCGTGGTGGCCGACTTCCGCAGCCGCGATGTGGCCGCTGGCGGCCAGGGCGCACCGCTGGTGCCGGCTTTCCACCAAGGCGTCTTCGGCCAGCCCGGCCAGACGGTTGCCGTGCTGAACCTGGGCGGCATCTCCAACCTGAGCGTGCTGCATGCCGACGGCATGGCCCAGGGCTGGGACTGCGGGCCCGGCAACGCACTGATGGACTACTGGTGCCATCTACATACCGGCCAGCTGTACGACGCGGGTGGAGCGTGGGCTGCCAGCGGCCAGGTCATCGAGCCGCTGCTGCAGACCCTGCTGCGCGAGCCTTTCCTGGCCCAATTGCCCCCCAAGAGCACCGGGCGCGACCTGTTCAACCCGGCCTGGCTGCAGCAGCTGCTGGGTGAATTCAGCGCCGCAGACCCGGCCGCGGTGCAGGCCACGCTGACCGAGTTCACCGCCGCCAGCTGCGCGCAGGACGTGACGCGTCACGCGCCCGACTGCCGACTGCTGATCGTCTGCGGTGGTGGCGCCTTCAACGGCCAGCTGCTGCGGCGCCTGAAGGCGCGCCTGCCGGGTGTGAAGGTCGAATCGTCAGAAGCACACGGCTTGCCCCCCCTACAGGTCGAAGCCGCAGCCTTTGCATGGCTGGCCAGGCAGACGCTGCACGGCGCCACCGCCAGCCTGCCGGCTGTCACAGGGGCTCGCGGGCCACGGGTGCTGGGTGCCATCTACCCCGCCTGATCGCAAACGCGCACGCCAAAGAAAAAGCCGCTCGTTCGAGCGGCTTGCGTGGAAACCGGAAAACCCGAGTCAGGTCGAGAAGCTCGACCCACAACCACAGGTCGTGGTCGCGTTGGGGTTCTTGATGACGAACTGCGCGCCCTGCAGGTCTTCCTTGTAGTCGATCTCGGCGCCCAGCAGGTACTGGTAGCTCATGGCGTCGATCAACAGCGACACGCCATTCTTGGTCATGGTGGTGTCGTCATCGTTCGTGATTTCATCGAACGTGAAGCCATATTGAAAGCCCGAGCAGCCGCCGCCTTGCACGAACACGCGCAGTTTCAGGTCGGGGTTGCCCTCTTCGGCAATCAGATCCGCCACCTTGGCAGCAGCGCTGTCGGTGAACAGAATGGGGGTCGGCATTTCGGTCTGGATGTTTTCGGCAACTGCACTCATCGGGTACTCCTTCGGGAGGGTTTGCGGGCAATGGTACGGCAATCCCTCGTTGTCTTCAGTTCAAGATGCGTTTGACGCCAATTTGAGTGTGGGCTTTTCTTCCAGCAGTGCTGTGGCGGTGGGCGACATCTGGCCCGCAATCGTCGCGCCCTGGTGCATCTCCAGCGCTTTGTACTGTACGTTGCCAGTGATGCGCGCCTTGGGCTGCAGTTCCAGCAACTCGGCCGCACGCACGGGGCCCTCTACCGTGCCGTTCACGATTACATGCACGGCGTGCAGCGCGCCCTCTACCCGGCCCGATTCCGACACCACCAGAATGCTCGGCGTATCGGCCGCGGCCCGCACCTCGCCCACCACCTCGCCATCGATGCGCAAGCCGTCGGTGAACAGCACATTGCCTTCGATGCGCGTGCCCTGGGCGATCAGGCTTTTGATAGGGGGTTGTTTCTTGCGAGAAAACATGAGGCAGCTCCTGAAGCGATGCGCGCGCAGGCCACACCCGCGCGCCATATCGGCATTATTCGATGTCCACGCTGTGGACGGTACGCACGGCATTGCCTTCCAGCAAGCGGGCGGTGACGGTTTTTACCACGACGTTTTCCGGCAGGTCGAATACACCTTCCGCCCGGCGGTACTGCACGAATTGCAGCGGCTGGGCGACCGCCGGCTGCGCGCCGGTCCACGGCCGTCCGTCCTGCGTGCCCGACAGCAACAGCTCCAGCCGCCCCTTGAACTCCGGCGCGTTGCGCACCGGCTGAATCACCAGCACCTGCCAGCGCATCTGGCGCCCACCTTGCGGCTCCGCCTGCAGCGCACGAATGGACACCCCGTCAGTGCGCGCCGCCGGAATGAGCTTTTCGAAAAATCCGAGGTCATCGCGCAGCGACCGGTTGTCGATTTCCATCTGGCGCATCTGCGCCTGCACGCGCTCCAGCGCTGCGCGCTCGGCGGTCAGCAGGCTGCCCGCCGTGCTGGCCACTTCCTGCTGCTGGCGGGTTTCGGCACGCAGCCGGCTGACCTCATCGCGCAGCCGAACCAGTTCCTCTCGCGCACCCGACTCGAGCCCGGCAATGCTCTTGCCGAATTCGAAAGCCCAGAGCGCGAGCGCGGCGGAAAACCCCAGCAGCACGGCGGCCGCCAACCAGCGTACCGGCCACGGCAGCGCGCTGCGAATGGACACCCGGGGAGCGCTGATGGTCAAGCGGCGGCGCAGCAAGCGGAATCGCATGGTTCATATCTCCTCAGGAAGGGGCTTTGAGCCCGGAAACGAAAAAACCGCCCAAAAGGCGGTTTTCGCAGCACGCGCAAGGCGGAAAGACCGGCCCTTGCAGCATGGCAGCTGAAGCTTAACGCTTCGAGAACTGCTTGGCGCGGCGAGCAGAGCGCAGGCCGACCTTCTTACGTTCGACTTCACGCGCGTCGCGGGTCACGAAGCCGGCTTGGCTCAGTGCGGGCTTCAGCGTTGCGTCGTAATCGATCAGAGCGCGGGTGATGCCGTGACGGGCTGCACCAGCCTGGCCGGATTCACCGCCGCCGTGGACGTTGACCTGGATGTCGAAGGTTTCGACATGGTTGGTCAGCACCAGTGGCTGCTTGGCAATCATGATGGAGGTTTCGCGGCCGAAGTACTGCTGAATGTCTTTGCCATTCACAGTGATCTTGCCGGAACCCTTTTTCAGAAACACACGGGCGACGCTGGATTTGCGACGGCCGGTGCCATTGTTCCATTCACCAATCATTCAAGGCTCCTTAGATTTCCAGCGCTTTAGGCTGCTGAGCGGTGTGCGGATGTTCCGCGCCGCCGTACACCTTGAGCTTCTTGATCATGGCGTAACCGAGCGGGCCCTTGGGCAACATGCCCTTGACGGCCTTTTCCAGCGCGCGGCCGGGGTGCTTGGCTTGCATGTCGCGGAAGTTCGTGGCCGTGATACCGCCGGGATAACCCGAGTGACGGTAGTACACCTTGTCGAGCGACTTGGTGCCGGTGACCTTGAGTTGGGCTGCGTTGATGATGACGATGAAATCGCCAGTATCGACGTGAGGCGTGTAAATGGCCTTGTGTTTGCCGCGCAAACGGAGAGCAACTTCGCTGGCTACTCGTCCGAGGACCTTGTCGGTCGCGTCAATCACAAACCACTCGTGCACGACCTCAGCGGGCTTTGCGCTGAAAGTAGTAGTCATGAGTTTCTCTCTGAAAAGAGGGGTTTGGTCGGTCCTTTTCCACGGTCGGTGCTTCTCTGAAGGAAGCCTCTTAGGTGGGGATGAAACTCCGCCGCGGGACCTGTAAATCGCTGCGAAGCCCGCCATTATACAAAGCGGCCGGCCAAGGGCACAACCAGCCCCTGCAACGCGGCTCGCCGTCGCCACTTCAGGCGCGTTGAGCGTCAGTCCAGCAGGCTCAGCACGCGCTCGGGCGGCCGGCACAGCAAGGCGCCTTTGGGCGTCACCACGATGGGCCGGTTCAGCAGCGCCGGGTGCCGGGCGATGGCGTCGATGAGTTCGTCGTCGCCCACTTGCGGCTGGGCCAAGCCCAGCTCGGCATAGGCTGCTTCCTTCGTGCGCATCAGCTCGCGCACAGGCACGCCCAGGCGGGCGACCAGCGCCTGCAGCTGGCTGCGGTCGAGCGGCGTGGCGATGTAGTCGACGACGTGCGGCTCGATGCCGCGTTCCTGCAAAAGCGCCAGCGCGCCGCGCGAATTGCTGCAGCGGGCGTTGTGATAGATGGTGATGGAAGCGTCGGTCATGGCTCGGGAGTTTAAGCAGAGCGCAGCATCCATCAGCGGCTGGACGCGCGCAGCGTGCGGCTCAGCAGCATGACCGGCACCAGCCCCACGGCCACCAGCGCCAGCGACGGCAGCGCGGCTTCGCCCAGGCGTTCGTCGCGCGCCAGCTGATACGCGACGACGGCCAGGGTGTCGCTGTTGAAGGGGCGCAGCACCATGGTGGCGGGCAATTCCTTCATCACGTCGACGAACACCAGCAGCGCGGCAGCGGCGGTGGATCGCTTGAGCAGCGGCCAGTGCACGCGGGCCAGCAGGCCCGCGCCGCTGGCGCCCAGCATGCGCGCCGATTCATCCAGGCTGACCGGAATGCGCGCATAGCCGCTTTGCAGCGACTGCAGCGCCACGGCGCAAAAGCGCACCAGATACGCCCAGACGATACCCACGGCCGTGGCGGTGATCAGCGCGGGCAGCCCCCAGCTGGGCGCCACGCTCTGCAGCCAGCCCACGGGCAGCAGCAGCCCCACCACGATGACGGCGCCCGGCACGGCATAGCCCAGGCTGGCCAGCTGCACCACGCCGCGCGTCAGCGCATCGGGCCGGCGCCGCAGGGCGAACGCCAGCGCCATGGCAATCGCCACGGCCAGCGCGGCGGTGATGGCGCCCAGCCGCACGCTGTTGCCGGCCCATTCCACGAAGCGGTTCCAGGGCAGCACCGACCAGTCGGCCGCCAGCGGGCGCAGCATGAACGCGACGGGGGCGACGAAGCCGAGCAGCACCGGCGACAGGCACACGGCCCAGGCCCCCACGCAGCGCCAGCCGTTCAGCCGCTGCGGCTGTGCCTCGGCCGAGCCCGCGCGCCCGGCGCTGCCGGTGGCAAAGCGCATGCGGCGCTGCGCGCGCAGCTCCAGCTGCAACAGGATGACGACCAGCACCAGCAGGATGGTGGCCAGCTGCGCTGCGGCCAGCCGGTTGTCCATGGACAGCCACGCCTTGTAGATGCCGGTGGTGAAGGTCTGGATGCCGAAATAGCTGGCCACGCCAAAGTCAGCCAGCGTTTCCATCAGCACCAGCGCCACGCCGGCGGCCACGGCCGGGCGGGCCAGCGGCAGCGCCACGGTGCGAATGCGGCGGGACAGCGGCGCGCCGAGCAGCCGGGCCGCTTCCATCAGGTGCGCAGCGCGCTCGCCCAAGGCGGTGCGCGCCAGCAGATACACGTAGGGGTAGAGCGAGAAGATGAAGACCCACACCGCGCCGCCCAGGCTGCGCACTTCGGGCAGCAGCCGCCCTTCCAGCCCGTAGGTGGCGCGCAGCCACACCTGCAGCGGGCCGCTGAATTGCAGGAAGTCGGTGTACGCATAGGCGGTGACATAAGCCGGCATGGCCAGCGGCAGCAGCAGCAGCCACTCCATGGTGCGCCGCCCGCGAAAGTCGAACAGCGTGACGGCCGCTGCGGTGGCCGTGCCGACCACGGCCGCACCCAGCGCTACCGCCAAGCCCAGCCAGACGGTGGTGGCGAAGTAGCCGGGCAGCACCGTGGCCGCCATCTCGCGCAGGATGTCGCCGGCCGCAGCGTCGCCCTGGCCCCAAGGCAACCAGGACCCCAGCACCGCCAGCACGGGCAGCGTGAGCAGGGCGGCAAGTGCGATGAGCGGAAGGGAGCGCAGTGCGGAGCGGACGAATCGGAACAAGGAGCGGAGCCGGTAAGAGGAAGAACAACGCAAGCAAAAGCACCCAGGCCCGCAGCCGCGAAGGGTGACTGACCGGCGGTGCATGCGCCCGGCAGGCAAGGGCCTTGCGCCCGTGGCACTGCTACTGCGATGCAAATGCGAATTCTACGCATCTGCGCCTTGCAGCCTTCTAGAATCGCGCCCATGTTCCTTGAAGTCTCCCAACTGGAAGTGCGCTATGCCGGCCGCGCGCAAGCCGCCGTGCGCGGCGTGAGCCTGGGCCTCGCGGCGGGCGAGATCGGCGTGCTGATCGGCCCCTCGGGCTGCGGCAAGACCACGCTGCTGCGCTCAGTGGCCGGGCTGGAGCCGGTGACGGGCGGCGAGATCCGCCTGAGCGGCACGGTGGTGGGCGGCATGGGCCGCAGCGTGCCGCCCGAGCAAAGACGCATCGGCATGGTGTTTCAGGACTACGCCCTCTTCCCGCACCTGACCGTGGGCCGCAATGTGGCCTTCGGCATTCACAAGGCGCCGAAGGCCGAGCAGGCCGCGCGCGTGGCCGAGGTGCTGCGACTGGTCGGACTGGAAGGCAGCGCGGCGCGCTTTCCGCATGAGCTTTCCGGCGGGCAGCAGCAGCGCGTGGCACTGGCGCGCGCGCTGGCCCCGCGCCCGCAGCTGATGCTGCTGGACGAGCCGTTTTCCAACCTGGACGTGGACCTGCGCGAGCGCCTGGCGCACGAGGTGCGCGGCATTCTGAAAGCCGCCGGCGCTACCGCCCTCTTCGTCACCCACGACCAGCTGGAGGCCTTTGCCATCGGCGACCGCATCGGCGTGATGGAATCAGGCCAGCTGCACCAGTGGGATGACGCCTATGCGCTCTACCACCGGCCGGCGACGCGCTTCGTGGCGGATTTCATCGGCCACGGCGTGTTCGCGCCGGCCACGCTGCAACCGCAGCCCGGCGGCGGTGTGGTGGCCCGCACGCCACTGGGCGATCTGGCCGACCTGGATGAGGCCGCACTGCACGGCAACGGCGCGGTCATCAATGGCGAATGCGACGTGCTGCTGCGCGCCGACGACGTAGTGCACGACGACGACGCGCCGGTGCAGGCGCGCATCACCCGCAAGTCGTTTCGCGGCTCGGAGTTTTTGTACACCCTGCAACTGGCCAACGGCCTGACGGTGATGGCCCACGTGCCCAGCCATCACGACCATGCGGTGGGCGACTGGATCGGCATCCGCCCGCAGGTCAAGCACGTGGTGACGTTTCCGCGCGTCTGAAAATTTTTAAGCCAAATTGGCCTCTAGCGCTTATTCAACAAGCGCAAGCAGCTATCTATTCGATAGCAAGCCACCAAAAGCAGCCGAAAGGCTCAGGCGCGCCGCAGACCATCCACCGCGTCGCGCAGATCGTCCGCCCAGGTGCGGCGGTCGCGGCCTGCTGCCTGCTGCGGCGTGCCGTAGTGCACCACCGCCACCAAGCCCTCGGCGCAGAGCGTGCGCCATAGCGACCCGGTCAGCGTCTCGTCGCCCACATAGCTGGCGGCCTGGCTGTGGGCGCCGGTGGCGCGGTCGATGAAGCGCAGGCCCACCGGCAGAACAGGAGCGTCGGCGCTGATCGCCGCCTGCAGCAGATTGGCGTGGAAGGGCAGCAGCGCGATGCCGTTGCTGGTGGTGCCTTCAGGAAACACGGCCAGCACGTCGCCATCCAGCAGCGATTCGCGCATGGTGTGCACCACGCGCAGCGCGTCGCGGCGCGAGGCGCGCTCGATGTAGAGTGTGCCCGCCGCGGTCGCCAGCCGGCCCAGCAATGGCCAGTGCTTCACATCAGACTTGGACACGAACCGGCAGTGCCGCGCCGCATGCATCGCCAGAATGTCGAGCCAGGAGATGTGGTTGGCCACCAGCAGCACAGGCCCGTGCGCGGGCGGCGTGCCGCGCACCTGCAGCTCGACACCGATGCGCCGCAGCATCTCGCCGGCCCAGACCTGCACCCGCGCACTTTGCTGCGCGGCGGTCAGGCTGGGAAAGCGCAGCAGCACAGTCACCAGGCCCACCGCGATGTGGGTCGACAGGCGCAGCAGGCGCACGCTGGCGCGGACGTGGCGTCTCATGGGCTAGGTCCGAAAAAGCATCAAAGGCGGTGAAATCATCGGTCGCGGCAAACGAAGCTCAGTGCCGCTCAAAAGCGACCTGCCCGCCCACCAGCGTCCAGCGCACGCGGCCCGGCAGCTCGTACGACGAAAACGGTGTGTGCTGACCCTGGCTGCGCAGCGCGGCGGGCTCCACCGTCCAGGCCGCGGCCGCATCGACCACGCACAGGTCAGCCACGCCGCCTTCGACGATCTGGCCCACGCTGGCCTGCAGCGTGCCCAGGGCGCTGCCCAGCACACGGGCCGGCTCGGCGGTAACCACGCCCAATGCGCGCGACAGCGGCACCTTGGTGTCGTGCGACCACTTCAGCGCCACGCTCAGCAGCAGCTCCAGCCCGGTGGCGCCGGGCTCGGCCTCGGCAAAGGGCAGCACCTTGGCGTCTTCATCGACCGGGGTGTGGTCGGACACCAGCGCGTCGATGGTGCCGTCGGCCAGCGCGGCCATCAACGCATCGCGATCGCGCTGCTGGCGCAGCGGCGGCGACAGGCGCGCGCGGCTGTCGAAGAAGCCGATGTCGGCGTCGGTGAACATCAGCGAATTGATGCTCACGTCGCACGTCACCTTCAGCCCGGCGGCCTTGGCCTGGCGCACCAGCTCGACACCCGCCGCGCTGGACAGGCGGCACAGGTGCACGTGCGCGCCGGTGGTTTTCAGCAATTCGAAGATGGTGTGCAGCGCAATGGTTTCGGCCGCGACAGGAATGCCCGACAGCCCCAGCCGCGTGGCCAGCGGGCCGCTGGCTGCCACGCCCCGGCCCAGGTACAGCTCTTGCGGACGCAGCCACACGGTGTAGCCGTAGGTGGCGGCGTACTGCAGCGCGCGCTGCAGCACCTGCGTGCTTTGCAGGGCGACCTCGGCCTGGCTGAAACCCACGCAGCCGGATTCGGTCAGCTCGGCCATCTCGGTCAGCACTTCGCCAGCCAGGCCGCGCGTGAGCGCACCCAGCGGAAAGAGCCGCGCCTGGTGCAGCTTCTCGGCGCGGAACTTGAGCATTTCCACCAGGCCGGGCTCGTCGAGTACCGGGTCGGTGTCGGGCGGGCAGACCAGGCTGGTCACGCCCCCTGCCACCGCCGCCGCCATCTCGGATTCGAGCATGCCTTCGTGTTCGTAGCCGGGCTCGCGCAGGCGCGCCGCCAGGTCGACCAGGCCGGGCAGCACCAGGCAGCCGGTGGCGTCGATCACGCGATTGGGGGCGAACTCACGCGCCTCGCGGCCCAGAGCGATGACGCGGCCCGCAGCCACGGCCACATCGCCGACCTGGTCGAACCCGCTGGCCGGATCGATCACGCGGCCGTTCTGGATCAGTATCTTCATGGTTTTAAGCCTAATATGCCTCTAGCGCTTGATGGATAAGCGCAAACAGCTATCAATAACATAGCAAATCAGTCACGTTACGCCGACACTTGCCAGGCAATGAGCAAGGCATGCATTTTTGGCGCTGCCCAGGCCAGCAGACACCGTGGAACCGGCTTCGCCGGGCCACTGGTGGCGCCCCCTGGGGGGAAGGCGCGAAGCGACTCAAGGGGGTCAAGCCTCATTCCCCGCGACGATGGACATGACGGCCATGCGCACGGCGATGCCGAAGGTGACCTGCGGCAGGATCACGCTCTGCTGGCCGTCCACCACGGCGGAGTCGATCTCCACGCCGCGGTTGATGGGGCCGGGGTGCATGACGATGGCGTCGGGCTTGGCCAGGCGCAGCTTCTCGGGCGTGAGGCCGAAGCTCTTGAAGTATTCCTGGCTGGACGGCAGCAGCGCTCCGCTCATGCGCTCGTTCTGCAGGCGCAGCGTGATGATCACGTCGGCGTCCTTGATGCCTTCTTCCAGCGTGTGGCACACGCGCACGCCCATCTGCGCCATGTCGGATGGCACGAGCGTGCGCGGGCCCACCACGCGCACCTCGGGGCAGCCCAGCGTGGTCAGGCCGTGGATGTCCGAGCGCGCCACGCGCGAATGCAGCACGTCGCCCACGATGGCCACGGTGAGGTTGCTGAAGTCCTTCTTGTAGTGGCGGATGGTGTACATGTCGAGCAGCCCCTGCGTGGGGTGCGCATGCCGGCCGTCGCCCGCGTTGATCACGTGCACGTGCGGTGCCACATGCTGCGCGATCAGGTAGGGCGCGCCCGATTCGCTGTGCCGCACGACGAAGATGTCGGCCGCCATCGCGCTCAGGTTGGCGATGGTGTCTAGCAGCGATTCGCCCTTGCTGGCAGAGCTGCGCGCGATGTCCAGGTTGATCACGTCGGCCGACAGCCGCTTGGCCGCGATCTCGAACGTGGTGCGCGTGCGCGTGCTGTTCTCGAAGAACAGGTTGAACACGCTCTTGCCGCGCAGCAGGGGCACCTTTTTCACTTCGCGGTCGTTCACGCTGACGAAGTTGCCGGCCGTGTCGAGAATGTGGGTGAGGATGCTCTTGGGCAGGCCCTCGATGGAGAGCAGGTGGATCAGCTCGCCATTGGCATTGAGTTGGGGGTTGCGCTTGTAAAGCACGTCAGGCCTCTTGGGGTTTCACGTCATTCACATCGAAATGGAACGCGCCGCCATCCGTGCGGGCGAGCGCCAGCGACTGGGTAGCAGGCAGCGCAACGCGGGCAGCAGCGAATTCGGCCTGCACGGGCAACTCGCGCCCACCGCGGTCCACCAGCACGGCTAGGCGCACGCTGGCGGGGCGGCCGTAATCGAACAACTCGTTGAGCACGGCGCGGATGGTGCGGCCGGTGTAGAGCACGTCGTCGAGCAGCAGAATGTCGGCGCCGTTCACGTCGAAAGGCAGCGTGGTCTGCGCGCTGTTGGCCAGGCCGCGCTGCGAGAAATCGTCACGGTGCATGGCAGACGACAGCACGCCGGCTTCGCCCGGCAGCCCCAGGTCCTTCTGCAGCCGCTCGGCCAGCCAGGCACCGCCCGAGGCGATGCCCGCCAGATGCGTCTGGCCGGTGCGCAGCGAACGCACGCCGCGCAGCAGTTCGCCATACAGCGCTTCGGCGTCGAGCGCGAGCGTGCCCGCGGCGCGGGCAGGGTTCAGGGGTTGGGCACTCATGGAAGATTCCTCAAAAACTGCTCCAGGATGATGCAGGCCGACGCGGCGTCTGCATCGCGCGCGCCGGTGGCATGCGCTTCGGTGGTGCTGTAGCGCTCGTCCACCTCGAACACCTGCAGGTTGAAGCGCCCGCGCATCTGGCGTGCGAACTTCAGCGCGCGCGCGGTGTTCTCGTGGCTGGCGCCATCGGGGTGATAAGGCACGCCGATCACCAGCGCATCGGGCTGCCATTCGCGAATGCGCTCGGCCACCTGGGCGAAGCGGGCGTCGCCTTCGGCGCGGATGGTGGCCTGCGGTGTAGCGGTGCGCAGCATGCGGTTGCCCACCGCTACGCCGGTGCGCTTGAGCCCCAGGTCGAACGCCAGAAAGGATTGGAAATGCGCAGGGACTACGGCGGGAACGACGGGAGCGGCGGCAGGAGCAGGCGTGCCGCTCATGCGCGCCCGGCCTCGGGCGACAGCGTCCACGACTGCAGCCCCAGCAAGCCCAAAGCACGGTCGTAGCGCTGGCCCACGGGCGTGTCGAAGATGACGGACAGGTCGGCCCCCACGGTCAGCCAGCTGTTCTCGGCCACCTCGGATTCGAGCTGGCCCTGCCCCCAGGACGAATAACCCAGCGTGACCAGCACGCGGCGCGGGCCGGCGCCGGTGGCCATGGCTTCGAGCACGTCCTTGGAGGTCGTCATTTCCAGGCCGCCAGGAATGGTCATGGTCGAGGCGTAGATCGACTCGTCCGGATCGATCGGCGCGCCAGTGTCGGCCGATGCGGCCACCATGGCCTCGTGCAGCACGAAGCCGCGCTCGGTCTGCACCGGACCGCCCTGGAATACCGGCTCCAGCGTGAGGTCTGCTCGCCCGAGGGACAGGTCGACCTTGTCGAACAGGCCGCTCAGGCTGATGTCGGAAGGCTTGTTGATGATGAGGCCCAGGGCCCCGCGTTCACTGTGTTCGCACACGTAGACCACGCTGCGCGAGAAGGACGCGTCTTCCAGGCCAGGCATGGCGATCAGGAAATGGTGCGTCAGGTTCATGGGCGCAGAATCGACAGGCATTCCGCAATTTTAACGGTGAACATGGACTCCACTTTTTCTTCCGGACTGGTCTGGTTCCGGCGCGACCTGCGATCGGACGACCATGCGGCGCTTTACCACGCACTGCGCCAATGCCAGCAGGTGCACTGCGTCTTCATTTTCGACCGCGAGATTCTGGACGCGCTGCCGCGCGCCGACCTGCGGGTGGAGTTCATCCGCGAATCGCTGGTGGAGCTGGACGAGTCGCTGCGTGCGCTGTCGGGCGATGCGCACGGCGGGCTGATCGTGCGCCACGCCCTGGCTCGCGACGAGGTGCCCGCGCTGGCCCGCACCTTGGGCGTGCAGGCCGTGTTCACCAACCACGACGACGAGCCCCTGGCGCTGGAGCGCGACCACCACGTGCGCGCCGTGCTGCTGGCGCTGGGCATTCGCCTGCTGACATACAAGGACCATTCGGTGTTCGAGCGCGCCGAGGTGCTGACCCAGTCCGGCACGCCATACACGGTGTTCACGCCGTACAAGAACGCCTGGCTGCGCAAGGTGGACGATTTCTATCTGAGCGCCTACCCGGTGGAGCGCCACGCCCGCCGGCTGACACCACGCCCGGATGGCATGCGCGGCCCGGTGTCGTCCCTGAAGACACTGGGCTTCGAGCCGACCGCGTTGTCGCAGCTGCGCATGCCCACGGGCATGCAAGGCGCCCAGCAGTTGCTGCACGACTTTCTCGAACGCATCGACGCCTACGACGATGCGCGCAACTTCCCTGCCGTGAAAGGCCCCAGCTACCTCAGCGTGCATCTGCGCTTCGGAACGCTGTCGATCCGGCAGGCAGCGCGACTGGCCCATGAGCGCAGTGCTAAGGGCAGCGCAGGAGCGGCGACCTGGCTGAGCGAGCTGATCTGGCGCGACTTCTACTTTCAGATCCTGGCCCATCACCCGCACGTGGTGGGCGCCAGCTTCAAGCCGGCCTACGACGCCATTCAGTGGGAAAGCGGTGCCCAGGCCGACGCGCTGTTTGCTGCCTGGTGCGAAGGCCGCACCGGCTACCCGCTGGTGGATGCGGCCATGGCGCAGATCAACCAGACGGGCTACATGCACAACCGGCTGCGGATGGTGGTGGCCAGCTTTCTGATGAAGGATTTGGGGCTGGACTGGCGCTGGGGCGAGCGCTATTTCGCCGAGAAGCTCAACGACTTCGACCTGTCGGCCAACAACGGCGGCTGGCAATGGGCCAGCTCCAGCGGCTGCGACGCCCAGCCGTACTTTCGCATCTTCAACCCGATCAGCCAGAGCAAGAAGTTCGACCCCGAGGGCCGTTTCATCCGCCGCTATCTGCCGCAGCTGGCTCAATTGCCCGATGCGGCGCTGCATGCGCCCTGGCTGGCGAAACCGCTGGAGCTGCAAGCGGCCGGCGTAGTGCTGGGCAAGGACTACCCGGAGCCGCTGGTGGACCACGATGCAGCCCGGCAGCGCACGCTGGAGCGCTACGCGGTAGTCAAGGCAGGGTGATCGGCCCCCGCCGAAGCATGACGAACCGCTGAAATGACAAGGGCCGCAAACAGCGGCCCTTGTCTTTGGTTCATCGAGCCGTTCAGGCCTCCAGTGCCTGAGCCGCCTTCTGCGCGTAGTGCTTCACCAGGCTCAGCAGTTCCTCGTCGGAATACGGCTTGCCCAGGTAATGGTTCACGCCGAGTTCCATGGCGTGGTCGCGGTGCTTCTGGGCAATGCGCGAGGTGATCATGATGATCGGCAAGTCACGCAACACGGCGTCGCCGCGGATGTTGCGTGCCAGATCGAAGCCGTCCATGCGGGGCATTTCGATGTCCGACAGCACCAGCGTCGGGCGCTCGTCCTGCAGCCGCTCCAGCGCCTGCAGGCCGTCGGCCGCCAGCGCCACGCGGTAGCCTTCACGTTGCAGCAGGCGCTGCGTCACCCGGCGCACGGTGATGGAATCGTCCACCACCAGCACCAGCGGCACGCTGTTCGGCTCCGACTGCAGTGCAGTAGCAACGCCGGCAGAGCCCTTGCCGCTGCGCGCACCAGCTGCGGATGCGGCCTGGGCCGCGGCACGCACCTGCTCGCCATACACGGTGGACAGCGCCACCGGGTTGTAGATGAGCACGACGGCCCCCGAAGCGAGCACCGACATGCCGGCCAGGCCAGGCAATCTTGAAAGCTGAGGGCCGAGGTTCTTAACCACGACTTCCTGGTTGCCCAGCACTTCGTCCACGTGCAGTGCAATGCGCTGCGACGCACTGCGCAGCACCACCACGGGCCGCGTGCGGCCAGCGGGCTCATTACTGCGCGCGGAAGATTGCAGCAACGCCCCCGACCAGAAGAAGGGCACGCTTTCCACACCATCTTCGAACTGGCCGGTGCGGTAGCACTCGTCGAGCTCGGCGGCAGTGGCGCGGCGCACGATTTCCACCAGGTTGGCCGGTACGCCGATCGACTGGTGGCCGGCGCGCAGCATCACCACCTGGGTGACGGCGGTCGTCAGCGGCAGCACCATGCGGAACGAGGTACCTTGCCCGGGCTGCGAACCCGTTTCGATGCGGCCACCCAGAGCCTGCACTTCAGAGCGCACCACGTCCATGCCGATGCCCCGGCCAGACAGCTCAGTCACTTCACTGGCGGTCGAAAAGCCCGGCAGGAAAATCAGGTGGGCCGCATCGTCCGCACTGATGTCCGCATCTTCAGTCACCAGTCCCTGCGCCACGGCGCGGGCACGGATGCGGTCGAGATTCAAACCCGCTCCGTCGTCCCGGAAATCCACGGAGACGTCGTTGCCCTCCTGGCGCAGCGCCACGGTAATGGTGCCCACGGCAGGCTTGCCCGCAGCGGCTCGCTCTTCGGGGTTTTCGATTCCGTGCGCCACGCAGTTGCGCAGCAAGTGCTCGAAGGCCGGCGTCATCCGGTCGAGCACCCCCCGGTCCATCTCGATGGAGCCGCCGGAGATGTCGAGCTTGATTTGCTTGCCCGTTTCCTTCGACGTCTGGCGCACCACGGCGTAGAGGCGCTCGGCGATGCCCTCGAACTCCACCATGCGGGTACGCAACAGGTCGCGTTGTAGTTCGCGGGCCTGACGACCCTGGGCGATCAAATCGTCTTCGGCCGATTCCACAGTGCGCTGCAGGTTGCGCTGCACGGTGGCCACATCGTTGACCGACTCGGCCATCATGCGGGTGAGCTCCTGCACGCGCGTGAAGCGGTCGAATTCGAGCGGGTCGAAGCCGGCACCGCTGTCCTTGGACAGCGCCAGGCGCGACTGCATCTGCGATTCGGCCTGCACCTCGATGTCGCGCAACTGCTGGCGCAGGCGATCAAGGTTGCCGGACAGCTCGCCCAGCGAGGTACGCATCTGGCCGACACGCACGTCCAGCCGGGACCGCGCGATCATCACTTCACCCGCTTGATTCACCAGGCGGTCCAGCAACTGTGCACGTACCCGCACCGAATGACCCGCCGCCGGCGATCGTGCCGCGAGCGGCCCGGTGGACAAGGGAACACGACGCACAGGCTGCACAGGAGCCAACGACGCACTGGCGGCTTCCAGCGCCTCTGCCGCAGGCGCCATCGTGCCCGGCACTACCGCCACGGGCTCGGTCAACGGCTGCGCGCCAATCGCCCGCAACGCGCCGAAACTGGCCTGCAGGCCATCCAGGTGGGCCAGCAGCGGCTCGATGTCCTCGCTGCGGGGCACTTCTTCGGTATCAATCTGCTCGACCGCGGATTCCATGCGGTGCGCCATTTCACCGAGCCGCATGGCGCCTGCCAAGCGCGAGCTGCCTTTGAGCGTGTGCAAGGCCCGCAGCAACTCGCTTCGAGCACCCATGTTGTCGGGCCGCGCAACCCACTGCCGCAATGCTCCGCCCAGGCTTGGCAGGAGTTCGATCGCCTCTTCTTCGAAGATGGGGAACAGATCGGGGTCGATGACGTCGAGCGCATCGATGTCGTCGTCGATGTCGGCACCCAACGCCACGGCACGTGCGATGGCGTCGTCCACCCGTTGGTCGTGGTCGACCTCCACCGGCACAGACAGCGCCGGCGCCACGTAGCCGGGCACCACCTCAGGTGCGGCATCGAAATCGAAGTCGTCGCTGAGCGCAGGAGGTAGCGACGCGGGCAAATCAGACAGCGGCAGGAAATCCGTTGCGTCGGAAGCCTCCGAAAAATCGGTTCTTTCGTGCAGATCTTCGCCCACACTCTCGCCCAGTGGCGCACTCCCGGTTTCTACCTCGGTCTGCAGAATGGCACGCAACTGCTCGAGCACCTGCGCATTGGGTTCTTTCAGGAACCCTGCGGCGAACTGGTGCAGCAAGCGGCGAATATCCTCTGCCGCGGCATTGAACACGGCAGCTTGCGCAGCGACGCCGCGCGGCTGCAGCTGGACATGTTGCAGCGCATGTTCCAGCGTGCGAGCCATCTCGGACAGCGCGGCGAACCCGACGGTGGCAGAGCTTCCGGCCAGCGAGTGCGCGAGGGCAACTGCCGTATCGGGCAGCGGCTCATGCAGTTCCAGCGCCCACTCTTGCAGCGTGGTGGCCAGGCGGCGCGACCATTCGTCAGCCTCGTTCAGATACACGTTGTAGAGCGGAATGCCGATGCGCAACGTGTCGATGACCTTCACGGCCTCATCGGTAGTCGCTGGCACTGAAAGCTCTGCGGCATCTGCAGGCTCATCGCCCTGGACAGGGGCAAGCGACTCGGGTTGTGCGCCTTCTGCGTCTACGACTGAGACCTCGTCCCGGTCCGCATAAATCTCCCGCTCCACCTGCGGCTTCTCGGGGTCGGCCGACAAAAGCAGATCGTCAGCACCTGGCTCTTGAGTCGGCTCAGTGTCCTCGGAAGGTGGCTCCACAACTTGCAGAGCTTCGTCCTCGGGAGCATTCAACGTGACGTCGGCAAGTTCATTGGGCAACACCGGGGCCGTGGTCTCAGCGCTGGAATCGGCAGCTTCTTGCTCCTCCACAGCGTTGAGCTCAGCCTCAGGGATCTCGGTGGTTTCGAGCGAGAGGAAATCGACGGAGGTTGCGGCCGCGTCCTTGTCGGCCGCTGCCGCATCGGCATCTTCCAGCGCTTGCGTGAAAGCTGCGAAGTCGATGTCTTCCGCAATGTCCTGCACAGGCAATGGGACGGCACCTTCGGCATCGAGCGGCACCGGCCAGTCGGCCTCGTAATCGGACAAGGTCGTGTCCGCAAAATCAGGATGCGGTGCGGCTTCTTGCGCGTCGTGGGACGTGTGCGGGACATCTTCCACCAGCAACTGAGAATCTTCTGCAGCGATATCGGCAGCAGGAGCGGCCTGTGCTGCGTCCGCCAAGGCCTGGGCGCCGGGCACCTGCAATGGGCCGGTCCATTCGCCAGCGCGGGCCGTATCGGCGGCGTCGCGAAACGGCTGCGGATGCCAGGCGCTGTCGTCGCCTTCAGCGATGGCGTCGGCCCAGCGGCCAAAGGCCTGCAGCGACTGCTCGGATAGATCCAGCAGTGCGGGTGGCATGGGCTTTTGCTCAGCGAGCCACGCGTTCAAGGCCTGCTCCATGGACCAAGCAGCATCGCCAAACGGGTTCAGTCCCACCATGCGCGAGCTGCCCTTGAGCGTGTGGAATGCGCGCCGCAGCGTGGTCTGCTCGCTCAAATCACCCGGCTCGGCACGCAGTGCCTGTACTGCAGCCAGGCCATTGGCGACCACTTCGCGCGCCTCTTCCAGGAAGATATCGAGCAGTTCCTGATCTTCTTCGTCGGCGGCGGGCAGCGGTGCAGCGGCAGGAACGGGCACCGGCTCGAAGGGCACGGCAGCGGCCAGCGATTCGACGGGGTGCTGCTCTTGCGGTGTCAGCAACTCATCCAGGTCGAAAGAGAATTCGACATCGGCCTCGGCAACGGGCGCAGCTTTCGGGGGAGTAGCGGACTCAAGCTCGAATAGAGTGCTGTGCGCCGATGCAGGCACGGGCTCGGAGACCGCATCAACGGCGCTCTCCACATGCGGCGCGGCAGGCGCCGGCGCGGTGGGAGCTGCCAGCGCCACGGGTTCAGCAGCGGCAGGTGCGGCATCGTGGTCGTGGGCGTCTTCCGTATCAGTGGCACGGGCTCGTGCGCGGCCCATCAGCAGGCGCAATTCGCCCAACTCTTCGTCGTAAACGAACAGCTTGCGCGCCATGGTGCGCTGATAGCTCAGCATGTCGATCAAGAAACCGAGGGCGCCCAGGCTGTTGCCCAGCTTTTCAAACACCGTCTGGCGTTCGGCATCGGCGATCTCATTGGTGAGCAGGCGCTCCACCGTATCGCGCATGCGCACGACGGCCAGCGATGCCTGGTCCAGCCCAAGCACCGACAGCACCCCACGCATCTGCGCCAGCCGGTCAGGAACGGGCGTAAGCACGGTCAGATCGGCCGGATTGCGGAAGAACTGGTCCATGGCCTTTTCGGCTTCGGCCAGCGTGGCGCGCAACTCGCCCACCACGCTGCCCATGGTCTGGTGATCGCTGACGCGGCGGTACAGCTCTTCCATCCAATGCTCGAGCGGCTCGGGCTCGCCACCTGCCGCAACGCGATCAAGCCGCTCCGCCAGGCGCGCAGCGCGCTCAGCCATGTAGTCCTGCGCAGTGTCCAACTCTTCGAAAGCGGCCTGCAGGTACAGCACCGAAGTGGCGACTTCCATGGCCAGGGCCGGCGACGGCGGCTCACCCGATCGGGCGGTGGCTTCGACAACACGGGTCAACGCACTAGCCAGAACATCGCTGCCAGGGTGCAGCTTGCCCAGCGAATCGCACACCAGGCTGAACTGGTCTGCGGAGGGCTTGAGCTTGTTGCGGTCGCCACCGGCCAGGGCGGACCAGGTTTCCGCGGCAGCCGCGATGCGCCGGCGCGCCTGTGCCAGCACCGCCGGGTCATACAGGCCGAAACGCGGGGTTTCATAGTCCACCGGTTTGAACCGGCTCAGACCGAAAGCCTGCCGCACCGCATGCAGCGCTGGTGCAGTCGTGGCTTCGTCGGTTTCAGGCGTGCGCGCCTGCGAACAGAAGAAAAGCAGATCCTGCACCAGCCGGTCGGCAATGGCCGTATCGCCTTTTGCCAGGGTCGCGTACTGCATCAGCACGCGTGACGCCACGCGCTTGACATAGACATCGGACGTCAGCAGCCCGTGAGAGAACGCATCGAAAAAGCCGGCGCAGATCTTCCAGAACGCGCGTGACTGGCGATCGGGTTGGGATGCAACGAAGCCCAGGCAGGCATCGCGCAACTGGCCGGCAGCCGTCTTGTCGCCCAACTTGACGATGCGCAGCACGGCGCTGTCGAGCCGCGCACGGGCTTCGGGACCGTAGGGCAGCGCAGGCGCAGACACTTCCAGATCGGGTTCGCGAAAACGGCGCTCCACGGGCCACAAATCCGCCGGATGCACTCGCTCGGCACCGGTCAGCGCCTGCACCTCGCGGTATTGCGGAAACAGGGCCACTGGCGACGTGGTCTTGCCCGCCAGTACGTTGTCCAGATATTCGACGAGGGCAAAGCTGGCGCGCTCCAGTACCGAAACCGCGTCATCGCCGCAATGTTCTGGACGCTGCACAAACTTCTGTACAGCCGCTTCCATGGATCGGAGCACCAGCGCCGGGGGCGCCATTCCCACCATTTCCAGCGCACCACTGGCTTGGTGCAACTGCTGGCGGGCAATGCGCAGGGCGCCCGCATCCAGCGAAGCCAGGTCAGACTCGCGAGCCAAATCGGCCTCGCGCACAAACCGGCGCAGCGACTTGACGGCACCATCAAGCGACTTGCGCAACTCATCGAGCACCCACGCGAGCGGTCCCAGGTCCTGCTCTGCCTGCGGCCAGTCGGCGGCTGGTGCGTTTGCGGCGTCCAAAGATGGCATGAATTCGTCCCCGGCTGCCTCCAGCCAGTGGTTGATCGGAGAAAAACGCGTCAGGCGATCTTGAATCGCGACACGGACTGGCGCAGCTCTTCGGCAATATGCGACAGCTCGCGCACTTGCTGAGCCGTGGTGCGCGTGCCTTCACCCGTCTGTTCGGTCACGGCAAAGATGTGCTGGATGTTGTCTGCCACCTCGTTGGCCAGTTCAGCTTCGCGAGATGTCGACGACGAGATTTGCTCGATCAGCTCGGCCAGTCGGCGCGACACGCGGTCAATCTCGGTCAGTGCGGTACCGGCGGAGTCAGACAGGCGTGCACCTTCCACCACACCCTGCGTGGAGCGCTCCATGGCGGCCACAGCATCTTGCGTGTCGGTCTGAATCGCCTTCACCAGCGCCGAGATCTGGCGCGTCGCATCAGCCGAGCGCTCAGCCAGGCGCTGCACTTCTTCGGCCACCACCGAGAAGCCGCGACCGGCCTCTCCAGCCGATGCTGCCTGGATGGCAGCGTTCAGCGCCAGCACGTTCGTCTGCTCGGTAATGTCAGAAATCAGCTCGGTGATTTCACCGATCTCTTGCGACGACTCACCCAGCCGCTTGATGCGCTTGGAGGTGTCCTGGATCTGGTCGCGGATGGAGTTCATGCCGCCGATGGCGTTCTGCACGGCTTGCAGGCCGGAATCCGCCGCTTGCAGCGACTGGCGCGCCACCGAGGCGGATTCCTGCGCTTGCGTGGACACGTCGTTGATTCGGGTCGCCATGTCCAGCACCGAACGGCCGGTTTCGCGAATCTCGCGCAGTTGTTCGGTCGACGCTGCGAGCAGTTCGGTCGACGTGCTGTCCACCTGCGCCGTGGTCTGCGCCACGCGGGCCGCCGTGTTCTGCACGCTGCCCACCAGTTGGCGCAACTCTTCCACCGTGTAGTTCACCGAGTCGGCGATGGCGCCGGTGATGTCTTCGGTCACGGTGGCTTCCTGCGTCAGATCGCCTTCAGCGACCGACTGCAGTTCGTTCATCAATCGCAAAATGGCAGCCTGGTTGGCGTCGTTCACGCGCTTGGCTTCATGCTCCTGGCGCTTGGCATCGTGCTGCAGTGTTTCTGCAGCGGTCTGGCGCGAACGGCTGTCCAGCAGTTGCACACGCGAAATGCCGATACCGCACAGCAGCACGAACAAGCCGGCCACCGCCAGCGCGGCGAACTGGCCAGCGCCCAGGCCGGTCTGTGCGGACAGGCGAGTCTGTAGCGTTTCGAGTTGGCGGCGCAGCGGCTCGCTGTCGACAATGATGGCGGACTGCGCTTCGCGCGCAGACACCAGGCCCTGCAGGTTGCCCAAAATGGCGCCAGCCTGCGTGCGGGTCTGCTCATACAGCTTGATCAGGCTGTCCAGTTGCTCGCGCGTCTGGGCATCGCGTGTAGGGGCCAACCGCAGATCGGCGCTGCCGTCCAGCATGCCCTGCGCGATTTCCTTGAACGAGTTCAAGTCCTTGCCCAGCAGGAACACGGCCTCGGGACTCACGCCTTCCATGGTCTGGAATTCGTTGGCCGACTTGCCGATGCGCTGCGTCAGCATCACCAACTGGCCCGCTGCGGAGATCTCGCCTGCAGCCGCGTTTTGCTGCAGCTTGAGCGACGACACGGTTTCAGCAATTTCCAGCAGGTCGGACGACTGGCGGTTGATGGTACGCAAAGCGTCGCCCACCTGCGTCAGGATCTTCTGCTGGCCCATCACCACCGCGGCGTTGCGCTCGGCCCGGTCCACCAAAGGCGTCACTGCCTCGAGTTCGGATTTGTAGGACTCGCCGAGCGACTGCACGCCCAGCTCGCTGTCGCCGCTGTTGAGAGCGCGCACGTTGCGCGCCAGCACGCCAGAGCTTTCCACCACGTCAGGGAACGCCTGCGGGCTGCCCACCAGCGCTTGCGATACCGACTTGGCCAGTCGCTGCGACTGCATCAGCGACTGCCCGGTTGCAGCCAGTTGCTGAGCGGAGCGGTCGGCCTGCTGCAGCACCCAGCCCGCGATGAGCGCCAACACCACCAGGCCGGCAGCCAGCAGGATCAGCAAACGCCGTTGATGGCGCGCGGGTGTGGCGCGCCCCAGCAGTGGCAAAGCCACGAGATCGCCGTCCGCGTCGTCCAGGTCAGGAACGGGCGCCGAAGCGTCCGGGTCGCCCTGCACGCTGTTCAAACCGTCCACCGGGTAGCTGTCGCGCAGGATGGCATCGCCTTCCGGCCCTGCAGCGCCCTGGCCCGTCTGCGCGGGGGACAGGTTCAGATCCGCCTCCGACTCTGCGGGCTTGCGGTTGAATAGTTTTCCAAACGGGTTGACGACTGACATGGTGCGGCCTTGAAGAAAAACTCAAGCACTGATGCTGAGAAACGCAGGGTATTGGGACAAAACCTGGAGGTTGAGCTCCTGCCAGCGACCGCCCTGGGCGTCCTGGTAGGAAGTACCGAAAAAGGGCGGTGCGTCTTCAGCCGGCGGCGCAGAAGACACGAAAGCCTCGGTGCCACGCAGGCCGGCCAGGCGATCCACCAGCAGCGCGACGTTGACATCGAGCGCCGCATTCAGCGCCAGCAGGCTGGATTCGGCCAGGGCCGCATCGGACCGGGAGGCCGTCTCGCCCAAGAGGCCCGCCACATCCACCACGCCGATCAACGTGCCACGCAGGTTGGCAACGCCCAGGAACCACGGCTGTGTGTAGGGCACGGGTTGAACGCCGCGCCAGGGAAAGATCTCGCCAGACTGCTCGAGCGGCAGCAGAAAACGGTGACCGGCCGATTCGACGGCCAGCCACGACGACACATTGGAGCCCTCGCCCCGTGCCGCCTGAAGTCGGGCGGCAAGACGGGTCTGGAGCTCCCTCAGAGCTTCACGATTGGCCATGGGCGACGCAGCCGGTTCAGTTCAACGCGTCGATCTTTGCCTGCAGCTCCGCGGGATCCACGGGCTTGGTGATGTAGCCGCGCGCACCCTGGCGCATGCCCCACACCCGATCGGTTTCCTGGTTCTTGCTGGTGCACATGATGATCGGCACGTCGGCGTACTGAGGATCGCGGGAGATGGAGCGCGTGAGCTGAAAGCCGTTCTGGCCGGGCATCACCACGTCCATCAGGATCAGATCCGGCTTTTCTTCGGCCAGGCGGCGAAATGCTTCTTCGGCGTTTTCGGCCGTACGCACCTGCATGCCCTTTTTCTGCAGCAGATCGGTCAGAAACATCAGCTCGGTCTTCGAGTCGTCAACGACCAGCACTTTCTGGATCGGCATTACATGGCTCCTTGTTGGGCATTGCCAAACTGCTGCACTGCTTGCAGCAGCTGGTCTTTGGTAAACGGTTTGGTGAGGTACTCCTGACACCCCACCATGCGCCCGCGGGCCTTGTCGAAAACCCCGTCCTTGGACGAGAGCATCACCACGGGCGTATCTGCAAATCGCGCATTGCGTTTGATGATGGCGCAGGTCTGGTAACCATCGAGCTTGGGCATGAGGATGTCGCAGAAGATCAGTTGAGGCTGATAGTCATTGACCTTCGCCAATGCGTCGAATCCGTCGTCGGCCAGCAGCACTTCGTGGCCGCCCTGCTTGAGAAAAATCTCGGCGCTGCGCCGGATGGTGTTGCTGTCGTCAACCACCAGCACCTTGAAGGTTGCACCCGTCGTAGTCAATGTCACTGCTCCTGAGGAATTGGTAAAACAACGCTGGCAGGAGCCGCGCTTCAGATCTGAACCATCTCGAAGTCTTCCTTGCGCGCACCACACTCAGGGCACGCCCAATTCATGGGTACGTCGTCCCATGATGTGTGGGGGGCAATGCCGTGTTCCGGGGCGCCTTGCGCCTCGTCGTATATCCACCCGCAGATCAGGCACATCCAGGTTTTTGGATCAGTCACAGCTTAAAGTGCGTTCACATAGAATGCAACGATTGTATCTAGACATCTCAGCGGGATGCAGCTTTCGTGCCACGGTTTAGGCTGGCACCTGTTCATGACAACAAATACCTCCCTTCCCCCTGATATCGAAGAAGCGGCGGCCGCTGAAGACGACAGCTCCCCCGTATGCGTGATGGTGTTTAACGCCAGCGACCCCAGTGGCGCGGGCGGCCTGACAGCCGACATCGCCACCATCGCGTCGGTGGGCGGCCACCCGGTCGCCATCGTCACCGGGGCCTATGCCCGCGACACCGCCGAAATCTTTGACCACTACGCCATGGACGACGAAGCCGTGGCCGAGCAGGCTCGTGCTGTGCTCGAGGACATGCCCGTGCAGGCCATCAAGGTCGGCTTTGTGGGCAGCCCGGAAAACATCAGTGCCATCGCAGAGGTGGCATCCGACTACGCCGACGTTCCGGTCATCGCGTACATGCCCAATTTGTCGTGGTGGCGCGACGACCTGATCGATCAGTACCTTGACGCATTCCAGGAACTGCTGCTGCCGCAGACCTCCGTGCTGGTGGGCAACTACAGCACGCTGCGGCGCTGGCTGCTCCCCGACTGGAGCAATGACAAGGCGCCTTCCGCGCGCGACCTGGCCCAGGCTGCGTCCGACATGGGCGTGCCTTACGTGCTGGTGACGGGCATTCCCGCACCGGAGCAGTTCATCGACAACGTGCTGGCATCGCCGCAGACCGTGCTGAGCTCGTCTCGCTTCGAGCGTTTCGAAGCCACCTTCGCCGGCGCCGGCGAGACCTTGTCGGCAGCGCTGACGGCGCTGGTGGCCAGTGGAGACGACCTGCCGGAAGCAGCAAAAGAATCGCTCACTTACCTGGACAGCTGCCTGGATGCAGGCTTTCGGCCTGGCATGGGCCATGTGCTGCCCGATCGCATGTTCTGGGCGCAGCCCGACGACGACGAAAACGAAGAGAACGACAAGGTGAACCCGCTAGATCCTACCGCCATCGATGGCTTCGTAATGCCTCCCCATGACACCCAGCATTGACCTGAATCTTCCCCTGTTCGAACGCGCCAAAGCGATCATTCCCGGCGGCGTCAACTCGCCAGTTCGCGCCTTCAAGGCCGTCGGCGGAACGCCGCGGTTCGTGCAGCGCGCTCAAGGCGCGTATTTCTGGGACGCCAACGGCCAGCGCTTTACCGACTACATCGGCTCCTGGGGTCCGATGATCCTGGGCCACGGCCACCCCGCCGTGCTGGAAGCCGTGCAGAAGGCCGCGCTGGACGGCTTCAGCTTCGGTGCGCCCACCGAACGCGAGGTCGAGCTGGCCGAAGCCATCCTGCGCCACGTGCCGTCGATGGAGATGATTCGCCTGGTCAGCTCGGGCACCGAAGCCGGCATGAGCGCCATTCGCCTGGCCCGCGGCGCCACCGGCCGCAGCAAGATCATCAAGTTCAACGGCTGCTACCACGGCCATGCCGACGCGCTGCTGGTCAAGGCCGGCTCGGGCCTTGCAACTTTCGGTCACGCCACCAGTGCCGGCGTGCCGCCGGAGGTAGTGCAGCACACGCTAGTGCTCGAATACAACGACATTGCCCAGCTTGAAGAAGCCTTTGCGCTGCACGGCAGTGAAATCGCCGGGCTGATGATCGAGCCCATCGCCGGCAACATGAATTTCGTTCGCGCCAGCGTTCCCTTCATGCAGCGCTGCCGCGAGCTGTGCACGCAGTACGGCACGCTGTTGGTGTTTGACGAAGTGATGACCGGCTTTCGCGTGGCGCTGGGCAGCGCGCAGAGCGTGTACGCCCGCAGCATTCCCGGCTTCAAGCCGGACATCACGGTGTTGGGCAAGGTCATCGGCGGCGGCATGCCGCTGGCGGCCTTTGGCGGCCCGCGTGCTGTGATGGAGCAGCTCGCGCCGCTCGGGCCGGTCTACCAGGCGGGCACGCTGTCGGGCAACCCAGTGGCCACCGCCTGCGGCCTGGCAACGCTGCAGGAGATCAGCCGGCCCGGCTTCTACGAAGCGCTGGGCGCCCGCACGCAGCTGCTGATCGACGGGCTGACCCGGGCTGCACAAGAAACCGGCGTGCCTTTCAGCGCCGACTGCGAAGGCGGCATGTTTGGCTTTTTCCTGCTGCCCGAACTGCCGCAGAACTACCCCCAGGTGCTGGCCACCGACGGGGCACGTTTCAACAGGCTGTTCCACGGCCTGCTGGATCGGGGCGTCTACATCGCACCGGCGCTGTACGAAGCCGGTTTCGTGAGCGCTGCGCACACCGACGACGACATCGCCACCACCGTGGCCGCCGCGCGCGAAGTCTTCCAGTCCTGGACCGGCGCCTGATGCGTCTGGCGCTTCCCTGGTCGCCGGGCGCCGCGCCCGGCCCCTTCTTCTTTTCGACCTGTCTGCTGCCATGCTCGGCCCGCTGAAATTCCTGGTGTGCGCCGTGGTGCTGGCGCTCAACACGGTGATCGTCTTCTCGATGATGATGCCCTGGGCGCTGGCCAAACTGGTGCTGCCTTTCACGCCCGTACGCCGCCACACCGACCGGGTGCTGAGCGCCCTGGCCGAGCTGTGGATCGGCATCAACAACGTTTGGATCGGCGCGGCCAATCGCGCGCCCTGGCAGGTGTCCGGCCTGGAAGGCTTGAGCCCGCGCCACTGGTACCTGGTGACCTGCAACCACCAGAGCTGGGTGGACATCGTGGTGTTGCAACGCGTGTTCAACCGCCGCATTCCGCTGCTGAAATTCTTTCTCAAGCGCGAGCTGATCTACGTGCCGGTGATCGGCCTGGCCTGGTGGGCACTGGACTTTCCGTTCATGCGTCGCAGCCGCGGCGGCGCCAGCGCGCGCAAGGACCTGCGCGCCGCGCGCGAGGCCTGCGAGAAGTTTCGCCGCATGCCGACCGCAGTGATGAACTTCTCGGAAGGCACCCGCTTTTCACAGGCCAAGCACGACGAGCAGGCCTCGCCCTACCGCCATCTGCTGGTGCCACGCTACGGCGGCATGGCCACCGTGCTGCAGACCCTGCACGACCAGCTCGACTCGGTGCTCGACGTGACCATCGCCTACCCTGAAGGCGTGCCCACGTTTTCCGACGCACTGGCGGGCCGGATGGGCCGCGTGATCGTGCATGTCGAAAAGCGCCCAGTGCCCGCCGCACCCGCCCGAGCCGGTGCACGCAATGCCATGCAGGACTGGCTGGACGGCCTGTGGCGCGACAAGGATGCGCGGCTGGATGCAGCAGCGCAGCGGCCAGATAATCAAAGTTGATAGCAGGCAGCGCTTATGCAGCAAGCGCTACAGGCCTTTCTGACCAGATAAAACCAAAAAGCGGCCCGCAGGCCGCCATGTCGCCAGCACTGCAGCGCCCCCTGATCGGGCGGTCGCCGCAGCCGGTGGCCGATCAATGCCGGAAGTGGCGCACGCCGCTGAACACCATCGCCACGCCGCGCTCGTCGGCGGCGGCAATCACCTCGCTGTCACGCATGGAACCACCGGGCTGAATGACGCAGGTCGCGCCCGCATCCACCACCACGTCCAGGCCGTCGCGGAACGGGAAGAACGCGTCGCTCGCCACCACCGTGCCGTTCAACGACAGGCTGGCGTGCTGCGCCTTGATGCTGGCGATGCGGGCCGAGTCGAGGCGGCTCATCTGGCCCGCGCCCACGCCCATGGTCATGCCTCCCTTGCAGAAGACGATGGCGTTGCTCTTGACGTACTTGGCGACCTTCCAGGCGAAAAGCAGGTCTTCCATCTCTTCCAGCGTGGGCTGCTTCTTCGTCACCACCTTCAGGTCGGTGAGCGACAGCTCGTGGTTGTCGGCCGTCTGCAGCAGCAGGCCCGAGCCGATGCGCTTGGCGTCCATGGCGTTGCGGCCGCGGTTCCAGGCCGTCGTGCCCTTGTGGTCAGGCAGCGCGATCTTCAGCAGGCGCACATTGGTCTTGGGCTTGAAGATCTCCAGCGCTTCGGGCGTGAAGGACGGAGCCATCAGCACTTCGACGAACTGCTTGACCACGAGTTGCGCCGCAGCGGCGTCCACCGGGCGGTTGAAGGCGATGATGCCGCCGAACGCGCTGGTCGGGTCGGTCTGGAAGGCCTTGCCGTAGGCGTCGGCTGCATGCAGGCCCACGGCCACGCCGCAGGGGTTGGCGTGCTTGACGATCACGCAGGCGGCGGCATCGAAGCTCTTGACGCATTCCCAGGCGGCGTCGGCGTCGGCGATGTTGTTGTAGCTGAGTTCTTTGCCCTGCAGCTGCTCGCCCGTAACGATGGAGCCGGGCGCTGGGTACAGGTCGCGGTACAGCGCTGCCTGCTGGTGGCTGTTTTCGCCGTAGCGCAGGTCCTGCACCTTGGTGAAGATGCCATTGCTCTGGCCGGGGAACGCGGCGCGTGCGGGCACATAGTCTTCGGCCAGCTTCTCGACCTCGAAGGTGACGGACGAGAGATAGTCGCTGATGGCGCCGTCGTACTGTGCGATGCGGTTGAACGCCGCCACCGACAGGCCGAAGCGCAGGGCGTCAGACAGCTTGCCGGATGCCTTCAACTCGCTCAGCACGCTGTCGTACTGCGACGCGTCGGTCACCACGCCCACATCCTTCCAGTTCTTGGCCGCGCTGCGCACCATGGCCGGGCCGCCGATGTCGATGTTCTCGATGGCGTCGGCCAGCGTGCAGCCGGCCTTGGCGACCGTGGCCTCGAAGGGGTAGAGGTTCACCACCAGCAGGTCGATGGTGTCGATGCCGTGTTCCTGGAGGGCTGCCATGTGCTCGGGCAGTTCGCGACGTGCCAGCAGGCCGCCGTGCACCTTGGGGTGCAGCGTTTTCACGCGGCCGTCCAGCATCTCGGGAAACTGCGTGACCTCGGCCACCTCGGTCACGGGCAGGCCCTTGTCAGCCAGCAGCTTGGCGGTGCCGCCGGTGGACAGCAGCTTGATGCCGAGCGCGTGCAGCGCCTGGGCAAATTCGACAATGCCGGTCTTGTCTGAGACGGAGAGAAGTGCGTTCATGGTGGATTCAGCAGAGGTTTTTGAATGAAATCAGGCCCTAGCGCCCTATGGATAAGCGCTAGTAGCTATTATTTTTATAGCGAATGAGGGTGATGCACAGGCTGAGCCTGCATCACAGCAGCTTGTGCTCCACCAGCTTCTTGCGCAGCGTGTTGCGGTTCAGCCCCAGCCATTCGGCCGCGCGGGACTGGTTGTTGTCGGCGTGGCTCATCACCACCTCCAGCAGCGGCTTTTCGACCAGGCGCACCAGCATGTCGTACATGCCGTCCGGCGCCTCGCCCCCTAAGTCGCGAAAGTAGCCCTGCAGGCTGTCTCGCACGCATTCTTCAATGTGTTTCTTGCTCATGCATCTGTTCCCTCGGGTCCGCGTCGGCCTCGCTGGCGGCGGGCAGTCGGTCCATCGTCGCGCCGAGCGCGTCGAAATAATCCGCCACGGCCTGCCACTGAACCGCGCAGTCCTCAATCGTGTTGATCTGTTGTCTGAAATCCTCGCCGCCGGGCAGCGCGCGCACATACCAGGCGATGTGCTTGCGCGCGCTGCGCACGCCGGTCAGCTCGCCGTACAGGCCGTAGTGGTCCTGCAGGTGGTCGAGCAGCAGGCGGCGCACCTCGGCCACCAGTGGCGGCGCCAGGTGCTCACCCGTGGCGAGGTAGTGGCCGATCTCGCGGAAGATCCAAGGACGGCCCTGCGCCGCCCGGCCAATCATGACCGCGTCGGCGCCCGTGGCGGCCAGCACCGCCTTCGCCTTTTCGGGCGAGGTGATGTCACCGTTGGCCACCACCGGCACGCGTACCGCAGCCTTTACTGCGGCGATGGTGTCGTATTCGGCATGGCCCTTGTAGCCTTGCTCGCGCGTGCGGCCGTGCACGGTCAGCATCTGGATGCCCACGCCCTCAAACGCACGCGCCAGCGCCACAGCGTTCTTGTGGTCCTGGCTCCAGCCCGTGCGCATCTTGAGCGTGACGGGCACGTTGCGCGGCGCGCAGGCATCGACCACCGCCTGGGCGATCTCGATGGCCAGCGCCTCGTTCTGCATCAGGGCAGAGCCCGCCCATTTGTTGCACACCTTCTTGGCCGGGCAGCCCATGTTGATGTCGATGATCTGCGCGCCCCGGTCTACGTTGTAGAGCGCGGCCTCGGCCATCATCGCGGCGTCGGTGCCGGCGATCTGCACGGCGATGGGGCCGGGTTCGCCCTCATGGTTGGCGCGGCGCGACGTTTTGAGGCTGTTCCACAGGTCCTTACGCGACGTCACCATCTCGCTGACCGCATAGCCCGCCCCCAGCGCCTTGCACAGCTGGCGGAACGGCCGGTCCGTGACGCCCGCCATCGGGGCAACGAACAGGCGGTTCGCTAGGGGAATGTGACCAATGCGCATACGGGGCTGGATGGCTGAAAACAGGCGCGTGAAAAAAGAGGCAGGATTGTACCTGCCTAAATTTTCAGCAACACAAGACCCGCGGGCACCGCAGCGTGCGGCCGCGCCGTGGTCAGTACAGGCGGCGCAGGACGCCAAGGCAGCAGGCGCTGGCAGGGCGACCCGGCTTGGCGCCCGCCCTGCCCTCATCACCCGGCGCCCGGCGCCTGCGCGCAGTGGCGCTGCAACCCCAGTGCCGTCAAAAGTATCCGTGCGCCGGGGGCGCAAGAGCGCCGTCGTCCGCCGGGGCGCCGGCCACCGCGGGCTCCTGCACCACCACCTGATTGCGCCCGCTCTGTTTGGCCAGGTACATCGCGGTGTCGGCGCGCGAGAAGAATTCCAGCACCGATTCGCCCAGCACGTACTGCGTCACCCCGATGGACACCGTGACGCGCCCGCGCAGCGTTCCGTCCCAGGGGTACGACTCGATGTGCGAGCGGATGCGCTCACAGCTATTGAGGGCCGGCAGCAACGGCGTCGCTGGAAAGACCAGCAGAAATTCCTCGCCGCCATAGCGGCCGAAGAAATCGTCGGTGCGCACTGTTTGCTGCGTGATCTGGGCGAAGGTGCGCAGCACTTCGTCGCCCCCCAGGTGACCCATTTCGTCGTTGATGCGCTTGAAGTGATCCAGGTCGATCACCGCCAGGCACAGCGAAATGCCGCTTTCGTCGGCGGATTCAACCGGTCGATGCAACACACTGATAACTGCGTAAGCAGACGGAGTGTTGCAAATGAAGTATCGGACACGAAACTACTACACCGACAGCCAAAAGGCGCTGATGTGGGACCGTTGGAAGGAAGGTTGGACGCTGCACCAGATAGGCCAGCTGTTTGACCGGCCACACACCTCGATCCAAAACATCTTGGTGAAGACAGGTGGCATTAGGCCTCTATTTCAGATAGCGCAACCCCATAGCCCAAAGTTATGAAGCAATACTTCTGGGCTCCGGGTCTGCCCTGATCACGACAGCGCCGTGGACCTTCGCAGCGTGGATCGTTTGGCTAGCGGTCCGACGGCTGAGCCCACCTCAACGCGGGAGCCGCGGTACCGCCCAAAGACGGCGTGCCGGGCTACAGCCTGGCCTGAAGTGGCCTGCCTACACTCGCGGCACTTATGGAAATCTGGATGAACCAACTCATGGACGTGCTGGCCTTGCCCCAGTTCGGCCTGAGCACCGTTTTCGTGGTGTCCTTCATTTCGGCGACATTGCTGCCTCTTGGCTCAGAGCCCGCCGTCTTTGGCCTCATCAAGATCAACCCCGAACTCTTCTGGCCTGCCGTGCTGGTGGCCACCGCCGGCAACACGCTGGGCGGCGGCGTCAGCTGGTGGATGGGCCTGGGGGCACACAAGGCGGTGGACAAGGCGCGCGGCGTTCACAAGGAACCCCGGGCGCTGAAATGGCTGGAACGCTTCGGCCCCAAGGCCTGCCTGCTGAGCTGGCTGCCTCTGGTGGGCGACCCACTATGTGCCGTGGCCGGCTGGCTGAAGCTGCCCTTCTGGCCCTGCCTGGCCTACATGGCGGTGGGCAAGTTCTTTCGCTATCTGGTGATGACGGGCGGCCTGCTGTACTTCTGGCCCGGTGCGGTGCCGCACTGAGCGGGCCGCAGTCATTTGCTATGATATTTATAGCTACCAGCGCTTATCCAACAAGCGCTTTAGAGCTTTTTGGCTTGAAATTCCTCAAGGCCGGGCCAGCAGAATGCGGCGACGCTGCAGGCCACCTTCCAGCGTGTACAGCGCCAGTGCCGACCAGATCAGCACGAACCCCGCCAGCCGTGCCGGCTCCACCGTTTCGCCAAACAACCAGACACCCAGCGCGAACTGCAGGCTGGGCGAGATGTACTGCAGCACACCCATCGTCGCCAGCGGAATGCGCCGCGCGCCGGCCGCGAACAGCAGCAACGGAATGGCGGTGATCGGCCCGGCCGCCACCAGCCAGCCCAGCGTGGTGGCGTCGGCGTGCACCCACTCGGCCTGGCCGGTCAGCGTCCACCAGGCGAGCAGGCCAACGGCCAGCGGCGAGAGCAACGCGGTTTCCAGCGCCAGCCCTTCGATCGCACCCAGCACCGCCGTCTTGCGCAGCAGGCCGTAAAAACCGAAGGTGACGGCCAGCACCAGCGCGATCCAAGGCAGGCGGCCGGTCTGGACGGTGAGCCACACCACGCCCGACGCCGCCACGGCCAAGGCCAGCCACTGGCCACGCCGGGGCCGCTCGCCCAGAAAGACACAACCCAACGCCACGTTCACCAACGGCAGCATGAAGTAACCCAGGCTGGCATCCACCACGTGATGGTTGTGCACCGCCCACACATAGATGAGCCAGTTGGCCGATAGCAGCAGAGCCGACAGCAAAAACGCAGCCACCACGCGCGGTTGGCGCCGCAAGGCAGCCACCCAGGCCAGTTGCCGACGCACCAACAGCACCGCGGTCACGAACACCATCGACCAGAGCGTGCGATGCAGCACCACCTCCAGCGCCGGCACCGAGGCCACCTGATGGAAGTACACGGGGAACACACCCCACGCAACGTAAGCGAGGGTGGCGTAAATGATGCCAAGTTGCATGGGCGAGGAGGCTTTGGAGGGCGGGAGACGACTGGGGCGGGCGGCGCAAAAACGTGGCAGCCCTGGTGGTGCGTGCTGCAGGACGCTGGCAGGCCGTTCAGCAACGGCGGTCGATGCTAGCGCAGACCCGCGCAATCTGCAGGGCACCACGCAATCGTTGGCAGGCGTGAAAAAGCCGCGCAGTGCGCGGCTTGTCGAAAGGCGTTGCGAGGGCTCAGGAGGCCCTGCAAACCCGAGGGCTCAGACGTTGAACAGGAAGTTCAGCACGTCGCCATCCTTGACGACGTATTCCTTGCCTTCAGCGCGCATCTTGCCCGCGTCCTTGGCGCCCTGCTCGCCCTTGAGGGCGATGAAGTCGTCGAAAGCAATGGTCTGCGCGCGGATGAACCCACGCTCGAAGTCGCCGTGGATCACGCCCGCAGCCTGCGGTGCGGTAGCGCCCACGGGCACCGTCCAGGCGCGGACTTCCTTCACGCCCGCGGTGAAGTAGGTCTGCAGGCCCAGCAGGCTGAAGCCCGCGCGGATCAGGCGGTTCAGGCCCGGCTCGCTCTGGCCCATTTCGGACAGGAACATGTCGCGGTCTTCATCGCTCATCTCGCTCATCTCGGACTCCATCTTGGCGCAGATGGCCACGACGGGCGCCTTCTGGGCCGCAGCGTATTCCTTCAGGCGGTCGAGCAGCGGGTTGTTCTCGAAGCCGTCTTCGCTCACGTTGCCCACGAACATCGCGGGCTTGGAGGTGATCAGGCAGAACTGCTTGAGCAGCGGCGCGTCTTCCTTGCTCACTGCGACGGTGCGTGCGGGCTTGCCCTGGTCGAGCGCGGCCTGGATGGGCGTGAGCAGCGCGACGATCTTCGCGGCCTCCTTGTCGTTGCCCGACTTGGCGGCCTTGCTGTAGCGGTTCAGCGCCTTTTCGACCGTGGCCATGTCGGCCAGGCACAGCTCGGTCTGGATGACCTCGATATCGGAGATCGGATCAACGCGGCCGGCCACGTGGATAACGTTGTCGTCCTCGAAGCAGCGCACCACGTTCACGATGGCGTCGGTTTCCCGGATGTGGGCCAGGAACTGGTTGCCCAGGCCTTCGCCCTTGGACGCGCCAGCCACCAGGCCGGCGATGTCGACGAACTCGACGATGGCCGGCACGATACGCTCGGGCGTGATGATGCCGGCGAGCTGCTGCAGGCGCGGGTCAGGCACTTCCACCACGCCCGTATTGGGCTCGATGGTGCAGAAGGGGTAGTTCTCGGCGGCGATGCCGGCCTTGGTGAGGGCGTTGAAGAGAGTGGACTTGCCCACGTTGGGCAGGCCCACGATGCCGCATTTCAGGCTCATGGCAGGGCTTTCAGGGTTCGGAGAGACAAACCGGCGATTTTACGGGGCTGGCCCGGAGGGCGCTTGAACAGGGTTGGCAAGTGCCTAGCGGCACGGTGCCATCCGCCCCATTCAGTCGAAACGCAGGTCGGCCGCGATGGGCTGGCCCACCCGCAGCAGCAGCCCGGCGCCCTGCCGCACGATGGCATTCATGCCGAAGGTGATGGCGCCATCCAGCCGCCGGTCGTGTCGGTAACGGCGCAGCATGTCGCCAACGGCCGGCGTGGCCTCGGCCGTGGCGGGGTCGATGTCGGGAATGGGGCAGCGCGCACAGGGCTTGACGAGCTGCAGATGCACCTCGTCGCCCTCTGCGCCGTCTTCTGCGCCGCCCGTCGCGCCATCACCCGCACCTATGTAGAGCGTGTCGATGCGGTCTTCGTCATGCGCCTCGAAGCCGTCGACGACGATATTGGGCCGGAACCGCTCCACGCCCACCGGCCCTTGCGCCACGGCTTGCAGGCGTTCGTTCAGGCCGTCGATGGATGCCTGACTGGTCACCAGCAGCGGAAACCCGTCTGAAAACTGGTTGGGCACCTCCATGCCACCCGTCCACTGCGGGCTGGACAGGCGGCGGTGCGCCGGATCGAACCGCACCAGCCGGCAGCTTTGCCCCAGAAAGTCGCTGAACCACTGCGCCGCCAGATCGCCCATGTCCCACGCGGGCATGGTCTCGCCCCAGACCGACACGGTGGCCGCGCTTTCCACGTGCAGCAGCGAAAGGTGCAGCGCCAGCATGCCGGGTGCGCGCAACACCAGTTCTTCCGTCTTGATCTGTGGCCGCACCAGCGCCATGCGGGCGTGCTCGCGCTGGGTGAGGAAGATTCCGTGGGCATCCACCACCATGAAGGCACGGTCCAGATCGAGACCCGCCTTTGTCAGCACGGCCTCGCGCACCTCGACAGCGGCACACGACTTGATCGGATGGACGAACAGGCGGGCGATGGTGCCTGAGAGATCATGGCCTGGGCGGAAAGTCACGCGAGAGTCCTGACAGCGAAAAATGAAGAAGCCGGCACGCGGCGCGAAGGCGGCATTCTGCCCGCCCGGAGACCGCCTCACGCCACATCCGCCAACGCAGACAGGGCCTCCTACAATCCGCGCCATGGCGCAAACTTTCGATGTCTGTATTCGCGGAGCCGGCGTGGTCGGCCGCACCCTCGCGCTGCTGCTGGCCCGCGAGCGCCTGCGGGTGGCTCTGGTGACCACCCCGGCAGCCCCTGCGGACCCCGTTCCCGACGACGTGCGCGCCTATGCGCTGAATGCGGCGTCCCGCGCCTTGCTGGAATCGGTGCGCAGCTGGCCCGATGCAGCCCACGCCACTGCCGTGCGGCAGATGGAGGTGTATGGCGACCAGAGCGGCCGGGTGACTTTCGATGCCGGCCCGCAGGACGCAGAAGCATTGGCGTGGATCGTGGACGTGCCTGCACTCGAAGCGCGGCTGGCGGAAGCCGTTCGCTTTCAGCCGCAGGTGGAGCTGGTACCCGCCGCCGTACCCGCAGCCCTGACCGTCATCTGTGAAGGACGCGCCAGCCGCACCCGCGACGAGTTGGGCGTGGAATTCGACGTGACGCCCTATGCGCAGCACGCGATTGCCACTCGCCTGCGCTGCGAGTCGCCGCACGGTCAGGTCGCGCGCCAGTGGTTTCTGCCGGACGGCATTCTGGCTTTTTTACCGCTGGACGGCGCCCAGGGGAACTCTGTGGCCGTGGTGTGGTCAGTCTCGCAGGACCAAGTTGCCGAGCGGATGGCGCTGGACGAGGATGCCTTCGCACATCGGCTGCAGGACGCCAGCCAGAATACCCTGGGTGCGCTGCAGCCCATTGGCGGCCGTGCCAGTTGGCCTTTGCAGCAGGCCCGGGCCCGGCGCTGGTGCGGGGCTCTACCGGTGCAGCCTGCCAAGGGCGCGCAGCGCACCTGGGTGCTGGCGGGCGACGCCGCACACATCGTTCACCCTCTGGCGGGCCAAGGATTGAATCTGGGCCTGGCAGATGCCGAGGCGCTGGCTCGCCTGTTGCACGAGAGGGACTATTGGCGTGGCGTTGCCGACTTGCGGCTGTTGCGGCAATACGAGCGTGAACGCAAGGCGGCCCTGCTACCCATGGGCTTGGCGATGGACGGGCTGCAGCAGCTGTTTGCCCGCAGTGAAGGCGCGGTGCAAGTCCTGCGCAACTGGGGCATGCAGGGCTTTGAGTTCAGCGGCCCGCTGAAGGACTGGGTGGCTCGCCGAGCCATGGGCACACGCTGACCGCGAAGATGATGATGACAAAGACAACGATGCGAGGGACACGAACCGAATGAAGGACACGACATTGCAAGCCACCAAATTTCTGCCCGCGCTGCTGGCATTCGCTGCCCTGACCTGCAGCTTCGGCGCCAGCGCCCAGGACGCGGAGATCCGCAAGTCGCTGGAACAACGCATTCCCCAGCTCGGCAAGGTGGATGAGGTGGTGGCGACCCCAATGAAGGGCTTGTACGAAGTGCGTGTGGGAACCGACGTGTTCTACACCGACGCCAAGGGCAACTACCTGATCCAGGGGGAGCTGATCGACACCAAGGCGCGCCGCAACCTCACCGAAGATCGCATCAACAAGCTGACAGCGATGGATTTTTCAGCGTTGCCCGTTAAGGATGCTTTCACCATCGTGCGTGGTAACGGCAAACGCAAGCTGGCCGTCTTCGAAGACCCGAACTGCGGCTACTGCAAACGGTTCGAGAAAGACCTGCAGAACGTCGACAACGTGACGGTGTACCTGTTCCTCTATCCTATCCTGAGCCCCGATTCGGCCGAAAAGTCGCGAAACATCTGGTGTGCGAAGGATCGCGTGGCGGCTTGGCACGACCTAATGGTGCGCGACAAAACGCCAGAAGCAGCCAGTTGCGATACGGGTGCGCTGCAACGCAACCTGGCCTTCGGCAAGAAGCACAAGATCACCGGCACGCCCACGGTGCTGTTTGCCGACGGCACCCGCGTGCCGGGTGCCATCGGCGCAGAGGATATTGAAAAGCGGTTCGCCGAGCTGGCCTCTGCCAAGTAAAGAAAAGGCCGCCATCCTTGCCCCACCGGCCGCCACCCCTGGCGGCCGTTTTTTTTCATTCATCGCCATCGCGCGACCCGACGGAGCCACCATTGTCAGCTCAACGCACCCCGTCTTCTTCCACGCCTGTGCATTACCGGGTCGAACCTGCCGACCTGCATGCCCACCTGTTCGCAGTCACGCTGACTGTGGCTGCGCCCGCAGCGAAGCAGGAACTGTCGCTGCCCGTCTGGATTCCGGGCAGCTATCTGGTGCGCGAATTCTCGAAGAACCTGCAGTCACTGCAGGCGACTCAGGGCGGGCGGCCCATCGCACTGAAACAGATCGACAAGCACCGCTGGCAAGCGCAGTGCAAAAAGGGCCAGCCGCTGTTGGTGACTTACGAAGTGGCGGCCTACGACACGTCGGTGCGCACTGCCTGGTTGGACGCATCGCGTGGCTTTTTCAATGGCACCAGCCTGTGCTTGCGCGTGCATGGGCAGGAAGATGCACTGCATGCACTGGAGATCGTTCGCACGCCAGCAGTAAGCGGATGGTCTGTGACGACCGGTCTGGCATCCACCAAGGTGACACGGGCGGGTTTTGGCACCTACGTGGCGGCCAACTACGACGAACTCGTGGACTGCCCTGTCGAGATGGGTGCCTTCTGGAGCGCACGATTCACGGCGGGGGGCGTGCCACACCGGCTGGTGGTTGCTGGTGCTGCGCCTTCGTTCGATGGTGACCGGCTGGTGGCCGACATGCGGCGCATCTGCGAGCACCAGATTCGCTTTTGGCATGGCGCCGGCAGGCCACCGCATGCCAGCTACATTTTCTTCCTGAACGTGGTGGACGACGGCTACGGCGGGCTGGAGCATCGCAACTCGACCGCCCTGATATGCAGCCGGCGCGACCTGCCGCGCGCGGGAGAAGCCCGCACACCGGAGGGCTACACCACCCTGCTGGGGCTGGTGAGCCACGAGTATTTCCACACCTGGAACGTCAAGCGGCTGCGCCCCTCGGAACTGGCTCGCTATGACTACGCCCAGGAAAACTACACGCAACTGCTCTGGTTCTTCGAGGGCTTCACCAGCTACTACGACGATCTGCTGCTGCGCCGCTGCGGCTTGCTGGACAACGCAGCCTACCTGCGCCTGCTGACCAAAACCATCAACCAGGTGCTGCAGACTCCGGGCCGCCATGTGCAGTCGGTGGCCCAATCCAGCTTCGATGCCTGGGTGAAGTACTACCGCCAGGATGAAAACACGGCCAATGCCACGGTGAGCTACTACACCAAGGGCTCGCTGGTCGCATTGAGCCTGGATCTGGCGCTGCGACGCGAAGGCAGAACCTCTCTGGACGACGTGATGCGCGGCCTGTGGCAGCGTTGCGCGGGTGGACCGATGACCGAGGCCGATCTGCTGCACACGCTGAAATCACTGTCGGGCCGCGACTGGTCCAAGGAAATCGCCCAGTGGGTTCATGGCATGAGCGATCTGCCCTTGGCAGAGCTGCTGCAAGCCCACGGCGTCACCCTGCACGTAGAAACGCCGCAATGGGCGCAGCGCCTCGGTTTGCGCGTGAGCGAGGCACAGGGCTTGCAGGTCAAGGTCGTACTTCGCGGGGGTTTGGCGGAGCAGGCGGGCTTCATTGCCGGCGACGAGTGGCTGGCGGTGGAAACACCGGGGCAATCCTGGCGGCTGTTGAAGCTGGATGACCTGCCGCTGTACGCAGGCGCTGCCACTGAGATCACCGCCTTGGTGGCGCGCGACCGTCGCCTGTTACGCCTGCCATTGCAACTGCAGGCCCCGGCAGGCCGTGCGGCTGATACGGTTCGGCTGAGCGTGGCCGACGCAGCCGTCGCGGGGCGCTGGCTTTCCGGGGGTTGAAGATGCAAACGCCTTGGGTATAGTCTGCCGCACCATCACAACGACAGACGGAGACACCCTTGGCCTACGAAGTCATCGAGGTCCGCACCGAGGCGGACAAGGTCGGCATCATCACGCTGAACCGACCCAAGCAACTCAATGCGCTCAACGACCAGCTGATGAATGAACTGGGCGAGGCGCTGCAGGCCTTCGATGCCGATGAAGGCATCGGCTGCATCATCATCACCGGTAGTGAAAAGGCTTTTGCGGCCGGTGCAGACATCGGCGCCATGGCCAAGTACAGCTTTGCCGATGCCTACAAGGGTGACTACATCACGCGCAACTGGGAGCGGATCCGTTCGGTGCGCAAGCCGGTCATCGCTGCAGTCAGCGGTTTCGCACTGGGCGGAGGCTGCGAGCTGGCCATGATGTGCGACTTCATCATCGCGGCGGACAACGCCAGGTTCGGACAGCCAGAGATCAAGCTGGGCGTGATCCCCGGAGCGGGCGGCACGCAACGCCTGCCTCGGGCGGTGGGCAAGTCCAAAGCCATGGACATGGCGCTCACGGGCCGGATGATGGACGCCACTGAAGCCGAACGCGCAGGGCTCGTCAGCCGAGTCGTTCCGTACGACAAGCTGCAAGAAGAAGCGCTGGGTGCGGCGATCATCATCGCGGGTTTTTCCCAGATCGCCGTGATGGCGGCCAAGGAGTCTGTCAACCGCGCTTTCGAGGGCTCTCTGAACGATGGCGTGATGTTCGAGCGCCGGCTGTTCCACGCGTTGTTCGCCACTCAGGATCAGAAGGAAGGCATGGACGCCTTCATCAACAAGCGCCCTGCCAACTTTACGCACCGGTAAAATCTGCCCTATAATTTGCGGCTTCGGTGGTATAGCTCAGTTGGTTAGAGCGCAGCATTCATAATGCTGATGTCGGTGGTTCAAGTCCACCTACCACCACCAAACAAGAAACCCACAGTGCCTGCACTGTGGGTTTTTTCTTTGGTTGCCATGTTTTTTCAAGTGGTTGCGACGCATATCTCCGGCGTTGCACAAGACGGCAGGCCTGTCCCTTTCTAAAATCACGCCTTCAGCCCCTGGATGTACACCATGAATCGCTGTCTGCCCTATCACCCCGCAGCCCGGGCTTTCTTCGCAAGCGCCAGCCTGGCGCTTTGCACCCTCGCCGCCGCCTCGCTGCCAGCCCATGCACAGCAGGTGCCGCCGTCGCTGGGCATTGTGCGCAACTTTCCGGATGCGGCGCTGCGTGGCACGCTGGTGGTCAACAGCACCGTCGAGGCGCAACTCAACGGCCAGACCATCCGCATGGCGCCCGGCATGCGACTCTTCAGCCCGCAAAACAGCCTGGTGTTTCTGCACACGGTGCTCGGTCAGCGGTTCCGGGTGAACTACATCCTGGAGGCGAGCACCGGCATGCTCCTGAGCGCGTGGATCCTGACCGAAGGTGAAGCCAAGCAGCCCCGCAAGGGCAACGATACGGTCGAGCGCAACTTCCGCGTGGAATCGGACAACGCGCCAGCCCGGCGTTAAACACGCCGCCTGCCCCCCCACAGGCCAAGCCCTATTTCACGCCATCGCTGGCGCTCTCCTTCAGCCTTTGCGCGGCTCTGGCGCAAGGCATTCCCCCGGACAACCTCATGCCCAAAAAAGTCTTCATCAAAACCTTCGGCTGCCAGATGAACGAGTACGACTCGGACAAGATGGCCGATGTACTCCATGCCGCACAGGGCTATGAGTCCACCACCAATATGGAAGAAGCCGACCTGATCCTTTTCAATACGTGCTCCGTGCGCGAAAAGGCACAGGAAAAAGTGTTCAGCGATCTGGGCCGTATCAAACACCTCAAGCGCCGTGGCGTGAAGATCGGCGTGGGTGGCTGCGTAGCCAGCCAGGAAGGCCAAGAGATCATCAAGCGCGCGCCTTACGTGGACGTGGTGTTCGGCCCACAGACCCTGCACCGCCTGCCCGAATTGCTGATGGAGCGGGATCGTCTGCAACGGCCTCAGGTCGACATCAGCTTTCCTGAAATAGAAAAGTTCGACCACCTGCCTCCCGCACGCGTGGAAGGGGCAAGCGCCTTCGTGTCCATCATGGAAGGCTGCAGCAAATACTGCAGCTATTGCGTTGTTCCGTACACACGCGGCGAAGAAGTCAGCCGCCCGTTCGATGACGTACTCGTCGAAGTGGCTGGCCTGGCTGATCAGGGCGTGAAGGAAGTCACACTGCTGGGCCAGAACGTGAACGCCTACCTGGGCAAGATGGGCGGAACCTCCGAGATCGCCGACTTTGCGCTGCTGCTCGAATACGTGGCTGAGATTCCCGGAATTGAGCGCGTTAGGTATACCACCAGCCATCCCAACGAATTCACGCCGCGTTTGATCGATGCCTATGCGCGCATTCCCAAGCTGGTGAGCCATTTGCACTTGCCCGTTCAGCACGGCTCAGACCGCATCCTGATGGCAATGAAGCGGGGCTACACCGCGATGGAATACAAGAGTACGGTGCGAAAGCTGCGTGCGATCCGCCCCGATCTGGCGATGAGCAGCGACTTCATCGTCGGCTTCCCCGGCGAAACCGAGGAAGACTTCCGCAAGATGATGAAACTGATCGACGACGTGCATTTCGACAACAGCTTCAGCTTCATCTTCAGCCCCCGCCCCGGCACGCCCGCTGCGGGCCTTCAAGACGATACCTCGCATGAGGTCAAACTGCGGCGCCTACAAGAGTTGCAGGCTGTCATCAACAGCAACATCAAGTCGATCAGTGAAAGCCGTGTGGGCACCGTGCAGCGCATCCTGGTGGAAGGCGCGTCCAAGCGCGATGCCTCTGAACTCATGGGTCGCACCGAATGCAATCGGGTCGTGAATTTTGCCGGGCAGCCGCGACTCGTGGGACAGATGGTGGACGTCACCATCACCGAAGCCAAGGCTTACACATTGCGCGGTGATGTCGTGACCGCAGAAGTCGCTCTGCCTGCCTGACGCGGCTACTGCGCAACCACACGCTGATGAGCATTTCCGTGCGCCACCCCAAGGTTGCCTCGCTGAGCGGCCTGTCTTTCCAGCAACTGCTGCTGCTGGCCTTCCTTCTGATCGGTGGGCTGCTCGGAGCCAGTTCGCTGCGCGCGATCTTCACGCTAGAGCAACTGATGGGTCAGAGCCGTCAGGGCGCAGCAGAAGCGATCCAGTTGAGCGCAGCGGCTCAGAATCTCAACGCCCGCAGCCAGACGCTCGAACGCGCAGCCAGGCAATCGCTGGTGCTGGCAGATGCTCAATTGAGGCGCCGCTTCGAAGAAGGCGCTCGCGAAGCCCGAGAAATCCTGCAACGGCTGGAGCTCAATGGCTTGCCGCTGGAGCAATCCCGCCGCTGGCAGGCTCACCTGGCAGAAGTGGCTTTGCTGCTGGATGCACCTGCCGGCCAGTCGCTGGAGAACGAGCGCGTGGTGGCGGCCATGTTTCTGGAGATCGACTCCCTGAACGCCCTCATCTCACAAGAAGTGCAGGACATTAATGCGCGCCGCAGCAATGAACTGCAGGACAAGATCGAATCCAGCCGGCGCGAGGTGACGCATCAGGTCGTGGGCGTGATCATGCTGGCCTTGGTGCTGGCCCTGCTCCTCGGAGTCTGGCTGGCAAGGCCATTCAAGCGGCTGGAAAACGCCATACGGCTTCTGGGCGACAACGAACTGGCCGAGACCGTCGACATTGCCGGGCCGGTGGACATCCGACGCGTCGGCCAACAACTAGAGTGGTTGCGCGTAAGGTTGCTGGAGCTGGATGCCGACAAGGCACGGTTCCTGCGACATGTGTCGCATGAGCTGAAAACACCTCTGGCATCGCTGCGAGAGGGGGTGGCTTTGCTACAGGATGGCATCACGGGCGAATTGAGCCCTGGGCAAAGTGAAGTGGTTGCCATCCTGCACCAGAACACGCTGGTGTTGCAGGGTGAAATCGAAGCCTTGCTGCGTTTCAATGCGGCCGCTTTCGAGGCACGCCAATTGCGTCGCAGCAACACCGATCTGGTGGCTTTGCTGGAAGCCCAAGTAGAGGCGCAACGCTTGCATTGGCAGTCTCGCAAGCTGGATGTCACCGTAGAAGGCAAGCCGGTAATGCTTCCGTTGGATGCGGAAAAGATTGCTTCGGCGGTGGGCAACCTGCTGTCCAACGCGATCCGCTTTTCACCTCAGGGCGGCGCCATTCGCATTGTTTTGTCACATCTGCCGGGGCGCATTCGGGTGGACTTCGTGGATCAAGGCCCAGGGGTGGACGAGAATGACCGGTCACGGATTTTCGAGCCTTTTTATCGCGGCATTCGCCAACCCCAGGACGCAGCCCGCGGCACAGGCATTGGCTTGTCTATCGTCCAGGAATACATCACCGCCCACGGCGGGCGGGTGGAACTGATCGAAGACGGTGCCCGCACTCCCTTCCGCATTGAATTGCCCCATGCAACCTAACCCTTGCTCCTCGAGCCGTCTTCACACGGCACGTGTTGCTGCTTCAGGATCGCGCTCGAGTCGCCTCACATTGTTGGCGCCCATCACGACGGCTCTATTGGTGGTGTTGGCTGGCTGCACGACTCCCGCGCCAGCGGCTGACACCGCTACCGCGGCTCCGACGCCCGTTGTCACGCCTGCAGTAGCCTTGCCACCGGCCTCCACTGCATCGGAGCCTATGGCCGACGAGGTTACAAGCGCAGCGACGGCCCCTTCCCAGCCGGAGCCGCGCCGCACCGGCCCGGTAACGCAGCTGCTGGCCTATGCCGATCGAGCGGTGACATTGAGCGGCTCCGAGCTTTCTTCGGAGATCGCCCGACTGAGTACTTTGCAGGATGAATCAGCGCAGCGGCAATTGGAACTCGCCTTGGTGCTGGGCCAAACGCGCCAGCCAGTGGACACGGCCCGCGCGCTGGGCCTGGCTCAACGGGTACTGTCGCAAAAAGGACTGGCTGCCAGCCTGCAATCTTTCGCACGCTTGCTGGAAACCCGGTTTCTGCACATGCGCCGACTGGAAGACGCCGCAGATCGCCAAGCCCAGCAATTGCGCGACGCGCAACGCCGAAACGACCAGCTCAACGAACGCCTGGAAGCCATGCGTGCCATTGAGCGCAGCCTGAACGCTCGACCGGGCGGCCCGGCAGCACCGGCCAGCAGATCCGCCACGCCCTGAATCGAGACACCGCCAATGCCTGTGACCAAATCCACCCCGTCTTCCGGCAAGCCTCGTATTCTTGTGGTGGACGATGACGCCGACATGCTGCGACTGCTGTCCTTGCGCTTGCAGGCCGCTGGGTATGAGGTTAATGCGGTCACATCAGCCGAAGCGGCATTGGCACAACTCGAGATGGACCGGCCGCAACTGGTGCTGAGCGATGTGCAACTGCCCGGGCGCGATGGGCTGGCTTTGTTCGATGAAGTGCGCGCACGTCATCCGTCGCTACCGGTGATTTTGCTCACCGCGCACGGCACTATTCCGGATGCGGTGGAGGCCACGGCAAGAGGCGTCTTCACCTATCTCACCAAGCCCTACGACGGCAAGGCACTGATCGAGAAGATCCATCAAGCCTTGGCGCTGAGTGCACCTGCCACGACTCACAGCCATTCGAACGAAACTTGGCGCGCCGAGATTGTCAGTCGCTCCAATCGCATGGCAGAGGTATTAGCGGAAGCGCATATGGTGGCCCAGTCGGACGCCAGCGTGCTGCTGCTTGGTGACAGCGGTACGGGCAAGGAAATGCTGGCGCGCGCCATCCACCGCGCCAGCCCACGTGCTGGCCGCCCATTCGTGGCTGTCAATTGCGGGGCCATTCCCGAAGCCTTGCTTGAATCGGAACTCTTCGGCCACATGAAGGGGGCATTCACAGATGCCGTCAGCAACCACAAGGGCCTTTTTCAAGCGGCCGATGGCGGCACGCTGCTGCTGGATGAAATCGGCGATATGCCGCCCGCGCTGCAAGTGAAGTTATTGCGTGTGCTGCAAGAGCGCGCCGTGCGACCTGTGGGCTCCAGCCAGTCCCTTCCGGTGAACGTACGCATCATCTCCGCCACGCACCGCGACCTGGAAGTGGCCATGGCGGCCAGCCAATTCCGCGAGGATCTCTACTACCGCCTGAACGTCGTGACACTTTCGCTGCCCACCCTGGGTGACCGGCGAGAGGACATCCCCCTTCTAGCCAACCATTTCCTGGACCTGCTGGCGCGCAAGTACGCCAAACGACTTTCCGGCTTCTCTCCTGAAGCGCTCAAAGCGCTGACCGGGGCGTCATGGCCCGGAAATGTGCGCCAGCTCTACAACGTGGTGGAACAGGTCTGTGCGCTGTCTACCACGCCACTGATTCCACTCGGTCTGGTGCAGCGCGCGCTGCGCACGCCGGCCGTACAGGTTTTGAGCCTGGGCGAAGCACGCCAGCGCTTCGAGAGGGAGTATTTGGTGGACCTTTTAAAGATGACGGATGGCAATGTGGCGGATGCCGCAAGGCTCGCCCAACGCAACCGGACGGAGTTCTATCGCCTGCTGCAAAAGCATGCACTGACTCCGGGCCAGTTCAAGAACGACGGAAGCCCCGCAGACGATGTCGCCGAAGAGCGACAAGAATAAGTTGTTGATTTATATAGAAATCATGGCTTTGTTCGCCGTTAAGGTCGCTCATTTGCGACAAAAAACCGGGCTTTGATCGAGTTCTTGGGACTTGAACACTCGCTTACAGCGAAAAATAGCTCCAAGTGGTTGATTCATAAGGATTTTTTCGTGCTGGCACGGGGTTTGCCCTATGTCTCGCATGAAACAAGCGCCTACTCCCTCTTCGCAATCTTCCCCAAGCCTCTCGCATGCGGTGGGTGGCAGCGCTTGCACGCCTGACATCGACCACCAACGCAGTGAGCAAACCATGGATCTACATACGTCTTCCAACACTGGAATGTCTGACGTCGCTCCTCTCGAACCCGCGACTGTCGCTCGTCTCGGTTCAAGCTACGCAGCTCCTGTCGCCTCAAGCCGCAGCACGCTGCGCGAAGATCGGCACCCTAATTCGTTGACCGCTCCTCCTGTGCACCGGGGCTCCATGCCCGCACGCCCATGGCGTGGTTTCTGGAACAGCGTGAGCACCGCAGCATTGATGCGCCTGACAGGCCGCACTCAAGCCGCCAGTGCCGAAGAGCCACAGCAGACGTGGCAGTCAGCTGCCCGCCAGCGCCGCACCGTATTCTTGGTGCTGGCCATGATAAGCAGCGCGCTGGCAACGACGCTGTTTGCGGGCGTACAGCCCAACTACGAAAGCGCCTGGTTGGAATATGGCCAACTCGCACTTTTCGCTTTGCTGTCGGCCTGGGTTGTTACCGGCTTTCTGACCGGTCTGATGGGCTTCTGGGTCATGCTCAAAGGCGACCGCCACTCGCTGTCCGCGCGCAGCGTCGACAGCCACACGCTGGCCTCTGACGCACGAACAGCGATCATCATGCCCATCTGCAATGAAGATGTCGCCACCGTATTCGCCGGCCTGCGTGCTACTTGCGAATCTGTGGCGGCAACTGGCCAGGGCAAGACTTTCGACGTGTTTGTGCTGTCGGACAGCTACGACCCTGCCATCGCTGCCGCTGAGCGCGCTGCCTGGGAAGAGCTTCGCTCGGCGCTGGCCAGCAACCCCAAGCAGCCTCAGGTCGAGGTGTACTACCGCCTGCGGGCTCGCCGCACGCACCGCAAGGCGGGCAACGTCGCCGATTTCTGCCGTCGCTGGGGCAAGGACTACCGCTACATGGTGGTGCTGGACGCCGACAGCGTCATGAGCGGCGACTGCATCGTGTCGATGGCCAAGCTGATGGAAGCCAATCCCAAGGCCGGCATTATTCAGACCGCAACGCAGGCCATCGGCCATGTGACGCTGCATGCTCGTGCTCAGCAGTTTGCATCCCGAGTTGGCGGCCGCTTGTTCACCCTGGGCATGCAGTACTGGCAGTTGGGTGAGTCCCACTACTGGGGCCACAACGCCATCATCCGCGTGGAGCCATTCATGCAGCATTGCGCACTGGCGCCCATCAAGGGCACTGGCGGGCTGGCCGGCGGCATCATGTCGCACGACTTTGTGGAAGCAGCGCTAATGCGCCGTGCTGGGTTCCATGTGTGGCTGGTCGCTGATCTGGTGGGTAGCTATGAGCAGCAGCCGCCTGATCTGCTGGCCGAATTGCAACGTGACCGTCGCTGGTGCCAAGGCAACCTGCAGAACGCGCGTCTGATGGCAGAACCTGGCATTCACACCGTGCACCGCACGATGTTCGTGACGGGCGCGATGGCTTACCTCTCCGCTCCACTGTGGCTGGCTTTCATCACGTTGGGCACCGCCCTCTGGCTGTCGGGCGCGCGCCTAGTGGCTGACTGGAACATTCTGCCTAGCGAACTGGTGGGCCTCTGGGCTTGGACGCTGTGCATGCTGTTCCTGCCTCGTATCCTGGGCGTGACTGCCATTCTGATGCGCCGCGAACAGCAACAATACGGCGGTACGCTGAGTTTGCTCAAGAGTGCAGGCCTGGAAAGCGTTTTGGCCATTCTGCAAGCTCCTATCCGCATGCTGGCCCATTCGCTCTTCGTCGTGGTCGCCCTCACTGGCATCAAGCTCGACTGGAAGTCACCTCCCCGGGAAGCTGCTGCCGTGCCTTGGACTGAGGCTGCACGCAAATTGGCTCCCATGAGTCTTGTGGTCGCCGCGTTGGCAGTGGGTGTGGCTTTCGTTGACGGTAGTGCGCTGATCTGGCTGCTGCCCGTGGGCTTGCCGCTGGCTCTTTCCATTCCGCTGACCGTGATCACTAGCCACATCGCCGTGGGCGAAGCGGCTCGAGCCCAGCGCCTTTTGCTGATTCCAGAAGAGTCGTGGTCTCCTCCAGTGCTGCGCCGTGCATGGTTGCACGCCACGCGTCTGGCACGGCCCGTTCTCAAGGTCGCTTGATTACGACATCAGTCACCTTAATTAGTGCACCACTCAAGATGCCCGCAGGCGCAAGCCTGACGGGCATTTTTTCTTTCCACATGCATCTGCGCCAAAGCACTGTCGGGGCGGCTGCCGCCCAAACAACAACGCCCCGCAATGCGGGGCGTTGTTGTTTGGGATGGCTTTACTGACGTGGCGGTCAAACTGAATGTTTGCACAGCCAAGAGCAGTACTTCAAAACCGGGGCATGCCGCCGCCACCCATACCGGGAAGACCGCCCTTCATGGCCCCCATCTTTTTCATCATCTTCATCAGGCCACCGCCCTTCATCTTCTTCATCATTCCCTGCATCTGCTCAAATTCGTTGAGCAGCCGGTTGACCTCTTGCACCTGCACGCCAGCACCGCCCGCAATTCGCTTCTTGCGTGTTGCCTTGATGAGCTCGGGCTTGCGGCGCTCCAGCGGAGTCATGCTCTGAATGATGCCCTCCTTGCGGCGAATGTCTCTCTCTGCCTTGTCCATATCGACCTGACCCGCCTTGGCTGTCAGCTGAGCCGGCAGCTTGTCCATCAAGCTCGACAGCCCCCCCATCTGCTTCATCTGCTGCAACTGCGACAGAAAGTCATTCAGATCGAAGCCGTCGCCGCTTTTGACCTTGGCTGCCAGCTTCTGCGCGGCTTCCATATCGACACCGGCACTAACCTGCTCTACCAGGGCGACGATGTCGCCCATGCCCAGGATGCGGCCTGCATGGCGCTCGGCATCGAAAACCTCGAGGCCATCGATCTTTTCGGAAACGCCGGCGAACTTGATGGGCGCGCCCGTTACCTGCCGCACGGACAGCGCCGCGCCACCGCGTGAATCCCCATCGAGCTTGGTAAGCACGATGCCCGTCAGTGGCAAGGCCGCCTTGAACGCCTTGGCCGTATTGATGGCATCCTGCCCCTGCATGGCATCAACGACGAACAGGGTCTCGACAGGCTTCAACGCAGCATGCAGATCCTGTATCTCTCGCATCAGCACTTCATCAATCGCCAGACGGCCGGCGGTATCTACCAGCAGCACGTCGAAGAAATGCTTGCGCGCGTAATCCAGCGCCGCATGGGCGATGTCGAGCGGCTTCTGCTCAGCGGTGCTGGGGAACCACTCAGCGCCGGCCTGTTTGGTTACCGTCTTCAACTGCTCGATGGCGGCCGGGCGATACACGTCGCCAGACACGGTGAGCACCTTCTTTTTACGCTTCTCAATCAGGTGCTTGGCCAGCTTCGCGGTCGTGGTGGTCTTGCCTGCACCTTGCAAGCCTGCCATCAAGATGACGGCAGGTGGCTGAGCCGCCAAGTTGATGTCGGCAATGCCCTCTCCCATCGTGGCCGCCAATTCGCGGTTGACGATGGAAACCAGCGTTTGTCCCGGCTTGAGCGAACCCAGCACCTCCTGACCCAACGCCTTGTCCTTGACTCGAGCGATGAAGTCACGCACCACCGGCAGGGCCACGTCGGCCTCCAGCAATGCCATGCGAACTTCACGCAGCATGTCTTGGACGTTGGATTCAGTAATGCGGGCCTGGCCCCGCATCTCTTTGACAAGTCGCGTGAGTTTTTCGGTAAGAGCGGAGGCCATAGCGATATTTTCTGATGTGCCGGCCAGTCAGTCGCTGCCGGCTGCCTTGCCTGCCGAAGGCGGGCGAAAGGCTAAACTGTGATCCCATGATTTTACCCAGCGCGTCTGTTCCCGGCTGGCTGCTGGCCTTGGCCGCTGCGGCGGCTTACGCGATGCCTGCGGCGGCAGCCGCGCGCTTGAGTGCCGAGAGAGGGCGACTGGCGCTTTTGCTGGCATGGGTACTGCACGGCGCAGTACTGGTTTGGGGTCTTCTGGGCCAGACGCCGCACTTCGGCTTTGCTCCTGCGCTGTCCATGACAGCATGGCTGGTACTGACTGCCTATGTGGTCGAGCGGCAGCTTTTTCCACAGATGCAGGCCCGCTGGACCTTGGCATCCCTCGGCGCTGCCACAGTCATTTTGGCAATGGTGTTTCCTGGCCAGCCACTGCATGTCACAGCTTCGCCATGGCTGCCCCTTCACCTGGCATTGGGCATTGCATCCTATGGCTTGTTCGCCGCTGCGGTGATCCACGCGTGGTTGATGACTCGTGCGGAACGCCATATCCGTCTTGCGTCGGAATCGCACAGCGGCATTCCCCTGCTGGCACTGGAGCGCCTGACTTTCCGCTTCGTGATGGCGGGGTTCGTGGTGCTGTCAGCCACATTGATTGCGGGCGGACTATTCGGCGAAATGCTGTACGGCCGCGCATGGCGGTGGGACCACAAGGCTGTTTTCTCGCTGCTCTCATGGATCACTTTCGCCATCTTGCTGATCGGACGCTCACGGTTCGGCTGGCGCGGACGCGGCGCGGTGCGCGTTCTGTATGCTGGAGCGGCGCTGCTGCTGTTGGCTTACGTGGGATCCCGGTTCGTACTGGAAGTCGTTTTGGGACGCGCTCTATGAAGTATGTGCTGCTGGCCGTGCTGTTGGTGGTTGCCTGGGCTATATGGCGCAATCAGCGCCGCAAACCCCATGAAACCGTCAAGCCACGTCCGCCCGTCGCGCTTCCCGTTGACAAAATGGTGGCGTGCGCCCACTGCGGCATGCACGTTCCGCAGTCCGAAGCGCTACTGCAAGAGGAACGAACCTACTGCAGCCGCAGTCATCTGCACCAGGGCCCCGGTTGAAAAAGGCATCGGTCGTCCCGTGCTGACGTCTCTACGTCCACGCCCCGCAGACGGGCCGTTCCTCCGGCTGTGGCATGGTTTTCTGACAGGCCGCGTCATGGTGGCACTGGCCCTGCTGTTCCTGCAAGGGCTCAGCGTCGTACTGAACCAGACCCACGAGCCCATGCTGCTGGCGCTGTGCGCCGCTTACGTCGTCGCCACAGCCACTCTGCGCGTGTGGGCGCGACGCGCTCCACCACAGCCACACGCAGGCCCACACTGGCTGCCGTCCATTGGCGTGGACCTGGCTATGGTCACTGCCTTGCAGGCTCTTCACGTCGGTGCCATGAATTTCGCGCCGCTCTTTGGCCTGCCGATCCTCATGGCCAGCGTTCTGGGAACGCTGACACTGGCACTCGGAACGACGGCAGGGGCAACTTTGCTCTCCCTAGCGTGGGTCTGGTGGATAGGCGACAAGGCGGGCGTCGACCTGACTCAGCGCTACTTGCAAGCAGCGCTCACCGGCACCGGCTACTTCATCGTTGCGTATCTGGTTCACCAGTTGGCGACACGACTGACCAGCGTTCAACATGCGGCCCAAGTGAGCCAGATGGCCGCTCGGGCTCAGGAAGCGGTCAGCGCACGCATCATCCAGAACTTGGCCGATGGCGTCGTCGTGCTTGACCACGATGACATCGTGCGAATGGCCAATCCGGCCGCATTGCAGTTACTCAGCCACGATGCACTAATAGCTGTGCCTTTTGCATTGGCCAACACTGCCGATTGGGCACCTTTGGTGACGATGGTGCAACGCACATTCCGGCGTGAGCAACCACAGTCGGCTGATGTGGACATTCTGCAGACGGGCCAACGCCCAGTCGGTCTTCGCGTCCGAACCTGGCTCACCCCTAGCCAGCACGATGCTGGGGGTCTAGCGACGGAGGAGCCGCTTTGCGTGATGTTCCTTCACGATTTGCGGGAAATGGAGGCGCGCCTTCGCACTGAAAAACTTGCCGCCATGGGACGGATGTCAGCGGCGGTCGCGCACGAAATACGCAACCCGCTGGCAGCGATCATGCAGGCCAACGCACTGCTCGAGGAAGACCTTGCTGACCCCGCCCATCGGCGGCTGACGCACATGGTGCAACAGAACGCTGACCGGCTGGCACGCATCGCAGAAGAAGTATTGGACATTGCGCGTGTACAGCACCAGATCAGCCACGCGCCTGCAGCCATGCTGGCTCTGGACGATGCCGTGGCGCAGATTTGGCACGACTGGCAGGCGCAGGCACCTACCCGGCGCAAGGCTCTGATGTCGTTGAAAGCAGGAGGCGTACAAGTCGAATTCGACGCGGATCACCTCAGGCGAGTGCTGGTCAACCTGCTGGACAACGCTCTGCGATACATGGGCCAGCACCCCGACTCTCTCTATGTGGAAACCCGCGTCACCGCGTCCGGCCATATGAGTCTTCAGGTGTGGAGCGACGGCGCACCGATGGAAAAATCGGTGGAGCGCCACCTTTTCGAGCCATTCTTTTCCTCGGAGAGCCGCTCCAGCGGTCTAGGTCTGTACATCTGCCGCGAACTGTGTCAACGGCATGGCGCCTCCATCAGCTACCAGCGTGCATCCAGGGATTTACCCGATCGCGGCACGGTGAGTGGCAACGCATTCTTGGTGAATTTCCGCCATACCATGCGACCCACCGCAGGAACCGGCGCTCTGTTTGACACAATCATGGTCTGACGCCACTGCCGAGCCATGAACGCTGCTGCCTCCATTCTCGTCATCGATGACGAACCTGATTTGCGAACGCTGTATGAACTGACGCTGCTGCGCGAAGGTTACAGGGTTGAGACAGCCTCCAGCGTTGCGGAGGCGCGCGCTCAACTACAGGCCAAGCGGTTCGATGCAGTTATCACCGACATGCGGCTTCCGGATGGCTTCGGCATGGAATTGCTGCAGGACTTGCGCAGTCAGAACCGCCGGGAACGCTGCGTAGTCATGACAGCCTACGGCTCTGCTGAAAATGCCGTTGAGGCTCTGCGCTGTGGTGCGTTTGATTACCTGACCAAGCCGGTGGATCTAAGACAGTTTCGATCGGTGGTTGCTTCTGCTGTGCAGGATCCCGGACTTGCTGCCACTACAAGATTTGGCCGTGGCGCCAGCGCATCACGCAATGCCGCCAGCACCTCCGAAGCAGTACTGCCTGCGGCCGCGCTGGAGCGGCTGGTCGGTGAATCCGCTGCAATGCAGAGCGTCAAACAGCGCATTGCCAAGGTGGCTCGCAGCATGGCGCCTGTGCTGATCCGTGGTGAGTCCGGCACGGGCAAGGAACTGGTCGCGCGTGCGCTGCATGCGAGCAGCCAACGCAGCGAAGGTTCGCTGGTCGCGGTGAATTGCGGAGCCATTCCAGAAAATCTGCTCGAGGCTGAATTCTTCGGCGCCCGCAAGGGGTCCTATACCGGGGCATCGCAGGACCGTGACGGCTATTTCCAGGCTGCTCGTGGCGGCACTTTGTTTCTCGACGAGATCGGCGACCTGCCTCTGGCGATGCAATCCAAGTTATTGCGCGCCATTCAAGAGCGTTCTGTGAGGCCGCTCGGATCGACACAGGAAGAAACTGTCGATGTGCGCATAGTCAGTGCCACCCACCGTGACCTGGCCGCGGATGTTCAGGCTGGCCGATTTAGGCAGGACCTCTACTACCGGCTGAACGTGATCGAATTGCTGATTCCGCCGTTAAGGGAACGACGTGAGGATCTGCCGGCGCTCTGCACGGCGCTGCTCAGTCGCATCGGCCAGGAGTCGGGCACCTCCATACCCCGGCTGACAGACGACGCACTGCATCGGATCGCACAGTACCCGCTGAGCGGCAATGTCCGGGAGCTTGAAAACTTGCTCCATCGCGCCGTCGCTCTGAGCGATGGGGACGACCTGTTCGTGGAGAATCCAGCGCCCTCTGCTGACGTGCCCCCAGCATTGACCAGCGTGACATCCGGTGAAGTTACATCGGCCGCCTTGACTCGACCTGCAATCGGCACGCCCGCAAACTTGCCCTCCGATCTTCAAGCCTGGCTAGATCTGCAGGAGCGAGAGATTCTCGTCCGTGCGCTGCGGGAGACAGGGTTCAATCGCACTGCCACGGCCGCGAAACTCGGAATCAGCCTACGGCAAATACGCTATCGAATCGATCGACTGAACATCGCCACCCCCCACTCCAGCGAAAGTCCAGACGATGGTCAGTGAAGTCATTTCGGCCAATGTGCCGTGGAATGGAGGCTGGTATCTCCCGGCCTGCCGCCAGGCATCGCCGAATTTCGGCGAGCGGCCTGAAGGTGCGGTAATCGATCTGATCGTGTTGCATTCCATCAGCCTGCCGCCTGGTCAGTTCGGGGGCCATGCTATTCCCCAACTGTTCACCAACACATTGGACTGGAACGCCCACCCCTACTTTCAGACCATTCGAGGCCTTGAAGTTTCCGCGCACTTCCTGATCCGGCGCGACGGAACGCTGTGGCAATTCGTGGATTGTCTGCAGCGAGCGTGGCACGCGGGGCCTTCGTCATACCGTGGCCGCACCAATTGCAACGATGACTCTATCGGCGTTGAACTGGAAGGGCTGGAGGGACTTGCGTTTGAGCCGCAGCAGTACGACATGCTGACCCAGTTGTGTGCCGATCTTGCGAACCGGTTTCCCATTGCGCACATTGCAGGCCACGAGCATGTCGCGCCCGGACGCAAACAAGATCCGGGCCCGGGGTTCGACTGGTCGCAACTCCGTCGCCAACTTGCGTGGCCGGCAGATCGATTCCCGCCAGGTTAACCCTCTGTCTCGGGCAGCTTTAGCGATGTCGCGGTGAGCCAACAGCCCGTCGAACTTTGAAAATCGCGGCACGGTCACACAGGGATGCCGACCTCTACCAACTAACTTGGCCAAATCCTTTCAGACGCCCGAAGTGCTGCCAGAATAGCGCCCCACGCGGTACGAAAAGGCCTGCGCCCTCCGTGAAAGCAGTCAGTTTTTGACGGCAACGCCAAAACCTCACACCTCGCAAGACACACCATAGGTAGTGTCTTGCGCTACCCCCACACCCCAGATATAGTGTTGAACGGCACTCGCTGCCCAAGACATTTTTTGTGCAATGCGGCAATCCAAGCCCGCATAGCCCCTTCCCCGACAGCCACAGAGGAACCGATGCAAGCTGCGCTGAACACCCCATCCCTTGACGTCAACCGCACGCAATCACCGTCGGAAATCGACGAGTCCAGCGGCATGCCCACGTCGAACACCCTGTCTCACTACCAGATCATCCGCCGCAACGGCGCGGTCGTGCCTTTCGAGCCACAGAAGATTGCCGTCGCCTTGATGAAAGCGTTTCTGGCAGTGCACGGCACGCAGGGCGCCGCTTCGGCCAGTGTGCGAGAAGTAGTGGATGCGCTGACGCAAGCCGTGGTGCGTGGTTTGATTCGCTCGCGCCCTCATGGCGGCACCTTCCACATTGAAGATGTGCAGGATCAGGTCGAGCTCGGTTTGATGCGGGGCGGCCATCACGAAGTCGCCCGCGCTTATGTTCTCTACCGCGAGCGGCGCTCCCAGGAACGTGTGCAGCAACAAGAGAAGCTGGCACCGGCCCTGTCCACGCTGCACGTGATCGACAACGGTCAGCGCGTGGATCTGGATATCCTGCGCCTGCACCAGCTGATCGAATCCGCCTGCGCCAATCTGGGCGATGACATCAATGCGGCCCCCATCGTGGCAGAAACGATGCGCAATCTGTATGACGGTGTGCCGATGGATGAGGTCTACAAGGCTTCCATTCTGGCCGCACGCACTCTGATCGAAAAAGACCCCGATTACACCTATGCCACGGCCCGCCTGCTACTGCACACCATCGTGCGAGAAGTGCTGGGGCGCGACGTGGCCGCTGCTGAAATGAGCGAGGCCTATGAAGCTTATTTCCCCGAATTCATCCAGAAGGGCGTCGACAACGAATTGCTCGACCCGCGCCTGCTGGAGTTCGACCTCGGCAGAATCAGCAAGGCGCTCAATGCGCAACGTGACCTTCAGTTCGATTACCTGGGCCTGCAGACCCTGTACGACCGCTACTTCCTGCATGTTCGCAAAACCCGCATCGAATTGCCGCAGGCGTTTTTCATGCGTGTTGCCATGGGCCTTTCGCTCAATGAATCTGATCGGGAAGCACGCGCCATCGAGTTCTACGAGGTGCTGTCCTCCTTCGATTTCATGTCGAGCACGCCTACGCTGTTCAACAGCGGCACGCTTCGTTCGCAGCTGTCATCCTGCTACCTGACGACCGTGCCGGACGATCTCGACGGCATCTACGAGTCCATCAAGGAAAACGCGCTGCTGTCCAAGTTCGCTGGCGGCCTGGGCAACGACTGGACCCGCGTTCGCGCTCTGGGCTCGCATATCAAGGGCACCAACGGCGAATCGCAAGGCGTGGTGCCATTCCTCAAGGTGGTGAACGACACGGCCGTGGCCGTGAACCAGGGTGGTAAGCGCAAGGGCGCCGTCTGCACGTATCTCGAAACCTGGCATCTGGACATTGAAGAGTTCCTGGAACTGCGCAAGAACACCGGCGACGACCGCCGCCGCACGCACGACATGAACACTGCCAACTGGATTCCCGATCTGTTCATGCGCCGCGTGATGGAAAAGGGGACCTGGACGCTGTTCTCGCCTTCCAACGTGCCCGATCTGCACGACCTGTTTGGCGCTGACTTTGAAAAGGCCTATGTCGCTTACGAAGAGAAGGCCGCCCGCGGCGAGATCAAACCCGCCAAGACGGTGCAGGCCACCGATATGTGGCGCAAGATCCTGACCATGCTGTTCGAGACCGGCCACCCCTGGATCACGTTCAAAGACGCCTGCAACGTGCGCTCGCCACAGCAACACGCGGGCGTGGTGCATTCGTCCAACCTGTGTACCGAGATCACGCTGAACACCAGCGATACCGAAACTGCGGTGTGCAATCTGGGTTCCGTGAACCTGCTGCAGCATCTGAAGAAAGCACCGGTTGGCGCGCCTGAAGAGGCTGGCACACTCGTGTTGGACCACGACAAGCTCAAGCGCACCATCACTACGGCCATGCGCATGCTCGACAACGTCATCGACATCAACTACTACGCCGTCGAGAAGGCCCGCGCCTCCAACATGCGCCACCGCCCGGTAGGCCTGGGTGTCATGGCGTTCCAGGACAGCCTGTACGAACTGCGCATTCCTTATGCATCGCAGGCGGCGGTGGAATTTGCCGACAAGTCGATGGAAGCCATCTGCTACTACGCTTACTGGGCATCGACCGAACTTGCCAAGGAACGCGGCCAGTACACAAGCTACAAAGGCTCGCTGTGGGACCAGGGCATTCTGCCCTTCGATACGCTGGACATGCTCGCCAAGGCACGCGGCGGCTACGTGGAAGTGGACCGCTCGTCCACGCTGGACTGGGATGCACTGCGCAAGAAGATTGCACAGGACGGCATGCGCAACTCCAATTGCGTTGCCATTGCCCCCACGGCCACTATCTCCAACATCATTGGCGTGGACGCCTCCATAGAGCCTTCGTTCGGCAACCTCTCGGTCAAGTCCAACCTGTCCGGTGAATTCACGGTCATCAACGGCGGCTTGGTCCGCGACCTCAAGCGCCTGAGCTTGTGGGACGACGTGATGATCATGGACCTCAAACATTTCAAGGGATCGCTGCACCCCATCGACCGTGTGCCTGCGGACATCAAGGCGCTGTATTCCACCGCTTTCGAAGTGGCCCCTTCGTGGCTGGTGGAAGCCGCCTCGCGCCGCCAGAAATGGATCGACCAAGCCCAGAGCCTGAACATCTACATGGCTGGCGCATCGGGCAAGAAGCTCGACGACACGTACAAGCTGGCATGGATCCGCGGACTGAAGACCACCTATTACCTGCGCACGCAGAGCGCGACCCATGTCGAGATGAGCACGGTGAACAACCGCCAGCTGAACTCCGTGGCATCGGGGAGCGAAGAAGGTGCGAGCCATGCCTCCGCGACGCTCGCTGGAGCGCCCAGCGCGATGGAAGCAGCCGCGGCCACCGCTCAGGCGCAAGCCGCATCGCTGCCCGCGACCGACGTGAAGTTCTGCGCCATCGACGACCCTACCTGCGAAGCCTGCCAGTGACGATCACCATGCCAAGCAGCGCCGAGAAATCCGCACTGTTTGGCATGTGCTGTAGAGCAACAAATCACGGCAGCACAACGCGCAGCGCTTTTCATTTTGCAGCGCTGCTTCCATAATCAGAGCACTGGAAAACCTATGCTGACCTGGGACGAAGAAGTCAAGCCCTCATCGCAAAAACAACTGGACGGCGGCCTATCTGGCTACCGCCCTGCAGAGCCTTCTCCGGCAGCTTCCCAAAGCCCTGCAGCAACACAGTTGTCCGTCGAGGCCAAGCAACCTGCCGAGGCCATTGCGGCACCGGTCGCACGTCGCGTGAACGCCGCCGACAAGCGCATCATCAACGGCCAGACCGACGTCAACCAACTGGTGCCGTTCAAGTACAAGTGGGCCTGGGAAAAGTATCTCGCCACCTGCGCCAATCATTGGATGCCACAAGAGGTCAACATGACGCGCGACATCGCGCTGTGGAAAGACCCGAACGGTCTGACCGAAGATGAGCGTCGCATCATCAAGCGCAATCTCGGCTTCTTCGTGACCGCCGACTCGCTGGCCGCCAACAACATCGTGCTGGGCACCTACCGCCACATCACGGCGCCAGAGTGCCGCCAGTTCCTGCTACGCCAGGCCTTCGAAGAGGCGATCCACACGCACGCTTACCAATACATCGTCGAGTCGCTCGGTCTCGATGAGAGCGAAATCTTCAACGCCTACAACGAGGTCGCCTCCATCCGCAACAAGGACGAGTTCCTGATCCCGTTTATCGAAGCGATCAGCGACCCGAACTTCAAGACCGGTACCCACGAAACCGATCAGACGCTGCTGAAGTCACTGATCGTTTTTGCGTGTCTGATGGAAGGCTTGTTCTTCTATGTCGGGTTCACGCAGATCCTCGCACTGGGTCGTCAGAACAAGATGACGGGTGCGGCCGAGCAGTACCAATACATCCTTCGCGACGAATCGATGCACTGCAACTTTGGCATCGATTTGATCAACCAGTTGAAGCTGGAAAATCCCCAGCTCTGGACCGCCGAGTTCAAGGACGAGATCAAGGGCCTTTTCATGCAGGCTGTTGAACTGGAATACCAGTATGCCGAAGACACCATGCCTCGCGGCGTACTCGGCATGAACGCGTCGATGTTCAAGGGTTACCTGCGCTACATCGCCAATCGTCGCGCCACGCAGATCGGCCTGGAAACGCTCTTCCCCAACGAAGAAAACCCATTTCCCTGGATGAGCGAGATGATCGATTTGAAGAAGGAACGTAACTTCTTCGAAACACGCGTCATCGAGTATCAGTCTGGCGGCGCTTTGTCCTGGGACTAGCATTCCGGTATTCCAGGCCATGCAACTTCTTCCACGCCCTGCGACAGTGTTCCTTGAGAGAACCACTGACGCGGGGCGTTTCCGCGTTCATGACCATGGGACGTGTCCCCATGGCCATGGATCACTTCGTGCCCAATGCAGGCATGGCGTGCTCTTTGTCAATTGACCCAAGGAGAAAATGATGGCAACTGCGAAAAAACCGGCCGCTAAGAAGGCTAGCCCCGCTAAGACGACTTCTACTGCCAAAAAGGTAACGGCAGAGAAGAAGACTGCTGTGGCAACAACGGCCAAGAAGGCTGCTCCAGCGAAGAAAGCTGCTGTGCCCGCGAAGAAGGCGGCACCGGCCAAGAAGGCTGCGGCTCCTGCGAAGAAGGCTGCGCCTGCAAAGAAGGCAGCTGCTCCAGCCAAGAAGGCTGCCGCTCCCGCGAAGAAGGCTACACCGGCAAAGAAGGCAGCTGCTCCAGCCAAGAAGGCTGCCGCTCCCGCGAAGAAGGCTGCGCCTGCGAAGAAGGCAGCTGCTCCAGCCAAGAAGGCTGCCGCTCCTGCGAAGAAGGCTGCGCCTGCAAAGAAGGCAGCTGCTCCAGTCAAGAAAGCTGCCGCACCTGCGAAGAAGGCAGCCGCACCGGCAAAGAAGGCTGCTCCTGCCAAAAAGGCTTCGGCACCCGTGAAGAAGGCTACTTCTGCACCTGCAGCCAAGAAGGCAGCAGCGCCCAAGAAGGCCGCCAAGGCGCCTGCCCCTGCGGCAGCTGCTCCGGCAGCACAGACCACGCTAAACCCGCAAGCCGCATGGCCCTTCCCTACCGGCGGCAAGCCGTAACCAGGAAGACGCCACCGTCTTTGAACACCCGGTGCTTGCACCGGGTTTTTTTTGCCCCGCGCATTCCGAGGGCGTGTCGTGCAAGCGCTGACTTACGCGGCCTGCAAATCCGCAGCGGCAAAATCCAGGGCGTAGTTTTGCGGCCCAAGCTGCGCGATCTTCAAAGCACCCAGGCGATTACCCAACGCCGCGCATTGGCCCAGTGGCCAGCCACGCTCGAGGCCGAACAGCAATGCACCCCGCCACGCGTCACCGCAACCAGTGGGATCGACAACTGCCACCGGATCGACCGCAGTCACCAGAGTCTGCGCGCCCTGCTCCCATACCTCACACCCTTGTGCGCCCAGTGTCACCACCAGGCCTCGTACCTGGTGCGAAATATCCGCCAGACTCCAACCCGTGCGCTCACACAGCATCTTGCCTTCGTAATCGTTGACAGTGACCCAGCTGGCTTGATCGATAAAACGGCGAAGCTCTTCACCATTGAACATCGGCAGGCCCTGGCCAGGATCGAACACGAAAGGAATGCCGGCCTGCACCAACTGCTCGGCGTGCTGCAGCATCGCGTCTCGTCCATCCGGCGCAATGATGGCCAGCTTCACCTCGGCATCCGCATCGATGCGGATGCTGTGCGCCTGCATCATCGCGCCAGGGTGAAAAGCCGTGATCTGGTTGTTGTCCCGGTCGGTCATGATCAGCGCCTGCGCCGTGTAGGTGTCTTCCACCTGACTCACATGCCGCGCGTCGATACCCAGGCTCTCCAGCCGCTGTAGATAGTCGGCGCCGTCCGTGCCCAGCGTGGCCATGGGGCGCGGGTCGCCCCCCAGCAGCTTCAGGCTATATGCAATATTTCCGGCACAGCCGCCGAAATCCCGACGCAACGACGGCACGAGGAAAGACACGTTCAGGATGTGCAACTGTTCGGGCAGTATCTGCTCGGCAAAGCGCCCCTCGAAAGTCATGATGGTGTCGAACGCCAGAGAACCGCAAATCAAGGCAGCCATAGAAAAGTGAGTCCAGTCAAAAAAATCAGGGGTAGAAGGCCAGCACACGATAGCCAGTGATACGGCCCGCGTCGGCGTTGACCGCTAGGGACACGCCGCCCGCCCATTCGCCTAGAGCCGTCAAGGTAGAGGGGGCACCCAGCTCTTCAGCGCGAATCACGCGACGTACGACCGCCTGGTCTTGTGCATCGGTCAGCGTCAGTTCTACTGCCGGCATGGCCACCATCATGGCGCCCCGGTTTTTCAGGGCCAGTTGCAGCTGAAACGTGCTGTCGACACGGCCCTTGGTGAAGGACGAGCTGTCGATGACCACGTCTGAAATGCTGCGCGGCGGCGCCAGACTGCAACCCAGGGCGCTACAAACCGCCTGAAGTGCCGGTCGGGTAAATGGATGAAGCGAGGCGATACGGTCGCGGTCGCGCAGCGCCACCTGAAGAGCGAGGAACGCCAACAGCAACAGCGCCCCTGCAGCGAGTGCCACACGCACCGCAGGGCGTCGCCAGAATGCCTGGCGCCGCGCCACACGAATGAAGCCTGGCTCCTGTTCTGCAGCAGACTCGTCCTCGACAGGCCTGTCTTTTGCGAGGGCCACCGCCCGGCCAGACAGCTCGGTCGATCGTTTGGGCGGGACCACAGCCACAGGGCTTGAAGTCTCTTCGGTCGAAATTCCAGCGTCTGCCTTGCGCAACAGGCCCGTACCAGTGAATGGCGCCGGCCCTATGGGCATGACCGGACCTGCATCGGCAATGGCCTGCGCTTCCAGCCCGACCATAGCGTCCAGCGGGTCAGCGGCCCAGGGCGCCTCAACACTTTCCACCACCTGCGCGACAGGCCCGTCCTCGACGCTGCTGTCAGCCACAGGGCGGCTGCCGCCGTCGTCTTCCAGGTCCTCCGGCCAACCCGAGTCACGCAGCTCGGCAAAAGGCAATTCGTAGCCTCCCGAATCCGAGCCAGCGGTGTCGAGGGACTGTTCAGGTGCTCCGGCCGCCTCACCCGCGGCGGCAGCAACATCGGAATGAGCGGGCAACAGGGGCAGCGCAGGCGCAACAACAGCTGGCTCGCGAATACGCCAGCCAAACCGTGTGGCGGGCTCCAAGTCCCAGGGCGGAACATGGTCGCCGCCAGCCTGCCGGTTAGCGGACAAAAAAGCGGGAACGGAAAGCGGCACTACAGGCGATTGAGCAGCAGGCGTTGCTTCGGCGAGCGATGAAAGCGGCGCCACCAGCGGCATGTCGCCGGGTGGAACAGGTGGCGAGCCTGCCACGGCTGACCTGGCGCTGCCCCAGACCTGCGCTGCAGCGGCCCGCGGCGTCGACAGGGACACCGACTCCTGCCCGCCCGCGTCTTCCGCTGTTCCCCATTGGTCGAAAGGCAGATCCGGCAAGAGCGGCTCTGACGGAGCCACCTGCAGGTTCGACGCGGCGTGGAACACTTCCTTGCACTGCCCGCAGCGCACCCATCCATCAGAGATGCGCAATTGATCGGCGACGACCTTGAAGGTCGTTGCGCAGGCAGGGCAGCGTGTGATCTGGCTCATCGGCTGTGGATTGTAGGTGCGCAATCCCGGTGCACCGCCACCATGGCCACCCTGCGCAACGCAGGGCTCAACGACGAGCCGTCATCAAAATCCAGCCATCTTCCTGATCCGCCACGTCCAGCGAAAGATACGGCGCGTAAGCCTGCTGCAGTTCAACCGCCTGGCGTTCCAGAATGCCGGCCAGCACCAGGTGCCCGCCCTGGGCGACATGGCCGCTCAGCAGGGGAGCCAGCACCTTGAGAGGCGTCGCCAGAATATTGGCCAGCACGGTTTGGTAAGCGCCTTGCGCGCGATCCGGCAGACCTGCTGCCAACTGCACACCGTTGGCATCTGCGTTCTGCAAGGTCGACTCCACCGCCGCCGGATCGATATCCACCGCATCGATGTCGGATGCACCGAACTTCGCCGCGCCGATGGCCAGAATGCCAGAGCCACAGCCGTAGTCGAGCACGCGCCCCAACGTGCTGCCGGCTTTTGCCGAGCCCTGCTTTGCAATCCAGCGCAGGCACATGCGTGTGGTGGGATGCGTGCCGGTGCCGAAAGCCAGCCCAGGGTCCAGCCGAATGCTGCGCACAGCCGCCCCAGGCAATTCGTGCCACGTGGGAACGATCCAGAAATCCGGCGTGATCTCGACCGGCGTGAACTGCGACTGCGTCAGCCGCACCCAGTCCTGATCGGGCACCGGCGCAACGCCCAGCACCGCGCAGTCTTCGAAGAAATCCTGCGCTTCCAGCAGTTGCCGGGCCTCGTCTGCAGCGGCCTGGTTCGGGAACAACGCCACGACGCGGCTGCGCTGCCAGCCATCCTTGGGCGGTGGCATGCCGGGCTCGCCAAACAGCGCCTGCTCTGCATCGGTCTGCGCGTCCGCATCTTCCACGGACACGCTGAGCGCCTCCAGCGCATCGAACGCATCGCTTACGGTTTCGACCCGGTCTTCAGGGCACAACAGGCTCAGTTCAAACATCTCGGCACTCCTCATGGCAAAGCCCAACAAAAATGCTGGCGTCCGTCGCCGGAGGCCAGCATGCAGATCATCGTCTGTCTTGAGCGCGTATCGCTCAGCGCTTATGGTGCGCCAGCCACTCTTCCAGATAGTGGATGTTGGTACCACCTGCCATGAACTTGGCGTCCACCATCAGCTCGCGGTGCAGCGGAATGTTGGTGTTGATGCCTTCGATCACGGTTTCCAGCAGTGCCGTGCGCATACGCGCCAGCGCTTCTTCGCGGGTGTCGCCATGCACGATGATCTTGCCGATCATGGAGTCGTAATTCGGCGGCACGTAGTAGTTGGTATACGCGTGGGAATCGACACGCACGCCAGGGCCACCCGGTGCATGCCACGTCGTGATGCGGCCTGGCGACGGCGTGAACTTGTAGGCGTCTTCAGCGTTCACGCGGCATTCGATGGCATGGCCGCGAATCTCGATCTGGCGCTGGGTGAACGGCAGCTTTTCGCCAGCGGCCACCATGATCTGCGTCTTCACGATGTCCACGCCCGTGATCCATTCGGTCACCGGGTGCTCCACCTGAACGCGCGTGTTCATCTCGATGAAGTAGAACTCGCCGTTCTCGTACAGGAACTCGAACGTGCCCGCCCCGCGATAGCCGATCTTCTTGCACGCCGCCACGCAACGCTCGCCGATGCGCTCGATCAGCTTGCGGGGGATGCCAGGCGCAGGGGCCTCTTCGATCACCTTCTGGTGGCGCCGCTGCATGGAGCAGTCGCGCTCACCCAGGTACACCGCATTGCGGTGCTTGTCGGCCAGAATCTGGATCTCGATGTGGCGCGGGTTCTGAAGAAACTTCTCCATGTACACGGCCGGATTGCCGAAAGCGGCACCGGCTTCTGCCTTCGTCATCTGCACCGCATTGACCAGGGCCGCTTCGGTGTGCACCACGCGCATGCCGCGGCCACCGCCGCCGCCTGCAGCCTTGATGATCACCGGGTAGCCCACGGCCTTGGCGATGCGGCGGATCTGCACGGGATCGTCGGGCAACTCGCCTTCGGAGCCCGGAACGCAGGGCACGCCGGCACGGATCATGGCCTGCTTGGCAGACACCTTGTCACCCATGATCCGGATCGATTCGGGCGTGGGCCCGATGAACTGGAACCCGCTTTTTTCCACCCGTTCGGCGAAATCGGCGTTTTCGGACAGGAACCCATAGCCGGGGTGAATCGCTTCCGCGTCGGTCACCTCGGCCGCCGAAATGATGGCCGGCATGTTGAGGTACGACAGCGGCGAAGGCGCCGGGCCGATACACACCGCCTCTTCGGCCAGCTTGACGTACTTGGCGTCGCGATCGGCCTCGGAATACACCATGACGGCCTTCACGCCCAGTTCACGGCACGCGCGCTGAATCCGCAGGGCGATCTCGCCGCGGTTAGCCACCAGAATCTTTTTAAACATCGTTCCCCCCGCGGCTCGATCGCCCGCACGCTGCGCGTGCCAGGGCAATGTGCCGGACTTCGTCCGTCCGCGCCAAGGCGCGAGCCCCACGGTTAGCCACCAGAATCTTTTTAAACATGCAAGGCTTACTCGATGACGAAAAGCGGCTGACCGTATTCCACCGCTTGGCCGTTTTCGCCCAGGATGCGCGTCACGGTGCCAGACTTGTCTGCTTCGATTTCGTTGAGGATCTTCATCGCTTCGATGATGCAGATCGTTTCGCCTTCCTTGACCTGGCTGCCCACCTCGACGAACGACTTGGCGCCCGGGCTGGCAGCGCGGTAGAAGGTGCCGACCATCGGGGACTTGACGATATGGCCCGTCTGCGCAGGCGCTGCGGGGGCTTCTGCTGCCGCAGCGGTGCCCGCGGCTGTGGCCGCCACCGGAGCGGCCTGCACAGGTGCTGCCACGTACTGCTGCATGACCGCCCCACCGCTCTTGACAATGCGGACTTTGCCCTCGGCTTCGGTGATCTCCAGTTCAGACACATTCGACTCGGACACAAGGTCGATCAGGGTCTTGAGTTTTCGCAAATCCATGGGGAGCTCCAGCGCCTAAAAAACGGAAGAGGCGCGAATTTACCTTAATTTCGGCCTAGTTCGCCGAATCCAGCGCAATGGACATCATCCCGCACCAGAAATGTCTGCAACTTAACCCAGTTGAGACCACGCTTTCAGGTCATCCGCCGTAACCTGCCCCATTTTACGATGCAAGATGTTGCCATCTGTACCGAACAAAACGGTATAGGGCAGGCCTCCGGTCAGGTTGCCCAGCGATCTGGCTAGGTCGGTACCGCCCAGCCCCCCCAACGCCACAGGAAAATCCAGCGGCAACCGCTGCAGAAACTGGCGCACGGCCGTGGGTTGGTCGATCGCCAGGCCCACCACCTGCCAGCCCCTGGCTTTCTGCTCGCGATAGAAAGTGTTCAGCAGCGGCAACTCCTCCACGCACGGAGGACACCAGGTTGCCCAGAAGTTGAGCACCAGTGGCCGGCCGCGAAAGGCCTGCATCGCCACTCCCTCGCCGCCGGGGCCAGTGAAACTGGAGGCCCAAAATGCGGTCTCGGCTTCAGACGCCACCGCGTGTGGCTGAAACCGCCACCAGGCCAAGCCAGCCCCGGCCAGTGCTGCGGCTCCACCCATGCCGGCCAGCAGCCAGCGGCGCGAATTAAGGGAGGGCGTGGCGGCAGAAGAAGAAGCGATGGGTGAATTCATGCAGCGGGATTGTCTTCGTTTTCGTTTGCAGATTCGGCCAGCAACTGGCGTACGGCCTTGGCATCGCCCCGTGGGGTGCGGCCCCGGGTGTCCGGCTTGAGTGCGCCGCGCAGGTCGTCCAGATCGTAGATGAGCAAGTGCACGCCAACGTTTTCACCCAGCGCCAGCGACATGCTGCTCATGCTGAGTGCTTCCACCGGCTCGCCCCGAAAGCCGGTGACGGTCCTGGGTTCGTAGTCGACGTGGTGATCGATGAGCGCGATCTCCGCCGACTTGCAGTCATCGCAGAACAACTGCACGTAAATATCAGAAAGACGCGTGGCCGTGCCATGCCACACCGCGCCAGCGAGATAGGGGCGGAACTGCGCCATGCGCTCCATCCAGACCAAGGCCAGTTCGCGCAGAGCGCGCAACTCGGTCGGCTGGGTGTCGGCGCAGAACAGGCCGATGTACTCGCGCACTGCGTCTTCGACCAGATCGTTGTCGGGCAACGGTGTGCGGGTGGGCAGGCCCAGTTGCCGCACGGCGCGGCGCTTGGCGGGGCCCCATTCCAGCCCCTCTTCCACGACCAGGCGGGCAGCGGTGCTGGCGATCTCGGTAGCGAGTGCGTTTTCCATGGGGTGCCTCCGATGCAAGGCTGCATTGTGGAGCCAAGCCTGGCGCAGGCTGCCCTCGGCGGCAAGACGACAGCGCAAGAATCGGGGGCTTTATGGCTCCCAATTTGCCGTTTGCTATTATTTTTATAGCTACATGCGCTTGATACACAAGCGCCAGCGGCCTGTTTGATATCCAACCGTAGAATCGGCGCCCATGCATATTCACATACTGGGCATTTGCGGAACCTTCATGGGCGGGCTGGCCGCGCTGGCGCGCGAAGCGGGCCACCGGGTGACGGGCTGCGACACGGGCGTGTACCCGCCGATGAGCGACCAACTGCGCGCTTTGGGCATCGAATTGATTGAAGGCTACGGCGCCGACCAGATGACGCTGCAGCCGGACATGTACGTCATTGGCAACGTGGTCAGCCGCGCGCGCCTGGCTGACGGCTCGCCCAAATTTGCGCTGATGGAAGCCATTCTGGATGCCGGCGCGCCCTACACCAGCGGCCCGCAGTGGCTGTCTGAACACGTGCTGCAAGGTCGGCACGTGCTGGCTGTGGCAGGCACGCACGGCAAGACCACTACTACGTCGATGCTGGCGTGGGTGCTGGAATGCGCCGGGCTGCAGCCGGGGTTTCTGGTGGGGGGCGTGCCGCTGGACTTCGGCGTGTCGGCACGGCTCGGCGCCGCACGGCGGCCGGTGAGTGGCGCCGGCCCCTCCGGCGCCGCACCGGTCTTCGTGATCGAGGCGGACGAATATGACACCGCCTTCTTCGACAAGCGCAGCAAGTTTGTGCATTACCGCCCGCGCACCGCCGTGCTGAACAACCTCGAATTCGACCACGCCGACATCTTCGATGACCTGGCTGCCATCGAGCGGCAGTTCCATCATCTGGTGCGCACCGTGCCGCCATCCGGCCGCGTAGTGGTGAACGGGCTGGAAGAAAGCCTGACACGCGTGCTGCACGCCGGCTGCTGGAGCGAGGTGGCCAGCTTCGGCACCGCCGTGAGCGACTTCACCGCCCGCGGCGAGCCCCATGCCTTTGATGTGCTGCACCGCGACCAGCCTGTGGCCCGCGTGGAATGGGCCTTGGGCGGCATGCACAACCAGCTCAATGCACTGGCCGCCATTGCCGCCGCGCAGCATGTGGGCGTGTCACCGGCCGACGCGGCGGCTGCGCTGGGGCGCTTTCGCAACGTCAAGCGCCGCATGGAACTGCGCGGCACGGTGAACGGCATTGCCGTGTACGACGACTTCGCCCATCACCCCACCGCCCTGCGCACCACGCTCGATGGCCTGCGCCGCCGTGTAGGCCCCGAGGCGCGCATCCTCGCCGCCTTCGAGCCGCGCAGCAACACGATGAAACTGGGCACCATGAAGGCGCAACTGCCCTGGGCGCTGGAGGCAGCCGACCTGTCGTTCTGCCACACCGCAGGCCTGGACTGGGATGCGGCCGCCGCGCTGGCGCCACTGGGTAATAGCGCCCACACCGCTGCCAACGTGGCCGAGCTGGTGGAGCAGATCACCCAGGCAGCGCGCCCGGGAGATCATGTGGTGTGCATGAGCAACGGCAGCTTTGGCGGCGTGCATGCACAGTTGCTTGAATCACTATCAAAATAATAGCTACCAGCGCTTTACCATCAAGCGCTAGAGGCCTATTTGACTTAAAAAGTCACTGCCATGGCCGGCAGGTCCACATGCACGATGGGCTTGGCCAGCGCCGCGCTGGTGGCGCGCGCGAAGGCGGTGAGCCACTCCTGGTCCCCCAGCAGCGCCGGGCCGGCAGCCTGCGCCACCGTCAGCACCTTGTCGGCCAGCAGCACCTTGCCGCTGGCGCGCAGCGGCTCGCACTCCAGGCGGTTGAACTCGTCGTCTAGCCAGCGACGCGCGGCCTCGTGTTGCAGGGGTTCGGCGCCTTGCAGGTCGCAGCGAAACTGCTGGCGGGATGACACGGTGACCAAGACTTCGCTGGGCATGAGATTAGTCGCTTTCCTGGAAATGGTTGGGGCCGGGATGAGGGCAGCTTACACCGCCCTCCCCGGCACGCCGCTGCGGGTTTTCAGCGAGCGCGGCGCGCCGTCACGGCGGCCGACAGGTCGGCCAGCGTGGCCAGCGAATCGTCCCAGCCCAGGCAGGCGTCAGTGATGCTCTTGCCGTATTCCAGGTCGCTCGCCAGGTCCTTGCCCGGCGTGAACTTCTGCGCGCCGGCGGTCAGGTGGCTTTCGATCATCAAGCCGAACACGCTGTGCGAGCCGCCCGCGACCTGCGCGCCGATGTCGCGTGCCACGTCGCGCTGCTTTTCGTGCTGCTTGCTGCTGTTGGCGTGGCTGCAGTCGACCATCAGCGTGGCGGGCAGACCGGCCTTTTCGAGGTCGGCGCAGGCAGCCTTCACGCTCTCGGCGTCATAGTTGGGCGCCTTGCCACCGCGCAGGATGACGTGGCAGTCCTGGTTGCCGCTGGTGTTGACGATCGCGACCTGGCCGTTCTTGTGCACCGACAGGAAGTGGTGGCCACGGCTGGCGGACTGGATCGCATCGGTGGCGATGCGAATGTTGCCGTCGGTGCCGTTCTTGAAGCCGATGGGCGCCGACAGGCCCGATGCCAACTCGCGGTGCACCTGGCTTTCGGTGGTGCGCGCACCGATGGCGCCCCAGCTGATCAGGTCGCCGATGTACTGGGGCGAGATCACGTCGAGGAATTCGCTGCCCGCCGGCACGCCCAGGCGATTGATGTCGATCAGCAACTGGCGCGCAATGCGCAGGCCTTCGTCGATGCGGTAGCTCTCGTCCAAGTAGGGGTCGTTGATCAGACCCTTCCAGCCGACCGTGGTGCGGGGCTTTTCGAAGTACACGCGCATGACGATTTCCAGCGTGTCCTTGTACTGCTCTCGTGACGCCTTGAGCTTGCGGGCGTATTCCAGCGCGGCGGCCGGGTCATGAATGGAGCAGGGGCCGATGACGACCAGCAGCCGGTCATCCTGGCGGGCCATGATGCGGTGAATGGTCTGGCGCGTGCCGGTGATGAGCGATTCGACCGCTGTCCCGCGAATCGGGAAGAAGCGGATCAGATGATCCGGAGGGGGCAACACGGTGATGTCCTTGATACGTTCGTCGTCGGTCTGGCTGGTTTTCTCGACGTTGCGGTACCAGGCATCGCTGGCGGTGTTGGCAGGAGCCGTCATGGTTGCTTCCTCGTGGATTGAAATGATGGAAAGAACAGGTGGGGAAAACAGGCGCGGAAAACAAAAAACCGCCGGGCTTTTCAGCTTCGGCGGTTGTCAGGGAGTAGTGCTCAGTCAGGGTGCGCGCTTACCTCTCATCCGCCAGGGACAGAGAACCAAAACCAAAAGTAAAACGCGCTACGCACTTGCATGAGATTCAATGTAACACGTCTTTTCGAGGGGCGGAAAGCAAGGCGTTGCCGCGATGCGACAGGCGATTCACCCCGCCAGAACGCGCCACCAGCCCATGACGCGTTCGCGCAGGCCTGCGGGGCGCGGCGGTGCAAGGCTTACCAGCGTGCTCGGTCCATCCGCCTGTTCATACAGATCCACCAGCAGCAGCGCCTCGCCCAGCGTGCGCCAGGCCAGTTGCTCGAACGCGTCGAACCGGGCGGGCTCTGACCGGCTGCGCTGCACCAGCGAGAGGCGCCATGCGCCGGTCACGTCGGTCAGCTCTCGCAAAGCGCGCTGGTAAGCGGCCATTTCGTACAGGCTGTGCCAGGCCGAATCGAGCCCCGTCACGAAGCGCCGATGCTGATGAACGAACTGAGCCAGCCGATCCACCGCGGTCAGGACATCGGCAGGCTCCCGGTGCAGCCGGCGAAGACGCAAAGCGCTTTCGATGTGCTGCGACAGCAACGCCAGATGGTCACGCATGGGGCGCCCGGCTTCACGCTCTGCACCTTCGCGCAACAACCGGCTCAGATCGGCGAAGGACTGAGCAGTCGTCAGTGCAGCGCGGGACAGCGTGGATGGCATGAGCGGCATTGTGCGTTGGAAGATGCATGAAGCCATGACAGGGCGCAGCAGGCCCGGCCGTCGACCATCGGTTGAGCAGTTGAAATGAACGCTCGCTCTTGTCCTACGGTTACAGGGTGTGTCAGCAGACGCGCGATCAATCTCGCGCTTTTTAAGCTTCCGTCGTCCCTCCGATCTACTCCTTCATCTTTTCAAAGAAGGCTCCCATGTCCATCCATACCGCCACCGCAACCTACGAAGACCGCCCCTGGGCTGCCACTGTTTCCTGGGGCGCCGTTTTTGCGGGCCTTGTGCTGTCGCTCATCGTCTACCTGGTGCTGTCGGTGCTTGGCACCGCCATCGGGGCATCGGCCATCGACCCGCTGGTTGACCGCAATCCCTTCAGCGGCTTTGGCGTGGGTGCCGGCATCTGGGCCGGCGTGACCACGCTGCTGGCCATTGCCGTCGGCGGCTTCGTGGCGGGCTACCTGGCGCGCCGCTCCGGCGGCCTGCATGGCCTGCTGGCCTGGGCGCTGATCACGCTGGTGACGGTGTACCTGTTGGTTAGCGCCACGGGCAGCGCCCTGAACGTGGCCGGCAGCGCAGCCAAGGCAGGCCTGACCACGGTCGGTGCCGTGGCGGGTGCGGGTGTGTCTGCAGCCGCTCCGGCTGTGGGCAATGCCGTGCAGCGCCAGCTTGACCAGGCGGGCATTTCTCTCGACGTCAACAACCTGCAGGCTGAACTCGAAAAGCTGCTGCGCCAGACCGGCAAGCCGGAACTGCAGCCTGAGAACATCAAGAACGAAACGCAGGCCGCCGCCAACGAAGGCCAGGCTCGCGCCGAAGTCGCTGCCCAGACGCCTCAAACCGCCGACGTCGACGCCAAGGGCTGGCTGGCCAGCGTGATCCAGCGCGGCGAACGCGTGCTGAACGCTGCCGACAAGGAAGCGCTGATCAACATCATCGTGGCCCGCACCGGCAAGAGCCGCGCTGAGGCCGAACAGATCGCCAACAACTACGAGCAGACCTACAACCAGGCGCGCGCCAAGATCGAAGAAGCCAAGCAGCAAGCTGAGCAGAAGGCGCGTGAAGCCGGTGAAGAAGCCGCCAAGCAGGTGGCACGCGGCTCCTGGGCAACGCTGGTGGTGCTGCTGATCGGCGCGGTCATCGCTGCAGGCGCTGGCGTGCTGGGCTTTCGCCGCCAGCGCCCGGTGGGCGTGGTCGTCACGCCCTGACGCGTTAGCCGCCCCAATGCCGCTGAGGCATTGACGGCGGCGCATCCAGGCACACAACAAAAAGCCCGGCGGTTCATCACCGCCGGGCTTTTTGCATGGTGGCCGGCACGACGGCCGGCAGATGCTTCAGGCCGTGCCGCCGACCGTCAGCCCGTCGATACGCAAGGTCGGCTGGCCCACGCCCACCGGCACGCTCTGGCCTTCCTTGCCGCAGGTGCCCACGCCGCTGTCCAGCGCCATGTCGTTGCCGATCAGAGTCACCTTCTTGAGCGATTCCGGACCGCTGCCCACGATGGTGGCGCCCTTGACAGGGTAGAGGATCTTGCCGTCCTCGACCCAGAAGGCCTCGCTGGCGGAGAACACGAACTTGCCGCTGGTGATGTCCACCTGCCCACCGCCAAAGTTGGTGGCATAGAGGCCGCGCTTGATGCTAGCCACGATCTCGGCCGGCTCCTTGTCGCCACCCAGCATGTAGGTGTTGGTCATGCGCGGCATGGGAATGTGGGCATAGCTTTCGCGGCGGCCGTTGCCGGTGGGCTTCACGCCCATCAAGCGGGCGTTCATCGAATCCTGGATGTAGCCCTTGAGAATGCCGTCCTCGATCAGCACGTTGCGCTGGCTGGCATGGCCTTCGTCGTCCACGTTGAGCGAGCCGCGGCGGTCGGTGATGGTGCCGTCGTCCAGCACCGTGACGCCCTTGGCCGCCACGCGCTGGCCGATGCGGCCGCTGAACGCACTGGAGCCCTTGCGGTTGAAGTCGCCTTCCAGCCCGTGGCCGATGGCTTCGTGCAGCAGCACGCCCGGCCAGCCCGGGCCCAGCACCACGGTCATCTCACCGGCCGGCGCGGGGCGCGATTCCAGGTTCACCAGCGCCGCGTTGACCGCCTCGTTGACGTACTGGGTGATCTGCGCGTCGTCGAAATACGCGAGGCCGAAGCGCCCGCCGCCGCCGGCCGAGCCCACCTCGCGGCGGCCGTTCTGCTCGGCAATGACGGTGATCGACAGCCGCACCATCGGGCGCACGTCGGCCGCCATGGTGCCGTCGGCGCGGGCCACCAGCACCACGTCGTATTCACTGGCCAGGCCGGCCATCACCTGCGCCACGCGCGGGTCCTTGGCGCGGGCCTGCTGCTCGGCCTTTTCCAGAAGCGCCACCTTGGCGGTGCTGTCCATCGACGCGATCGGGTCGATGCCGGCATAGAGCGAACGGCTCTTTGCTATCTTTTGAGGAGCAACCTTCACCCGTCCCGTCTGCGCTACAGCCGAAATAGACCGCACAGTGCGCGCCGCGTCCAGCAGCGAGGCTTCGGAGATGTCGTCGGAATAGGCAAACGCCGTCTTCTCGCCGCTCACCGCACGCACGCCCACGCCCTGGTCGATGCTGAAGGAGCCCGTCTTCACGATGCCCTCTTCCAGGCTCCAGCCCTCGCTGCGCGTGTACTGGAAGTACAGGTCGGCATCGTCCACGCGGTGCGCGCGGATCTCGGCGAGCGCGCGCGCCAGGTGGGTTTCGTCCAGCCCGAAAGGCTCCAGCAGCAACTGGCGGGCGATGGACAGGCGTTCGATGGTGGGTTCGCGGGAGATCATGCGTGGATTCTAGAAGCCTTGGCTGCGACAAGCGCAGCGGCCGTCCAGCAGCCCGGCCGCCAGCACGGCCATCCCTCGCGCTGGCGGGGCGACAAGCGCGGTGCGTCTGTGTGATATTCACGGCCATGCCCATCACCTCCGCCGCCGACTCCGACCTCACCCGCCACCCCACCCTGCGCGAGCAGGCCGGCGCCCTGGCGCGCGGCGACACCACCAGCGAGCGGCTGGTGGCCGCCGCGCTGGAACGCATCGCCGCACACCAGACCGCTGGCGGCCACGCCTACGTGGGCCAGGTAAACGCCGACGCCGCGTTGCAGGCCGCGCGGGCCAGCGACCAAAGCCGCGCCGCCGGCCGGGTGCCTTCCCTGCTGGCCGGCCTGCCGGTGTCGATCAAGGACCTGTTCGACGTGCGGGGGCAGACCACGCAGGCCGGCTCGATCGGCCCGGTATCGGATGCGCAGCCCGCTGCGGCCGACGCCCCCACCGTCGCCCGCCTGCGCGCGGCCGGTGCCGTGCTGCTGGGCCGCACGAACATGAGCGAGTTCGCCTTCTCCGGCCTGGGGCTGAACCCGCACCACGGCACCCCCGCGAATCCGCACGACACCACACGCATCACGGGCGGCTCCTCTTCGGGGGCAGCTGTCACCGTAGCGCTGGGCCTGGCCGATGCGGCCCTGGGCACCGACACGGGCGGCTCGATCCGTATTCCTTCGGCGTTCTGCGGGCTGACCGGCTTCAAACCGACTGCCCACCGCTTGCCGCTGGCGGGCGCCTACCCGCTCTCTCGCAGCCTGGATTCGGCCGGACCGCTGGCGCGCAGCGTGGACTGCTGCGCCATCGTCGATGCGGTGCTGAGCGGCCAGGCGCTGGACACCGCCACACCGCCGCTGGCCGGCCTGCGGCTGGCCGTGACGCAGGACGTGGTGCTGGACGGGCTGGATGCCGCCGTGGCTGCAGCTTTCGACCGCGCCCTGGCGCTGCTGTCCGCTGCCGGCGCGCAGATCGTGCGCTTCGGTTTTGCCGAATTGCGGGACCTGCCTCGCCTGAACGCAGCCGGCGGCCTGGTGACCGCGGAGGCCTGGCACGTGCACCGCACCCGACTGGAAGATCCTGCCCTGGCAGCCCAATACGACCCGCGAGTCGCCCAGCGCACCCAGCGCGGCGCAGCCATTTCAGCCGCCGACTACATCGACCTGCTGGATGCCCGCGCCCGGCTGCAAGCCACTGCGAAAGACCGTCTGCACGGGGTGGATGCGTGGCTGATGCCCACGGTTCCCCTGCTCGCACCGCGTCTGGCAGACGTGGCTGAGAGCGACGAACGGTTCTTTGCCACCAACGCGCTGGTACTGCGCAACCCGTCGGTCATCAATTTTCTGGATGGCTGCGCGCTCAGCCTGCCGTGCGGCGAAGCGGGTGCACTGCCGGTGGGCCTGTCCATCGCCGGCCTGCACGGCGCCGATGCGCGGGTGCTGCAGGTCGGGCGTGCCGTAGAGGCTTGCCTGCGGGCCGGCTGACCTCGGTATCGGCTGCTACCCGCCGCGCTCGGCCAGCGGCAGGCGCTGCGCCCGCGCTACCGACATGAGCACGCCCAGCGCCAGCCCCAGCGTCACCATCGCTGTGCCACCGTAGCTTACGAAGGGCAGCGGAACGCCCACCACGGGCAGGATGCCGCTGACCATGCCCATGTTCACGAAGGCATAGGTGAAGAAGATCATCGACACCGCCCCGGCCATCAGCCGGCCGAACAGCGTGGTCGCGCCCATGGCAATGGCCAGGCCGCGCCACACCAGCAGCAAGAAGCAGACGATCAGAAACAGGTTGCCGGCCAGGCCAAACTCTTCGGAGAACGCCGCGAAGATGAAGTCGGTGGTGCGCTCAGGAATGAACTCCAGGTGCGTCTGCGTGCCGGCCATGAAGCCCTTGCCCCAAAAACCCCCGGAGCCGATGGCGATCATCCCCTGGATGATGTGAAACCCTTTGCCCAGCGGGTCGCGGGTCGGGTCCAGCAGGGTGCAGATGCGCTGCTGCTGGTAGTCGTGCAGCACCGGCCAGCGCATGCCGTCGGCGCACAGCTGCGGCTCGAACCACACGATGAGCGCAATGCCGATGCCGCCCAGCACCACCGGCGGCACCACCAGCTTCCAGGGCAGGCCCGCAAAGAAGATCACCGACAGCCCGGCCGCCAGCACCAGCAGCGAGGTGCCCAGGTCGGGCTGCTTCATGATCAGGCCCACCGGCATCACCAGCAACGCGCCGGCCACCATGAAGTCCAGCGCACGCAACTGGCCTTCGCGCTTCTGGAACCACCACGCCAGCATCAGCGGCATGGCGATCTTGAGGATCTCGCTGGGCTGGATCACGATGCCCAGGTTCACCCAGCGCTGCGCGCCCTTCTTGGTGATGCCGAACATGGCGACCGCCACCAGCAGCGCCACGCCTGCGATGTACAGGGGCAAGGCCAGCGACATCAGCCGCTGCGGCGGAATCTGCGACACCACGAACAGAATGCCCGCCGCCAGCAGCATGTTGCGGCCATGGTCATAAAAACGCGTGCCGTGGTCGTAGCCCGACGAATACATCGCCACCAGGCCAATGGACGCCAGCAGCACCAGCAGCCCGATAAGAATCCAGTCGAATCCGCGAAAGAGAGGCAGCACGCGCTGCAGCAGGGAAGGTTTGTCGAAGACGGCGGACATGGGGCGCGATTATCGGGCGCTCTGCAAGACCCACCAGAACGCAGAGGACGAAAGGCACAATGCCCGACGTCCTTTTCATCGTCCTGTCGCCCTACCTTTTGCCATGCAGCCCACGACGCACCTGCTTTACCTGCACGGCTTTCGCTCGTCGCCACAGTCCGCCAAGGCGCGGCAGATGGCAGAGCATGTGCAGCGCCACCACCCCGACATGCGCCTCTGGTGCCCGCAACTGCCGCCTTCGCCCCGCGAAGCCATGGCGCTGGTGGCGACTGGCGTGGCCGACTGGCCGCGCGCCAGCATGGCCGTGGTGGGCTCGTCGCTGGGCGGCTTCTATGCAAGCTGGGTGGCGCAGCAGTGCGGTTGCCCGAGCGTGCTGCTCAACCCCGCCGTGTACCCCGCCCGCGACCTGGAGCGCTATATCGGCGAGCAGACGACCTGGCACGACCCGGCCGAATCGTTCTACTTCCGGCCCGAATACATCGGCGAGTTGCGCGCGCTGGACGTCAGCGACCAGGCCCCCGCTGCCCGGCAGCTGGCCATCATCGCCAAGGGCGACGAATTGCTGGACTGGCGCGAGATGGCAGCCCGCTACGCACAGGCCGATCTGCGCCTGCTGGAAGGCGGCGACCACGCCTTGGGCGCGTTCGCTGCCTACCTCCCAGACATTGACCGCTTTCTGGGTCTGGCCTGAGAGCGCGTTTTCCGGGGTCTCGCTCAGCCCGGGGTGCCGGTGGGCGCCGGCAGTTGTTCTGCGGCCGCCGCTGCCGGAGGCAAGCCGCCGCTCTTGCGGCCCCGTGCACGGAAGAACGCAATCAACTGCCACACGATGAACCCGGCGATCAGCGCCAGCAGCGTGCCGCTGATCGGGCGCGTCACGAAGATGCTGAAGCTGCCACGGCTGAGCAGCATGGCGCGGCGGAAGTTCTCCTCCAGCATCGGCCCGAGGATGAAGCCCAGCATCAGCGGCGAAGCGTCCAGCTCCAGCCGCATCAGCAGATAGCCCAGGCCACCGAAGGCGGCGGTGCTGAACACGTCGTCCAGGTTGTTGTTGATGCTGTAAGTGCCGATGCAGCAGAAGAACAGAATCGCCGGGAACAGCACGTTGTACGGCACCTTGAACACCGACAGCCAGTAGCGCACCAGAGGCACGTTCAGCACGAGCAGGAAGACGTTGCCGATCCACATGCTGGCCACCAGGCCCCATCAGCGCCATCACCGCGTTCTCGGGAATGCTGATGCTCATCAGCGAATGAAGCTGGTGCGTGCGGCGGCCTAGTCAGCGGCGGCCTGACCGGCCACGCCCTCGATGCAGCCGGTGCCGATCTCGTGCTTGTATTGCTGACCTTCTTGTCCAGCGCGTAGGCGGCGAACTGCGCGATCACCGGACCACCGCCGGGCAGGATGCCCAGCACCGAACCCACCACGCTCCCGCGCAACGCGGTGTGCAGGATGCGCTTGAACTCGGGCCACGTCGGCGTGAGCTTGATTTTGCGCCCAAGCCGCACACGCGCTGGCGCAGGACGACCCGGCCGTGTGGCGCAGCGAACTGCAGGGCATCGCCCGGGCCGAGCAGCGGGCCAGCCGCACCATCGACCAGCTGCTGGCGCTGGCCCGCGTCACCGAAGGCGGCCTGCCGCTGCCCCTGCAGACCCTGGCGCTGGATGTGCTGGCGCGGGACGTGGTGCTGCGCTTTCTGCCACGCGCCGACGCGCTGGGCGTGGACCTGGGTGCCGACGGGCTGGACCAGGCCCTGCCGGTGCGGGGCGACGCGGGCCTGATCGAAGGCATCGCCACCAATTTGCTGGACAACGCCCTGCGCTACGGCGCCGGCGCCCCCAGCCCGCGCATCACGCTGGATCTGCGGGTAGACGGCGCCTGGGCAGTGCTGCGGGTGACCGACAACGGCCCCGGGCTGGACGCCGCACTGGCCGGGCGCCTGGGCCAGCGCTGGGCGCAGGGCGATCCCGGGCAGCAACTGGGACTGGGCGCCGGCCTGGGCCTGGCCATCGTGCACCGCCATGCCGCCGCCATGGGCGGGCGCTTTGCGCTGGACGCGGCCGAAGGCGGCACCGGGCTGGCAGCCAGCGTGTGGCTGCCGCTGGCCAGCTCAGCTACTTGAAGGTGCTGTCGGCCGCCGCTGGTGCGCTGACCTTTTGCCACCGCGCGAAATCCTGCGGGTAGGCGATGCGGTAGCGCTCGGTGTGGAACGCCACTTCGCCCGGCAGGTCCAGCAGCCGCGCGCTGGCGATGAGCGGCTCGATCACGCGCGGCTCGGGCGAATAGTGCAGCAGGTGCCGGGCCATGGGGTAGACCTGCGTAGCGTTGCGCGCAGTCACCGGCGTGGTCGTCACCAGAGCGAATTCCGCCGTTGCGCGAAAGAACGTGATCTGCCTGGCCACCAGCGCCGGCGTGTCGTTGCGGTACATGGCCAGCCGCTCGGCGGCCGGGCGATAGAGCTGGCTCACCCGCACGTAGTCAGACACCAGCCAGGCACCCCACACCAAAGCTGCCACGCCCAGCGCAGCCCCGCCCATGCGCACTGCCGGCGCGTGATAGGCCAGCGACCGCGCGGCCGGCCAAGGGCAGAGCAGCAAAACGGACAACCCGGCAGCCAACTGGAAGGGGCCGTACCACAGCGGAAACTCCAGCAGGCTGTGCAGCCCGATCAGCGCCAATACACCCCAGGCCAGCTGGCGTGCGGGCCGTGTCTCGAGCCAAGGCCGGGCGTGCAGCGTGGCGGCCAGCGCCAGCCCGCACAGCAGCACAGCGGCGGGCAGGCCCAGTTCCACTGCCAGGTGCAACGGCAGGTTGTGCGCGTTGTCCAGCAATGCGCAAAAGCGTTCGCCAGGAAAGAGCGTGGCGTAATGCGCGTAGTCCAGGTCGCCCCAGCCCCAGCCCGTCCACGGGCGCAGGCTGATGAGGTGCAACATGTTCGACCACAGTGATCGACGGCTGGCGCACAGCGGCATGTCGCCGGTGACGCGCGCGAACAGGCTGTGGGTTTCCAGCCCCGTCCACCAGTGCAGCAGCAAGGGCAGCGCCGCGCAGGCAGCGGCATATGCCAGCAACGACGTGCCCGCCCAGGCCAGCGCACGCCCGCCCAGGCTGCGCCGCCAGATCAGCACGAGCGCGCCGATCACCAGCCATTCCAGCGCCCCGGTTCGCGAGGCCGTGGCCGCCGCCGACACGGCCATCAGCGCGCCTGCCAGCACGGCCAGCACCCCTGCCAACACGCCGGCCAGCGCGCCGCCACTTGCCGGCCGCCGCGCGCGCCACCAGAGCAGCGCCCACAGCCCCATCATCATCAGCGTGGCCTGCTGGTTGCGCTGGCGCAGGTTGCCCGGCGCCTGGCCGGGTGTGGAGGCAAACACCCAGGGCGACCAGCCCACGTCGCCCTGAAAGAACTGCACCAGCCCGATGACGGCCGACACGGTGCCAGCCAGCACCAGCCCTGCAGACAGCCATCGGCTCAGCGAATCGCGTGGCGTGGCGCCGCCGCCCACCGGCCGCGCGCCCGGCCAGCCGCAGCGCAGCCAGGCCAAAGCTGCCAGCACCCAGGCACAGCCGGCGGTGGCCATCAGCGGCCAGAAGTTGGACAGCGGCGCCTGCGTCCACGCGAAAAGGAAGGGCAGCGCGACGGCCAGCACGGCCAGGGGCGCAGCGATCGATTTCGGCAGGGACATGGGCGGGGAGCGGGGCGAGGTGAGGCGAGAGACGCGGAAGGGGCCAAATGATAGGCCGGCCGCTTGAACCGAGTGCCCAGAGATGCCACTGCCGCGGGGCCGCTCGTCGGCCGGGGTGGCGCCCCATGGGAGAATCCGCGCCATGCACGCACTGTTTGAAGAAGCCGGCAAATTTCTGGCCGGCCGCATCCTGTCCGAGGCCGAAAGCTCGGCCCAAGTCGAGCTCGACTCGGGCAAACGGGTCAAGGTCAAGGCCGCCCATATCCTTTTGAAGTTCGACAAGCCCGCGCCGGCCGAGCTGTTGCGCCTGGCCCAGGCCGAGGCCGCGACCATCGAGCTGCCGCTGGCCTGGGAGTTCGCGCCGGAAGACGAATTCGGCTTTGCCGACCTGGCGCGCGACTACTTTTCTGCCAACGCCACGCTGGCCCAGCAGGCCGGCGCGCTGTTCGCGCTGTACGAGGCGCCGCACTACTTTCGCCGCGCCGGCAAGGGCCGCTTCAAGAAGGCGCCGGCCGAGATCCTGCAGCAGGCGCTGGCCGGCATCGAAAAGAAAAAGCTGATCCAGCAGCAGATCGCCGACTGGGCCGAAGCGCTGGGCCAGGGCGAATGCCCGCTGCCCATTCGCGAACAGCTCTACAAGATTTTGTTCCGCCCTGACAAGAACGCGCCCGAATACAAGGCCGTGGTGGAAGCCAGCCGCGCCACGCACAAGGCGCCGCTCGACCTGCTGACCCAGGCCGGCGCCATCGACTCGCCCTACCAGTTCCACTGGAAGCGCTTTCTGTTCGACAACTTCCCCAAGGGCACCAGCTTTCCGGCCGTCACCGCGCCGCAGCCACCGGCCGACCTGCCGCTGGCGCCTGTGCAGGCCTATTCCATCGACGATTCGCAGACCACCGAAATCGACGATGCGCTCTCGGTGCAGGGCCTGGGCACCGGCACCGTCACGCTGGGCATCCACATCGCCGCGCCGGGCCTGGCCATTGCGCCGGGCACGCCCATCGACCAGTTGGGCCGCAACCGGCTGTCGACCGTCTACATGCCGGGCTACAAGATCACCATGCTGCCCGACGAGGTGGTGCAGATCTACACGCTGGACGAAGGCCGGGCCAACCCGGCGGTGTCGCTTTACGTGACCATCGACGAAGCCACGCTGGAGATCACCGGCACTGAAACCAAGCTCGAGCGCGTGCCCGTGACCGACAACCTGCGCCACGACCAGCTCGACCACATCGTGACCGAGGAATGGCTGGCCGACCCGTCGATTCAGGTCGAAAACACGCCCGAGCGCTTATTGGACAAGCGCGAGCAGCTATCATTTTTATATCGCCTGGCACAAAGCCTGAAGGCGCAGCGCGAAGTGGTGCGCGGCAAGCCGGAGACCTTCAACCGACCGGACTACAACTTCCGCCTGACCGGCAACGACCGCGCCGAGCCCACGGGCAGCGAGACCGTCGCCATCACCACCCGCAAGCGCGGCGCGCCGCTGGACCTGATCGTGGCCGAGGCCGCCATCGTGGCCAACAGCACCTGGGGCGGCCTGCTGGCCGAGCACGGCGTGCCGGGCATCTACCGCAGCCAGGCCAGCCTGGCGCCGGGCATGAAGGTGCGCATGGGCACCAAGGCGCTGCCGCATGCCGGCATTGGCGTCAAAAGCTACGCCTGGGCCACCTCGCCGCTGCGCCGCTATGTGGACCTGGTCAACCAGTGGCAGATCATCGCCTGCGTGCGCCACGGCAAGACCGCCGCGCTGGCCGCGCCGTTCAAGCCCAAGGACGCCGATCTGTTCTCCATCATCAGCAGCTTCGACACCGCCTACAGCGCCTACAACGGCTACCAGGCCGGCATGGAGCGCTTCTGGACGCTGCAGTACCTGCAGCAAAACGAGATTTCCGAGATCGATGCCACCGTCTTCAAGGAAGGCCCGGGCGGCAGCTTTCTGGTGCGGGCCGATGCGCTGCCGCTGGTGCTGCCGGTGCTGGGCGCCCAAGGCCTGCCGCGCGGCGCACGGGTGCGCGTGAAGCTGGGTGCCATCGACGAGATCACGCTGGACGTGAACGGCACGCTGCTGGCGCGCCTGGACGACCCGCTGGATGCCAGCGACGACGGCCCGGCCGATGAGGAAGGCGACGACGAAGCCGTGGCCGGCCCCATCGCCATTGCGGTGGACGTGAACGAGGCCGAGGCGCCCGCACCTGCGAACTGACCGGTTCGCCAAACCATCATCGGCCGCCGTGAAAAAGCCCTTCTTCTTCGCCCGTTTCAGCACGCTGCAACTGACGCTGGGCGCGTCGGTCGCCGTGCATGCCGCGCTGCTGTCGGTGCGCTTCGTCGACCCTGAAGCCTTCAACCGCGTGTTTCAAGACACGCCGCTGGAAGTGATTCTGGTCAACGCCAAGTCGAACGAACGCCCCGACAAGGCGCAGGCCATCGCGCAGTCGTCGCTGGCCGGCGGTGGCGACGCCGCCAAGGGCCGCGCCACCAGCCCCATGCCTTATTCGGCATTGACGGCCGTAGGCGACGACTTCGAGGAAGCGCAGCGCAAGATGGACGCCATGCAGGAGCAGCAAAGCCAGCTGCTGGCTCAGTTGCGCCAACAGCTGGCCACTCTGCCCGCGCCCGACCCGCGCAAGCCCAGCCAGAGCGCCGACGTGCAGGCGCAGGAAGAAAAGCGCCGCCAGCTTGTCAAGCTGCTGGCCGAGATCGAAAAGCGCATCAACGAAGAGAACGAACGCCCGAAAAAGCGCTACATCAGCCCCGCCACGCGCGAGGAGGTGTATGCCGTCTATTACGACGCGCTGCGACGCAAGGTGGAAGACAAGGGCACCGACAACTTCCCCGAACAGGGCGGCAAGAAGCTCTACGGCGAGCTGACCATGATCCTGACCGTGAACCACGACGGCCGCGTGCTGGCCACCGAGATCGTGCAGGGCTCGGGCAACCCGGTGCTCGACCGCCGCGCCGAAGCCATCGCCCGTGCCGCCGGCCCGTTCGGCCCGTTCAGCACCGGCATGCGCAGCAAGGCCGACCAGATTGCCGTGGTCTCGCGCTTCAAGTTCACGCGCGACCAGACCCTTGAAACCAGCGTGCGCTGAAGTTGATGAAACACCCCCTGAGTCGCCTGCGGCGCCTTCCCCTTGAAGGGGGACGACGCCCGTGGCCTGGCAAAGCCAGCTCCACGGCGTCTGCTGGCGTGGCCTGCTTCGCGGCCATCGGAACGGCCAGGTAGCGCCGGTGGAATGCGCGACGCCATCAACAACTGATATGACACACCCTCTCACGCCGCCCGACGCCTACTGCGTCATGGGCAACCCCATCGCCCACAGCCCATCGCCCTGGATTCATGCGCGCTTTGCCGAACTGACGGGCGAGCGACTGGCCTACGAGCGCCGCCTGGTGCCGGTCAATGGCTTTGCCGACGCGCTGCGCGACTTTGGCAGCGCGGGCGGGCGCGGCTGCAACGTCACCGTGCCGTTCAAGATCGAGGCCGCCGAGCGCGCCGCCGTGCGCACGGAGCGTGTGCAGCTGGCCGGCGCCGCCAACACCTTGGTGTTCGCGCCCAACGGCACCGTCACCGCCGACAACACCGACGGCCTGGGCCTGGTGGCCGACATCACCCGCAACGCCGGCGTGCCGCTGGCCGGTGCCACGGTGCTGCTGGTGGGCGCGGGCGGAGCCGCCGCCGGCGTGCTGGGCCCGCTGTTGCGCCAGCAACCGCGCCGCATCGTGGTCACCAACCGCACCCAGGCGCGCGCCGAAGCGCTGGTGCAACGCCACAGCAACCCCGAGTTGCTACAAAAAACAGAGCTACTCGCGCTTGATGGTCAAGCGCTGGAGGGCGATTTCGATGTGATCATCAACGCCACGGCCAGCAGCCTGGCCGGCGAAGGCCCGCCCGTGCCCGACCACGTGCTGCGGCCCGGCAGCCTGGCCTACGACATGATGTACGGCCCAGCCGCCCAAGGGTTTCTGGACTGGGCGCAAAGCCATGGCGCAGTGCCGCGCGACGGCCTGGGGATGCTGGTGGAGCAGGCGGCGGAAGCCTTCCTGCTGTGGCGCGGCGTGCGGCCCGATGCGGCCCGCGTGCTGGCCGAGCTGCGCGCCGCCATCGCGGCGGGCCACTGACCCGGCTCGCGGCGTCCCAACCCATGAAAGCCCTGTTTCGCTGGATCGGCCTGGTGCTGCTGGCCGGCCTCGCCCTGCAGCTTTTCTTCATCGGCCGCATTGCGGCCATGGCGGTCGTCGCGCCGGAATCCACATCGTTTCAACGCTCGGAAGCCTGGGCGCAGATGTCCGAGCGGCAAGGCCTGCGCTGGCGCCAGCAGTGGCTGCCGTATGCAGAGATCAGCGACACCCTCAAGCGCGCGGTGATCGCATCGGAAGACGATGGCTTCGTCAACCACGACGGCGTGGACTGGGAAGCGATAGAGAAGGCGTGGGAAAAGAACGCCAAGGCCGAAGAGCGCGCCACCCAGCGGCTGCAGGCGGCGCCCGCGCGCCCGGCCCGGCCGGCGAAGATCGTGGGCGGCTCCACCATCACGCAGCAGCTGGCCAAGAACCTGCTGCTGTCGGGTGAACGCACCCTGGTGCGCAAAGGCCAGGAATTCGTGCTCACGCTGGCGCTGGAACACCTTTTACCCAAGCAGCGCATTCTGGAGATCTATCTCAACAGTGTGGAATGGGGCGACGGCGTGTTCGGCGCCGAAGCCGCCGCACAGCACTATTTCAAGAAAAGCGCCGCACGCCTCACGTCAAGCGAAGCGGCCCGGCTGGCGGTGATGCTGCCGCAACCCAAGCGGTTCGAGAAAATGCCGCAGTCGGCCTACCTGGCCGGCCGCACGCGGGTGATCATCGGGCGCATGGCCAGCGCAGAACTGCCCTGACCGGCCAGCGGCTGCCGCCTAAGCCACACCCACGCGCGACTGCCGCGGCGCACTCGACATGCTCAGCGCCGTCAACGGGCACGGTGGCCTGCTGGTGTTGACGGGCTCGTTCGCCGCCGCGCCGATACGGTCTGCTGTAGCACGCACCAGCGGCAGGAAGTGTTCGAGCATGCGCTCGCTCATCTGCCCGGCAAACGTCGAATACACCAGCGCGCCGCGCAGTTGCCCATTGCTGAACACGGGCACGGCGAAAGCCGTGCTTTCGGAATTGTCCCGTGCGTAGCGCAGCGCGTAGCCCTGCCGGCGCGTCTGGCGCAGCATCGGACGCAGCGCCCCCAGGTCGGTGAAGCGGGGGCCGTCGTCTTCGCGGTAGTTGACCGCCTCTATCAGGATGCGGCGCTCGGCCGGCTCGCAGAAAGCCAGGTAGATGCGGCCCAATGCCGACGTTGCAAATTCATAGCGCCGACCCACGCTGGATGGCCGAATGGCATATGGGCTGTACGGCATGGTGCAGAAAACCACGCGCATCTGATGGCGGTCGACCACGCCCAGCGACAGCGGCCACTTGATCTCGCGCGTGGCGGCGATCATCAGCGGGCCGCCCACCTGCACCAGCCGCGACTGCTCGGTCACGCCGCTGCTGAGGTTGCCCACCGTGGGCGTCAGTTGGTACTGGCCGTACGCGTAGGGATCGGTGCGCACGTACTTCTCGGCCTCCAGCGTGCTGAGCAGACGGTGCAGCGTCGACTTGGCGAGGCCAGTGCGATGGTGCAGTTCCTGGAGGCTCCAATTGGCTCGTTCGTTCATGACGCGCAGGATCAAGAGCGCGCGCTGAACCGAGCGGACTTCAGTACTCATGAGCGTGCATCCTCAGGACGGTGCTCCATCGGGGGCGCGGGGAGCGAGATGTGACGGGATCTCAATGGATGCAGTGATGGTTTGAGTGCAAACATGTCGCCATAAGGGTTTCGCGGCAACGCTGTTGGCCGTGTAGGCCAACTTCCCGTGATGCAACCGGTGTCGTGAAAATTGATATCGATCAGGTGGCCATCAAAAGCCATGCCCAGGGCCGACATCAGGCCGTTCGGCATGGCACGCCCGGCCGCAAGCACGTGGTGCTCATTCCGCATGGATACCCAACCCGTCGATGGTGTCGCCCCACAGGCGCTGGTCGGCCTGCAGGATGGCGTACACCTGCTCCGGACACAGCGGTGCCGGCACCAGTCCCAGGCTGCGCAAACGATGGGCCACGTCAGGCAGCGCGGTCACGCGGTTGATCTCGCGATTGAGCCGCTGGCGCACGGCCGGGTCGAGCCCGCGCGGCGCAAACACACCGTACCAATTGGTCACCTCATAGCCGGGCAGGGTTTCGGCGGTGCTGGGCAATTCGGGCAGCAGATCGGAGCGCCGGGCTGCAGTCGTAGCGATGAGGCGCACCCGGCCTGACCGCACATGTGGCAACAGCAGCGATGCCCCGCCTGCAAAGAGTTGGCATTCGCCCTGCAGCAACGCCGCCACGGCCGGGCCGCCCCCGCTGTAGGGCACGTGCACGATGTCCAGCCCCTGCGTCTTGGCCAGCAGTGCCAGCGTCAGGTGGTTGTGCGTGCCGATGCCACCCGACGCGTAGTTCACGCGGCCAGGGTGCGCACGCAGGTAGGCCAGCAATTGAGCAAAGGTATGCACCGGGAGATCAGCCGTCACGGCGATGACGTTGATCGCACAGGCCAGCATGGCGACGGTGTCGAAGTCGGCCACCGGATCGAACGGCAGGCGGCGGTACAGGCGGCCGTTCATGGCATGCGTGGACATGGCGCCGATCTCCAGCGTGTAGCCGTCGGCAGGTGAGCGGGCCACCAGTGCGGCCCCGATATTGCCGCCAGCGCCGGCCACGTTGTCTACCCGCACTGCAGGCCGGGCGTCTTTGCGCCTGCCCACCCCGGCATCTGCCCGCGCGAACAGATGCCGCCCGATCAGGCGCGCCAGCAGGTCGGCAGAGCCGCCAGGCGCGAAGGGAACGACCAACCGGATCGGCCTTGCTGGAAACGCTGCGCTGTCATGGCCCCGCTGGGCGTGCGCTGCAGACACGCCAGCGCCCCAGAGCATGCCGGACAGCAACTTGCCGGCCAGCAATCGACGCTGCATGGCAATGATCAACGGGCCCTCGGGGGATGAAGAAGCGATAGAGATGCGGGGATAAGGAACGTGCAGAAAAACGCGGCACACCGCTCTAGGCGAGGGGCGCGCCGCTGGAGTTTAGGGCGGCAAGCGGGGTGCCTGTGTACGAACAGCATCCGTTTCCATTCTATGGAAAACTGACGTCTGACAACTGCTTGGCACGGGGTGAAAACAGCGGGTGAGGCTGCGCAGCTTCATGGCCTTGCTCCGTTAGCCAACGGCCGCCAGCCTGCCCGTATCATCCCGCGCATGTTGCTGTCCAAGTTGATGAGCTTTTTTCTGCTGGCGCTGGTGCGCTTTCTGACCGGGGCACAGGCGCGCTGGTACGGCTGCCCACCCAAGGCTGAGCAGCGCATCTACTTCGCCAACCACCAGAGCCATGCCGATCTGGTGATGATCTGGGCGGCGCTGCCGCAGGAACTGCGCAGCATCACCCGCCCGATTGCCGCGCGCGATTACTGGACCAAGACGCCGTTTCGCCAATGGATCACCACCGCCGTGTTCAACGCCGTCTATGTGACGCGGCAGGCCACGCCCGCGCCTGCCGCAACCACAACCACAGCCACGGCGACGGCAGCCGCCGAGGCGCATGCAGATACCGCCGCGCCCGCTCCGGCCACGGCCATCGGCGCCCTTTCTGCCGCAGTGGCTGAAGCCGACCTGGCCACCGCCGGCGGCCCCGACCCCGCGCCGGATGCGCAGCCCACCGAGCCCGCGCCCGAGGCGTTGCGCGCCGCGGTGCTGCCCGATGACCCGCTGGCACCGCTGGTGCAGGCGCTGGAAAGCGGCGACTCCATCGTGATCTTTCCGGAAGGCACGCGCGGCCATGGCGACGAGCCGCAGCCGTTCAAGTCGGGCCTGTACATGCTGGCGCGCATGTTCCCGCAGGTGGTGCTGGTACCCGCCTGGATCAACAACGTGCAGCGCGTCATGCCCAAGGGCGAAGTGGTGCCGGTGCCCATTCTGTGTTCGGTGACCTTCGGCGCGCCGATCGCCTTGCAACCCGGCGAAGACCGCCGGCCGTTCCTGGACCGCGCACGCAGCGCCGTCATCGCCCTGCGCGAAATCTGAAGACGTGATGGACTTTCTTCGCAACCTCTCCACCACCCAGCAGATCGGCGCGCTCTTCGTCGTGATGTTCGGCCTGCTGTCGCTGGTGACGGCCTATGCCTTTGCCCAGACGCTGCGTGAAGGCAACGGCGCCGACGCCGCCGAGTTCGCCCGCTACGAGGCACGCCAGCAGGAATGGCGCCGCTTCTGGGGCCTGCTGAAAACCTCGTGGTTCATGGCCACCATCTTCTGGGTGGGCTGGGCGCTGGGTGACACGGTGGCGACGGTGCTGTTCGCGCTGGTGGCCTTCGTGGCGCTGCGCGAATTCATCACGCTGTCGCCCACGCGGCGGGGCGACCACCGCAGCCTGGTGCTGGCTTTCTTCGTGGTGCTGCCGCTGCAATTCGTCATCGTGGGCCTGCGCAAGTTCGACCTGTTCACCGTGTTCATCCCGGTCTATGTCTTCCTGGCGCTACCGGCCGTGAGTGCGCTGGCCAACGACCCGCAGCGCTTTCTGGAGCGCAACGCCAAGCTGCAGTGGGGCATCATGGTCTGCGTCTACGGCATGAGCCACGTGCCAGCGCTGCTGCTGCTGGACTTCCCCGGCTACCAGGGCAAGGGCGCGTTTCTCGTCTTCTTCCTCGTGGTGGTGGTGCAGGCCAGCGTGATCGCGCAGCACCTGCTGGGCCAGCGCTTTCCACACAAGCCCGTGGCGCCCCAGGTGAGCCTGAGCTTTCAATGGCTGAGCTGGCTGGCCGGCGTGGCGGTGGGCGGCCTGGCAGGCGTGCTGCTGTCGTTCATCACGCCGTTCAAGCTGGGGCAGGCGCTGGGCATGTCGCTGCTGGCCTGCCTGGCGGGCAGCCTGGGCCACCTGGTGATGAAGGCCATCAAGCGCGACCGGGGCATCACCAGTTGGGGCATGCAGGGCCAGTCGGTCACGGGAGCGGGCGGGCTGCTCGACCGGGTGGACGCGCTGTGCTTCGCCGCGCCGGTGTTCTTTCACTCAGTGCGCTGGTATTTCGGTTTATAGTCAAATCGGCCTCTAGCGCTTTACTATCAAGCGCTAGAAGCTATTAATTCAATAGCAAATGAGAATTCTGGGCATCGACCCCGGCCTGCAGACCACCGGGTTCGGGGTGATCGACGTGGACGGCCACACACTGAGCTACGTGGCCAGCGGCACCATCCGCACGACCACGCTGGCGCTGGGCAACCTGCCGGGGCGGCTGAAGGTGCTGTTCGACGGCATCACCGAGGTGACGGCGCGCTACGCGCCCGACATGGCGTCGGTGGAGATCATCTTCGTGAACGTGAACCCGCAGTCCACCCTGCTGCTGGGCCAGGCGCGCGGCGCCTGCATCACTGCGCTGGTGGCGGGCGACTTGCCGGTGGCCGAATACACCGCGCTGCAGATGAAGAAAGCCGTGGTCGGCCATGGCCGCGCGGCCAAATCGCAGGTGCAGGAGATGGTACGGCGCCTGCTGCGCCTGCCCGGCCTGCCTGGCACCGACGCGGCCGACGCCCTGGGAATGGCCATCACCCACGCCCACGCGGGAGCGGCCATGGCCCGGCTGGGCGAAGCCGGCACGCTGGTGCGCCGCCAGCACGCCATGTACAAGGGCGGGCGCAGCTACTGACCACCGGCCGCCGCCATCGGGCGGCGCCAGGTTACTGGCTCAGCACCAATTGCGCGATGACGCCGGTGGCGACGGCAATCAGCAGATAGTCGCCACCGTATTGCACCCAGTGGTAGCCGCGCGGTGGCGCCGCCAGATGGTGGCCGCGCCAGTCGGCGACCACGTAGTGCGGCGTGCGGTAGGCACGGGGCAGGCGGCTGCCCCGGTACCAGTCGTGCTGCGGACCGGCGCCGCGCCGCGCGCCATGCGCGGGCGCATGCGGCGGCGGTCCGCCGGCATGGCCATGGCGGGCGCTGCGGTCGTCGCGGCCATGCTTGCCGTGTTTGTCACGCTTGTCGTGCTTGTCGTGCTTTGGATGTTTGTCGCGTTGCGAATGCTTGTCGTGGCCCGGCTGCGCATGCGCAGTGCCCACGGCGGCCACGCCGAAGCTGAGCGCGACACAGCTGGCGGCCAGGCCGCGCATGAGACGGGAAAAGAGGGGGGACATCCTGGGCTCTCCTGGTTGAGGGGAAACGAAAGGCCGGCTGGCAGCGCCGGAGGGCGCAACGCTGCATTGTGGGGGCCTTTGGCTCGCTCTATTCTCATCCTGCCCGGCGCGGCAGCGCCTCGAACGCAGGCCGCCCTGCGCCATCTCGCTCAGGCCAGCCGCAACGCGTTGGAGAGCGACTCCGGCAATGCCCCGAAGGCCGCCACCTGAGCGCCCCCTGCAGGCCTCGTCGCCCCTGTGCCATCGCCCAGATCGAACCGCGCCACCGCCTGCGTCAGGCTGCGGGCCTGATCGCGCAGCGATTCGGCGGCAGCGGTGGATTCCTCCACCAACGCCGCGTTCTGCTGCGTCATCTGATCGAGCTGGCTGACCGACTGGCTGATCTGGCCGATGTTGTCGCTCTGCTCGGACGACGCGGCGGTGATCTCGGCAATGATGTCGTGCACCCGGCGCACGCTGCCCACGATCTCCGTCATGGTGGCGCCGGCCTGGCCTACCAGGCGCGAGCCGCCTTCGACCCGCTCGACCGACGCGGCGATCAGCGTCTTGATTTCCTTGGCGGCCTCGGCCGAACGCTGGGCGAGCGAGCGCACCTCGCTGGCCACCACGGCAAAGCCGCGGCCCTGCTCGCCCGCACGCGCGGCCTCCACGGCGGCGTTCAGCGCCAGGATGTTGGTCTGGAACGCAATGGAGTCGATCACGCCAGTGATGTCACCGATCTTGCGCGAGCTGGCCGCGATCTCACCCATGGTGCTGACCACCTGCGACACCACCGCGCCGCCACGCCCGGCCACTTCGGCGGCCGATGCGGCGAAGTCGCTGGCTTGGCGCGACGATTGCGCGCTGTTCTGCACGGTGCTGGTCAAGAGCTCCATCGACGAGGCGGCTTCCTGCAGGTTGGCGGCGGTCTGTTCGGTGCGCTGGCTCAGGTCGTGGTTGCCGCTCGCGATCTCGGTGCTGGCGGTGGAGATGCTGCCCGCTGCCTCCTGCAACTGCCCCACCAGCGAACGCAAAGATTGCTGCATCAGCCCCATGGCCGTCACCAACTGGCCCACTTCGTCTTGCTGCAGCGGCCGCACCTCCTGCGACAGGTCGCCGCCGGCGATGCGCTCGGCCAGGTCGCGCGCCTGGGCCAGCGAACGGGTGATGGAGCGCACGCTGAAGAAGGTGAGCGGTATCAGCACCGCCAGGCCCAGCAGCAGCCCGCCGGCGATGAGCCCGGCCATGGTGGCGGTGCGCTGCTCCACGCTCTGGCGTGCTTCGTCCATGCGCTGGCGCGCAGTGGCGGCCAGGGTGGCGAAGAGCTGGTCGGTGGCTTCCATGTGGCCCTTGAGCCGGTCGGCGTAGGCGCCGCCGCCCGCACCGTCGAGTTGCGCGCGCTCGATCTGCTCGAAGACGGGCGAGATGCCGTCTTCATAGAGCTTGATCTCCGCCAGCGACTTGTCGATGGAGGCCACGAATTCGGCGTCGCCGGATTGCACTTGGCGCACATCGGCCAGGCTCTTACGCAGGCCGGTCAGCGTCTTGCCCCAGCCTTCGCGCAGCGAGGCCACTTCCACCGAATTGTTGAAGTTGATGATGATGTCTTTTTCGGCCCGCCGCAGAGTACCCAGACTGGTGCGCAGATCGGCCATGTCGGTCAGAGTTTGCACCCGCTGCGAGAAAAGCACCTGCAACGTGCCTTGGGTGCGCGCCAAGGCGATGTAACCCATGGCGCCAATGACGATCAACAAACTCAGCGAAAACACCGTGCCGAAATACAGGCGGGCACGGATGGACAGACGACCCAACGCGTTCATGGCGCTCCTCGAAAAAGATCAGATGGCTGACATACGCAATAAGCGCGCCATAGCACTTGCACAGCCTTGTGACCAGTGCGGCGCTGTAACTTTATGCTACCCAGCCTTACTCGTTTGCACGGGTTGCCCCTGATGGCGCATCGCGGCGAAATAGGTGCCCGGAAACAGCAGGCAAAGCAAACACCTTGTCACAATTCATCGGCACATTGAAGGACATCGCCGCCGTCGACGCGGCTTCACTGCCCTTTTTTGCTGCCATGACCTTCCTGCACACCTTTCGCGCTGACACAGACTTCTCCACCCCGTTGCATCGACCCCACATCGAAGGTGCTGATGCGGCCGACACCAGCCCACGCAGCGGGGCGTCCAAAGGCGGCGGCTCGCTGGGGCGCCGCCTGGTCGGGGTCTTGTTGGCCGTGCTGGCGCTGAGCCTGGTGGGTTCGGCCATCGGCGGCTGGTCGCTGCAGCGCATTCATGCCTCCACCGACCAGATGGTCGCGCACAGCGTGGCCAACGAGCGGCTGGTGGCCGACGCATTCCGCCTGCAGGCGATGAACGCCGAGCGCTACAAGGCTGTCGCGCTGAGCTCGGAGCCGGAAGTGGGCGAGATTCTGGGCGCGGACATCGCCCGGACCCAGCGGGAATACGACACGCGCATCACCGCCTTGGCGAATCGCCTGACGGCACCCGAAGACACCCAGCAGCTGCAGCAGGTGCGGGCTGCCGGCGCGGCGTTTCTGCAGGCGCGCACCGAACTGGTGGCCGCACGCGATTCCGGCCTGACCGAGCGCATCCGCAAGGTGTATGGCGAGCGCTTCCTGCCGGCATCGCAGGCGCTGCTGCAGTCGCTGGACGGACTCACGCAATCGCAGCGGCAGGACATCGACGGCGCAGCCGCCCAGGTGGCCGAGCTGAGCCGCATGGCGCGGGTGTCGCTGCTGGTCTTCGGCGGCCTGGCGCTGGTGCTGGGCGCCGTGCTGGCCCTGTGGCTGGTGCGCAGCATCACGCGGCCCATCGCCCTGGCGGGTGCCACCGCCGACCGAGTGGCCGGGTTCGATCTGCGCCACGACATTGCCGGACACCAGCGCGACGAGACCGGCCGCATGCTCACATCGCTCTCGATCATGCAGTCGGCGTTGCGCGCGCTGGTGGGCCAGGTGAGCCAATCGGTGCAGAACATTCGCACCGCCTCCACCGAGATCGCCAACGGCAACGCAGAGTTGTCGCAACGCACCGAAGCCACGGCCGCCAGCCTGCAGGAAACCGCCGCCGCGCTCGAGCATGTGACCCGCAAGGTGCGCGAGTCGGAGGACACCACCCAGCGCACCGAGGCACTGGCCGCGCAGGCCGCCGAAGTGGCCCTGGCGGGCAGTGGCGTGGTGACCCAGGTGGTGGGCACGATGGAGCAGATATCGCGCAGCGCGCACCGCATTGCCGACATCACGGGCGTGATCGATTCCATCGCCTTCCAGACCAACATCCTCGCGCTGAACGCCGCCGTGGAGGCAGCCCGCGCTGGCGAGCAGGGCCGGGGCTTCGCGGTGGTGGCGAGCGAGGTGCGCACGCTGGCCACGCGGTCGGCCGAGGCCGCGCGCGAGATCAAGTCGCTGATCGCCACATCGGTGCAGCAGGTGGAAGGCGGCTCGCGCCTGGCGGGCGAAGCGGGCCGTACGATGGGCCAGGTGGTGGCATCCATCCAGCAGGCAGCACACACGATGGTGGAGATCAAGGCCGCGCACCAGGCCCAGAACGAGGACATCGCATCGATCCACGGCGCCATGTCGCGCCTGGACGAAATGACCCAGCAGAACGCAGCGCTGGTGGAGGAATCGGCCGCGGCGGCCGACAGCCTGCGCGGCCAGGCGCAGGAACTGTCGGCACTGGTCAGCCGCTTTGTGCTGCCAGGCCGCGCCGAGGCCGTGGGCAACGCTGCCGCGCCCTTGCTTCGAGTCGCCCGACAGCCCTTGCTCGCAGCGGTCTGAGCAGGCTCTCAGGCCACGGGTTGAATGGGCACGTACAACTCGCCACCCGTGCCGCGGAACTCCACAGCCTTTTCCTGCATGCCCTTCGCCGCAAATTCGCGCACTTCCTGCGTGATCTTCATCGAGCAGAACTTCGGCCCGCACATCGAGCAGAAATGCGCGACCTTGGCGGAGTCCTTGGGCAGCGTTTCGTCGTGGTACTTCTGCGCGGTCTCGGGGTCGAGGCCCAGGTTGAACTGGTCCTGCCAGCGAAAGTCGAAACGCGCCTGGCTCAGCGCGTCGTCGCGCGCACGGGCGCCCGGGTGCCCCTTGGCCACGTCGGCCGCATGCGCTGCAATCTTGTACGCGATGATTCCCTGCTTCACGTCGTCGCGGTCGGGCAGGCCCAGGTGTTCCTTGGGCGTGACGTAGCAGAGCATGGCAGTGCCCATCCAGCCGATCATGGCCGCGCCAATGGCTGACGCGATGTGGTCGTAGCCGGGCGCGATGTCGATGGTCAGCGGACCCAGCGTGTAGAACGGCGCTTCGTGGCAGGTCTTGAGCTGCTCGGTCATGTTGGCCTGGATCATGTGCATGGGCACGTGGCCGGGGCCTTCGATCATCGTTTGCACGTCGTGCTTCCAGGCCACCTGGGTCAGCTCGCCCAGCGTGTGCAGTTCGGCAAACTGGGCCTCGTCGTTGGCATCCGATGCGCAGCCCGGGCGCAGGCCGTCGCCCAAGCTGAACGACACGTCGTACTGCTTCATGATGTCGCAGATGTCTTCGAAATGCTCGTACAGAAAGCTCTCGCGGTGGTGCGCCATGCACCACTTGGCCATGATGGAGCCGCCGCGCGAGACGATGCCCGTGCGCCGCTGCGCCGTGAGGTGGATGTACGCCAGCCGCACGCCCGCGTGGATGGTGAAGTAGTCCACGCCCTGCTCGGCCTGCTCGATCAGCGTGTCGCGAAAGATCGCCCAAGTCAGATCCTCGGCCACGCCGCCCACCTTCTCCAGCGCCTGGTAGATGGGCACGGTGCCGATGGGCACGGGCGAGTTGCGCACGATCCAGTCGCGCGTGGTGTGGATGTTTTTTCCGGTCGACAAATCCATCACGTTGTCGGCGCCCCAGCGGATCGCCCACACCAGCTTCTCCACCTCTTCCTCGATGCTGGACGTGACGGCCGAGTTGCCGATGTTGGCGTTGATCTTGACCTTGAAGTTGCGCCCGATCGCCATCGGCTCCACTTCAGGGTGATTGATGTTGGCCGGAATGATGGCCCGGCCTCGGGCCACTTCGTCGCGCACAAATTCGGGGGTGATGATCTTCGGGATGCTCGCGCCCATCGAGTTGCCGGCCAGGCGCTGTTCACGCGCGGCGTCCTGCTGGTAGGGCGCCATCCATTCGCGGCGGCCGTTCTCGCGCAGGGCCACATATTCCATCTCGGGCGTGACGATGCCTTTCCTGGCGTAGTGCATCTGGGTCACGTTGGCACCGCTTTTGGCGCGCAGCGGCGGGCGTTGCAGCGCGGCAGCTTCGGCGCGCAGCTGCGCCAGGCGCGCGGCGTCTTCGCTCTTGCTGCCATCGTCCATGGCCACACGCTGGCGGCCGTCGTACAGCTCGGTGTCGCCGCGTGCCGCGACCCAGCCGGCACGCAGGCCGGCCAGGCCCTTGCGCACGTCGATCACCGCATCCGGGTCGGTGTAGGGGCCGGAAGTGTCGTAGACGCTGATCTGCTCGCCGTTGGTCAGGGCGATGTCGCGAACCGGCACGCGCAAGTCGGCCTGGGTGCCGCTCAAGTAGCGTTTGGTGGAGGCGGGGAAGGGCTCGCGCGTCAGCGCCAGCAACTGGGTGAATTTGTCGGGGGCATTCATAGGGGCACTTTTCCTCACGTGTGGATAAATCCAAGTGCTCCGCCATGGGCCGCCCTGCCCGCCCGCATGCGGCAAGGCGCCATGGCCCTGAAATGTGGGCATGGCGCCGTGCGCACGCGGTGACGCGGGCCTGTCGACTGCAGCTCTTCTTACGCTGGTACTAACCAGATCAAGTTCGCGGTTCCGGCGATCAATTTCGCCGTCTCAGCACGCACACGTGCACCCCGGAGCAGGGGCGAGTATAGGCGTGTGCGGTGCGGGAAGCCAGACCTGCCCGCCAGCCAGCGCAGTGCTGTCAGACGATGCGCTCGAGGATCAGCACAGCGAAGAAAAAGAGCGCGGCGATCACCGTCCACTTGAGCACCAGAAGGCCGAAGCGGCGATAGCGCAGCTGCCCCGTGCCCACGTAGAACAGGAACGACACGCCCGAGGTGAGCAGGAGCAGGGTGACGATCCAGCGGAAGATCAGCATGCCGCGTGTGCCCGATGCCTAGACCTGCTCACCAGGCGCGCGCCAGCTGCAGGAAACCGGCTGGCGCGTGGCGCTCGTTTTCAAAGGTGGTGATTTCCCAGGCGTCTTTTTGCGCCAGCAGCTCGCGGAGCAGCAGGTTGTTCAACGCGTGGCCCGCACGGAAAGCGCTGTACGCCGCCAGCAGCGGTTTGCCCACGATGTACAGATCGCCAATGGCATCGAGGATCTTGTGCTTCACGAACTCGTCGTCGTAGCGCAGGCCGTCCACGTTCAGCACCTTGTAGTCGTCCATGACGATGGCGTTGTCCAGCCCGCCGCCCAGCGCCAGGCCGCTGGCACGCATCATCTCCACGTCCTTGGTGAAGCCGAAGGTGCGCGCGCGGGCGATGTCCCGGGTGTAGTTGCCGGCCCCCAAGTCGAACTCCACGCTCTGCCCGGTCGAATCGACGGCCGGGTGGGCGAAGTCGATCTCGAAGCGCAGCTTGAAGCCGTGGTACGGGTCGAGCCGCGCCCATTTCAGGCCGGCACCCTCACCCTGTCGAATCTCGATGGGGCGCGTCACGCGGATGAAACGCTTGGGCGCGTTCTGCAGCTCGACCCCTGCGCTCTGCAGCAAAAAGACGAACGAGGCCGATGAACCGTCGAGGATGGGCACCTCTTCGGCGGTAATGTCGATGTAGAGATTGTCCAGCCCCAGGCCCGCACAGGCCGACATGAGGTGCTCCACCGTGTGCACCTTGGCGCCACCCACGCCGATGGTGGAGGCCATGCGCGTATCCACCACGGCTTCGGCGGTGATGGGGATGTCCACCGGCTCGGGTAGATCCACACGGCGGAACACGATGCCCGTGTCCGGCTGGGCCGGGCGCAACGTCAACTCGACCCGCTGGCCGCTGTGCAGGCCCACGCCCACGGCGCGGGTCAGGGTTTTGATCGTGCGTTGCTGGAGCATCCGGCGATTTTAGGGTGCGCAGCACTGCTCTGGTGCATATCCGCAGCTATGGAAGTGATAGGTTGCCACCGGCCCGGAAGTCAGAACAACTCCATGGAAAAAGCCGCCGGCTCCTGGAAGAACACGGCGGCTTGGTTGGCGCTTGACTGGCGCCCGCAGGCGCCATGGGTCAGTCAGCCTGCTTGCGCAGGAAGGCCGGGATTTCCAGGTCGTCCATGCCGCCGGACGAGAGCGCGTCCACACGGGCCGCGGCCTGCGTGCGGTTGGTGCGCCACACGCTGGGCACGGACATGTTGCCGTAGTCCGCCTGCGAGGCGCCGCCCATCAGGCCGCCGGCCATGCCGACTGCCGAGCCCGCCATGGGCATCTGGTAGGCGACGTTGTCGGTACCCGTGCGCAGGCCGCCCTGCACCACCGAGATGGGCTGGCGGCGTGCGTTGGCACGCGAGAGGCCCGTGGCCACCACGGTCACACGGATCTCGTCGCCCAGGCTGTCGTCGTAGGCAGCGCCGTAGATGACGTGCGCATCGGGCGATGCGTAGGCGTTGATGGTGCTCATCGCCAGGCGCGATTCCGACAGCTTCAGGCTGCCCTTGGCGGCCGTCACCAGCACCAGCACGCCCTTGGCGCCCGACAGGTCGATGCCTTCGAGCAGCGGGCAGGCCACGGCCTGCTCGGCAGCGATGCGGGCGCGGTCAGGGCCGCTGGCCGTGGCCGTGCCCATCATGGCCTTGCCGGGCTCGCCCATGACGGTGCGCACGTCTTCGAAGTCGACGTTCACGTGGCCGTATTCATTGATGATCTCGGCGATGCCGCCCACGGCGTTCTTCAGCACGTCGTTGGCATGCGCAAAGGCTTCGTCCTGGCTGATGTCGTCGCCCAGCACTTCGAGCAGCTTTTCGTTCAGCACCACGATCAGCGAGTCGACGTTGGCTTCCAGCTCGGCCAGGCCGTCGTCGGCGTTCTTCATGCGGCGGCCGCCCTCCCAGTCGAAGGGCTTGGTGACCACGCCCACGGTGAGAATGCCCATTTCCTTGGCCACGCGGGCGATGACCGGCGCAGCGCCCGTGCCCGTGCCGCCGCCCATGCCGGCCGTGATGAACAGCATGTGCGCGCCGGCAATCGCCTGGCGGATGTCTTCCTGCGCGCCTTCAGCAGCTTCGCGCGCTTTTTCAGGCTTGCTGCCGGCGCCCAGGCCGCTGTGACCCAGTTGAATCGTGCGGTGCGCCGAGCTGCGCGTGAGCGCCTGCGCGTCGGTGTTCGCACAGACGAACTCCACGCCCTGCACGTTGCGCATGATCATGTGTTCCACGGCATTGCCGCCGCCGCCGCCAACGCCGATCACCTTGATCTGGGTGCCCTGGTTGAACTCTTCGACTTCAATCATTTCGATGGACATGTGGTGCTCCTGGTCTTTTCACGTAAGTGGGTGGGTGGCCGGGGCCACTCCGATAGGGTTTGAATGGGGTATAGCAATCGAAAACAAGGCCGACGAAGGCGGCGGGCCGGTGCTTCGCCATCGGTCTCGCGTCCGCGCATGGGGGCTCCCTCGGGCAAGCCAGAGCAGGCGGTGTGCCATGTCAGAAATTCCCCACGATGAAGTCCTTGAACCGGCCGAAGGCGGTCTTCACAGAGCCGCTTTTTTGGGCCACCTTGAAGCCGCGCAGGCGTGCCAGCCGAGCCTCTTCAAGCAAACCCATGACGGTAGCAGCACGGGCCTGGGCCACCATGTCAGACAAGGCGCTGGAATACTTCGGAACGCCACGGCGCACGGGTTTCAAAAAGATGTCTTCGGCCAGCTCGACCATGCCCGGCATGACGGCACTGCCGCCCGTGAGCACGATGCCCGACGACAACACTTCTTCGTAGCCGGACTCGCGAATGACCTGCTGCACCAGCGAGAAAATCTCTTCCACGCGCGGCTCGATCACGCCGGCCAACGCCTGCTTGCTGAGCATGCGCGGGCTGCGGTCGCCCAGGCCAGGCACTTCCACCTGCGCCTCGGGGTCGGCCAGCAACTGCTTGGCATAGCCGCTCTCGACCTTGATGTCTTCCGCGTCCTTGGTCGGCGTGCGCAGGGCCATGGCGATGTCGCTGGTGATCAGGTCACCGGCGATCGGGATCACGGCCGTGTGGCGGATCGCGCCGCCGGTGAAGATCGCCACGTCGGTCGTGCCGGCGCCGATGTCCACCACCGCCACGCCCAGTTCGCGCTCGTCGTCGGTCAGCACCGCCTGGCTGGAGGCCAGCGGGTTCAGCATGAGCTGCTCGACTTCGAGCCCGCAGCGGCGCACGCACTTGATGATGTTCTCGGCCGCGCTCTGCGCACCGGTCACGATGTGGATCTTGGCTTCCAGGCGAATGCCGCTCATGCCGATGGGCTCGCGCACGTCCTGCCCGTCGATCACGAATTCCTGAGGCTCCACCAGCAGCAGGCGCTGGTCGCTGGAGATGTTGATGGCCTTGGCCGTCTCCACCACGCGCGCTACGTCAGCCTGCGTGACTTCCTTGTCTTTCACCGCCACCATGCCGCTCGAATTGAGGCCGCGAATGTGGCTGCCGGTGATGCCGGTGTAGACGCGCTGGATCTTGCAGTCGGCCATCAGCTCAGCCTCTTTCAGCGCCTGCTGAATGCTCTGCACCGTGGCGTCGATGTTGACGACCACGCCGCGCTTCAAACCGTTGCTGGGGGCCACGCCCAGCCCTGCCAGCTTCAGCTCGCCATTGGGCAGCACCTCGGCGACCACGGCCATCACCTTGGCAGTGCCAATGTCCAGCCCGACGACCACATCTTTGTATTCTCTTGCCATATCTGTGTCCTGCCCTCAGCGGGTCTGCCCTGTTGTTCTTGCCGGAGTGGCGGGCCGCGCGCGCGCCGCGGGGCGGGGTGCGGGCCGCGCCGCCATCTCGGCCGTGACGGTGCTCACGCCGCGCAGGCGCAGCGCATAGCCTCCGTCGTGCCGCAGATCGGCCGTTTCCAGTGCGTCCACGCGGCGCCCCTGTTGCGCAGCCACCTGCGGCAAGGTTTGCACGAACCGCTGCGCGCGCTGCAGCACCTCGGTGTTGGGTCCACCGCCCAGTTCCACCACGGCTCCGCCCTCCAGCGTCACGCGCCAGCCGCCGCGCCCGGTCAATTCCAGCACGTCGATGTCATGGCCCAGCGGCTCGAACACCGGCACGAGGCTGCGCACCATCTGCAGCACTTCCATCGACCGACCCTCGGGGCCGATCAGGCGCGGCAGGTCGTCGCCGTCCAGGTCGTCGTTGTTGGCTTCGAAGACATCGCCCCCGCTGTCCACCAGCGTGGTACCGCCTTCAGCGCCCCAGAAGGCGGCGGCTTGGTGTTCCTGCAGCTCCACCCGCAGGCTGTTCGGGAATTCGCGCCGCACCATCGCACTGCGCACCCACGGCACCTGCTCGAACGCTTCGCGCACGGCCTGCAGGTCCACGGTGAAGAAGTTGCCCACCAGGTGCGGGCCGACGTTGGCCCGCAACGTGACAGGGTTGTTGTGTACCAGTTCGCCCTGCACCACGATGCGGCCAATGGAGAACATCGGCAACCGCAGCAGCCAGGAGCCACCCGCCACCAGCACGAGCGCGGCGCAGCCCACGAACAGGGCCGTGGCGGTCCAGTTCATGAGCTTGACGTCGAACGGTGCGGGCAGCGCGGGGTTCATGCGGCTCCTGGGACGGCGGTGTCGCCGGTCGGCTGGCCCTGCGCGCTGTCGAGCGACGCGCTGGCCAGGATGCGCAGGCAAAGCGCTTCGTAGTTGATGCCCGACGCCCGCGCGGACATGGGTACCAGCGAGTGTCCGGTCATGCCGGGCGAGGTGTTGATCTCCAGCAGGAAAGGCTTGCGGTCGCTCGCGCGGATCATGATGTCGGCGCGTGCCCAGCCACGGCACTGCAGCGTGCGAAAGGCCTCCACCACCAAGCGCTGGATTTCGCGCTCTTCAGCCTCGGGCAGGCCGCTCGGGCAGTGGTACTGCGTGACGTCGGTGAAGTACTTGTTCTGGTAGTCGTAGTTGCCTTCGGGCGCCACGATGCGGATCACTGGCAACGCGTGCGCCTGTGCGCCCTGGCCGAGGATCGGGCAGGTCGTCTCTTCGCCTTCGATGAATTCCTCGCACAGCACTTCGGGGTCGTACCGCGAGGCCAGCAGATACGCCTGTTCGCACTGGCCGGGCGATGTGACCTTGGTCAGGCCGATGGTCGAGCCCTCGCGCGAAGGCTTGACGATCATCGGCGCGCCCAGCGCCTGCAGCGCCTGCGCGGTTTCGGCGGCGCTGGACACCAGCCGCCAGTCCGGCGTGGGCAGGCCCTCGAAGCGCCAGATGCGCTTGGTCATGATCTTGTCCATCGCGATGCTCGACGCCATCACGCCGGGGCCGGTGTACGGAATGCCCAGCAGTTCCAGCGCGCCCTGCACCGTGCCGTCTTCGCCGTGGCGGCCGTGCAGTGCGATGAAGCAACGCGCGTAGCCGTGGCTCTTGAGTTCGGCCAGCGGGGTCTGCGACGGGTCGAACGCGTGCGCGTCCACGCCCCGCGCACGCAAGGCCTGCAGCACGCCGCCGCCGGACATCAGAGACACCTCGCGCTCGGCGGACGAGCCACCCATCAGCACGGCCACCTTGCCCAGCGCGCGCACATCGATATTCAGGTCATATCCGCTCATAGCGCGCTCTCCTCCTGCGGATGTAGCTCATTATTTTGTAGCATGCCTGCCACCTTGGCAGGCACGGCCCCGATCGAGCCCGCACCCATGCACAGCACCACGTCGCCGCCTTGCACGGTGTCGGCAATGCGCTGGGGCAGGTCCGTCACTGACTCGACAAACACCGGCTCGACCTGGCCGGCCACGCGCACGGCGCGCACCAGTGCGCGGCCGTCGGCGGCGACGATGGGCGACTCGCCAGCGGCATACACCTCGGTCAGCAATGCCGCATCAGCGCTGCCGATGACCTTGACGAAATCTTCAAAGCAGTCGCGTGTGCGGCTGTAGCGGTGCGGCTGAAAGGCCAGCACCAGCCGGCGGCCGGGGAAGGCGCCGCGTGCGGCGGCCAGCGTGGCCGTCATCTCCACGGGGTGATGGCCGTAGTCTTCAATCAGCGTGAAAGTGCCGCCCTCTTTCGCCGGCAGATCGCCGTGGCTCTGGAAGCGCCGGCCCACACCGCGAAAGCCCTCCAGCGCACGCAGCAAGGCATCGTCGGGAATGCTGAGCTCGACCGCCACCGCCACCGCCGCCAGCGCATTGAGCACGTTGTGTTCGCCCGCCAGGTTCAGCACCACGTCCAGGTCGGGTAGCACCACGCCATTGCGCCGCTGCACGCGAAAGTGCATCTGGGGGCCTACGGCCCGCACATCCACCGCGCGCACCTGCGCGTCTTCACCAAAGCCGTAGCTGGTGATGGGGCAGGTCACCTGCGGCATGATTTCGCGGATGGCCGCGTTGTCGGTGCACAGAATGGCCGTGCCGTAGAACGGCATGCGGTGCAGGAATTCGACGAACGCGCCCTTGAGCCGGCCGAAGTCGTGGCCGTACGTTTCCATGTGGTCGGCGTCGATGTTGGTCACCACCGACATCACGGGCAGCAGGTTCAGGAACGAGGCATCGGATTCGTCCGCCTCCACCACGATGTAGTCGCCCTGCCCCAGCTTGGCATTGGCGCCGGCGCTGTTCAGGCGCCCGCCGATCACGAAGGTCGGGTCGAGCCCGGCTTCGGCCAGCACGCTGGTGACCAGGCTGGTGGTGGTGGTCTTGCCGTGCGCGCCGGCAATGGCGATGCCGCGCTTCAGGCGCATCAGCTCGGCCAGCATGAGCGCGCGGGGCACGACGGGAATCTTCTTCTCGCGCGCGGCCAGCACCTCGGGGTTGTCTGCCTGCACGGCCGTAGAGGTGACCACGGCATCGGCCCCGTCGATATGCGCGGCCACATGACCCACATGCGTGCGGATGCCCAGGTCGGCCAGGCGGCGCAGCGTGGGGCTGTCGGACAGGTCAGAGCCCGAAATTTCATAGCCGAGGTTGAACAGCACTTCGGCAATGCCGCACATGCCGGCGCCGCCGAGGCCGACGAAGTGGATATGGCGAATGGCGTGCTTCATGCGGTCAGTTCCTCGCACGCGGCCACCACAGCTTGGGTGGCTTCTGTTCTTTGCATCTTTTTGGCTTCCAGCGCCCGCTGCACAAGCGCAGGCCGCTCTGTATTTTGTAGCATCTCGGCCAAACCCTCGGCCGACAGATCGCTTTGTTGCACCAGCCAGCCGCCGCCGGCATGGACCAGGAACTGCGCGTTCGTGGTCTGGTGGTCGTCCACCGCATGCGGGAAGGGCACGAAAAGGGCAGCGGCGCCCACGGCGGCGATCTCGGTCACCGTGCTGGCACCGGCGCGGCAGATGACGAGGTCGGCCTCGGCGAAGGCGGTGGCCGTGTCGTCGATGAACGGCGTGAGCGTGGCTTGCACTCCGGCAGCGGCGTAGTTGGCGCGCAGCGCGTCGATCTGCGCGGCGCCGCTCTGGTGCGTGACGTGCGGGCGCTGGGCCGCAGGAATCAGCCCGATGGCTTTGGGCACGATGTCGTTGAGCGCCTTCGCGCCCAGGCTGCCGCCCACCACCAGCACGTTCAACGGGCCGCTGCGGCCGGCAAAGCGCGTGGCCGGGTCGGCCTGGCGCAAGAACGGCTCGCGCAGCGGATTGCCGACCCACTGGGCCTTTTTCAACACGCCGGGAAAGGCGGTGAACACCCGGTCGGCCACGCCGGCCAGCACCTTGTTGACCAAGCCGGCGACCGAGTTCTGCTCGTGCAGCACCAGCGGCTTGCCCAGTAGCACGGCCATCATTCCGCCCGGAAAGGTGACGTAGCCGCCCAGGCCGATCACCACGTCGGGCTTGACGCGGCGCAGCACCGCCAGCGACTGCCAGAACGCGCGCAGCAGGCGCAGCGGCAGCAGTGCCAGCGTGACCAGGCCCTTGCCGCGCACGCCGGAAAAGTCGATGGGCTCGAATGCGAAGCCGCGCGGCGGCACCAGGCGCGATTCCATGCTGCCGGGCGTGCCCAGCCAGTGCACGCGCCAGCCGCGCGTGCGCAGTTCTTCGGCCACGGCCAGGCCCGGGAAGATGTGGCCGCCGGTGCCGCCGGCCATGACAAGCGCGGTTTTGGGGGTGGTCATGCTCTTCCACCCCTCATGAGGCGCTTCGCGCCTGACATTGCTGGCGCAATGCCGTGTTTATTCTGTTGAAACAAGCACCTCATGCGCGGCCTCCGCGCATGAGGTGCTTGTTTTCATAGTCCACCCGCAGCACGACAGCGATGGCCACCAGGTTCATCAAGATGGCCGAGCCGCCGAAGCTCATCAGCGGCAGCGTCAGCCCCTTGGTGGGCAGCGCGCCCAGGTTCACGCCCATGTTGATGAAGGCCTGAAAGCCCATCCACATGCCCACGCCCTGCGCGACCAGGCCGCTGAAGACGCGGTCCAGCGCGATGGCCTGGCGGCCGATGTGCATGATGCGGCGGGTCAGCCAGAGAAACAGCACGATCAGCACCACCACGCCGACCAGGCCGAACTCCTCGCCGATCACGGCGAGCAAAAAGTCGGTGTGCGCCTCGGGCAGCCAGTGCAGCTTTTCGACGCTGCCGCCCAAGCCCACGCCAAAGATCTCGCCGCGGCCGATGGCGATCAGCGAGTGCGACAGCTGGTAGCCCTTGCCCAGCGCATGCTCTTCGCTGAACGGGTCGAGGTAGGCAAAGATGCGCTCGCGGCGCCAGGGGCTGGCCATCACCATGACGGCGAAGGCGCCCACCAGCACGGCGGCGATCAAAAAGAACATGCGCGCGTTCACGCCGCCCAGAAACAGAATGCCCATGGCGATCACGGCGATCACCATGAAGGCGCCCATGTCGGGCTCGGCCAGCAGCAGCGCACCCACCACCGCCACCGCCACGCCCATGGGCAGCACGGCGCGAAAGAAGCGTTCCTTCACTTCCATCTTGCGCACCATGTAGCCCGACGCGTAGATGACGACCGCAAACTTGGCCAGCTCGGACGGCTGGAAGTTCATGATGCCCAGCGACAGCCAGCGCCGCGCGCCGTTGACCACCGTGCCCACATGCGGAATCAACACCGCGATCAGCAGCGCGATGGAGCCGACGAAAAGCCAGGGCGCCACGCGCTCCCAGGTGGCCATGGACACCTGGAAGGCCAGCAGCGCGGCGACGAAGCCGATCACCAGCGCCATGGTGTGGCGCATCAGAAAGTGGGTGGGCGCGATCTTGCCGAAGCGGGGGTTGTCCGGCATGGCGATGGAGGCCGAATACACCATCACCAGCCCCCAGGCCAGCAGGCCGATGACCACCCACACCAGCGCCTGGTCAAAGCCGAGCACGCTGGCGGGCGTGGTGGTGGTCTGGCGGTATTCGGTGCCGCCCACGCGCACGGGCAGCACGTCGGCCGCGGCCGAGGGCGTGCCGCCCATCCAGCCGCGCAGGCGCTGCAGCAGGCCGGGCGAACGCGCGGAGTTGGCGGATGCGCTGTTCATGCCATGCCTTCCAGTTCGTGCCCTGCGTCGTGCGCCAGGTCGCGCACGGCCTCGCAGAACACGCGGGCGCGGTGTTCGTAGTCGTTGAACATGTCGAAGCTGGCGCAGGCCGGCGACATCAGCACGGCGTCGCCGGGCTGCGCCAGTTGCGTGGCGCGCTGCACGGCCTCGGGCAGGCTGGCGGCGGCGTCCAAAGGCACGCCGGCGCCTTGCAGCGCAGCGCCGATCAGCGGGCCGTCGCGCCCGATCAGCACCACCGCGCGCGCATGGCGCGCCACGGGCTCGGCCAGCGGGGAAAAGTCCTGTCCCTTGCCTTCGCCGCCCAGGATGACGACCAGACGCCGGTCGGCACCCAGGCCCGCCAGCGCGGCCACGGTAGCGCCCACGTTGGTGCCCTTGCTGTCGTCGAAGTATTCGATGCCGCCCACCATGCCGATGGGCTCCACGCGGTGCGGCTCGCCACGGTATTCGCGCAGGCCGTAGAGCATGGGGCCGAGCGCACAGCCCGCCGCCTGCGCCAGGGCCAGCGCGGCCAGAGCGTTGACGGCGTTGTGCCGGCCACGAATGCGCAGCGCATCGGCCGGCATCAGGCGCTGGATGAACAACTCTTCGGCGGCGGCCGAGCGCGAGCGGCGCACGGTCTCGTCGGCTTCTTGCGCGCGCACCAGCCAGGCCATGCCGCCCACCACTTCGATGCCGTAGTCGCCAGGCCGCTGGGGCATGTCGCCGCCAAAGGTGACGTGTGCGCGCGGCACCGGCTTGGGTGCCTTGGCACGGGCGACGGGTTTCTTCACGGTGCCTGCTTCGTCTGCGCCAGACACGGCGGCCACCGGCGCCTGCGCAGCCGTCAGCATGGACATTACCTGTGGGTCTTCGCGGTTCAGCACCATCAGGCCGGTCTGGCCGAAGATGCGGGACTTGGCGCGCGCGTACGCGGGCAGGTCGCCATGCCAGTCCAGATGGTCCTGGCTGATGTTCAGCACGGTGGAGGCGGTGGGCTCGAAGCCGGTGGCGTCGTCCAGCTGAAAGCTCGACAGCTCCAACACCCAGACCTCGGGCAACGTGCCTGCGTCGATGTGCTGCGCAAGGGTGTCCAGCAACGTGGGGCCGATGTTGCCGGCCACGGCCACCGTACGGTCGGCGCAGTCGGCCAGCAGGCCGGTGAGGGAGGTGACGGTGGTCTTGCCGTTGGTGCCGGTAACGGCCAGCACCGCTGGCGCGTAGCCTTGCGACGCACGCATGCCGGCCAACGCCTGCGAATACAAGCCCAATTCGCCTGTAGCGCTTATTCCATAAGCGCTAGCAGCTATTAAAACAGGAGCAATCGCTATGGGACTCAATCCAGGCGACCGGTAGACGGCGTGCAGCCCTGGCCCTTGTTCCAGCTCTTGCACCAGCGACGCATCGAAGGCACCGGCGACGAAGCGCACCTGGGGCAGTTCGGCCTGCAGCGCGGCCAGTTGAGGCGGCTGCTCGCGCGTGTCGGCCACGGTGACCTGTGCACCGCAGCGCACGCACCAGCGCGCCATCGCCAGGCCGGAGGCGCCCAGGCCCAGGATCAGCACCTGCTGGCCCTGCAGCGACGTCGCCAGCAGGTCGCCCGGGCGGCCCACGGGTTGTTCGGCTGCGGCCTCGGTCGTGCTCTCGGCGTCTGCGTCTGGCGCATCGGCGGCAGGGGCGTCCTCAGCAGCGCCGGCTTCGGGCGCAGCCACGTCGGCAAAGATGCGCGCCACGAATTCGGCCGCCGACTGCGCGGCCGACACGGCGGGCGCGACGTAGCCGTCGGCCGGCGCGGTACTGCTGGCGGCGGCCGGCTCGACGGCCACGGACTCGTCGGCAGTGGTTGCAGCGGTCACGGGCGTGCCCGCGCCGACTTCTGCGCCAGTGTCTTCATCACTGGGCAGAGCGTCGTCAGACTCGGGGCGGTGCGGCTCTGGGATGTTCATCGCAGTTTCAGCGTGGACAGGCTGAGCAGGCACAGCAGCATGGTGATGATCCAGAAGCGCACGACGACCTGCGTCTCCGTCCAGCCGCTTTTCTCGAAATGGTGGTGCAGCGGCGCCATCTTGAGCAGGCGGCGGCCGGTGCCGTAGCGGCGCTTGGTGAGCTTGAACCAGGTCACCTGCATCATCACCGACAGCGCTTCGACCACGAAGATGCCGCCCATCATGGCCAGCACGATCTCTTGCCGCACGATCACGGCGACGGTGCCCAGCGCCGCGCCCAGCGCCAGCGCGCCCACGTCGCCCATGAAGACCTGGGCCGGATGGGTGTTGAACCATAGAAAGGCCAGGCCCGCGCCGGCCATGGCCGAGCAGAACACCAGCAGCTCGCCCGCGCCCGCGATATGCGGAAACAGCAGGTATTTGGAGAACACGACGTTGCCGCCTACGTAGGCGAACAGGCCCAGCGTGGCGCCCACCATCACCACCGGCATGATGGCCAGCCCGTCCAGCCCGTCGGTCAGGTTGACCGCATTGCTGGAGCCGACGATGACCAGATAGGTCAGGATGACGAAGCCCAGCACGCCCAGCGGGTAGCTCACTTCCTTGAAGAACGGCACCAGCAGGCCGGCCTTCGGGGGCAGGTCGAGGGAGAAGCCGGACTGCACCCACGACACGAACAGCTCGAACACGCGGGCGTTGGAATTCTCGGAAATGCTGAACACCAGGTACAGCGCCGCGACCAGGCCGATGGCGGACTGCCAAAGGTACTTTTCGCGCGAGCGCATGCCTTCGGGGTCTTTGTTGACCACCTTGCGCCAGTCGTCAGCCCAGCCGATGGCGCCAAAGCCCAGCATCACCGCCAGCACGATCCAGACGAAGCGGTTGGACAAATCGGCCCACAGCAGCGTGGACAGCGTGATCGCGCCCAGGATGAGCACGCCGCCCATGGTCGGCGTGCCGCTCTTGGCCAGGTGCGACTGCATGCCATAGCCCCGCACGGGCTGGCCGATCTTCAGCGCCGTCAACATGCGGATCACCTTGGGACCGGCGATCAGCCCGATGAGCAACGCCGTCACGGCCGCCATCACGGCGCGGAACGTGAGGTACTGGAACACGCGGAACGAGCTCAACTCGGGGTTGCCCGTTTCCTGCAGCCATTGCGCCAGCAGTATCAGCATGCGGACACCTCACGCGCCTTGGACGACGCCGCGGCATCAGCCTGCTGCGTGCCGGCTTCAAGCGCCTGCACCACTTGCTCCATCTTCATGAACCGCGATCCCTTCACCAGCACGCTGCCCACCGTGGGCAACGCCTTGTGCACCGCTGCCTGCAGCGATGCCATGTCGTCGAAATGCTGCGCCGCGGGCCCGTGGGCCCGTGCGGCGTGCATGCTTTGTGCGCCGAGCGCGAAGACCTGCTCGATGCCGCGCAGCCGGGCGTGCTCGCCCGCCTCCGCGTGAAAGCGCGGGCCGTCGTCGCCCACCTCGCCCATGTCGCCCAGCACCAGCAGGCGCGGGCCGGGCAGCTCGGCCAACACGTCGATGGCGGCCTGCATGGAATCGGGGTTGGCGTTGTAGGTGTCGTCCACCACGGTGACGGTGCGGCCGCCCTGGTCCAGCGAGAAGGCGCGCGAACGCCCGTTGACCGGCACGAAAGCGGCCAGCCCGTCGGCAATGGCGGCCAGCGGAACGCCGGCTGCAATGGCGCAGGCGGTCACCGCCAGCGCGTTCGTCACGTTGTGGCGACCGGCGATGTGCAAGCGGGTGTCCAAGCTGCCCTGCGGCGTGTCGATGCGCACGCGCCAGGCGCCATGAGCCCAGTCGGCAGCGGTACAGCGCACGTCGCCGGATTCACCACCGAAAGTGATGCAGCGGCGGCCGCCGGCCAGCGACTGCCAGAGCGATGTGTACACATCGTCCGCCGGGAATACGGCCACGCCGTCTGCCGGCAAGGCGGCCAGCACCGAGCCGTTTTCTCGCGCGACGGCCTCCACCGTGTGCATGAATTCCAGGTGCTCGCGCTGGGCGTTGTTGACCAGTGCCACCGTCGGCCGGGCGATGTCAGCGAGGTAGGCGATCTCGCCGGGGTGGTTCATGCCCAGTTCAATGACGGCCGCGCGGTGCGACGCGCGCAGGCGCAGCAGCATCAGCGGCACGCCGATGTCGTTGTTGAAGTTGCCTTGCGTGGCGAAGGCGGCATCACCTTGCCAGGCGCGCAGCACGGCGGCGGCCATCTGGGTGACGGTGGTCTTGCCATTGCTGCCCGTGACGCCGATCAGCGGCAGCGCCCACTGCGCGCGCCAGCCGGCGGACAGGGCACCCAGGGCCTTGAGCGTGTCGGGCACTTCGATGCCGGCAAGGCCTGCTGCTTGCAGCCCGCCATGCGCCACGGCAGCCGCAGCGCCCGCAGAGCGGGCATCGGCCAGAAAGGCGTTGGCGTCGAAGCGCTCACCCTTGAGCGCCACGAACAGGTCGCCGTTGCCAAGCGTGCGCGTGTCGGTGTGCACGCGCAGCAGCGGCGTGGCGCCATCACCCACCAAACGGGCGTCGGGCACGCGGCCCGCCAGCAATGCGAAGGCTTGCTGCAGGCTCAGCATGGGCTCGGACGTGGGGGCGCGACTCACGAAGCGCCCCCTGTGCGCCGGGCCAGGGCGGCGCGGGCGTGTTCCATGTCGGAGAAGGGCCGGCGTTCGCCCGCCGTTTCCTGGTAGTCCTCATGGCCCTTGCCGGCGATGAGCACCACGTCGTCCGCACCCGCTTCTTGCAGCACCAGCGCAATGGCGGCGGCGCGGTCGGGCTCGGCCTGCACGGTCAGGCCCGTTACGGCGCCTTGCAGGATCTGCCGAATGATCTCGGCCGGGTCTTCGCCGCGCGGGTTGTCGCTGGTGACGACCACATGGTCGGCACGCTGCTGCGCCACGGCGCCCATCAGCGGGCGCTTGGCCGCATCGCGGTTGCCGCCGCAGCCGAACACACACCACAGCCGCCCGCCGCGCGCTGCCGCTACCGGGGCCAGCGCCTGCAGGGCCTGGTCGAGCGCGTCAGGCGTATGGGCGTAGTCCACCGCCACCAGGGGCTGGCCGGGCAGGCTGATCTGCTCCATGCGGCCCGGCACCGGCGTGAGCTGGGCGCAGGCGTAGAGCGCATGCTCCAGCGGCACGCCCACGGCGCGCAGCGCGGCCAGCACGCCGAGCAGGTTGGAAACGTTGTAGAGGCCGATCAGCTGCGTTTGCAGCACGTGCGTCTGCGCGCCCTCGGCCACGGTGAACGACAGGCCGGAATCGCCATGCACGATGTCGCGCGCCTGCAGCCGTGCGGGCTCGTGGATGGACACGCTCCACAAATCGAGCGGCCGATCAGCCAGCGTGGCGTACAGCTCGGCACCGCGCGCGTCGTCGATGTTGACCACCGCTGCCTTCAGGCCGGGCGCGTCGAACAGCATGCTCTTGGCCTGCCAGTAGGCGGCCATGCTGGGGTGATAGTCCAGGTGGTCCTGCGTGAAATTGGTGAACAGCGCTATGCGCACGCGGGTGCCGGCCAGGCGGTGCTCGGCCAGGCCGATGGACGAGGCCTCGATGGCGCAGGCCACATGGCCGGCCTCGGCAAAGCGCTGAAAGGCGCGCTGCAGCTGCACCGGGTCGGGCGTGGTCATGCCGGTGGATTCGAGCGCGGGCGGCACGCCCAGCCCCAGCGTGCCCACCATGGCGCAGCCCCCGGGCGCCGCCAGTTGCTGGGCAGACAACACGTTCAGCGCATCGGCCAGCCACCACGCGGTGCTGGTCTTGCCGTTGGTGCCGGTCACGGCCAGCACGTCCACATGCTGCGAGGGATGGCCGAACCATTCGGCGGCGATGGCGCCCGTGGCGGCCTTCAAACCGCGCAGTGCCGCAATCTGTGGAATGACGAAGCCGAAGGCGTCGATGCCTTCCTGCTCCACCAGGCAGGCCGCAGCCCCCCGGGCCAGCGCGTCGTCCACATGGGCGCGGCCGTCGGTGGCAGCGCCTGGCCACGCGATGAAGCCGTCGCCGGGAGCCACACGGCGGCTGTCGGTGTGCAGCGTGCCGGTCACGCGCTGCTGCAGCCATTGCACCGCCTCTTGCGCGGAGGTGAGCGACAAGGTCGTCGTCATAGCGATTCCTCCACCGTATTGGCCACGATCTGCGGCTTGATCGCCATGTCGGGCTGCACGCCCATCATGCGCAGGGTCTGCTGCACCACTTCGCTGAACACCGGACCGGCGACGGCGCCGCCGTAGAACACGCCGTTGCTGGGCTCGTCGATCATCACGGCCACGATGATGCGAGGCTTGTCGATGGGCGCCATGCCGGTGAACCAGGAGCGGTATTTGCCCGACGCATAGCTCTTGCCCACCTGCTTGCGGGCCGTGCCCGATTTGCCGCCCACTGAGTAGCCCACGGTCTGCGCCTTCTGGCCGGTGCCGCCGGGGCCCGCAGCCATCTGCAGCATCTTGCGAACCTGGTCGGCCGTGCGCTCGGAAAACACGGGCACGCCCACGGCCGGCTCGTGGCTCTTGAGCATGGTGGCCGGAATGATCTTGCCGCCGTTGGAGAACACCGTGTACGAGCGCGCCATCTGGAACAGGCTGGCCGACAGCCCATAGCCGTACGACATGGTGGCCTGCTCCACCGGGCGCCAGGTCTTGTAGGGCCGCAGCCGGCCGGTGACCACGCCGGGGAAGTTGACCTGCGGCTTCTGCCCGAAGCCGGCCGCAGAGAACGTTTCCCACATCTCCTTGGCCGGCATCTGCATGGCGATCTTCGTGGTGCCCACGTTGCTGGACTTCTGGATCACGCCTTCCACGGTCAAAACACCGTGGTTGCTTGTGTCCGAGATGGTGGAGCCCGTGATGGTGATGCGGCCCGGGTTGGTGTCGACGATGGTTTCCGGCTTCATTCGGCCGCTGTTCAATGCCAGGCCGATGGTGAAAGGCTTCATGGTCGAGCCCGGCTCGAACACGTCGGTGAGCGCGCGGTTGCGCAGTTGCTCACCCGTGAGGTTCTGCCGCTTGTCGGGCACATAGCTGGGGTAGTTGGCCAGCGCCAGCAATTCGCCCGTGTGCGCGTCCAGCACGACCACGCTGCCGGCCTTGGCCTTGTGCAGAGCGATTTGATCGCGCAGCTTCTGGTAGGCGAAGAATTGCACCTTGCTGTCGATGGACAACTGCATGTCCTGGCCGTCCACCGGGGGCACCTCGGCGCCCACGCCCTCGACGACGCGACCCATGCGGTCTTTGATGACGCGGCGCGAGCCGGGCTTGCCGCCCAACTCCTTGTTGAAGGCCAGCTCCATGCCTTCCTGGCCCTGGTCTTCCACGTTGGTGAAGCCCACCACGTGAGCGGCGGATTCGCCCTCCGGATACTGGCGCTTGTATTCCTTGCGCTGATAGATGCCCTTGATGTCGAGCGCCGCGATCTGCTGGCCCACATCCCAGTCGAGCTGGCGCTTGATCCAGACGAAGGTCTTGTCCTCGTCGGCCAGCTTGGACTTGAGCGCGGGCAGGGGCATTTCCAGCAGCTTGGCCAGCTGACGCAGCTTGGCCTGCACTTCGGAGCTGTCCTGATCCACATCCTCCGGAATGGCCCAGATGCTGGCGGCCGGCACGCTGGAGGCCAGGATCAAACCGTTGCGGTCGAGAATGCGGCCGCGGTTGGCCGGCAGCTCCAGCGTGCGGGCAAAGCGCACCTCGCCCTGCCGCTGAAAGAATGCATTGCCAAACACTTGCACGTAGGCCGCACGGCCGACCAACGCCAGAAAGCCGAGCGCCACCAGGGCGACGACGAACTTGCTGCGCCACAGCGGCGTGCGCGCGGCCAGCAGCGGGCTGGAGGTGTAGTTGACGCTGCGGCTGCTCATGGCCGCCTTCCGGGTTGCGGGTTGGCGGGCGGCGCGGGCGCCACCACGGGCGGCACGATGGCGCCGCTGTCGGTCACGTACTGCGTGATGGCAGGCGTGGCGGTGCGCATCTGCAGGCGATCGCGCGCAAGTTTTTCCACGCGCAGCGGCGTGGCCTGGGCGCGCTTCTCCACCTGCAGGCGCTGGTGTTCGGTTTCCAGGCGGCGCGATTCGGCCACCGCGCGATCGAGCTCGGTGAACAACCGGCGCGACTCGTATTGCGTGCGCACGAGGTACATGGCGCTGGCCATGACGGCCAGCAGCAGCATGAGGTTGAGGCGCGTCATGCCGGAACGTCCGTGCGCTCGGCCACGCGCATCACCGCGCTGCGCGAACGCGGGTTGGCAGCGACCTCGGCGGCGCTGGGCTTGATGCGGTCGAGCGCATTCAGCCGCATGGCCTTGGGCGCAGCGAAAGGCGCTCGGCGGTCGTAGACCTCCTTGGAGTGCTGCACGATGAATTGCTTGACGATGCGGTCTTCCAGCGAATGAAAGCTGATGACCACGAGCCGCCCGCCAGGCGCCAGCAAGCGCAGGCTGGCCTCTAGCGCCTGCTGCAGTTCTTCAAGCTCGGCGTTGATGAAAATCCGAAGAGCTTGAAATGTGCGCGTTGCAGGGTTCTGGCCTGCTTCGCGGGTCTTGACCGCACCAGCCACGAGATCGGCCAGTTCTGCGGTGGTTGCAAGGGGGCCGCGTTCCTGCCGACGCGCAACAATCGCCTTTGCAATGGGGCCAGCAAACCGTTCTTCGCCGTAATCACGTATCACCTCCGCAATCTGGCCGACCTCGGCGTCGGCCAACCACTCGGCCACGCTCAAGCCGCGCGTGGTGTCCATGCGCATGTCGAGCGGGCCGTCGAACCGGAAACTGAAGCCTCGCTCGGGGCTGTCGATCTGCGGCGAACTGACGCCCAGATCCAGCAGCACACCGGCCGCGCTGCCTTCGGGCAGTTCGCTGAGGTTTCGGAAACCTTCGTGACGGATAGCAAAACGCGCATCCGTGATGCGCGCTGCCTCTTGTATGGCTTCAGGGTCCTTGTCGAACGCCACCAGGCGCCCCTGCGGCCCCAGCCGCAGCAGGATGCGGCGCGAATGCCCGCCCCGCCCGAAGGTGCCATCGATGAAAGTGCCGGACGGCGTATCGCCGGCCGCACCCAATAGGGCGTCGACCGCTTCGCTCAGCAGAACGGTGGTGTGTTGCAACGTGGAGTCCACCGACGGCCCTAGAACGAAAAGTCCTGAAAGACTTCAGGCATGGCTGCCTGCATGGCTTCGGCTTCCTTGGCTTCGTACGTGGCCTTGTCCCACAACTCGAAGTGATTGCCCATGCCCAGCAGCATGGTGTCACGGCTGATGCCGGCCGCCTGGCGCAACTCGGGCGACACCAGCACGCGGCCAGTGCCGTCCATCTCCACGTCTTGTGCGTTGCCCAGGAAGATGCGCTTCCACCACTGGGCGGACATGGGCAACTCGGCGATGCGCTCGCGGAACTTCTCCCATTCGGGGCGCGGGAACACCATCAGGCAGCCGTGCGGATGCTTGGTGATGGTGAGCTGCCCACCGGCGGTGGCCGAAAGGACGTCACGATGCCGGGTCGGCACAGACAGCCTCCCCTTGGCATCCAGACTCAGCGATGACGCCCCTTGAAACACGGAATGGAACCCCAGGTTGGTGGCGCCCGTGTCAGCCGCGAACGACGCTGACTCGGCACTTTTCACCACTTAATTGCACTTTTTCCCACTGTAGCAGCAAACGTGCAGCGATCAAGAGGGGATGCAACAAAATTTTGCAATGAAATCAAGGACTTAGCGGAGATTCCTGCCACTGGAAATCTCCGAAAATCCTTATCAAGCAAGCACTTAGGTGGCTGTGTGCATGTGAAACCTGAAGCGGCGTAGCGCTACGCCGCGAGTCATCACAGGATGTATCGGGACAGGTCTTCATCCTGGCTCAGAGTCTTCAGACGCTCGTCGACGTAGGCGGCATCGACGTTCACCGTCTGGCCCGACAGGCGCGCCGCATCGAAGCTCACTTCGTCCAGCAGCCGCTCCATGACGGTAGAGAGCCGGCGCGCGCCGATGTTCTCGGTGCGCTCGTTCACCTCAAAGGCGATGTGGGCTAGCCGTGTGATGCCTTCCGGGGTGAAGGCCAGCGTCACACCCTCGGTTGCCAGCAGCGCCTGGTACTGCTTGACCAGCGACGCATGCGTCTGCGTCAGGATGGCTTCGAAGTCTTGCACCGACAGCGATTCCAGCTCCACCCGGATCGGAAAGCGCCCCTGCAGCTCAGGAATCAGGTCGCTGGGCTTGCTGAGATGAAAGGCACCCGAGGCGATGAACAGCATGTGGTCGGTCTTGACCATGCCGTATTTGGTGGACACGGTCGTGCCCTCAACCAGCGGCAGCAGGTCGCGCTGTACGCCCTGGCGCGACACGTCCGAGCCGCTGGATTCCTGGCGCGTGGCGACCTTGTCGATCTCATCGATGAACACGATGCCGTTCTGCTCGGCATTGGCCAGCGCCCGGGTCTTCACATCTTCTTCATTGACCAGTTTGGCGGCCTCTTCGTCGGTCAGCTGCTTGAGCGCCTCGCCGATTTGGAGCTTGCGCGTCTTGCGGCGCTCCTGCCCCATCTGGCTGAACATGCCGCGCAGCTGCTCGGCCATGTCTTCCATGCCCTGCGGCCCCATGATCTCGAGCTGCGGGCGGGCGTCGGCTACCTCGATGTCGATCTCCTTGTCGTTCAGCTCGCCCTGGCGGAGCTTCTTGCGAAAGACCTGGCGCGCGGTGTTGTCAGTGGGCGAAGCATCGCCACTGGCGCTGCGTGCCGCCGGCACCAGCACGTCGAGGATACGGTCTTCGGCCGCGTCTTCGGCGCGGGCGCGCAGGCCTTTCATGTCGGCCTCGCGCGTCTGCTTGACGGCCATCTCCACCAGGTCGCGAATGATGGAGTCCACGTCCTTGCCCACATAGCCCACCTCGGTGAACTTGGTGGCCTCGACCTTGATGAACGGCGCGTCGGCCAGCCGGGCCAGGCGCCGGGCGATCTCGGTCTTGCCCACGCCGGTGGGGCCGATCATGAGGATGTTCTTGGGCGTGATCTCGTGGCGCAGGCTGCCTTCCACCTGCTGGCGGCGCCAGCGGTTGCGCAGCGCGATGGCCACGGCGCGCTTGGCGCCGTTCTGGCCCACGATGTGGTGGTCGAGTTCGGAGACGATTTCCTGGGGGGTCATGGAGGACATGCTGTGCCTGCCTTCTGTGAATTCAGTGTCAAATAGGCCTCTAGCGCTTATCCATCAAGCGCTAGAAGCTATTAAATTAATAGCAATCGATGGGTGCAGCAACGCCGATTGGCGATCACAGCGTTTCGATGGTGTGGTTCATGTTGGTGTAGATGCACAGCTCGCCGGCGATCTCCAGCGACTTCTTGACGATGTCCTGGGCAGACAGGTCGGTGTGGGCCAGCAGCGCCTTGGCCGCCGAATGCGCGTAGGCGCCGCCCGATCCGATGGCAACGATGCCCTGCTCGGGCTCCAGCACGTCGCCGTTGCCGGTGATGATGAGCGAGGCGCTGGCATCGGCCACTGCCAGCATGGCCTCCAGGCGGCGCAGCACGCGGTCGGTGCGCCAGTCCTTGGTGAGCTCGATGGCCGCGCGTGTCAGGTGCCCCTGGTGCTTTTCCAGCTTGGCCTCGAAGCGCTCGAAGAGCGTGAAGGCATCGGCCGTGGCGCCGGCAAAGCCTGCCAGCACCTTGCCGTGGTAGAGCTTGCGCACCTTGCGCGCCGTGCCCTTGACCACGATGTTGCCGAGGGTGACCTGGCCGTCGCCGCCGATGGCGACCTGAATGCCGTCTGCCGTCTGGCGGCGGACGCTGAGGATGGTGGTGCCGTGAAACTGTTCCATAGCGCCCGCAGGTAGGGGCAAGAACGGCTTTTGCAAGCGTTGGCGGTGCCACCGGCTCCGCCGACTGTGGCGAGGCGGCCGGTCAGTTCGTGCGGGGCACGACCCGGGCGTGTTCGTTGATGCCGATCACGTTGAAGAACACCGCCACCAGGCGGGGCACATTCACGAACTGCACGGAGCGGCCTTGCGCTTCCTGCTCGGCCGTCCAGTTCAGCACCGAGCCGGCCGCCGCAAAGTCGACACGGATCAGCCGCTCGCAGGCCACCACCAGCGGCGCGCCGGGTTGGGCCATCGCCTCGAGCGGGGCCAGCAGCGGGCCGGCATCGCCTTCCACGCGGCCCGACAAGGCGGCAACGGGCTCATCCAGCATCGAAGGACGCGAAATCTCGAAGCCCGAAGTTGAATGCGGGTCGTCCAGAGGCGATTCCAGCGCAGCCATGTCGGTGTCTGCGGCCTGGTCGTCGCCGCTGTAGCCGCAGCGAGGCGAGGCCCAGGATGGCGGAGACACCTCGTAGGTCACGCAGTAGTCGAGCGCCACCAGCTCGAATTCGTCGGGCCGACCCATCATGCGCAGCGCGGCCATGTGCAGCCGCCAGCCTTGCGGCTCGGCATTGCGGTCGCCCGACGGCGTGAGTTGCTGCAGCACACCCAGCAAGGTGTCGACGCCGTGGAACACCAGCTGCACGTCCTGCTCGGCCCACTGGCTGAACAGATCGGCCAGCACCGGGACCACTGCCGCATCGATGGACTGCAGGCGCGACCAGGTCAAAGCCCACGGTGCAGGCGCGCGCAGGGTGGACGCCTGCAGCGCAGCCACGGACTGCAGCGTGAGCGTAGGCGGTGCCGACCATTTGAATTCGCGCTGCGCGGCTCCGGGCACGTCCTGCGCGGGGGTGGCCGCAGCCGCACCCACCAGCGCGGGCAACGAAAACCACATTGGCGCAGACCGATCAAACAAGGCAGCGAAGTCGATCGCCAGCGTGTCGAACCGTTCATGCTCGCCGGTCGCCCGGTACAGGTCGAACAGCGTCATCCAGAAATCGAGCTGCTGCGCCGGTGTGTCGGTGGCATGCAGAGCCAGAACGTCGCGCAACGCGGCCTCGGCGCCAGCGTGGTCGCCATTGGCGAACCGGATGGCGGCCTCCTCCAGGTCGGGCTCGTGCACGAACACGGGCGGCTCGGGCCATGAGGATGGCTGGGCTGGCGCGGCAACGCCTGCGGCCGGCGGCAGTGCAGGCGGCGTCAAGGGGGCTCGAGAGCTCGCAGCGTCCTGAATACTTTCAGGCGAGAAGAGCGGCTGCACAGCGGGCGCCTGGCCCAGATCACCCACCAGGCTGGCGGGCTCCGTAGGTGCGAAGGCATTGACCTGCGTGGCGCCTGCCTGCACGGGCGTCGTCGCACCCGCCGGCTGGCCTGGCTGGCCTGGCTGGCCGGCCATCGCGCCTTCACCCGCCGGTGCACCGGTGCCGCGGCCCTTCCACCACTGCTGGGACATCTGCGCTTCGATCTCGTCGATCTTCTTGAGCGTGACGGCCCGTTCGTCGGGCGATGCCATGCTGCTTTGAAAGAACGAAGGCCGCGCGGTCGGGTCTTCCGTTCGCTGGCCGTGCAGGGCCTCGCGCTGGCGCAGTTTGCGCAGCTGGTCGAACTCGCGGCGCCGCACGAAGTCGTTGCGGCGCTTGCGCTCGATCATCTCCTTGAGCACCTGCTTGCTGTATTGGCTCTCGCGGTCGGCTTCGATGGAGTCCAGCTCCGTCCAGTTGACGGTCGGGTTGCGCACGAAGCGCGCCATCTTGGACAGCAGTCCGCGGGACGACTCTTCCTTGGTCATGCAGGGCGACGCAAAGGCTCAGTGCGGTGGATCGGAGGGCGGGCGGTCGTGCGGCTTTTTTAGTCGCCGAACATCTTTTGCTTGAGCTCGCGGCGCTGTTGGGCTTCCAGCGACAGCGTGGCCGTGGGGCGCGCCAGCAGGCGGCCGACGCCGATGGGCTCGCCGGTTTCGTCGCAGTAACCGTAGTCGCCAGCATCGATGCGGGCGATGGACTGCTCGATCTTCTTGAGCAGCTTGCGCTCGCGGTCGCGGGTGCGCAACTCGAGGGCGTGCTCTTCTTCGATGGTGGCACGGTCGGCCGGATCGGGAACCACGACGGTGTCTTCGCGCAGATGCTCGGTGGTTTCACCGGCACTGGCATGGATTTCTTGCTTGAGCTGAACGAGCTTGTGACGGAAGAACGCCATCTGCTTTTCGTTCATGTACTCGCCATCGGGCATGGCCATGACTTCAGCGTCAGACAGCTCTTCAACCGCCTTGGTCTTCCAGTTGTTAGCCAGCTTAGGATCTTTTTTGGCGGCCGCCACGGAGGGTTGGGCTTGCAGAGTGGTAGACATGGTATGTGTTGAGCTGGCTGTGGCGATCCGGAGGGGAAGCCACCGTGGGTTCCAGGGATGGTACGGTCAATCGGAGTGAACGGGAAGTCGGCAGGGTGATGCATTCCAAAAAGCCCACCGGGCGGCTCGCGCGGCCACGGTGTCGAATCGGATGGATGGGCCTTTCACTTCCCTGTCTCCTCGCTCATTGGGGCCAAGCCCGGTGCGCGCTTGGGGGGGTTTTACCGGGGCGCGATTGTATCCACCTGCGCCCCGGAGAAAACCCCTTGCACCGCACCGAGCGAGAAATGCGGCGTTCTCCTACGTCGGCAGACCGCCGCGCAACTCCACCAACCGCATTCCCATACTCAGGCCAGACACTGCTCCAGTCCCTGTAGGAAGATGTCCTGTGGCAACTCGATGCCGATGAACACCATCTTGCTCAGGCGCTTTTCGCCTTCGGCCCATTGCGGCCCCAGGTCACTGCCCATCAATTGATGCACACCCTGGAAGATCACCTTGCGCTCGGTGCCCTTCATGTTCAGCACGCCCTTGTAGCGCAGCATGCGCGGGCCGTATATGTTGACGATGGCGCCCAGGAAGTCTTCCAACTTGGCCGGATCGAACGGTCGCTCGGAACGAAAGACGAAGCTCTTCACGTCATCGTCATGGTGATGGTGGTGGCCCTGGCCCTGGCCGTGCGCGTGCGAGGGGTGGTCGCACTGCTCGCCGGGGGCATGGTCGTGATGGTCATGGCCATCATGTGCATTGCCATGGTCGTGCGCATGGTCGTGTGCGTGGTCATGCCCTTCTTCCTTGAGGAATTCCGGGTCGATGTCGAGCTTGGCATTCAGGTTGAAGCCCCGCAGGTCCAGCACTTCCGAGATCGGCACCTCGCCGAAATGCACCGCCTTGATCGGCGCGCGCGGGTTCATGTGCTTCAGGCGGTGGATCAGCGCGTCGGTGTCCTGCGGCGTGACCAGGTCGGTCTTGGACAGGAAGATCTGGTCGGCAAAGCCTACCTGGCGGCGTGCCTCCTGCCGGTCGTTCAGCTGCTGCGCAGCGTGCTTGGCATCCACCAGCGTAATGATCGAATCGATCAGGTAGGTCTCGGCAATTTCCTCATCCATGAAGAAGGTCTGCGCCACGGGGCCCGGGTCGGCCACGCCGGTGGTCTCGATGACGATGCGATCGAATTCCAGCAGGTTCTTGCGGCGCTTGGCGGCCAACAACTGCAGCGTCTCGCGCAGGTCTTCGCGGATGGTGCAGCAGATGCAGCCGTTGCTCATCTGCACGATCTGCTCTGTCGAGTCGGTCACCAGGATGTCGTTGTCGATGTTCTCTTCGCCGAACTCGTTTTCGATGACGGCGATCTTCTGGCCGTGCGCCTCGGTCAGCAGGCGCTTGAGCAGCGTGGTCTTGCCCGAGCCGAGGAAGCCGGTGAGGATGGTGACGGGAATGAGAGACATGGTCGAAGGCGCTTTCGAAAATTGAGGGAGCCTGTGCAACAGGTGCTTTGAAAAGTTTAGCGAGGCTGTCAACCCCTTGCAGCGGGATGGACGGCGCAACCCGCCGTGCGCGGCCTGTCAACCCTTGCGCATGACCACCAGGCCCTTGAGGTATTCCCCTTCAGGAAATTCGAGCGTCATGGGATGGTCCGGCGCACCGCCCAGACGTTCGAGGATGTAGCCGTCCACCCCCGCGTCCGCCCCTGCGCCGGCGACGATCTTGTGAAACAGGTCGGCGCTGATGCCGCCCGAGCACGAGAAGGTGAACAGCACGCCGCCGGGCTCCAGCAGTTGCAGGGCCAGGCGGTTGATGTCCTTGTAGGCGCGCGCGGCCCGCTCCGCGTGAGCGGCGGTGGGGGCGAACTTCGGCGGGTCGAGCACGATGGCGTCGAAGGTGCGGCCGTCTTTCAGAAATTGCCGCAGCGAGGCGTTCACGTCAGCGTCCATAAAGTCGGCGCGCGACGCGTCGAAGCCGTTGAGCGCGACGTGCGCGCGGGCCCGCTCCAGCGCCGGGCCCGATGAATCGATGGAGGTGACGTGCCCCGCCCCGCCCGCCAGTGCCGCCACCGAGAAGCCGCCGGTGTAGCAAAAGCAGTTCAGCACGCGTTGCGAGCCCAGCCGCCGTACCGCATTGAAAAATCGTTGCCGGCTGTCGCGCTGATCCAGATAGAAGCCGGTCTTGTGGCCTTCGGCAATGTTGAGCGTGAGCTGCCAGCCGTGTTCGCGCAGCGACCGCTCCACAGGCACCGGCGCCCCGCCGTCGGCCGTGCCGCCGCGCAGCCAGCCGGTGGCGGGCTCCAGCCCTTCCAGCTGGCGCACGCTGGCGTCGGAGCGTTCGTAGAGATGCCTGGCACCGCTGGCCTGCAGCAGCGCGTTGGCGATCACGTCCTTCCAGCGCTCGGTGCCGGCGCTGGTGAATTGCGCGACCAACACGGCCTCGTCGCCGTCCTTTTTGCCATCGCCGTACCGATCCACGATCAGCCCGGGCAGCCCGTCGGATTCGCCGTGCACCAGCCGCACGCCATCGCTTTCAATGTCAAATCGGGCTCTAGCGCTTATGGATCGGGCGCAAGCAGCTATGAAAAAAGAATCATCTATGCGCTGCTGCTCATCAAAGCTCCAGACCCGCGCGCGGATGCGGGACTCCGGGCTGAATGCCGCCCAGGCAAGAAACTGGCCCTCGGCCGATTCGACGCGCACCGTCTCGCCGCTGTCGCCGCCGCCTTTGGCAATGGCCGACTCGAAGATCCAGGGGTGGCGGCGCAGGAGCGAACGCTCCTTGCCGGGTCGCAGGCGAATGGTTTTCATGGGGCCGTATTGTCGGCGCTCCGTGCGGGGCCACTGGCCACGGGCTCAGACAAAGCCATTGATATCAAAATGATAGCTATAAGCGCTTGATGAATAAGCGCTAGAGGCCAATTTGACTCGAATTTTTGCCATGCATGCCCACGGCCTGCGGGTTTCCCAGCCTGCGTGGGCGCCGTCACCCCGGATACGCTCAAAGCCCATGCCCAGCCCCTCTTCATCCGCCCCGCCGGTTCATCTGCCCGCCGGCATCACGGTGCTCGAGCGCGGCTGGCTGTCGGCCAACAACATCGTGTTGTGCGGCCCCGAAGACGCGGCGCTGGTGGACAGCGGCTACTGCACCCATGCCGAGCAGACCGTCGCGCTGGTGCAGGCCAGCCTGGGCGAAGGCCTGCCGCTTGCCACCCTCGTCAACACCCATCTGCACAGCGACCACTGCGGCGGCAACGCGGCGCTGCAGGCGGCTTTCCCCAGCCTGCGCACCTTGATCCCGCCCGGCCAGGCGGCGCATGTGCGCGAGTGGAACCCCGACGCGCTGAGCTACACGCCCACCGGCCAGGACTGCCCGCGCTTTCACATGAACGGCGTGCTGCAGCCCGGCAGCACCGTGCGCCTGGGCGGGCGCGACTGGCAGGTGCACGCCGCGCCGGGGCACGACACGCATTCCGTCGTGCTGTTCGAGCCCGAGGACGCGGTGCTGATCTCTGCCGACGCGCTGTGGGAAAACGGCTTCGGCGTGGTCTTCCCCGAACTGGAAGGCGAGCACGCCTTCGCCGATGTCGCCGCGACGCTGGACTGCATCGAGAAGCTGGCGCCGCGCATCGTCATTCCGGGCCACGGCCCGGTGTTCACCGACGTGGCCCAGGCCCTGGCCACCGCCCGGCGACGGCTGGACGGATTCACGCAAGACCCAGCCCGCCACGCGCTGTACGCCGCCAAGGTGCTGCTGAAGTACAAGCTGCTGGAATGGCAGCAAGCGCCCGTTGCGCAGGTGCAGGGCTGGGCCGCGGCGACGCCCTACTTCGACATGCTGCACGCGCGCTACTTCGCGCAGCAAGGTGCCGATCTGACCGGCTGGATCGACAGGCTGCTGCAGGCGCTGGTGGACTCCGGCGCGGCCCGGGTCGAAGGCGCCGTCGCATACAACACCTGAGCAGCCAACGTCTCCGGGCCGCTCTGCAGCACGGTGTCGCGGCGCTGCACCGGTGGGGGTCTGTAGCGGCATTGCCACGCCTGAGGCAGGCGGTGTGCAACATTGCTTGGACTTTGTTACTGAGAATTATTACCATCTGCCGCATCGAGTTACAGACGGTTCAGTCCCGCTTTTTTGTAACTCGACAGCAGCCAGCCCTTCGGAAAACGCCCTCATACGGCACGCACTTGACGTGCGCCACCCGGACAGCCAGCGAACGCAAGTTCTCTTCACCGGGGGGTCTCCAATGGCACACAACACCAAGTACATCCAAAGCCGCAAACACACGGCAGGCGCACGGCAGCCTGCATCCACCGCCAGCCTTGCCGCTGCCGCCGCGCTAGTGGCGCTGGGCCTGCCGGCGCATGCCCAGCAGTCCGACACGGCCACGCCCGTGGCCACGGGCACCACCCTCAAGGAAGTGAAGGTCGAGTCCGCCCGCGACACCGGCTACCAACCCAGCGCCCCGTCGTCGCCCAAATTCACCCAGCCGCTGCTGGACACGCCGCAGACCGTGACCGTGATCCGCAAGGAGGTGCTGCAAGAGCAGGCCGCCACCACGCTGACCGACGCGCTGCGCAATACGCCCGGCATCACCTTCCAGCTGGGCGAGAACGGCAACACCGCCACGGGCGACGCCGTGTTCCTGCGCGGCTTCGACACGCAGGGCAGCATCTTCGTGGACGGCGTGCGCGATGTGGGCACCATCGCCCGCGACATGTTCAACATCGAACAGGTCGAGGTCATCAAGGGCCCGGCAGGCGCTGACATCGGCCGGGGCGCGCCCACCGGCTACATCAACCTGAGCAGCAAGCAGCCGGTGCTGGGCGACGTCTCCAGCGCCAGCCTGAGCGCGGGCACTGACGACCAAAAGCGCATTGCGGCCGACATCAACCGAGCGCTGGGCGAAACATCGGCCGTGCGCCTGAACCTGATGGCGCAAAACAGCGGCACGCCCGGCCGCGACTTCGTGCGCAACCAGCGCTGGGGCTTTGCACCGTCGGTGGCGTTCGGCCTGGGCACCGACACCCGCACCACCTTGCAATACCTGCACATGGACCAGAGCAACCGCCCCGACGGCGGCCTGCCGACCGTGGGCCTGGCGGGCTACACCCTGCCGCAGCTGGCCGCCCGCGGCGGTAATGGCCCCCGGGCAGATACCAGCCGTTACTACGGGTACCTCTCGGACCACGACGATGTGAAGGCAGACCAGCTGACTGCCAAGTTCGAGCGCGACCTGGCGCCCGGCGTCACGCTGCGCAACCTGACGCGCTGGGGCCGGTCCACGCAAGACCTGGTGCTGACCGCGCCGTTCAGCAACGGGCTGATCACACCCAACCTGAACGATCCGGCGAGCTGGTCGATGCGCGTGCTGCCCCAAGGCAAGCACCAGCGCAACACAGTGCTGGCCAACCAGACCAACATCACCGCCGACCTGAATGCCGGCGGCTTCAAGCACAGCGTGACCGCCGGCCTGGAACTGGCCCGCGAAGAGCAGGTGACGCGTGCACGCGCTGCCCTGATCGACGCCAGCAACGGCGTGCGGGTGGTGACCAACGGCGTGCCCTCGTTCCAGTCTTACGTGAACCTGTACGACCCCAACCCGGGCCGTGCCTTCGCGCCGGTCAGGGAATCAGGCGCCCGCACCGAGGGCAAAGTGACCACCGCCGCGCTGTACGCGTTCGACACCATCGAATTCAGCCCGCAGTGGCAGTTGAGCGCGGGCCTGCGCTACGAGCACTACAAGACCGACTACCTCAGTCTGCCGGCCACCGGCGCCACGACCGCCGTGGCGCGCACCGACGGCTCCGACAGCCTGCTGACGGGCAAGCTGGGGCTGGTCTTCAAGCCGGCAGACAACGGCAGCATCTATGCCGCCTACGCCACGTCGGCCAAGCCGCCGGGCAGCGACTTCGCGCTGTCGACCACCGCCGCCAACATCAACAATCCGAACGTGAACCCGCAGAAAGCGCGCACCCTGGAGCTGGGCACCAAGTGGGAAGTGCTCAACCGCAGCCTGACGCTGACCGCTGCCGCCTTTCGCACGGAAAACCGCAACGAGCAGACCACGCCCGACCCGGTGACCAATGAGGTCGTTCAGTTCGGCAAGACGCGCGTGCAGGGCATCGAGCTGTCCGCCGCCGGCCAGATCACGCCCGTCTGGCAGGTCATCGGCGGGCTGGCGCGCACCGACGCAAAAATCCTCGAAGGCACCGCAGCGCAGAACGGCGCGGCAATCCGCTATTCGCCCAAGCTGACCGCCACGCTATGGACCACCTACAAGCTGCCGATGGGACTGACGGTGGGCGGCGGCGCGCGCTATGTGGACACGCAGATGCGCTCGACCAGCAACGCAGCCATCACGGCCGCCTCGTTCTTCCCCAACATTCCGAGCTACACGGTGTTCGACGCCATGCTGGGCTACGAGGTCAACCGCAACGTGTCGCTGCAGCTGAACGTGTTCAACCTGGCCGACAAGTTCTACCTGGCGCGGGTGAACAATGCCGGCAACCGCTACATGCTGGGTGCGGCGCGCTCGGCATTGCTGACGGCCAACGTCAAGTTCTGACGCCCTGCACCGCCCAAGGCCCGGGCCGCATCAGCCCGGGCTTTTTTCGTTTTTATGGAGAAGCCCGAGCCATGATGCTGCACATCCCCAACGTCCTCACCCGCGAACAGGTGCGTGCCATGCGTGCGGCCATCGACGCCGCCGACTGGGTGGACGGCCGCGCCACCGTGGGGGCGCAGGGCGCGCGGGTCAAGCACAACCGCCAGTTGCCCGACAACGCGCCGGTGGCGTTGGAACAGGGCCGCATCATCCAGCAGGCGCTGGCGGCCAGCGAGCTGTTCTTCAGTGCCGCGCTGCCCGCACGCACCATGCCGCCGCTCTTCAACCGCTACACCGCGGGCGAGACCTACGGCCTACATGTCGACGGGTCGGTGCGGCGCTTGGGCGGTGCAGCGCCTTGGATGCGCACCGACGTGTCGAGCACGCTCTTCTTGTGCGACCCCGACGACTACGACGGCGGCGAACTGGTGGTGGTGGACACCTATGGAATGCACGAGGTGAAGCTGCCGGCCGGCGACCTGATCGTCTACCCGTCCAGCAGCCTGCATCGCGTGGAGCCCGTCGCGCGCGGCGAGCGGGTGGCCTCCTTCTTCTGGACCCAGAGCATGGTGCGCGACGACGCCCAGCGCGGCATGCTGTTCGAGCTGGACCAGACCATCCAGCGCCTGCGCACGCGACTGGGCGAAACCGAAGAGACCTTGGCACTTACCGGCCAGTACCACAACCTGTTGCGCATGTGGGCCGAGGTATGAGAAAAATTCAAGCCCAATAGGCCTCCAGCGCCCTACATATAAGCGCTAGTAGCTATTATTTTAATAGCATCACAAGGTTTACGGCAGATCCTTGTTCGGCTCCGGCCTGGCCATGTCGCGCGGCCCCACCACGCCCAGCCGGGCCTTGAGCGACTGCGGCTGGCCCGTCAGCATGGCCGAGTACATCGTGGTGTTCGACAGCACCTTCTTGACGTAGTCGCGCGTTTCGGCAAACGGCACGTTCTCGGCCCAGATGGCGGCGTCCATCACCGGGCCGTTGCGCCAGCTGCGCGGGCGGCCCGGGCCGGCGTTGTAGGCGGCGGCGGCCAGGGCCATCGATCCGTCGAAATCGTCCAGCGCCAGCTTCAGGTAGGCCGTGCCGATGGCGATGTTGGTGTCGCGGTCGTTGATCTGGTCGGGGGTGAAGCCGGTCATGCCGATCTTGCGCGCCGTCCAGCGCGCGGTGGCGGGCATCACCTGCATCAGGCCCGATGCGCCGACGCCCGAGCGCGCGTCCATGATGAAGCGGCTTTCCTGCCGGATCAGCCCGTAGACATAGGCCGGGTCGAGCCCGATGCCCTGCGCGCGCGTCACCACGGATTCGCGAAACGGCATGGGAAAGCGCTGGTTGGCGTCGAACGACGTCTTGGTGCGCTCGCTGGTGTTGATGCAGCGGTCCCACACCTGCTGGGCGCAGGCCAGGTCGGCGGCAGCCAGCAGCTCGCGCTCGGGCATGCCGCCGGGCGCGTGCAGGTTGGTGGCGTAGTTCCATTCGCGCACGCCTTCGCTGCGCAGGCCCAGAGCGATGGCGTAGAGCCCCCGCGTCAGGCTGGGGTTGGCGCGGGCGGCGGCTTTCTCTTCGGGCGTGAGCGGCAGCGGCGCGGCGGGCACCGTCACGCGCTGGCCCAGCTCTTCGAGCGCCAGCTGTTCATAAAAGCCGCTGGGGCCGGCGATGCGTTCGAGCAGCTTCTTGATCTCGGCCCGGTCGTCGTCGCCCGGGCGCTGGGCCAGCATGGTGCGGGCCTTCCAGTACGTCCAGGTGCTGTCGCTGCGCGCTTCGGGGCTCATGGCGTCGATGGCGCGGCCGGCCACCTTCCATTGCCCGGCGCGCAGGGCCGCGCGCACCTTCCAGCCCAGCATGTCGTCGTTCAGGTCGGCGTCACGGCTGACGTTGCCGTAGTAGCCCAAGGCGTCGTCCGAGAGCGAACCCGCAGCCTGCCGGCCGATGACGCCCCAGACCCAGTTGCGCTCTTCGGGCGACAGCTGCACGCCCCATTTGGCGTCCAGCAGGCGGGCGGCCTGCGGCACGTCGCTGCGCGCGAGCTTGATGAGCGAGAGCACGATCAATTCGTGGCTGACCTTGCTGGCGGCGCTGGCCCGGCCGGTCAGGTACTTCATGGGGCTGTCGAGCACCTCGCGCAGCTGCGGCAGGGCCTCGGGCGCGACGATCTCCACCGCGTCGCGCACCACGCGCGAGCGGTTGGCGTCGGCACCCAGGCGCGCCTTGCGCCACACGTCGATGGCCTTGATCTTGCGGGCCGAGAACATCTCGGACGCGGCATGCGTGCAGCCGTCGTCCGCCTCGCGCTGGGCGTACCAAAGGCGCAGCACCTCGTCGGCGGCGCTGGCCGGCGCGTTGCCCTTGATGTGGTCGATGGTGATGGCGTAGCAGCGCACTTCGCGGTCATCGGACATGCGGTAGGCCGGGTGCAGGTCGGCAAACTGCGCCCAGTCGCGCCGCTGGCCCAGCAGCAGCAGCCAGTCGTTGCGCAGGCGGTCTTCCTGGTAGGTGCCGGCGTAGCGCTGCAGGAACGACCCCACTTCGGCCGGCTGGGCTTCCGTCAGGCGCGCCTTCAATTCCCAGTAGGCGGCCCAGGGTTCCAGCGGGTGGCCCTTGGTGTAGGGCAGCAATCCCGTCAGCGACTGGCGGTCGCCCTTGCGGAAGGCCTTTTGCATTTCCAGCACGGCCTCATCGCCCCGGTTTTGCGCCATGGCAGGCGATGCGGCAGCGGCCAACACGGCGGCTGCTATAAGCGGTGTCAGAATCTTGATCAATTGCATTGGGGAATTATGTGATGGACAAAGCAGCCCTGCGCCGCGCACTGATTGAAGAACGCCTGAATTTGCCCGACCGCATGCGGCGTGCCGACCTGCTGCAGCGCGTGATGCGCATCTGGCTGGTGGACCGGCCCGACACGGTGATCGGTGCGTATTGGCCCATCAAGGGCGAGTTCGACCCCCTGCCCGCCCTGCACCGATGGAAGGAAGACGGCGAGCTGATCGAGCAGACCCAGCGCCGCCGCATCGGCCTGCCGGTGGTGAACAAGCAGCACAAAACCCTCACTTTCCACGCGTGGTACCCCGGCTGCGAGATGGAAGAAGACGCCTACGGCATTCCGAAACCCAAGGACACCGAAGTCATTGTGCCCACCCTGCTGTTCGTGCCCTGCGTGGGCTACGGCGCGGGCGGCTATCGGCTGGGCTATGGCGGCGGCTTCTACGACCGCACGCTGGCCACGCTGCAGCCCAGCCCGACGACGGTGGGCCTGGGGTTCACGCACGGGTTTCTGGAAGACTTCGAGCCCGAGCCGCACGACCGCGCGCTGGACGCGATCCTGAACGACAACGGCGTGGTCTGGCCGATGTAGAGCGCTGTGCGCTCACTGATGTGCGGCAGGCATCAATGGGCCGGGCAAATGGCAACCACAGGAAGTCGCCGGCCCCGTAGAGTGCCGGCTCAAGAGAGGAATCACCATGCTCCAGCTGTACATCGGCAACAAGAATTACTCGTCCTGGTCGATGCGGCCCTGGGTGCTGCTTCGGCAGGCCGGCATTGCGTTCGACGAGGTGCTGGTGCGCTTCGACAGTTTTGACGAAACGTCGGAATTCAAACAGCGCATCCATGCCGTCTCGCCCACGGGCAAGGTGCCGGTGCTGGTCGACGGCGACTTGGCGGTGTGGGACACACTGGCCATTGCCGAATATCTGGCGGAGCGGTACCCCCACCGCGGCCTGTGGCCTACCGATGTGCGCGCCCGCGCCGTGGCCCGCAGCGTTTGCGCCGAGGTGCACAGCGGCTTTACCGCTCTGCGCAGCGCCTGCCCCATGAACATCGAAGCGCGCCTGCCCGAAGCCGGCGCGCTGATCTGGCGCGACAACGCTGCCGTGCGCGCCGACGTGGACCGGCTCATCAGCCTGTGGACGGAACTGCTGGACAACCACGGCGGATCGCTGCTGTTCGGCGGCTTCAGCATCGCCGATGCGTTCTTCGCACCCGTGTGTGCACGCCTCGTCACCTACGCGCTGCCGCTGCCGCCGCACATCACGGCGTACGTCGACCAAGTCATGGCGCTGCCTGGCGTACAGGCCTGGGTGCAAGGCGCGCTGGCCGAGAACGACTTTCGCGAGTTTGAAGAGCCGTACCGCATGCGTGGCACCCAGGGGGGATGATGGCCGTCACCGTCTACCTGCGCTACGTGCTGAACACGTCCAGGCTGCGTGAATTCGAACATTACGGCCGGCTCTGGATTCCGCTGGTCGAGAAATTCGGCGGCCAGCACCACGGCTACTTCATGCCCAGCGAAGGCGCCAACAACATCGCTCTGGCGCTGTTCACCTTCGAGAGCTTGGCGGCGTACGAGGTCTATCGCCACCAATCGATGGAAGATGCCGACTGCCAGGCCGCCTTCCGCTACGCGGAGGAAACCGGCTGCATCGTCAGCTACGAGCGCAGCTTTTTCAGGCCGGTGTTCGACTGAGCTGAACTCGGCTGGCCGCCATGCCAGTCAACGAAACTGCTTGCGCAAAAACGGCCTATGGCGCGCGATGTGCGCCAGTTGCGCCTCGGCGATGCTGCCGCCCAGGTCTTCGCCATCCACATTGAGCACGTTGCGCGCATGGGCCAGCGCACGCTGCACCACATCTTCCTCGCTCAGGCCCTGCGCGGCGGCCAGGTCCATCGCCACGCGGCGCATGGCGCGCTGCGACAGCATCCACATCGCACCGAAGGCGTCCCAGGCGGCGGACGCCTGCTGCGCCTGGGCCTGTTCGGCCAGGATCGCGCTGATCGGCTTGTCCAGCAGCTCCTGCAGCGCGTCCAGCTTCAACTGCAGCTCTTCCATGCGCAGTTGCATCTGCGCGGCTTCGGCGGTGGCGTCCACGGCGGGAGCCGAGGGCACGGGCAAACTGCCGTCGGGGTTCATCTGGACGATGGTGAGGGGAGGAAGGGTCATGGCAGGCAGGCAGGTTCGCATCGCGGAAGTGGCCGACTATAGGCAACCCCTGCACTGGCGCCCCATGGCTACACTGCCCGCATGCAGATCTATTTGGTAGGCGGCGCGGTGCGCGACAGGCTGCTGGGCCGCCCGGTAAACGACAAGGACTGGGTGGTGGTGGGCGCCACGCCTGAGGAGATGGCCGCGCAGGGGTTCTTGCCCGTAGGCCGCGACTTTCCTGTGTTTCTCCACCCCGACACGCGCGAGGAATACGCCCTGGCGCGCACCGAGCGAAAGAGCGGCCACGGCTACCGGGGCTTTGCCGTGCACGCCGCGCCCGACGTCACGCTGGAAGAAGACCTGTCGCGCCGGGACATCACTATCAATTCGATAGCTGACAGCGCTTATGGATCAAGCGCTACAGGCCTTTTTGACCCTTACAGCGGCGTACAGGACATCGCAGCGCGCGTGCTGCGCCACGTGACCGACGCCTTCCGCGAAGACCCCGTGCGCATCCTTCGCGTGGCGCGCTTCGCGGCGCGCTTCACCGACTTCACCGTCGCGCCCGAAACCATGCAGCTGATGCGCGAGATGGTGCAGGCCGGCGAAGCCGACCACCTGGTGCCCGAACGGGTGTGGCAGGAACTGGCGCGCGGCCTGATGGAAGAGCGGCCCTCGCGCATGTTCGAAGTGCTGCGCGACTGCGGCGCGCTGGCCGTGCTGCTGCCTGAGGTCAACCGTCTCTGGGGCGTGCCGCAGCGTGCCGAATACCACCCCGAGGTGGACACCGGCATCCATTTGATGATGGTGCTGGACATGTCGGCGCGGCTGCAGGCGCCGCTGGCCGTGCGCTTCGCCTGCCTGACGCATGACCTGGGCAAGGGCACCACCCCTGCCGACGTGCTGCCGCGCCACATCGGCCATGAAGCGCGCAGCGCACGGCTGCTGAAAGGCGTGGCCGAGCGCCTTCGCGTGCCGGTGGACTGCCGAGAGACGGCCGACGTGGTGGCGCGCGAACACGGCAACATCCACCGCAGCAACGAGCTGGGCGCCGCCGCCCTGCTGCGCCTGCTGGAGCGCTGCGACGCGCTGCGCAAGCCCGAACGATTCGACGACGTGCTGCTGGCCTGCGAATGCGACGCACGCGGGCGGCTGGGTTTTGAAGACAACCCTTACCCGCAGCGTGCCCGGCTGGCCGCCGCGCTGGCCGCCGTGCGCGCCGTGGCCACCGGCCCCATCGCAGAACAAGCGGCCCAGCACGGCCTGACCGGCCCGCAGGTGGGCGAGGCGATCCGGCGCGCGCGCGTCGAAGCACTGCAGGCGCATCTGGATGTCGCTGCTGGCAACTGAGTCAGCCACCGACTTCACGGCCAGCAATAGCATCCGGCCTACAGCGCTGGCGGCTGCTTCTGGTAAGGTCTGTGCGAATGCAAAAGCCCCCGTTGCTGACGGCGCACCACGCGCTCTTTCTCGACTTCGACGGCACGCTCGCCGACATCGCTCCACACCCTGATGCGGTGCAGGTCCACCCCGGCGTGGTGCCTGCATTGCGCACCCTGCATGAGCACCTAGACGGTGCACTGGCCATTGCGACCGGCCGCACGCAGGCGGACATCGATCACTTCCTGAACCCCTTGCAACTGCCCACAGCGTCGGAACACGGCGCGCAATACCGGCTGGGCAACGGCATGCAGGGCGGCGTGTCCGCTCCCGACCTGTCGCCCGTGCTGCGCGTGCTGCAGCCGCTGCTCGACCGCCATCCCGCCCTGGTGCTGGAACGCAAGAGCGCCGGCGTGGCCCTGCATTACCGCCAGGCGATCGAGCTGGAAGCCACGTGCCGCGCGGCGATCGAGCACGCTCTGGCGCAGGCGCCCGGGCTGGAGGTAATGCAAGGCAAGTGCGTGCTGGAGGTCAAGCCCGCCGGCCCCAACAAGGGCCATGCGATTGCCGACTTCATGCGCCTGGCCCCGTTTGAGGGCCGCATCCCCGTCTTCGCAGGCGACGACGTGACCGACGAACACGGCTTCATCGCGGTGCAGGCCCTGGGCGGCATCGGCATCAAGGTGGGGCCGGGCGAAACCCAGGCGCTGGCCCGCTGCGACGACACCACCGTGCTGCGCGAATGGATTTTTCAGATGGCCGCCCCGCAAGGACTTCCCGCATGACGACCACGCCCCCGGAAGCCAACCCGCCTTCCCTGCCTTCATCGACGGCGGACGCGCGCAAGCTGGGCGAGCCAGCGCTGCCGCTGGCCGACGCCGTGCGCGGGCTGGCAGGCGAGCCCATGGCGCGCCCGGGCAGCTTCGCACCGCCCATCGAGGGATCGCTGAAGCTGGGCATGATCGGCAATTGCTCCATCAGCGCGCTGGTGGATGCGCATGGGCAGATCGTATGGTCGTGCATGCCGCGCTTCGACGGCGATCCCGTCTTCAACGCATTGATCCAGCCGGGCGACCAGGGCAGCCGATTCGCCATCGAGTTGGAAAACCAGGTCGAGAGCCGCCAGTGGTACGAGCCCAACACGGCTGTGCTGCGCACGCAACTGACCGACCAGGCCGGCAACATCGTCGAAATTACCGACTTTGCACCGCGCTTCTACGCCCGATCGCGGTTCTTTCGGCCCATGCTGCTGGTGCGCCGCGTGCGCCCGGTCAAGGGATCGCCGCGTATCCGCGTGACGGCCAACGTGCGCTACGGCTGGGGCAGCGAACAGCCCGAGATCACCCGGGGCAGCAACCACGTGCGCTTTGTGGGCGCGGCGCTGACCTTGCGGCTGAACACCGATGCGCCGCTGTCGCACGTGCTGTCGGGCCAGCCCTTCGTGCTGTCCCGCGAATACAACTTTCTGCTGGGCGCCGACGAGGCGCTGCCCGCCGGCATTGCCGACACCGCGCGCTCTTACGAGCAGGACACCGTCGCCTACTGGCGGCAGTGGACGCAGCGCCTGACACTGCCGCTGGAATGGCAGGAGGCGGTGATCCGCGCGGCCATCACGCTGAAACTATCGCTGTACGAAGACACCGGCGCCATCGTGGCCGCCATGACGACGAGCATTCCTGAATCGGCCCACAGCGGCCGTAACTGGGACTACCGCTACTGCTGGCTGCGCGACGCGTTCTTTGTGGTGCGCGCGCTCAACAGCCTGTCGGAAACCGCCACCATGGAAGATTACTTGCGCTGGCTGAGCAGTGTGGTGGCCGAGGCGAGCGAGGGGCACATCCAGCCGCTGTACGGCATTGGCCTGGAGCACGAGCTGCCTGAATTCTTCGTGCCCCACCTTGACGGCTACCGCGGTATGGGCCCGGTGCGCGTCGGCAACCAGGCGGCAGAGCATTTTCAGCACGACGTATACGGCAACATCATTCTGGGCGCGGCGCAGGCCTTTCACGACAAGCGCCTGCTGCACCCCGCGGGCGCTGCCGAGTTCACCCGCATGGAGCAGATCGGCGAGCTGGCAGTGCGCGTGTACGGCACGCCTGATGCCGGCATGTGGGAACTGCGCACCCGCGCCCGTGTGCACACGTCCTCCGCACTGATGAGCTGGGCCGCGTGCGACCGGCTGGCCAAAATCGCAGCCCGCCTGCAGTTATCCGACCGGGCCGATTATTGGTTGGCGCACGCCACCCGCATGCGCGAGGAAATTCTCGCCCGGTCGTGGAGTGACAAGCGCCAGGCGTTTGCTGAGAGCTTCGGCGGCCACGAACTGGACGCGAGCGTACTGCTGATGGCCGAGGTCGGCCTGATCGACCCGCGCGACCCGCGCTTCGTGAGCACGGTGGACGCCATGGAAGTCTCGCTCTGCGACGGCCCCTACATGCGCCGTTACGAGGCTGCCGACGATTTCGGCAAGCCCGATACCGCCTTCAACATCTGCACCTTCTGGCGCATCGACGCACTGGCCCGCATCGGCCGGCGCAGCCAGGCGCGCGAGATATTCGAGGCCATGCTGGCCGCCCGCAACCCGCTGGGCCTGCTGTCGGAAGACACGCACTCCGAAACCGGCGAGATGTGGGGCAACTTTCCGCAAACCTATTCGATGGTGGGCATCATCAATGCCGCCATGCGCCTTTCAGCTCCTTGGGACAGTGTCATATGAGCCGACTCGTCGTCATCTCCAACCGCTTGGCCGACCCCCGCAAGCCCGCCGCCGGCGGCCTGGCCGTGGCGTTGGGCGAAACCCTCAACCAGACCGGCGGCCTCTGGTTCGGCTGGAGCGGCACCGTCACCGAAGACGGACTGCCCGGCGAAGGCACGCTGCACACCCGCCAGGCCGGCAACGTCACCCTGGCCACCGTGGACTTGTGCCGCGAAGACCACGACAGCTATTACTACGGCTACAGCAACAGCGTGCTGTGGCCGGTCTTCCACTACCGACTAGACCTGGCCGACTTCAACGCCAGCTACATCGCCGGCTACCGGCGTGTGAACCAGATGTTCGCGCGCAAGCTGCTGCCGTTGCTGAAAGACGATGACATCATTTGGGTGCACGACTACCACCTGATTCCGCTGGCGGCCGAATTGCGCGCGCTGGGCTGCCGCCAGAAGATCGGGTTCTTTCTGCACATTCCGGTGCCGCCGCCGCTCATCATGGCCGCCATTCCGCAGCATGAATGGCTGATGCGATCGTTCTTCGCGTACGACTTGGTGGGCTTGCAGAGCGAGGCCGACGTGGCGCACTTCACCCGCTATCTGGACAAGGAAGCCGAGGCGAAGACGGTGGGCGCACAACGCCTGCGCGCCTTCGGGGCCACGGTGCAGGTGGCGTCGTTTCCCATCGGCATCGATGTGGACGAATTTTCACGGCTGGCGGCTGCGCCCGAGTCGATGGACACCTTCCACGCCATACGCGACGAGTATTCGCGCCGCCGCCTGTTGCTGGGCATCGACCGGCTGGACTATTCCAAGGGCATTCCGCAGCGCGTGCGCGCCTTCCGCGAGCTGCTGTCGCGCTACCCCGAAAACCAGCACAGCGCCACGCTGATCATGATCGCCTCGCCTTCGCGCGACACCGTGAATGCGTATGCCGACCTACGCACCGAACTCGAAGGCCTGTGCGGCGCCATCAACGGCGACTTCGGCGACCTGGACTGGATGCCGCTGCGCTACATCCACCGCACCGTCGCCCGCAAGCGCGTGCCTGGCCTGTGCCGCGCGGCCGCCGTCGGGCTGGTAACGCCACTGCGCGACGGCATGAACCTGGTCGCCAAGGAATACGTGGCCGCGCAAGATCCGGAAGACCCCGGCGTTTTGGTGCTGTCGCGCTTTGCCGGTGCGGCAGAGCAGATGAAAGAAGCGCTGCTGGTCAACCCGTACGACACACAGGGCATGGCCGACACCATCCAGACCGCCCTGCAGATGCCGCTCAAGGAACGCCAGCGCCGTCACCAGCTGTTGATGGAGCGCATTCGGGGGCACGACGTGCACTGGTGGCGCAAGACCTATCTGGCCGCGCTGGAAGAATCCGGAGAGCCCGACGACCGCAGCCATCTAGCGACGGGTGGCAGTGCGGTGGCGACCATGGGCGGCTGACTCCCGCTTGTTGCCCACCGGCCTCAGGCCTGCGATCCATGCGGCCGCGCAGTGCCGGTCGGTGAAGAAAAGTCCGTTCGGGCTGAGCCTGTCGAAGACAGGGCAGGCCTATGGGAAAGCCCTTCGACAGGCTCAGGGCGAACGGATTTAGCTGACTGGCATATGCGCGACCCCCCGGCTCTTTCCTTTCGGGGCGTGCCTAGTGCACCAGCGCCAGTGCGGCGTAGTCACCCACCTTGTCGCCCAGCCCGGCAGGCACCAACCGCACGCCATCAGTCAGCGCGGGCAGGCGACTAGACACTTCCTGCTGCAGAAGCGGCAGCAACAATTCGCGGTTGTTCCAGAAGACGGCTCCACCCAGGCTGATGCGCTGCAAATCCATCAGCGCCACCAGGTTGTAGAGCATGCGGCCCAGCACGCGGCAGAGCTCATCGACCACCACCATGGCGGCAGCGTCGCCGCCGGCAGCCGCGCGCATCAGCGTGCCGGCATCGGCCCAGCCGCCTTCGGCAAACCGCCGCTGCACTGCATTGCCGGCCACCAGCGCTTCCACGTCGCCGAAGTTGCCGCAGCCGCACAGCAGGCCCAGCGGGTCGTCCGATGCGAAGGTATGCCCCGCGTGGCCGGCGTTGCCGTTCTTGCCGCGCAGCACCCGGCCATCCACGCACAGGCCCGCACCCACGCCGGTGCTCCAGGTGACGAACGCGCAATGGTCCAGCCCTTGCAGTGCGCCCCAGATGCGCTCGGCCTCCAGCGCCGCCACCGCGTCGTTTTCCACTCGCAGCTGCTTGAAGCGCTCGCGCAAGGGAGCCTCCAGCGGCACTGAAATCCAGTCGTTGCCCAGGCCCCGCGCGGGGCCAGCCATGCCGCCGCAGATGTTGGGGTTGCTCACTTCCACCAAGCCATCGACGAACAGAAATGGCCCGCATGACGAAACACCGGCCTGTGTGACGCTGGCCGGGTCGATGCGCTGCTCCGCACACACCTCGTCCACCAGCCGCAGAATCTGCCGCGCCAGCGCGCCGCGGTCGCCCGTGGTGGCCGTGGGCTCTGCCCTGCGCCCCACCGGCGCAGCGCCCGTGCCGTCCGCCAGGCTCACCGCCACCTTGGTGCCGCCGATGTCAATGCATGCCTTCATCGTCATCTTGTTGAATCCCGTGTCTCTCGCCGTAGGCACTGCAGCGCAGTGCGACAGGGGCGCGCCGGTTTCAGGCTCTCGTCACACCCACTTCGCGATCAGGCTTGCAATGAAGCTGAGCAGCAGGGTGGAAGCCAGCGGCACGTCCCACTCACGCCCACCCAGACGGAACCGAAGGTCCCCTGGCAGGCGCCCGAACCCGATGCGTCGCAACAGCGGCGTGAGCCAGCTGATGAACATGAGGGCCAGGAAGACGACGATAAACCAGCGGAGCATGCAGGCAGTGTAGGCCGGCCGCGTGTCTGGTCGATGAGGTGATCAGGAGGACGCTTGCGCAAGTTGTTGACGGCGCGCGAGTGAATCCTTCGATCATCGATCTGTTTCACCCACGCGCCAAAACGACTTATGACCAGTTGGTAGCAATCACGTTCGACAGCTCGTTCCGGTACTCGGGGGTCAAAGTCGTCTGACCCGCAGGCAGTGGCGCAAACGACGCCATGGCGGAAACCAGGGCCTCCACCTGCGTGCTGGCCAGCGTTCTTCCGTCGGAGGTCCTGAACTGCTCCAGCTGATACTCCGCGCCGTCATACCAGTTGGTGATGGTGCTGGCATCGGAGGTACCGATGATGCTGACCTCCAGTGAAGCACCCACGCGGCGGAACCACAATTGATCTGCCGATATTTCTGAGCCGAACGAGAGCGCATCGGAGCCTGCTGCATCGCTGTGATCAAAAATGGTGTCCTGTCCGTCGCCACGCCCGAACAGATAGGTGTCGTCACCGTCACCGCCGTACAGGTCGTCGCGGCCCTCGCCGCCTTTCAGCGTGTCATTGCCCGCTCCACCGAAGAGCCGGTCATCACCCTGGCCGCCTGACAGTTGGTCGCTGCCCGCACGTCCATAGAGATGGTCATTGCCAGTCAGGCCACTCAGGGTGTCATCAGCGCTGGAACCCTCTAGATTGACGTTGCCTTCGGTGCCAATTCGGCTAATGGTCGCAATCGTGTTGACATCCCAGGCAGTCCCATCTTCAAACACCACCTGCTGGATCGGGTTGTACGCATTGCCCGGATTGTTCTCGTTGAAGAAGTAGGTCACGCTCACCTGGTCTTGCGTGCCCGCAATGGCCAGGATCAGTGTGTCGCCCGAGCGCCGAACGCTCACATCTGCTGCACTCACCCCCGGCTTGAAGCGCAGCACGTTGTGCTTGCCCGCCTCCGACCCATGGTCGTAGCCGATGGTGTCCTGACCATCACCCCGCCCGAACAGGTAGGTATCGTTGCCCTCGCCACCAGAGAAGTAGTCGTTGCCAGCGCCGCCTTCCAACGTGTCTTCGCCGGCCTCGCCAGCCAAGGTGTCGTTGCCCTCACCCCCTGCGATCTGGTCGTTGCCTGCGCCACCATACAGAGTGTCTGCCCCCTCACCGCCAATGAGTTGGTCGTTGCCTTCGTTACCTTGGAGCTGGTCATCTCCCTCCCCACCATTGAGGGTGTCGTTGCCCAATCGGCCATACAAATAGTCGTTCCCTGCAAGGCCTTCCAGGCTGTCGTCACCGTCGGTTCCCGTGAGGTTGTCGTTGTCCTGGGTGCCGATTCGGGTCAGCGCCGCCAGCGCTTCACCATCCCAGGTCGTGCCATCCTCGAACACCACCTGCTGGATCGGGTTGTACGCATTGCCCGGATTGTTCTCGTTGAAGAAGTAGGTCACGCTCACCTGGTCTTGCGTGCCCGCAATGGCCAGGATCAGTGTGTCGCCCGAGCGCCGAACGCTCACATCTGCTGCACTCACCCCCGGCTTGAAGCGCAGCACGTTGTGCTTGCCCGCCTCCGACCCATGGTCGTAGCCGATGGTGTCCTGACCATCACCCCGCCCGAACAGGTAGGTATCGTTGCCCTCGCCACCAGAGAAGTAGTCGTTGCCAGCGCCGCCTTCCAACGTGTCTTCGCCGGCCTCGCCAGCCAAGGTGTCGTTGCCCTCACCCCCTGCGATCTGGTCGTTGCCTGCGCCACCATACAGAGTGTCTGCCCCCTCACCGCCAATGAGTTGGTCGTTGCCTTCGTTACCTTGGAGCTGGTCATCTCCCTCCCCACCATTGAGGATGTCATTGCCCGCACCGCCGCTGAAACTGTTGTTCGAGGCATCACCCAGATAAATATCACCACTGGACGACCCAGCAGTTGCTGAGTCCGTGTAGACATGCAAGGCCGCCAAGTCGGCGCGAAGCGCCGATGTGGCGGGCATTGCCTCGACCCATTGCGCAAGAGTTTCCAAGCCGTCGTAGCCGACCGCCGCCAGCGTTGCGCCTTGGTAGCGATTGAGTTCCACCAAATCAATCAATGCTGTGCGCTCATTCGCTGCTCTGGCCGTAGCCATAAGAGCCGCCAGCCCGCTGGTGTCGAACTGAACGCCGTTCTCGTCAATCGTCAGCACCACACTGTCCAGATACGGTTTGAGCCGGGTTTGCACCACCAATGCACCGTAAACACTTTCAACCAACTGGTCGTAGCTCTGGTTCAACAGATCGATTTGGGCGCTGGAGAGGTTAGCCGTCAGCCTCGTGACGGTGGATGACGCACCTCCACTTCCGCCCCCACCGCCTGCACCGGCACCAAGCCCCGCGCCGGTATTGGCCCCTGAGCGATCCCATTCGATGAACTTGGTGCCATTGAATACTTCTAGAACGTTCAAGCGGCGCAGCACTTGCTCACCTGCGCTAGTCAGCCGTGTGGTGCTGGTTCCCCAGTCTGTAACTACAGATTCGGTCAGCCCAAGGGGCGTGATGCTCAACTCAGCACTTGCAAATGCAGACGGAACATAGTCGGCAGTCACCCACCGACCGTTGGCGCCTTCCACCATGCTGTAGCTGCCAACACTGTTGACCAGCTTTCCTGATGTTCTCGCCCAATCCGTCAACAGCGTGTCGATCAGCGCCATCTGCGCATCACGCGTGTTGGCGCTGGCAAACTGCCCCAAGGAACTTTGCAAAACCTGCGCTGCCTCGCCACCGAGACTCATGGCCTCGCGCAGGTCGCGCACCAAGCCGCTGCCGCCCATTTGCGGCAAAGCGCCCGCCTCTGCGGTCACCACCGGGTCATCAGGAAACTCGCGGTAGAAGTTGTTGCTGGCCAGCAGCAGGCTGCCGGACACCTCGGCCACGCCACTGGCGCCGGTGCTGCCGTCGATGCGCGTGAAATTGCCGCTCCACGGCTGCGTGTTGCCGTTGCCCAGGTCCAAATTGCTTGCAGCGCCCACCACACCGATGCTGGCAATGCCTGAATCTGACAGGGTGCGCAGTTCGCTGGCTTGGCTAATGCCGTCCTGGTTGGCGTCTCTCCAGATGCGCAGCTGTGAATACGCGGCGTCGTTGGCGTTGATGACGCCATCGCCATTGCTGTCTTGCCCCGCCAGGGCTTCGTAGCCGTTGGCATAGGTTTGCGGCCGGCCATCACTACCCACGTCCGGCTTCAGGGTCTGGTCGCCAAAGAGTTCGCGGCCCGAATCGATGAGGCCGTTGCCATTGCGGTCCAGCACCACGATGCCGTCGTCTCCGCTGATCCAGCCCGTGGCGTTCCGAGTGCCGTCGCCGTCGTGGTCGAAGAGGATGGGGCGGGAAGAGTTGATGCCTATGGCTTCTATGCCGTCGCCGTCGAGGTCTAGGACTAGAGGGTCGCGGGGGGCAACCCAGCTGCGGGCAGCCGAATAACTACTGTTGGTAGTTTCGGAAATTCCACCCGGTATTCTCCAAAAATCGAAATCCGAAACTCCATCCGGATAATAGTTTACAGATAGTTCTGAAATTCTTTGATCGACTAGCAAATCCCTCATGGTTGTGGGATTGATCACACCAAACAATGTGAGCCCAGAAGATAAGACAGATAAACCAATAGCGAGAGCCACACCGGCTGGCCCAGATATACTTATCGTAGCTAGTGCTGCCGCTAGAGCCGCCGCATCCCCCAACAGAGCAAACGCGGTACCCTTAGTGACTCCATCGCCATTGAATTCTTCATTAGCTTTTGCAAGATTGGCTGCCAAACTGGAAACGTTGAGCAAGTTGCCCACGACGGGAACCGATCTTCCAACACCTTCTATCAATGCAAGTGCAGCTTTTGACGCATTAATTATTGCGGCGATCGCATCAGGAGTACTAGAGGCATTTTTTATGCCCGAGACTGCGGCAACGACGTCAACAGGCGCCAAATTTAGGTTGCTTATAGCTACAACAGCTCTTTCGGCTTCTCTTGCTCTGTCTGCAGAGGTGCCACTGGTGGAAATCACACTACGAATGCTCATTATCTTTCCTTAAAATAGAAAACAACCAGTAAATATTTGCGAAAAGAAAAGATACAGCAAATATATTGAAAATAAAAGTTCGATGCCTAGACTGAGATATGCTATCAATCTCGATCATTTTTCGATTTCCGACAGTTAATCCAAATATATTACCCTTATCGTCTATTATCGCCACGCCATTCACCCCCCGCACTGCCATCCATTTTTTGCTTGCACAAACTACCAACTCGCATTTAGCCATCCCTTGATTATTAACAACCACCGGAAAATCCCTGTTTCCAATTTTTTTTATCTCGACAATCCCTCGAAATTCTCTCAAATCACCTACGGGCGTCATTTCATAGATATACTTCAAATTGAGCACCACAAACAACAAGGAACCAACAATAAATCCAATGGGCCAAGATATTTTCGGGGGTCTATAAACTAGCATGTAGATTAGATTATTTAGCAAAACAAAACATCATCGCTCTCTCAAACTCTCATTACCAGCCTTCTGAATCGGGCTCAGCAGGTATTCGATAACTCTCCGCTTTCCAGTTTTAATCTCCGCCGTCAGATTCATCCCCGGCGCCAAACGAATCTGCTTTCCATCCACATAGATATAGCTTTGACTCAAGGTAATCAGCGCCGGGAAGATCGCCCCGCGCTTCTCATCAGTCACCGCGTCCTGTGTCACCTTGCCCACCGTGCCCTTCACAGTCCCGTAGCGCGTGAAGGTGAAGGTCTCCAGCTTGATCGTCACGTCCTGCCCCGGCACCACAAACCCGATGTCCTTGTTCTCCAGCGTGACCTCGGCGCTGACGTGGGCGCTGTCGGGCACGATGACCATGAGGGCTTGCGCCTCGGTGACCACGCCGCCTTCGGTGTGGGTGGCCAGTTGCTGCACGGTGCCGGCGACCGGGGCCTTGAGGGTGGCGAGTTGTTCGCGCTGGGTGGCCTTGTTCCACTCCTGCCCGTTTTGCTGGCGCTTAAGGTCAGCCTGGGCCTGGCGGTCGCTCAAGGCGCGGCGGGTTTCGGCCAGGTAGGCGTGGCGGGTTTGCTCGGCTTCGCGCAGGGCGGCTTGCGCTTCGTTCAGGCGGGCGTGCTGCGTGGCCAGGTCGCGCTCCAGCTCGATGCGCTCGCGGGTGCGGTCTTGATTGGCGTGGCCGGACATGAAGCCCTGGTCTGCCAGCGCCTTGAAGTCTTGCTCGCGCTGGCGGGCGATGGGCACCGTGGCGTCAAGCTTGCCGATCATGGCGCGCACGGTGGCCATTTCGGCCAGGCGGCGTTGGTGCTCTGACGCCAGCCGCGCTAGCCGGGCGGTGATGTCGCTCCACTCGGCGGCCAGTTGCGCCTGGGCGTCTGCGGTGTCTTCGGTCGTCCATTCCGGCGGCAGGTCTGTCACAGCCAAATAGGCCGCCAGCGCTTGTCCTATCTGCGCAGAGCGCTCTGGATTCAATAGCATCTGCTGCAGTGCGCGGCTGCGTATCCATTCCGAATAGGCAGCGCGCCGGGCCTGTGCAAAGCTGGCTTTGTCTGCGCTGGCTGCGGTGGGGTCCAGTTCCACCAAGGGCTGGCCTGCCTGCACGTGGTCGCCCTCTTTCACCAGAATGCGGCGGATGACGCTGTTCTCCAGCGGCTGCACGAGCTTGGTACGGTCGCTGACGATGACACGCCCGGGCGCAACGGCCACGATGTCGATCTTGCCGAAGATGGACCACAGCAGGGCGATGACGAAGAGCGCCATCAACACGAAGGCGATGCGCCGGGGGGCGGGGTGCACGGGTGTTTCCTGCAGGCTGAGCGCTGCGGGCAAAAAGGCGTTTTCATCGGCCAGGCGGGCGGGGCCGGCCAGCTCGGCCCGGTGCTGCCAGGCGGCCTGGAACACTGCGCGGTAGCGGGCCAGCAGTTCGATGGCGGGGTGGCGGGGTGCGGAAGGGTTGACCGTTGCCGCTTTGGCATCGGACTGCGCAGCGGGTACAGCAGCGGCCATAGCGACGGCAGACGTGGAGATGGACTCTGCTGTCATGCCTTGGCTCCCTCGGCGGCGGGCGCGGCAGGCGCAGGGGGCTTGCCGTTACTGCCGCCACTGCCGTCCTGCATGCGCCACAGGTGCGCATACAGGCCCTGCGGGCGCTGGATGAGCGCGTCGTGCGGGCCGGCTTCCACGATGCGGCCCTTGTCCATGACGATGATGCGGTGGGCGTTGCGCACGGCGCTCAGCCGGTGGGCAATGATGAGCACGGTACGCCCCTTGCAGATGTGCGCCATGTTGCGCTGGATGATGGCTTCGGACTCGTAGTCGAGCGCGCTGGTGGCCTCGTCCAGAATCAGAATGCGCGGGTTGGTGAACAGGGCACGGGCGATGGCCACGCGCTGGCGCTGCCCACCCGACAGGCTGCCGCCCTGCTCGCCCACCAGGGTGTCGTAGCCCTCGGGCAACTCGCTGATGAAGTCGTGCGCGCCGGCCAGCCGCGCGGCGTGCACCACGGCGTCGATGGGTGCAGCAGGGTCGGCAATGGCGATGTTCTCGCGCACGCTGCGGTTGAACAGCAGGTTCTCCTGCAGCACCACGCCCACCTGCCGGCGCAACTGGGCCGCGTCGATCAGGCCGATGTCGATGCCGTCCACCAGAATGCGGCCCTGCTCGGGCACGTACAGCCGTTGCACCAGTTTGGTCAGGGTGCTTTTGCCCGAGCCTGAACGGCCGACGATGCCGATGACTTCGCCAGGCCGAACATCCAGGCTGACGCCGCCCAGCACGGGCGCGGCCTCGGGCCGGTAACGAAAGTGCACGGCGTCCAGCGTGATACGGCCCTGGATGGGTGGCAGCTGCGCGGCGCTGGAAGGCGGCACCTCGGTGCGGGTGTTGAGGATGTCGCCCAGCCGCGCCATCGATATGCCGGTCTGCTGAAAATCGGTCCACAACTGGGCCATGCGCATGATGGGCTGGGCCACGCGCTGCGCGAACATGTTGAAGGCGACAAACTGGCCCACGGTGAGCTGGTTGTTCATGACCAGATGTGCGCCGTACCAGAGGGTGGCGGCATTCACCAGCTTGCCAATGAGGTTGACGCCTTCGTGCGCCCAGGCGGCAACGTTCTGCGTCTTGAAGCTGGCGCTGACGTAGGCGGCCAACTGGGTGTCCCAGCGGCGGGCAAAAGACGGCTCCAGCGCGCTGGCCTTGACGGTCTGGATGCCGGTGACCGTTTCCACCAGCATGGCCTGGTTTTCTGCACCGCGTGCGAACTTCTGGTCCAACCTCCGCCGCAGCACCGGCACCACGGCCAGGCTCAGGCCGAAGTAAAGCGGCAGGCTGACGAGCACGATCAGCGTCAGCGGCACGCTGTAGAACAGCATCACGGCGATGAAGATGACGGAAAAGAGCACGTCCAGCACCACCGTCAGCGCGTTGCCGGTCAAGAAGTTGCGGATGTTCTCCAGCTCGCGCACCCTAGCCACCGAATCACCCACCCGGCGCGCCTGAAAGTACGCCAGCGGCAACTGCACCAGGTGGCGAAAGAGGCGCGCGCCCAGCTCCACGTCGATGCGGTTGGTGGTGTGGCTGAAGACGTAGCCGCGCAGCCCGTTGAGCACGCTCTCGAAAATCACCACCACGACCAGGCCGATGACCAGCACGTCCAGCGTGGTGACGCCCTGGTGCACCAGCACCTTGTCCATCACCACCTGAAAGAACAGCGGGCTGATGAGCGCGAACAGCTGCAGCATGAAGGAGATCAGCAGCACTTCGCCCAGCAGCTTGCGGTGCTTGACCAGGCTGGGAATGAACCAGGAGAAGTCGAACTTGGCGAGTTCGCCGCCCAAGCTGGCGCGGCTGGTGATGAGGATGAGCTCACCCGTCCATTGCCGGGTGAATTCGTCGAACGACTCAATGGTCGGCCGCATTCCGTCTTTGGCATTGGACGGGTCTTGCAGCAAAACCCGCTGCCCATCGCAGCGCGCAAGAATGACCATGCGCTCGCCGCCGTGCGGGTTGCGCATGATGGCCAGTGCCGGCAATGACGCCAGCGCCAGCCGGTCTGCACGGGTGACCGACCGCTTGGCTTTCAGCCCCAGCTGCTGGGCTGCCCGCAACACGTCGGCCACCTCAACCGTTTCATGGGGCGACAGCCCCAATTGATGGGCCAGCGTTGCGGGATCTGCGGCGACTTGGTGGTAACGCGCGAGCACGCACAGCGCTTCCAGCGAGCCTTGGGACGGTTGCACGACGGCGCTGCCCCGCGCTTCGCGAAGGCCCTCTGCCGGCGGTTCACCTTCTGCATCTTCTGCGCGCGCGGCTGCACCACCCTGGCTCTCAAGACCCATGGATTCCCTCCTTCTTTTATGACAAGAATGCTATGGCATGACGTCAAAAAGAAGAAATGAAAATACGAGCTACTTACACTTTAAAGGGGAGTGTAGGGGTGACGATGAGTCACCACCGCTGCAGGCGCCGCTCTGGAATCCAGGCGGTCGCCAGACGGCCTTTGCTGCAACCGCATGCCGGCAACACCACCCCCTCAGGCGCCGCGCTGCTGTGCCGAAAAGATCCGGCTACAGCCGATGCGTGCGATCGCCCTGCGCAAAGCCCATGGGCGACCAGGGCGCCGGGCTGGCGCCCACGGCCAGCACCTTGAAGAGCTCGCCCATTTCATGTTCCATCATCAATTTGGCCGCTTGCGCCCGTCCTGCTTGCGGCAGCTGCTCCAATATCGATAGCAAACCGCAATTGATGAGAAAGTGCGCCTGCGTGGTGTAGCCCAGCACGTGCAGGCCGGCGTCCTGCGCGGCCAGCGCCATGGCGGTGAAGTTGACGTGCGCGGTGATGTCTTTGTCGCCCACCGCCGCCAGCGGGTCGGAATCGACCTGGTGCGCCCGGTGACAGACCAGCGTGCCCATGTGGCGCTGCGGGTGGTAGTACTCGGCCTCGGGAAAGCCGTAGTCGATGAGAAAGGCCGCGCCGCGCGCCAGGCGCTGGGCCAGCATGCGCATGAAGCCTTCGCCCTGCGCGTGGATCTCGGTCAGGTAGTCGTGTGGGCCTTCGGGCTCGACGGGCGGGCGCAGCGCGGTGGGGCGGTCGGCCCAGGCAAAGCCTGCGCCACTGCCGGTCGAGTCCAAGGCCACGCCGCGTTCGTGCCAGACGCCGGTGCCGGCTCCGCCGTGGCGCGCCAGCAGCTGCACGGGCATGGCGTCGAGCACCTCGTTGCCGACGACGATGCCTTCGAATCGCTCAGGCAGGCGGTCGGCCCAGGTGACGCGGCCGTCCCACGCAGCCAGTGCGGCCTGCTGGCGGCGGCGCAGGCTGCCCGACAGATCCACGATGGTGTAGCGCCGCACGCGGTCGCCCAGCGCGGCCAGCAGCTGTGCGGCCAGCGCGCCGGAGCCGGCGCCGAATTCCCACACCTCGTCGGTCCCGGTGGCGTCCAGCGCCTCGCGCACCTGCGCGGCCAGCGCCTGGCCGAAGACGGGCGAGAGTTCGGGCGCGGTGACGAAGTCGCTGCCTGTTTCCGGCAGCGTGCCGAACTTGGGCGACTCGTTGGCGTAGTAGCCCAGGCCGGGCGTGTACAGCGCCATGTCCATGAACCGGTCGAAGCCGATCCAGCCGCCGGCGTCGGCAATGGCGCGGGCGATCAGCGCGGCGAGTGGCGCGGCGCCGAATGAAGGGTCTGAGGGCGCCGAAGCGCTCGTTACACTGGGCGTTTCCGCCATGGCTTGGGCCTTGGTTTCTGTCTTGGTCACCCGCCGATTGTCCCCGATGCCCTCAGCGCCCCCCACCCCCCGCCCTCGCACCGTGCTGGTCACCGGCGCTGCCCGGCGCCTGGGCCGCGAGATCGCGCTGGCGCTGGCTGCAGGCGGCTGGCAGGTGGCGGTGCACTACCGCCAGTCAGAGCAGGACGCTATCGATACAGTAGCTGCTTGCGCCCGTCTATCAAGCGCTAGCGCTCATTTTTATGCTGATTTCGAGGACGAAGCGCAGGTGCGCGGACTGCTGTCGCGGGTAGCCGCGCACTTCGGCAGCGTGGATGCCGTGGTCAACAGCGCGTCGCTTTTCGAGCACGACGACGCGGCCAGTTTCGGCTTTGCCGCGCTGGAAAAGCACCTGCGCAGCAACACCGCCGCACCCGTGCTGCTGGCCCAGGCGCTGCACGCCCATGTGCAGGCGCGCGCCGACGGCGGCGATGCCGACGCGCGCGGCGCGGTCGTCAACCTGCTGGACCAGAAGCTCTGGAACCAGAACCCTGACTTTCTGAGCTACACCCTGTCGAAAGCCGCGCTGGAGGCGGCCGGCACCATGCTGGCGCTGGCGCTCGCTCCGCGCGTGCGGGTGGTGGGCGTGGCACCGGGCCTGACGCTCACCAGCCACATGCTGGAGGACGAGAAGTTCGCCCGCCTGCATGCCCTGAGCCCGCTGGGCCGCTCGTCCACCGCCGCCGACGTGGCCGCCACCGTGAAGTTCGCGCTGGAGAACGGCTCGATCACCGGCACCACCTTGCTGGTGGACGGCGGCCAGCACCTGATGCGCTTCGAGCGCGACTTCTCGCTCATGTGAGCTGGCACGCCGCGCCGCCGCTTCTTTTTCTTTTTCGTTCCCTTGTTTACCGCAATGCCCATGCAACACGACGGCGGCCTGCAGATCCTCACGCTCACCGGTTTGCGCTTCGACGCCAACCTGGGCATCCTCGACCATGAGAAGGCCGCGCCGCAGCCCATCCAGGTCGATGCCGAACTCAATCAGGGCCGCCAGCCGCTGCTGCCGCACGATGACGATATCGGCCACGTGCTGGACTACCGCAAAGTGCGCCAGATCATCATCGACGAGTGCACGGCCGAGCACGTGAACCTGCTGGAGAGCCTGATCGGCAAGCTCACGCGGCGCCTGATTCAGCTGCCCGGCGTGATCGGCGTGCGCGTGAAGATCGCCAAGCTGGAGATCTTCGAGGACTGCGAAGTGGCGATCCGCATGGAATGCGGGGAGTGGTGACGGCTCAGCCGCATCCTGACGTGTACCCCGCACGCAGGAAAAGCAGGTTCTCGTAAAATTCGCGGCCATTTCAGGTGTTTCTGCCTGCCCTTTTCGGCCGCTGACTGCCGCCCCTCGCCTGCCCCCGCCCATGACCGCCCTGCACCAAGCCACCTCCACCGACTGGATCGCCGACGCCGCGCCCGCTGCCGTCTCGGCCACTGCCAAGATCGAACGCGAGGCCCACAAGCTCGAAAAGCGCCTGTGCCGCGAGACCGGCCGCGCCATCGTGCAATACAACATGATCGAGGAAGGCGACAAGGTGATGGTGTGCATGTCCGGCGGCAAGGACAGCTACACCCTGCTGGACATCCTCATCAAGCTGCAAAAGCGCGCGCCCATCCACTTCGACCTGGTGGCGGTGAACCTGGACCAGAAGCAGCCCGGCTACCCCGAACACATCCTGCCCGAGTACCTGGCCACCACCGGCGTGCCCTTTCACATCGAGAACCAGGACACCTACAGCATCGTCAAGCGCGTCATTCCCGAGGGCAAGACCACCTGCGGGCTGTGCAGCCGGCTGCGCCGGGGCATTCTGTACCGCGTGGCCGACGAGCTGGGCTGCACCAAGATCGCGCTGGGCCACCACCGCGACGACATCCTGCAGACGCTGATGCTCAACATGTTCTTCGGCGGCAAGCTCAAGACCATGCCTCCGAAGCTGGTCAGCGACGACGGCCGGCACGTGGTGATCCGCCCGCTGGCCTTTGTGGCCGAAAAAGACACGACCCGCTGGGCGCAGCAGCAGAACTTTCCGATCATTCCGTGCAACCTGTGCGGCAGCCAGGAAAACCTGCAGCGCCAGCAGGTGGGCGAAATGCTGCGCGACTGGGACAAGCGCTTTCCCGGCCGTGTCGACAACATGTTCAACGCGTTGCAGAACATCGTGCCTTCGCACCTGCTCGATGGAACGCTGCACGACTTCCAGGGTCTGAAAGCGACGGGTGTGGCCAGCGACGACGGCGACAAGGCATTCGACCCGGTGGACTTTCCCGCCGCGACGGGCCTGCCCAGCCTGCAGGTGGTGCAACTGTCCTGACCGGTGGCGCCAGCGGCCCGCCAGCCGCCACCGGGCCGTCAAGCCCATTAGCCAGCTCACCAGCCAGCCCCGTCCTTCATTTCATCCTGACTAGGAGATCACCATGACGATCGTGCGCTGGCTTCGACCCCTTTTGCTGTGTGCGGCTGCTGCCGTGCTGGCCGGCTGCGCGTCCACCCGCGTGGTGGACAGCGACGTGCGCAGCTATTCCACCCTGGCCGCCATGCCGCAGCCTGCCACCTACCGGCTGGAACGCCTGCCGTCGCAGACCGCGCACGCCGCGTCGTTCAACGCCATCGAATCGCTGGCGCAGCAGTCGCTGGCGCGCGTGGGCCTGCAGCGCGACGATGCCAACGCCCGGCTGGTGCTGCAGATCAGCGCGCAGGGCAGCTACGTCACGCCCGCCTGGGCGCCGTATTACGCCGACCCGTTCTATGGCCGCTTCGGCTGGGGCTTTGGCTACGGCGGGCGCTACGGCTGGGGCCTGGGCAGCAGCTGGATGCTGGACCGCCCGCCCACCTTGCACCGCCGCTTTGTGAGCCTGGTGCTGCGCGACGCCACCACGCAGCAGATCGTCTATGAAACCTCCGCCGTCTATGAAGACGTGTGGACCGACGACCCGGCCATCTTCGGCCTGCTGTTCGATGCGGCACTGACGGGCTTTCCGCAGCCGCCGGCCGGCCCGCGCCAGGTGCGCACCACGATCACGCCGGGTGCCGCTGCAGCTGGCGCGCCGGCCACCAGCACCACCATCACGACCGCAACGCCAGGGGCCGCACCACCCGCCGTGCCGGGCGTGGTGGTCAAGCCCTGAACGCCTGCCCGCACCCGCCACGACACCGCATGCAAGCCACCCGCATCATCGCCATCCGCCACGGTGAAACCGCCTGGAACGTGGACACCCGCATCCAGGGCCACCTGGACATTCCGCTGAACGACACCGGCCTGTGGCAGGCCAGCCGCGTGGGCGATGCCCTGGCGGATGAACCCGTCGCGGCCATCTACACCAGCGACCTGCAACGCGCCCATGCCACGGCGCAGGCGGTGGCCGGCACCACGGGCGCGCCGCTGGTCACCGAACCGGGCCTGCGCGAGCGCAGCTTCGGCCAGCTGCAGGGCCGCACCTTTGCCGAAATCGAGGTCGAGATGCCTAACGAGGCCCGCCGCTGGCGCCAGCGCGACCCGCAGTTCGAGCCCGAGGGCGGCGAGTCGCTGATCGTCTTTCGCGACCGCATCCTGCAGACCACGCACCGCCTGCTGGAGCGCCACGCGGGCGATCTGGTCGTGCTGGTGGCACATGGCGGCGTGCTGGACGTGCTCTACCGCGCCGCCACCGGCCAGGAACTGCAGGCCCCGCGCACCTGGAAGACCACCAACGCGGCCATCAACCGCCTGCTCTGGACAGGCGACGGCCTGACCCTGATCGGCTGGGCCGACACCCAACACCTCGACGAAGCCAACAATGCCTCTCGCGACGAAGCCCACTCCTGAATGGCTGCAACTCACCGTTGGCCAGCGTGTCGACATGATCGACACCCCCGCGCTGGTGGTCGACCTGGACGCCATGGAGCGCAACATCCAGCGCATGGCTGACTTCGCGCGCAAGCACCAGGTGCGCTGGCGCCCGCACGCCAAGATGCACAAAAGCGCCGAGCTGGCGCTGCTGATGCAGCAGGCCGGCGCCACCGGCGCTTGCGTGCAGAAGGTGGCTGAAGCCGAGGCACTGGCAGAAGGCGGCGTGACCGACCTCTACATCAGCAACCAGGTCATCGCCGCGCCCAAGCTGCAGCGCGTGGCCCGCCTGGCGCAGCAGCTCACGGCCCAGGGCGGTCGCCTGGCCGTCGCCGTGGACAGCGCCGAAGGCATCGCGCGACTGGCCGAAGCCATGCGCTCGCCCGCCGCCGCCGGCGCGGGCATTGACGTGTTCGTGGAAATCGACGTGGGCCAGGGCCGCTGCGGCGTGCCCCCCGGCGCGCCGGCTGTGGCCTTGGCGCACGCGGTGGTGCAGCAGCAGCCCGCATTGCGCTTTGCCGGACTGCACGCGTACCACGGCCGCGCGCAGCACCTGCGCGGCGCCAACGAACGGCGCGAGGCCATCGCCGCCGTGGTGCAGGCCGCAAGGCACACGCGCGAGCTCATCACCGCCGAAGGCATTGCCGTGCCGCTGGTGACGGGCGCGGGCACCGGCACGCTGGTGCATGAAGCCGCCAGCGGCGTCTATGGCGAGCTGCAGGCGGGATCGTTTCTGTTCATGGATGCCGACTACGCCGGTAACGAGCGCGAGCCGGCGCAGCCCGCCTTTGAACACGCGCTCTTCGTGAAGACGCAGGTCATCAGCAGCAGCGCCACGCACGCCGTGTGCGACGCCGGCCACAAAAGCCACGCCATCGATTCGGGCCTGCCGCAGGTGGCCCACCTGCCGCCCGACCGCGCCCTGCGCTACGCCAACGGCGGCGACGAACACGGCCTGCTGTTCGCCGATGCGCCCAAGGCCCGACTGCCCGCGCTGGGCCGCATGCTGTGGCTGGTGCCCGGCCATTGCGACCCCACCGTCAATCTGCATGACCACCTGATCGGCGTGCGCGGCGGCCTGGCGCTCGGCACGGTGGAGCGCATCATCCGGGTGGACGCCAGAGGCGCGCTGACCTGAAAAGCATGGGCGCCAGCGCTTCACAAAAAGCACTGCGCGTCGTTGACTTGATTTGCTATTGTTTTTATAGCTATCAGCGCTTATCCATAAAGCGCTAGAGGCATATTTCGCCTTGAATTCCCGTGGTAGAGGGGCGCAAGCGCCGCTACGCCACCATGCCTTCGAACAGCCCGCCCGGCGCCCCTCCACGCGGCGGCTCCACGCCCAGGTGGCGGAATGCCGCCAGCGTGGCGACACGCCCGCGCGGCGTGCGCTGCAGGTAGCCCTGCTGGATGAGATACGGCTCGATGACGTCCTCGATGGTGCCGGCCTCTTCGCCGATGCTGGCTGCGATGTTGTCCAGCCCCACCGGCCCGCCGTCGAAGCGGTGGATGACGGCTTCGAGCAGCTTGCGGTCCATCACGTCGAAACCCTGCGGGTCCACGTCGAGCATGGTGAGCGCGCGCTGGGCGATGTCCAGCGTGATGCGCCCGTCGCCCTTCACGTCGGCATAGTCGCGCACGCGGCGCAGCAGCCGGTTGGCGATGCGCGGCGTGCCACGCGAGCGGCGGGCGATCTCGAACCCGGCCACCGGATCGGTGGGCGCATTCAGCAGGCCGGCGCTGCGCATGACGATGCGCGAGAGCTCTTCAGGCGTGTAGAACTCCAGCCGCGCGACGATGCCAAAGCGGTCGCGCAGCGGGTTGGTGAGCATGCCCGCGCGCGTGGTGGCGCCCACCAGGGTGAAGGGCTGCAGGTCGAGCTTGATGCTGCGCGCGGCCGGCCCCTCGCCGATCATGATGTCGATCTGGTAGTCCTCCAGCGCGGGGTAGAGGATTTCTTCCACCACGGGCGAGAGGCGATGGATCTCGTCGATGAAGAGAACGTCGTTCTTTTCCAGGTTGGTCAGCAGTGCCGCCAGGTCCTTGGGTTTTTCCAGCACCGGGCCGCTGGTCTGGCGCAGGTTCACGCCGAGTTCGGCCGCAATGATGTGGCTGAGCGTGGTCTTGCCCAGGCCGGGCGGGCCGAACAGCAGCACGTGGTCCAGCGCCTCGCCGCGCTTCTTGGCCGCGCCGATGAAGATCTCGAGCTGCTCGCGCGCCTTGGCCTGGCCGACATATTCCTGCAGCAGCTTGGGGCGCAGGGCGCGCTCCATCGCCTCTTCGTGCGGAGAAGCGGGCGCGGCGGACACCACGCGCTTCGGGGGCGGTATGGGGGCGAAATCGTCGGTCTGGATGCTCATGGAAACTCGGGTGATGGCGGCACAGGCCGCGTCAGCGGGCTGCGGTCCACGCGTGGTAGGCCACGTTCTCGTAGACGAAGTCGGTATAGGTGGCGATCACGAAGTCGCGTTCGGCCTGGTTGATGGTGTAGAAGTGCGCGCCGGTTCGCTTGTTGAAGAAGCGGTAGATGGGCGTGGAGCCGTTGCCGGCGGCCGTCTGGGCGTACCAGATCGGGCCTTCGTACTGGAACGACGGGTAGGTGGCGACCACGTAATCGCGCTCGCCCTGGTTGATGGTGTAGAAGTGCGCGCCCGTGTCGCGGTTGAAGAATCGGAACACCGTGCTCTGCCCTGCCATGGCGCTACCGTAAGCGTAGAACGCCACTCCCTCGTACTGGAACGCGGGGTAGGTGCGCACGACGAAGTCGCGCTCGTCGGCGCTGGACGTGAAGAAGTGCGCGCCGGTGCCGCTGTTGAAGAAGCGGTAGATGGGTGCACGGTCGGCGGCTGCAGGCGCAGTCGGCGTGCCGGCGGGTGACAGCCACTCTTTGAGCTTGGCCTGGAAAGGCTGGTCGAAGCGGCCATAGACCGACTGCGTGGACGCGCTGCAGGTGGCTCCGCTGGAGCCGCCGTACAGCGTACCCACCAGATAGTTGCCCTGGAACAGGCCCGATCCGCTGCTGCCCCCCTCGGTCAAGCCTTGCGTCCAGCGCACGGCGTAAAAGTTGCCACTGAGGGCGGAGGCCTGCGTGCAGGAAATCCCGGTGCCGCCCGTGCTTGCGCAGTTCGCAGACGCGAAGATCTGCCCGAAGCTGATCTTCAGCAGATCGCCGTCAGGGTGGTGCACACCGATGGCGGAAGAGTTGAGCGTGCGCGCGCCCGCATCCCAGCCGGCGAACACGGCACCGGCGGGCGGCGCGTCGTTCAGGCGCAAAAACGAGGTGTCGGTGGCGGTTGTGGCATACAGCAGCGTGGCGCCGCCGTTTCGTTTGACGGTGTTGCTCGCCAGCGTGCGGCTGTTGCACGACGGCGCCCGAAAGAACCAGTCAGTCTGCAAAGTGGACGCCACGGTCTGCGTCGATATGCAGTGATTGGCGGTGATGAAATACGGCGTGCGGGTGGAGCCGCTGTCGTTGAGCAGCGTGCCGGTGCAGAGGTATCCGCCGCCATCGCGCACGTAAGTCATGCGGGCCACGGCGTTGCGCAGGCCGGCCGATTCGCTGTAGCAGACGGCATCGAGCTCGCAGCTGCTGGAAGTGTTGACCGCCTTGGTGGCCAGGCTGCCGTCGAGCTGACCTTCTTGCGGCAGCGACAAATCGACGAACACGTGCGATGCCTGCGGAATGGCGACCTGCAGCGCGCTGGCGGGCGTGCCGGGGGGCAGCTCGATCTCCAGCGTGGCTTCTGCTCCGCCGGTGTCGGGCGTCCACCAGGTGCGGGCCGCATCCGTGGTGTCGCCGGCCTGCTGGTTGCGGCCGATCAGTTGCAGCACTTCCTGGCCCGATATTTCCTGCACGGCCGATGGGCGGAACTGGCTGTACACCCGCAGCACGGCGCTGCCCGGCAACTGCGTGACCAGCACGCCTAGCCGCAGGCCGTGCGCGCCTTCTGCATCCACGCTGACCGCCGCAATCAGGCCACCGCCTGGCGCCGCACGCCACTGCAATTGGCGCTGCAGGTCGCTGGCCGTTGCCGTGGCCCCGACCGGGCGGGCTGCGGCGATCTGCAGCGGTGCAAAACCGCCCGAGGTGTCTTGCGGCGCGTTCTTTTCTCGCAGCAGCGGGCCCAGTGCGACGCGCGCCGGCTTGACTGGCTCGGCAGAGGACGACGACTGGGCCGCCGACTTGGAGCGCACCACGTCCTGCACGGCGGTCGCGGGCTGCTCGTGCGGCTCGACCTTGAGCACCTGGGCAGCGGTGGTGATCGACGCCGATCCCGACGTGCCCGCGGCGCTAACGCCGGCTTCGCCACCACCGCCTCCGCAGGCCGCGAGCAGCAGCGCCGCCAGCGCGGAGATACCGCCGGTGCGGACCCAGTTCTTGATGTTCCCCATGCTCACTCCCTGCTTTGATCCGCCCGTCTGCCTGCCGTTACCCGCTCCACGGTCGCCCGATGCGCTCCGTGGGCTGGGCCTTGCCCTGCCTCGTTGTACTGATCAGGTGCCCGGATTGAGCCACTGCCGCAGCGTGGACCGGTAAGGCTGGTCGAACCGGCCGTATTGATCCGGGTTGCCCGGCGCGCTGCAGCTGGCCGTTCCGCCCAGCAACTGGCCCACCACATAGCGGCGGCTGCCGATGCCCACGAACAGCGCCGATCCGCTGCTGCCGCCTTCGGTGGTGCCCTGCTGCCAGGTGGTGGTCAGGAAGGTGCCGTTGTCGGACGTGCTGCTCTGGCAGGTGCTGGTGGTGCAGATGCTGTAGCGCTGCACCGTGCCCTGGCTGACCTTCTGCAGATCGCCGCTGGGGTGGTGAATACCGGTCACCGCGGTGGCCACGGCCACGCCGCCGAAATACGAACCGGCATACACCACACCGGCCGGCGCGGGGTTGTTCAGCCGCATGAAGGCCGTGTCGGTGGTGGCCGTGGCGTGCAGCAGCGTGGCGCCGCCCGTCAGCCGCACGGTGCCGGGGTTGATGTTGCTGGTGTTGCACGCGCTGGAGCGGTAGAACCAGTCGGTCGTCAGCGTGGAGGCCACTGCCTGGGTGGAGAAGCAGTGGTTGGCGCTGAGGAAGTACGGCGTGGTGGACGAGCGGGCGTCGTTCAGCAGCGTGCCGGTGCACAGGTACGACTTGCCGTCGTCGCGCACGAACACCATCCGCGCCACGGAACGGCTTTCACTGCTGAACTCGGGCCGGCAGGTCACGTCGATGTTGCAGGATTCGGACTCGCCCACCTTGGTGGTGAAGGCGCCTTCCACCGCTTCAGGCGCGACGGTGAAGTGCGACAGGCGTGGCACGGCCAGTTGCACTGCTGCAGTGGCCGCTGCGGCAGGAATCTCCACCTCCAGCGTGGTGGCCGGGCCGGCGAAGTCGGGGCTCCAGTACGTGCGCGCCGTCGTGTCGTTTGCGCCGCCCTGGGCGTTGCGCGCAGCGATGGCCGCCAGCTCTTGCGCAGACACCTGCACGGCCGCAGCGGCATCGGCGCCGTAGAAGCGCAGCACGGCGCCATCGGGCAGGCCGCGCACCAGCACGCCCAGGCGAACGCCGTACGCGCCAGCGGAGTCGAACGCCAGCGCGGCCACTTGCGTGCCGCGGTCGGTGGCACGCCACTGCAGCAAGGCCTGTGTGGCCGCCACGGTGGATGTGTCTGCCACGCCGCGGGCGACGCCGATCTGGCGCGCCTCACCCGGTGCCACAGCCTTGGTGGAAGCCGCCTTGGTCGTCGCGCTCTGCGCCAGTGCGCCCAGTGCCACGCGCCGCACGGCAGAGGCTGGAGCGACGCCCTGCGCCTGCGTCTTGACGGCAGCGTCCTTGGCGGCGGTGGACGAGGCCGTCACCGTGGCCGCCGTGTCGAACGGCTCGATCCGGTCGGAGCCCGTCGACACCGGAGGAGTCACCGGCGTCACGGGAGCTACCGGCTGTGTGACCGGTGGGGTCACAGGCTCGGTCGTCACGGGGTCGGCGTTGCTGGCACTGCCGCCCCCGCCCCCGCCACCGCAGGCAGAGAGGATGAGCAGGGCCGCAGTGGCTGGCAGCCAGGGTTTGTGGATGTTCATGCGATGGTCCTTGTTCTTCGAAATACGGATTGATCGGAGTGGATCGGAATGATTACGCCGTCAGGGCTTCTGCGCCCGGCGCGGGTCATCGGGCCAGCGCCTTCAGCGCCAGCTTGATGCCGTCGCTCACGCCCACGTCGGCCGGCAGGGCCTTCAGGGCGGCGGCGGCTTCCTTGTCGTTGTAACCCAGCGCCAGCAGGGCCTGCAGGATATCCGCCTGCGCATCGCTCTTCGGGTGGATGGCCGCGCCCATGTCGGCGCCCAGCTTGCCCTTGAGCTCCAGCAGCAGCCGCTCGGCCGTCTTCTTGCCGATGCCGGGCACCTTCACCAGGCGGCCGGCTTCCTGCAGCGTGATGGCCTGCGCCAGCTCGCTCACGCCCAGGCCCGACAGAATGGCCAGCGCCATGCGCGGGCCCACGCCGCTGATCTTGATGATCTCGCGGAACGCCTGCCGCTCTGCGTGCGTGGAAAAGCCGTACAGCAGCTGTGCGTCCTCGCGCACGACGAAGTGCGTCAGCAGCGCCACGCGCTCGCCCGTGGCAGGCAGGTTGTAGAAAGTGCTCATCGGCACCTGCACCTCGTAGCCCACGCCGTGGCAGTCCAGCAGCAGCTCCGGGGGGTTCTTCTCCAGCAGGGTGCCGGTCAATTTGCCTATCATGGGTGTCCTTTGACGCGCGCCTGGCGCCTTTTGATCGGAATTATCCGCGTGATCCTGCGCCACACCTTCACCCCCCACAACAACAACCGGCTGACGCACCTGTGCGGCCCGGCGGACGCCCACCTGCGCCTGATCGAGACCGCGCTGCAAGTGCGCATCGCCCACCGGCACGAGCAGTTCAAGGTGGACGGCCCCAAGGCCCGCGCGACGCAGGCCATGGAGCTGCTGCAGGCGCTGTATGAAATGGCCGAGCGCCCCATTGCCGAAGAGCACATCCAGCTGATGCTGGCCGGCGACAGCGACCTGGTGCCCGCCCCCGAAGGCACCACCACGCAGCTGACCACCCGCCGCACCGACCTGCGCGCGCGCACTGCCACGCAGGGCGCTTACCTGGACAACATCGCCGCGCACGACATCACCTTCGGCATCGGCCCGGCAGGCACCGGCAAGACCTACCTGGCCGTCGCCTGCGCGGTCGATGCGCTCGAGCGCAGCAACGTGCAGCGCATCGTGCTCACTCGCCCCGCCGTGGAAGCGGGCGAACGGCTCGGCTTTCTGCCCGGCGACCTGACGCAGAAGGTCGACCCGTACCTGCGCCCGCTGTACGACGCGCTCTACGACCTGATGGGCTACGAGAAAGTGCAGAAGGCCTTCGAGCGCAACATGCTGGAGATCGCGCCGCTGGCCTTCATGCGCGGGCGATCGCTGAACAACGCCTTCATCATTCTGGACGAAGCGCAGAACACCACGCCCGAGCAGATGAAGATGTTCCTGACCCGCATCGGCTTCGGCTCGCGCGCCGTGGTGACGGGCGACGTCAGCCAGATCGACCTGCCCAAGGGCGCTTTGAGCGGCCTGATCGACGCCGAGCGCGTGCTCAAGCGCGTCAAGGGCATCGCCATCACGCGCTTCACCACGGCCGACGTGGTGCGCCACCCGCTCATCGCGCGCATCGTGGACGCTTACGACGCCCAGCGCAACCGCAGCGCCGCCAGCTGACACCTTTGCTATTATTTTTATAGCTAACAGCGCTTGATCCTCAAGCGCTAGAGGCCAAAAATACCTTGAACTAGCGCTGCAATGGCCCTGAACCAACTGACTCTCTCGCTGCAGTTCGCCCGCTTCGATGGCGTGGCCGAACACCGCGCCGCCCTGCCCCGCCATGCCGCCGTGCGCTTCATCCGCCACGCCCTGGCCACCGACGCCGAGATCACCGTGCGCATCGTGGGCGCCGAAGAGGGCCAGGCCCTGAACCGCGAATACCGGCACAAGGACTACGCCACCAACGTGCTCACCTTCGACTACGCCCAGGAGCCGGTGGTCATGGCCGACCTGGTGCTGTGCGCCCCGGTGGTCGCGCGCGAAGCAGCCGAGCAGAACAAGCCGCTGCAGGAGTACTACGCCCACCTGCTGGTGCACGGCACCCTGCACGCCCAGGGCTGGGACCACGAAACCAGCGCCGAAGACGCAGATGAGATGGAGGCGTACGAAACGGCCATCATGCAAGAGATGGGGTTCGCCGATCCCTATGCCGAGTGAGCCGTTGATCGGTTAGGCGACTGAGCCGCTACGCGGGCTTGATTCTTAACAAAATATGCCTCTAGCGCTTACCCAACAAGCGTTTATAGCTATGATTTTTGATCAGCCGGCTCCGACAACATCGGCGGCAGCTGGCGCGATCCGCAGCGGAATCGTCACCGGCCCGTCGTTCACCAGATGCACCTGCATGTCCGCCGCGAAGCGCCCGGTCGCCACGTCGGCATGCGCCTTGCGGGCCTGGGCGACCAGATAGTCGTACAGCCGGCGGCCGTCTTCCGGCGCGGCGGCCTGGGTGAAGCTGGGGCGGTTGCCGCCGGTGGTGTCGGCCGCCAGGGTGAACTGGCTCACCAGCAGCAGGCCGCCGGCAACGTCTTGCACGCTGCGGTTCATCTTGCCGGCTGAGTCGCTGAAGATGCGCAGCTTCAGCAGCTTGGCCAGCAGCCGGTCGGCTTCGGCCTCGGTATCGCCGCGCTCGGCACACACCAGTACCAAGAGGCCCGGGCCGATGCGGCCGATGGTCTCGCTTTCCACGTCCACGCGGGCTTCGCGCACGCGTTGCAGCACGCTGATCATTCGTTGTCCTTGATGTCGTCCAGATAGGCTTCCACCCCCACGGGCAGCAGCTCGATGGTCACGCGCAGGCCCGGCACGGCGCGCATCAGCGCGGCCTCCACGGCGCCGCGCAGCTGGGCCGCGCGGCCCAGGCTCCAGTCGGCGGGCACGTGCATGTGCAGGCCGGCAAAACGCCGCTGGCCGGCCTGCCGGGTGACGAGGTGGTCGAAGCGCAGTTGCGGCTCGCCTTGCGCGAAGTCGCGCAGCGTGGCGTCGATGGCGCCCTGCGCGTCGGGCTCGATGGCCGCATCCATCAGGCCCTGGGAGGCACGCCACACCATGTGCGCACCTTCCTTCAAGATGTTGAGGGCCACGGCCATGGCCACCACCGGGTCGAGCCACAGCCAGCCCGTCGCACCGGCCGCGCCGATGCCCACCACCACGCCGGCCGACGTCCAGACGTCGGTGACCAGGTGGCGCGCGTCGGCCTCCAGCGCGACCGAGCGGTGCTCGCGCGCCGAGCGGAACATGAGCCAGGCCAGCACCCCGTTGAGGGCCGAGCTGGCGACCGACAGCGCCAGCCCCCAGCCGACCTGCTCCAGCGGCTGCGGCGCAGACAAGCGATGTGCCGCAGCCCAAAAGATGGCCACTGAGGCACCCACGATGAGGATGCCTTCGAACCCGGAAGAAAAATACTCGGCCTTGTGGTGTCCGTACGGATGGTCTTCGTCGGCCGGGCGTGACGCGACGGTGACCATGGCCAGCGCGAACACCGCACCGGCCAGGTTGACGAACGATTCGAGCGCGTCGGACAGCAGCCCCACCGATCCCGTCAGGTGCCAGGCCAGGGTCTTCAGGACGATGGTGACCAGCGCCACGCCCACCGACGCCCACAGCAGCGTGCGCGGCGCCAGCGTGGCCGGGCCGGCGCGCTGCGCAACACGGGCGCCCGGCGGCGCAGGGGTACGGGGTGCCATGAAAACGTCGCGCGCCTGGCCAGCTCAGCCGGTCAGATGTCGCCTACCAGCCGCGCGCGCACCAGCTTGCCCTTGACGCGGCCAGCCGACAGCTTGCGGGCCACTTCATCGGCAATGCGGCGGTCCACCGCCACATAGGTGGAAAACTCGTTCACGTTGATCTTGCCGACCTGCTCGCGCGTGAAGCCCATCTCGCCGGTCAGCGCGCCCAGCACGTCGCCTGCGCGAATCTTCTCCTTGCGGCCGCCGATGATCTGGATGGTGGCCATGGGTGGCAACAGCGGCTCGCCCGCGGTGGGCGTCAGTTCGGCCAGCGGGTGCCATTCGGACTCGCGGCCTTGCAGTACTTCGATCTTGCCGACGCTGCCCATCTCCGGCAGGCTGGCCAGGCTCAGGGCCAGGCCTTCGGCGTCGGCCCGGCCCGTGCGGCCGATGCGGTGCACGTGGATTTCCGCGTCGGGCGTCACGTCCACGTTGATGACGGCCTGCAGCTGGGCGATGTCCAACCCGCGCGCGGCCACGTCGGTGGCCACCAGCACGGTGCAGCTGCGGTTGGCAAATTGCACCAGCACCTGATCGCGCTCGCGTTGCTCCAGCTCACCGTACAGCGCCAGCGCGCTGAAGCCTTGCGCCTGCAGCACGCCGACCAGGTCGCGGCACTGCTGCTTGGTGTTGCAAAAGGCAATGGCAGATTCCGGACGGAAGTGGTTCAGCAGCAGCGACACCGCATGCAGGCGCTCGCTTTCCTTCACCTCGTACCAGCGCTGGACGATCTTGCCGGCGCTGTGCTGCGCCTGCACCGTGATCTGCTGGGGCGTCTTCATGAACTGCCGTGCGATGCGCTCGATGCCTTCGGGGTAGGTGGCCGAAAACAGCAGCGTCTGCCGATCGGCCGGGCACTGGCGCGCCACTTTGGCGATGTCTTCGAAGAAACCCATGTCGAGCATGCGGTCGGCTTCGTCCAGCACCAGGGTCTTGAGCGCCTGCAGATCAAGCGTGCCGCGATCAAGATGGTCCATCACCCGCCCAGGCGTGCCGACGATCACGTGCGCGCCGTGCTCCAGGCTGGCGATCTGGCCGCGCAGGGGCACGCCGCCGCACAGGGTGACGACCTTCATGTTGTCCTGGGCACGGGCCAAGCGGCGGATTTCGGTGGTGACCTGGTCGGCCAGCTCGCGCGTGGGGCACAGCACCAGCGCCTGGATGCCAAAGAAGCGAGGGTTGAGGCGGTCCAGCAGGGCCAGGCCGAAGGCGGCGGTCTTGCCGCTGCCGGTGCTGGACTGGGCGATCAGGTCGCGCCCCAGCAGGGCGGGCGGCAGGGCAGCGGCCTGAATGGCCGTCATGCGGGTGTAGCCCAGTTGCTGCAGATTGGCCAGGGTGGCCGGGGACAGGGCCAGGGTGCTGAAGTCAGCGGTAGAGGTGGTCATTGGCCCGATTATCCCGGTGGCGGCCCCAAATCAGCCTTTCCGAGGGCTTGCACCCTGCACAGCCGCTTTTCTATCGGCTATAAGTCCGGCTGACCGATCATGGGTGGTAGATGTCAGACAACCTCAATGCCACCGACGTGGCTGCATTACAAGGCTGGACCAGCGAGTCCATGCTGCGCATGGTGGCCGACTCCGTGCCCGTGCTGCTGGCTTATTACACCCTGCCCTCCATGCGGTGCATTTTCGCCAATCAAGGGTACGCGGCGGCCTATGGATTCACGGTCGATGGGATCTTGGGCCAAACGGTGGATGAGATCCTGGGGGCCGATGCATGGCGGGAGGTTCGCTTCCACGTGAGCCGTGCGGCGTCCGGTGAGCGGGTGCAGTACACCCGCCGGCACCGCCCGTCGGACGGCGACAGCCGGATGATCGAAGTGACCCTCACGCCGCACTTCACGCCCGAGGGGCGGCGGGGCACAGTCGTGGTGGTCAACGACATCACCCACCATTGGATGTCCGAGCAGGCGGTGCGCCAGAGCGAAGAGCGCATGCGCAAATTCTTCCGCGCCACCGACGAGGCCATCGTCTTTCACCGCGACGGCCTTGTAGAAGACGTGAACGAAGCCGTCACGCGGCTGCTGGGCTATACGCTGCAGGAAGTCCAGGGCCGCGCCACGCTGAGCTTCGTCAGCGACGAATACCGCGCGCAGGCCGAGGAATACGTGCTGGCTGCCCGCGAACACTCTTACGAAGCCACGGTGCTGCACAAGGACGGGCGGCTCATTCCGGTAGAGATCGTCGGCAAGACCATGCCCGACGCCGGAGGCAACTACCGCATCGCCGTGCTGCGCGACATCACGGCCCGCAAACAGGCGCAGGAACGGCTGGAATTCATGTCGCAGCACGATTCGCTGACGCAACTGCCCAACCGCCGGCACCTGATGGCCCAGCTGAGCCAGACCCTCATCGCCACGCAGCGCCGGCATGCGCGCACGGCCGTGCTGTTTCTCGACCTCGACCACTTCAAGACCGTGAACGATTCGCTGGGCCACCAGGCCGGCGACCTGCTGCTGTGCGAGATGGCGCGGCGCCTGCTGGGCGCGGTGCGCGCGTCCGACCTGGTGGCGCGCGTGGGCGGCGACCAGTTCGCCGTAGTGCTGCCCGACATCCACAACCGGGGCGACGCCGCCACCGTGGCCGACAAGCTGCTGGCGGACATGCGCGCCGTGTTCCATGTGGAGGGCACGCCGCTGTCGCTGTCGCCCTCTATCGGCATCAGCGTCTTTCCGGAAGACGGCCACAGCCCTGACGAGCTGATGCGCCGGGCGGATGCCGCCATGCATGCCGCCAAGGACACCGGGCGGGGCAACCGACAGTTCTACGCCCCGGGCATGGAGGGGCGCGCCACTGAAATCCTGCAGCAGGAACGGCTGCTGCGCGACGCGATCTTCCAGGGTGCGTTCGAGTTGCACTACCAACCCCAGGTGCGCCTGGACGATGGCACCCTGGTCGGCTTCGAGGCGCTGGTGCGCTGGCGGCACCCTGAACGCGGCATCGTCGGACCGGCCGAATTCATCGGCATCGCCGAATCCCGCGGGCTGATCACGCCCATCGGCCGCTGGGTAATGCGAGAGGCCTGCCGGCAGACCAAAGCCTGGCACGACGCGGGCCTGCCGCGCGTGCCAGTCGCGGTGAACCTGTCGGCGCTGGAATTTCGCCAGCGCGACGTCGCCGGCGAAATCGCGAGCGTGCTGCAGCAGACCGGGCTGGAGCCGCGCTTTCTCGAAATCGAGATCACCGAGTCCGTCCTGATGCAGGACGCCGACGAAGCCCGCGAAACGCTGGGCGCACTGCGCTCGCTGGGCGTTGGCATCTCCATCGACGACTTCGGCACGGGCTATTCGTCGCTGGCGTACCTCAAGCGCTACCCCATCAACAAGCTCAAGATCGACCGATCCTTCGTCATGGACACGCCGGGCAGCGACGACGACGTGGCCATCGTCACCGCCATCGTCCAGCTCGGGCGCAGCCTGCAGCTCAAAACGGTGGCCGAAGGGGTGGAAACGCCAGAACAACTGGCCCTGCTGCGCCAGCTGGGGTGCGACCTGGCGCAGGGTTATGGCATTTCGCGGCCGATGGATTCAGTGCGCACACGGGCCTGGATCGAAGCGCTGGCCGACTGACCGCTGCGGCACCTGGCACATCGCCGGTTGCCTGCTGGCGGCCGGGCGCTGCACGACAATAGCGCCATGGCCCAGATTCCAGACTTCACCGAACCCACGCTCCACACCGACCCCGCCGAGGCGCTCGCCCAGGTCCAGCGGATCTATCAGCAGCAGATCGGCCACTTGCGTGACGCCATGCAGCGCTTCGTGGGGGGCGAGACACCGTCCTCGCACGTGCGGGCGTTCTACCCCTTCGTGCGGGTGCAGACGATCACCGTAGCGCGGGCCGCCACGCAACTGGCCTACGGCTTCGTGGAAGGCCCCGGCCGCTACGAAACCACGCTGACCCGGCCCGACCTGTTCGCGCGCTACTACGCAGAGCAGTTCCGCCTGCTGCGCGCCAGCCACAACGTAGAGCTGGAAGTGGGCATCAGCAGCCAGCCCATCCCCATCCACTTCTCGTTCGCCGAACACGACCACATCGAGGGCTCGCTGACGCCCGAGCGCCGCATGCTCATGCGCGACGTGTTCGACCTGCCCGACCTGGCGGCCATGGACGACGGCATCGCCAACGGCACCTGGGAGCCGCGCCCGGGCGACGCGCAGCCGCTGTCGCTGTTCACCGCGCCGCGCGTGGACTACTCGCTGCACCGCCTGCGCCACTACACGGGCACGGCGCCGGAGTGGTTCCAGAACTTCGTACTGTTCACCAATTACCAGTTCTATATCGACGAATTCGTGCGCCTGGGCCATGCCGAGATGGCCAATCCCGAGAGCGAATACATCGCCTTCATCGAGCCGGGCAACGTCGTCACCCGCCGCACCGGCCTGCCCGCCCAGGCTGGCGACGACCTGGGCGTGGCGCCGCCGCGCCTGCCTCAGATGCCGGCCTACCACCTGGTGCGCGCCGACCGCAGCGGCACCACCATGGTCAACATCGGCGTGGGCCCGTCCAACGCCAAGACCATCACCGACCACATCGCCGTGCTGCGCCCCCATGCCTGGATGATGCTGGGCCACTGCGCCGGGCTGCGCAACAGCCAACAGCTGGGCGACTACGTGCTGGCCCACGCCTACGTGCGCGAAGACCATGTGCTGGACGAAGAATTGCCCCTGTGGGTGCCGATTCCAGCGCTGGCGGAGATTCAGCTGGCGCTGCAGCAGGCCGTGGCCGACGTGAGCCAGGTGCCCGAGGCCGACCTGAAACGCATCATGCGCACCGGCACCGTGGCCAGCACCGACAACCGCAACTGGGAGCTGCTGCCCGACAACATGCCCCAGCGCCGCTTCAGCCAGAGCCGCGCCGTGGCGCTGGACATGGAAAGCGCCACCATCGCGGCCAACGGCTTCCGCTTCCGCGTGCCCTACGGCACCTTGCTGTGCGTGAGTGACAAGCCCCTGCACGGCGAGATCAAGCTGCCCGGCATGGCCAACCATTTCTACCGCGAGCGTGTGGACCAGCACTTGCGCATCGGCATGCGCGCCATCGATATCCTGCGGGACGGCGGCGTGAGCCGCCTGCACAGCCGCAAGCTGCGCAGCTTTGCGGAAGTGGCGTTCCAGTAACCCAAGGAATCTCGCAGAACCTGCTGCTGATGCCTCTGGATTTCGTCACGCTGCTGGCCATCACGGCCATCAACCTGTGCATGCTGGCCGCCGTGTTGCCGCTCATCATGGGCGCGGGGGTCAGCCGCGCGGCACGCTGCGTGCAGGCCAGCGTGGCCCTGCAGGCGCTGGGGTGGGTCACCGTCATCGCGTCCACCGGGGTGCGCGGCACGCCCTGGGACCACCTGCTTTCCACCCTCTTCATCGCCACCACGGCCGGCGCGCAGTGGGCGCTGTATGTCGCCCTGACCGACTGGCTGGGCCCGCGGCCTGCGGCACGGTGGATACCGGTGCTGGCCATCGCCGCGCCGCTGGGCTACACGCTGGGCTTCGGCCACTACGCCTTTCGCGTGGGCTGGTCGAACATTCTGCTGGCCGCTCTGCTCATGCTGACGGCCAGGGCCACCCTGGCGCCGCTGCGGCCCGCCCAAAGCCGCTGGCGCCTGCTGCTGTGCAGCTGCCTGTTCACGATGGCGCTCTTCACCCTGGCGCGCGGCCTGCTGGGCGCGTTCACCGACGCTTACCCCAGCTTTCGCACGCCGCACCCGGTCAACCTGGGCTCGGCCATTGCGTCGAACGTTACGGCAGTGCTGGGCATCGTCGCGCTGATGGTGGCATGGCGCTCCGAGGCGGAAAACCAACTGCATGCGCTGGCGACCACCGACGCACTGACCGGCGTGCCCAACCGGCGCGGGTTCGATCTGCGGGCGCAGGCGCTGATCGAGCGGGCGCTAGCCAGCCACCAGTCGGTGACGGCGCTGATGTTCGACCTGGACCATTTCAAGCGCATCAACGACGCGCATGGGCACGATGCGGGCGACCAGGCGCTGTCACTCTTCGCCCGGCTGCTGACCGAAACCCTGGCCGACGGGGACCTGGCCGGCCGCATGGGTGGCGAGGAGTTCGCTGCACTGCTGATACACGAGCCGGGCGTTCCGGCCGCCCAGCGGCTGGACCGGCGGCTGCGTGCCCGCCTCGCCGCGGAAAGCCGCGACACCCTGGGCTTCACGCTCGGCTACAGCGCCGGCGCGGCCACCGTCACTCCGCACACCTTGCCAGCGCCCACCCACCTGCGCACCGAGCTGATGGCCCCGGCCGACGCGGCGCTCTACCAGGCCAAGGAGCAGGGCCGAGGGCAGTTGCACGAGCGTGAACGCAGCGCCGCCGAGCAGCAGGCCGTGTCTGAAGCACCCGCTGCCGGTTCGGCTCAATCCACGCACTAAAGCTCAGCGCTCGCCTGGAAGGCGGCCATGCGGCCGCGCCGCGCGTGCAGCCGGCTGCACCGCTACACCAAAGCCAGCCCCACCGTGCTGGCTCTTTCACGTATGGACTACTACCTAGCTGCAAACGCCGAGTGACAGGCGCCGCGTCACTTCCACAATGGCTGGCGACTTGTCGAGTCGCATGCCAACCAGGAGACAACGTGACGCCATCCTTCACCACTCCCTCGTGGCGCCTGCTCGCCACGGCCAGCGCAACTGCCGCCCTCGCGGCCTGCGGCAGCGGCGGCTCGCACAGCTACAACTTCGACGAGGCCAGCAAGGACTTGGCCGGGCAGCAGATCACTGCCAGCCAGATCGGCCTGCCGACCAGCGGCGCCACGGTGACGTCGATCGAGACCCCCACGGCCACCAGCGGCGCGCAGCCGCCAGCGTCGGTGCGGGCCAACATTTCGATACTGCCGGTGGACACCACCGCCCCGGCCATCAAGATGGGGCTGCTGCTGCCCAGGGAGTGGAACGGCAAGGTCGTCATGCTAGGCGGCGGCGGCTACAACGGCGTGATGCCCAGCCTCTACACCTACCCGGCTGCGCCCGCCAGCCAGGGCTCGTACCCGCTGCTCGCCCAGGGCTTCGCGGTATTCGCCAGCGACTCGGGCCACCAGGCAGGCGCTGCGGGCAGCCGGGACGGCAGCTTCGGCACCAACGACGAAGCCGTGGCCAATTTCTCGGGTGCCGCGCTCAAGAAGGTCAGCGACGTAGCCAACGTGCTGGTCACCCGCTTCTATGGCGAAAAGCCCCGCAAGCGCTACTTCCTGGGCGGATCGACCGGAGGGCGCGAGGCGCTGGCCGTGGCACAGAAGTGGCCGGCCGACTGGGACGGCGTGGTCGCCTGGTACCCGGCGTGGAACGCCGCCAGTCTGAACCTGCAGTTCGGCCGTATCAGCCGCGCCTTTGCCCAGCCGAATGCCTACCCCAACCTGGGCCAGCGCAAGCTGCTACGCCAGGCGGCGCTGGCGCAGTGCGATGCGCTCGATGGCGTGCAGGACGGCGTCGTCAGCAACGTGGCGGCCTGCAACTCGCAGTTCGACCCGGCCACCGCGCGGTTCAACGGCCAGCCCCTGCGCTGCGCCAGCGGCGGCAACGAGGGCGACCAGTGCCTGTCCGACGCCATGGTCTCGGCGCTCAAGACCTACGCCACGGCCATCCAGTTCAGCGCGCCGCTGGGCAGCGGCGAAACGCAATACCCCGGCTTCAACGTATGGGGGGCCGAACTGGGCGAACAAGGCACCAGCCCCCTGCAGCCCACGGTCAACCTGCTGGCCATGAACACCACGGCACCCGCCAGCCCCGCCCCGCTGACCGCCCCGTACTGGGCCGTGTTCTGGGACCAGTGGGTGCGTTACTTCGTCACGCGCGATGCGAACTTCGATGCGCTGTCGCTCGACCCGCAGAACCCCGGCGCCTGGACGGGCCGTATCAACGAGCTGGCCAGGCTGCAGGACATCAACAGCACCGACCTGTCCGCCTTCCAGAAGCGCGGCGGCAAGCTGCTGATGGCGCACGGCACGGCCGACGTGCTGGTCAGCACGCGCGCCACCGCGCAGTACTGGCAGCGCCTGGAGCAGACCATGGGCGCGACGAGCGTTCGCAGCTTCGCGCGCTACTACGAAGTGCCCGGCTACGGCCATGCCGCCAGCACCGCCTTCAACGCCAACTGGGATTCGCTCAAGGCGCTGGACCAGTGGGTGAGCAGCGGCACCGCACCCGTCGCCCAGGTGGTGACGGACACCGCCGGCGTGGCCGGCCGCACCCGGCCGCTGTGCGAATACCCCAGCTGGCCACGCTACGCCGGTACCGGCGATGTGAACAAGGCGGAAAGCTTCAGCTGCGTGACGCAGTAAACAGATCTGAGCAGGACAACCGGGCCAGGCACACGCCTGGCCTCTGCCACGATCAAGCCGCCAGGCGCTTCTTCAGCACTCCCAGCGCCAGGCCCGTCACCACCGTGCCCGCCGCGATGGCGGCGGCGTACAGCAGCACATGGTTCACGGCGTTGGGAATGGCCAGCACGAACACGCCGCCATGCGGCGCCTGCAGGCCGATGTTCCAGGCCATCGACAGGCCGCCCGCCACGGCGGAGCCCAGCACGCAGGCCGGGATGACACGCAACGGGTCGCGCGCCACGAACGGGATGGCGCCTTCGGTGATGAAGGCCAGGCCCAGCACGGCCGAGGCTTTGGAGGCCTCGCGCTCTTCCGCCGTGAAGCGGCTCTTGAATAGCCAGCAGGCCAGCGCGATGCCCAGCGGCGGCGTCATGCCGGCCGCCATGGCGGCGGCCATGGGGTTGGCCACACCGCTGGCGATGAGCGTGGTGGAAAAGACGTAGGCCGCCTTGTTCACCGGCCCGCCCATGTCGAAAGCCATCATCGCGCCCAGGATGATGCCCAGCAACACCGCACTGCCCGTCTGCAGGCCCTTGAGCCAGTCGGTCAAGGCGCCCATCAGCGCGGCCATGGGCGCGCCGATCACCATCATCATCAGCACGCCGACGATGGCCGCGCCCAAGAGCGGCAGCAGCAGCACGGGCTTCAAGCCATCCAGCCCGCGCGGCAGGCGGATCAGCCGGTTGAGCCAGTGCACCGCGTAGCCGGCGATGAAGCCCGCCGCGATGGCACCCAGAAAGCCCGCGCCCACCGTGCCGGCCAGCAGCCCGCCGATCATGCCGGGAGCGATGCCCGGCCGGTCGGCGATGGAATAGGCGATGTAGCCGCCCAGCGCCGGCAGCATCAGCGTGAAGCCGGCCTTGGCGCCCACCTGGAACAGCACCCAGCCCAGCGTGTCCTTGTGTGCGTCGTCATACACGTAGATGCCGCCCAGCGCGAAGGCCAGCGCGATCAGCAGCCCGCCGGCCACCACGAAGGGCAGCATGAACGACACGCCGGTCATCAAATGCTTGTAGGCGCCGGCGGATTCGCGCTTTCCGGGCGCATCGGCAGGCGCTGCAGCGCCTGAGCTGGCCGACTGCCCGCCGGCTGCGGCGCCCCAGGGCTTGGCCTGCGCCCGCGCCTGCGCGAACACCGCCGCCGCGTCGTGGATGGCCGCCTTGGTGCCGGTGGCGTAGAGGCGCTTGCCGGCGAAGCGGTCGCGGTTGACCTGCGTATCGGCGGCGATCACCACCAGATCGGCCGCGGCGATGTCGGCAGCGGTGAGCGTGTTCTGCGCGCCCACCGAGCCCTGCGTTTCGACCTTGATGGTGTGGCCGAGTGCGCGCGCGCCCTGCTCCAGCGCTTCGGCGGCCATGAAGGTGTGGGCCACGCCAGTGGGGCACGACGTGATGGCGACGATGCTCAGCGGGCCGTCCTGCGGCGTTGCTACCGGGGCCGTGGATGGCGCGGCGCCCGCGCCTTCCACACGCGCCAGCGCCTCGCGCACCACGCGGGCGGCATCGGCCAACACGGCCTGCGGGGTGGCTTCGTGCACGGGCGCGGCCGCACTGCCCAGCAGGTCTTGCCGATCCACCGCCATGTCGGCGGCCACGATGACGACGGCAGCGCCCGCCAGTTCGGCGTCGCTGAAGCCGCCCTGCGTGCCCAGGCTGCTGTGCACGCTGAGCGCCAGCCGGTGGCCGGCGGATTCGGCCGCCGCGCGCAGCGCCTCGGCGACCATGAAGCTGTGCGCCGGGCCGGCCTGGCTGGCGGCGATGGCGATGAGTTGGGCCATGGTGGTCTCTCTCCTGATTGCGTTAGATCGGCTGGGCCGTGATGACGGCAGCCAGCGTGTCGACTTGCGCGCGCGGTGGCAGGCCGGGCGCGATGCGCTGGATGCGCGCTGCCGCGCAGGCCATGCCGAAGGTGGCGGCGCCGGGCATGGCCTGGCCTTGCGACAGCGCAGCCAGCGTGCCGGCGACCAGCGCATCGCCCGCGCCCACCGTGGTGGCCACGGGCACGCGCGGTGCGGCGGCGTGCCAGCAGCCTGCGGCCGTGGCGATGACAGCGCCATCGCCGCCCAGCGACACGGCCAGTTGCTGCACGCCCCAGTCACCGCACAGCCCGCGCGCGGCAGCGGCCACGTCGGCCATCGTGGGCAGCGCGCGGCCGGCCAGTTCCTCCAGCTCGGCCCGGTTGGGCTTGATGAAGGCCACCGGCACCACGGCGCCGCGCGCCGGGTCGGCCAGCGCGCGCAGCAGTTGCAGCAGCACGGCGCCGCCGGTGTCGATGGCGATGTGCGCGCCCTGCGCGTGCAGGGCGCGGGCGATGCGCTCCCACACGGCGGCGTCGGCGCCGGGCGGCAGGCTGCCCGCCAGCTCGGCCCAGTCGCCCGGGCGCACATGGGCGGCAAGCGTTTTCAGCAGGCCGGCTTGCGCCTGCGCCAGCGCATCAGGCGCCAGTGCCAGGCCGGGCAGGTTGATGTCGGTGGAGTCGCCCCGCGCGGCGTCGGCGATCTTGATGTTGGTGCGGGTGCTGCCGGGCAGGCGCAGCATGGCGTCTTGAATGCCGCGCGCGGCGAAGGCGGTGGTGAACACGGCGTCGTTGTCCGCGCCCACCCAGCCGGTGGCCGTGACGGGCACGCCCAGCGCGGCCAACACCGCCGCCACGCCCACGCCCTTGCCGCCGGCCTCGCGCTGGTCGCCATCGGCACGGTGCACCTCGCCAGGCACCAGCGCCGCCACGCGCACGGTGTGGTCGATGGCGGGGTTCAGCGTGATGGTGAAGATGCGCGCGTCAGCCATGCTGGGCCTCCCGAGCGTCTTGCCACCCTGATTTCAAGCCAAATTGGCCTCTAGCGCTTGATGGATAAGCGCAAGTAGCTATTATTTTTATAGCATTCATCTCATGATCCTTTTCTGCGGCGGCAGCGTGTGGGCCGGTCACTGCGCGCCGGCCGGGTGCAGCTCGGCGCCCAGGGCGCGCACCTCGTCGGCCGTGTCCACCTGCAGCGCGCGCTGGGCCAGCGCCTGCAGCTCGACCAGGCTGTGGCGGCGCAGCAGCGCCTTGACGGTGCCGATGTCGCCGGTGCTCATGCTCAGTTCGTCCACGCCCAGGCCCACCAGCAGCGCGGCGCCCAGCGGCTCGCCGGCCAGGCCGCCGCACACGCCCACCCAGCGGCCGTGCTGGCGCGCGCCGGCCACCGTGCGCTCGATGAGGCGCAGCACGGCAGGGTGCAGGCTGTCGGCCATGCCGGCCAGTTCGGGGTGCTGGCGGTCCACGGCCAGCGTGTACTGCGTGAGGTCGTTGGTGCCGATGGAAAAGAAGTCCACATGCGCGGCCAGCCGGTCGGCGATGAGCGCGGCCGAGGGCACCTCGATCATGATGCCCACCGGCACGGCGGGCGCATCCAGCTCGGCCCGCACGGCCTCCATGCGTTTGCGCAGCGTGAGCACTTCTTCCACCGTGCTGATCATCGGGAACATGACCTGCAGCGGGCCGTGCCGCGCAGCGCGGTAGAGCGCACGCAACTGCGGCACCAGCAGGTCGTCGCGCCGCAGCGCCAGCCGCGCGCCGCGCACGCCCAGGAAGGGGTTGTCTTCCACCGGCAGGTCCAGGTGCGGCACCTGCTTGTCACCGCCGATATCCAGCGTGCGCACCACCAGCGGCTTGCCCTGCAGGGCCTCGGCCATGGCGCGGTAGGCCTCGTACTGGGCGTCTTCGTCGGGGACGGTGTCGCGCTCCAAAAAGAGGAACTCGGTGCGCATCAGCCCCACGCCTTCGGCACCGGCCTCCAGCGCTTTCACCGCCTGGTCGGCGCGGTTGGCGTTGGCGGCAATCTCCACCGTGTGGCCGTCGGTGGTGGTGACGGGCTGCTGGCGCGTGCGGGCTTCCTCGTTTTGCCGGCGCGCCAGGCGAGCGATGCGTTCGCGCGCCTCGATCAGCGCGGTTTCGCTCGGGCCCACGTAGAGCCGGCCGCGATAGCCGTCCAGGATGGCAACGGCCCCGGCCAATGCAGGCGCTGCCGCATCGCCGCTGCTGGACGGCAGCACGCCCGGGCCAGCCGCCACCACGGCGGGCAGGCCCAGCGCGCGCGCCAGGATGGCGGTATGCGCCGTCGGGCCGCCGCGCGCCGTGCAAAAGCCGCGCACCCGGTCGGTGTCGATTTGCGCTGTGACCGAAGGCGAGAGGTCATCCGCCAGCAAGATGGCGTCGTGCGGCCAGGCGGCCACGGCGTTGTCTTCGTCGCCCCGGCCCAGCAGGTGGCGCAGCACGCGCTCGCCCACGTCCTGCAGGTCGGCCGCGCGGGCGGCCAGCGTGGCGTCGGCCAGCGCACGCTGCGCAGCCACGCGCTCAGCCATGGCATGGCGCCAGGCCCAGGCGGCGCCGTGGCGCTGCACGACGGCGCGGCTGACGGTCTGCAGCAGGTCGGCGTCCTGCAGCAGCCCCTGGTGCGCGTTGAAGATCGCGGCCTGCTCGGCGCGGCCGGCGGCTTGGGCATCGGCAGCCAGCTGCCGCAGTTGCGCCAGCGCGGCGGCCAAAGCCTGGTCCAGCGCGGCGGCCTCCTTCGCGAACGAGGTGAAGCGGTCTTCCACCTCCAGCGCAGAACTTTCGGCGTGCACAAGCGTGCCCACCACCAGGCCCGGGCTGGCGGCAATGCCGGTAAAGGTGTGGCGCGCGGTAGGCTGCCAGTCGCCCAGCTCAGAGCCGATCCCTTGCGCCTGCGCCTGGCGCGCGGCCGACAGTTCGGCCTGGCGGCTTTCCTCTTCGCCCAGGCGCTGGATGGTGGCGTTCAGCGTGGACAGCGCCGCCGCCGCATCGGCGCCCTGGGCCGACAAGCGCAGCTGCGCACCGCGTCCGGCCCCCAGGCCCAGCAGCGCGGCCACGCTTTTTGCGTCGGCCACCGTGTCGCCGCAGCGCACGTGCACCCGCGCATTGAAGCGCCCGGCCACGCGCGCCCATTCGCCAGCGGGGCGGGCGTGCAGACCGTTGGGGTAGTTCAAGGCCAGCTCGCGGCCGAGCGGAAAGTCTTCCAGTGCGGGCGTGCTGGCGGCACTGCCCGCAGCGCCGGCCCCGGCAGCGTCGTCGGCCGTGAGCGCGCGCACGATCTCTTGCGCATCGGTAGTGGTGGCCAGCCGCCGCATCAGCGCGCCATCGCGCATCACACGGGTCAGGCGGCGCAGAACCTGAATGTGTTCGTCGGTGGCGGCTGCGATTACCACCACCAGATGAGCCTGCTTGGCGTCGTCGCCCCAGCGCACTCCTGCCGGAACCTGCAGCACGGCCAGGCCGGTGCGGCGCACCAGGTGCTTGTCTTCCACCATGCCATGTGGAATGGCGAGGCCTTCGCCGAGGAAGGTGTTGGCCACCTTCTCACGCTGCAGCAGGCTGTCGACATAGGCCGGCTGAATGTGGCCGGCCTGGGCCAGCAAGGCGCCAGCCGCGCGCACGGCGTCTTCACGGTTGTGCGGGGAGGCGCCCAAGCGCACTTCGACCGGAATGGTGGACATGCAATGTCTCCTGCAAATTTGGTATCGATTCCAGACCCAATTATCCGCTGCGATTTCTTCAGACCGCAAGTCAGACTTGGTCTAAAAACGCCTATAAATAAGGGAAAACACCGAGGAAGTCGGTGACTCGATCCCACCCGAAAGCAGCGTTTTCGCACACCGCACGCAGATCACTTTGCAACAACGATTGGAATCGATACCATCTTTGCCATAGCAGACTGCAAGGAGCTTTTAGCTTGGCCAGCATCAAGGACGTAGCGCAGCGCGCGGGCGTATCCACCACCACCGTATCCCGCGTGCTGAGCACGCCGGCCGCCGTGCGCGCGCCGCTGCGCGAACAGGTGGAGCGCGCCATCGCCGAGCTGGCCTACCGCCCCAACCTGGCCGCGCGCAGGCTGCGCCAGCGGCGGGCATCACTCGTCGGCTTGATCGTGTCGGACATCCGCAGCGCCTTCTTCACCGACGTGGGCCGTGCGGTGGAAGACGTGGCTTATCGCCATGGCCTGCGGCTCATCCTGTGCAACACCGACGAAGACCCGGCCAAGGAACAGTCGTACCTGGATTTGATGGCCGACGAGCAGGCCAGCGGCGTGATTTTGTCGCCCACCATGGCGGGTTTGAAGCAGTTGCGCCCGCAGGCCTGGCCCTTCCCCCTGGTGCTGGTGGACCGCGCCCTGGACACCACCCGCGCCGACCGCGTGGTGCTGGACAACCAGGCATCAGCCCGCCGCGCCACCGAGCACCTGCTGGCCAACGGCTACCGCCGCATTGCCCTGCTGGCCGGCACGCACAGCACTACCGGCCAGCAACGCTACGCCGGCTACGCCGAAGCGCTGGCCGTCCAAGGCCTGGCACCGCAGCCCGTCTGGGTCGACCCCACCCGCGAGGCCGGCGAGCGCGCCACCACTGGCCTGCTGACCCACCCCGACCGCCCCGACGCTCTTCTCGCCACCAACGGCCTCTTGCTACTGGGCGCCCTGCAGGCCGTGCAAACCGCCGGCCTGCGCCCACCGCACGACATCGGCATCGCAGGCTTCGACAACAACGACTGGACGGCACTGCCCGCGCTGGACGTGACCACGATTGCGCAGCCGACGTATGACATCGGGCGGACGGCGGCGGAGTTGTTGTTGCAGCGGATGCAGGATCCGGCGCGGCCGGTGAGGCAAGTGGTGCTGGAGGGAGCGTTGGTGGTGCGGGGGTCTAGTGGGGGGGCGGGGGTAGGTGGGAGTCAGATGGCGGGTCGAAGCCAGACTTGGTTTTGAGTCTGCGATATCGGTGTGGTGGTGTGGTGCAGCGGTTTAGAGGAATGGAATAACCCCAAACCGGACGAACACTGTGTGGCTTTTTAGGCCACTTCGCAACGATTGCGAGCACTCGAATTTTGTGCCTCAATATGCACTATCCGCCGTAAGCGGGCTTTAGCAACGAGTAAAAGCAGTTTCAACTCAGCCAGTGTGTTACTTGCCTTCAGTGGCGTCTAGTTGATCATCAGGCTGCATAGGCGGATTAATGCAATAGCGGAGGTTATCAACTCACCAAAAAAATGCAGAATTTCGCTCCCGCGGCACGTTGTCGCTACTTCTTCAATGAAATAGATAATAGGTCGGCTCTAAGGAGGTTTTGGATGGCTAGTAAGAAGAAGCGTGGCAATCGTCCGAATCAGCACGGAGCATCTGGTCCGGCTGATGCTCTCAAGAATCGTGTCCGTGGAGCTGTGGCTGCATTTAAGAAAGTACCAGTTGGTCAGAACGCTGAGCGAAGATGGGCTTCTGAGCAGCGAGCCGTCGGTGCGCTGAATCGGGCACTGAATGATGCCCGGCGGAAACTCCATCTTGGTGCGCTTAGGGCCTTTGAAGCTTGGGCGGACGTGTTCATTAAGGCCCAACTACAGGCTCAAGCGATTGGTACGTCGCCTGCATTACTCGGGGTTCTTCCCACCAAGCCCGCCTCCGTCACGCTGGCCTCAGCACTGAACAGCGCTCATGGTGAACTCCTTCGCGCGCGTGTTCCGCTGAATCGTTACGCGAAAGCAGCCTCAGCCGTTGCGTCGACCATCAACTCGGCCAAATGGGCGGAGGCCGCGGAACAGGTCCGCCAAATTGCAGCAGAATTTGGCCATTCTTATTGGTCCATAGAAACCGAGATTGCGCTTCAACATTCCCTTGGTCTTGCTGACTCGGTCAAAACCAAGATTCAACAATACTCCGCGGGTGCGGCTGGATTGAATCGCTTCTATTTTTATCACTTTGGATTGCGGGGTGAATCGTCACAATCAAGTACCCGGTTCCGTGCGCTTGTAGTCAAGCGCCTCAGCGACTCCAAGCTTGAAAAGCTATTGCGTGCGTATGCCCTCTACAGGGCCACAGGGACACCACCCGAGAGCGCGGATGAGATGGCTGCGGCACTCTCATTCGACCAATTAACGACAAGAATCGATCTATTGCATACCGCGGTCAAGGTTGCTGCATCGGTGCTCTCGACCGAGAGGCGCCAACTGCCCGAAGTAATTGCTAGCGCCAAGGCCATTCTTCGTGACTTCCGCGACCCGCTAGTCACCTGCCTTTTTGATGAGTGCGATGGAAATTTCACTTTGAGGGTCCCGCCTCCGCTGGAGGCCGGGTTGCGCGATGCGACAAGGAATGTACTCGCCGACAATCCGCTTGGTGCAGGCGTGGTGGCTCGCGGAATAGCGTCATTACTAACCTTCAATGGCAGCGAAGCAGATGAAGAGCAGTTCCGCAAGTACCTGCTGAACTTTAATTGGCTGCCAGAGGCAATTTATCTCACACTTCGCCCGCAGATTTCAAAGGTGTCAGAGATTCTTAAGTCTGTTCGTTTGGAAAAAGCGCAGCTTCATCAGCCGCTGGACGAACAACTTCGGCAAAACATAACTGAGCTTCTTGCTTCCGGACGCATTAATCAGCCATATCTGCAGCGCCTAGCGACAGCCCCTGGCGTCGAGCCAAGTCGACTGCTCGTTCACGGCCGACCGATCTGGGATATGGAGGTCATTTCACCACTTGCGGTTGAGTGCCTCGCAATTGATGGTGCGCGAAGCGCATTGGATGAGGGGGATGAATCAATTGCAGTGGCAATCAGCGCAAATGCGCCCCTAGAAAACTCTCGGCTGGCAGCTGGATTGCCCCTTGCCGACTTGTTCGGGGGGCGTGGGTGGAAGCGGGTGGCCACCTTTGGGCCCTCCGTGGAACTGTGCTGTAGCCTGCATCAGTACCTCGGCGTACATGATGAACGGCAGATTCGGACATTCAAACGTTTTGCTATCGAGGATCTGATGCGACACCGTGGTGCCAAATCGCTACTTGATCTTTGCTCGGAGCTTGCAGCGAACCACCCGAACCAGAATCTCGTTTCATACTTTTTGTCCAATGTCTGTGACCTGCCCACTCTGGAACTGTTACCGGGAATTGACGGTTCGCGCCAGGCTCTGAAGGCACGCTCTCTTGTACTTCGAATTGCGGCACAACTCACCGAGCAGTCGAGCGCACAATTGATATCCGAGGCGGAGATTATTGATTCGGAACTCGAGGTTGATAGCGCTCTAGATGTACTCGATGACAGCAAGGTGTATGTCGATGAAGAACCCCTTCTGAGGCTGGCGTCGAAAGAGTTGGCACCTGACTTTGAACGCTATAAGCAGCTTGTCGCTGCAGGGGTTGGAGAGGCTACGTCGCTGGAGGAGCTTCTGCGCAACGTCAGGCAGCAGTCGGGAACCATCTTCCAGATACCAAAGAACGAAGCAGAAGACCTATTACTTCAGATCATGGAGGCACTACGCGCGAAGTTTGTTGACGATCCAGTGAACGGCCTAGATTCTGTAATCGGTCGCCGTATACGACATGGGACCATATCTGGGGAACTACGCGGGACACTCGAGCAGTTTGCACTCATCGGACAGCGGCCGCGAACCGGCGCAGACTACGATGCACCTGATTTCGCAGTTAAGCTTGGCGCTGAGCTTGAGCCCCGAGTGCGTAAAGCAATTAATAGTGCCTTCGCGCGGTTCTCGCTTGCGATCGATTCACTCGTTGCACAATTGCGAGACGAAGTTTTTCGCTGTGCGCCATCAGGTAAATTAAAGCCAGCGTTCGAGCTAAAAATTAACCCTTTCGCAGTTGCTGTTGCACGAAGCATGGCTTCTCAGTGCGAGACAGTCAGTCAGTTTGCAAGAGAGTGCTTTGAAATTTTTTGGTTCGCATTGTCTTCGACCGTGGAACGTGACAGACCGACCGTTGACGATTTTATTAAGCGATCTTTACGCGAAATATTCGCAAAGTTAAGCCATGATTTAAAGAATATTGGAGTCACGGACCCGACGGCACTGGCGAAAGTTCAGCAAGCATCTGATCAACTTCAGTACAACGCGTCACTCATAGCAAGCTGGATCAGAGTGCCGAGGCTCAACCAAGAGGGTAGGACTTACCCCCTACCGCTTGTCTTCGATGTGGCACTGGCTCTGGTGAAGAGCAAGAGAAGCGGTTTTGAGCCTAAGATTACTTCAAAAGTTGACGGATCTGTTCAATTAGATGCTCACGGATTTCCCTTTGTGCACGATGCCCTCCAGATTGCGTTGGACAATATCGCTGAGCACTCTGGTATCAAAGCTGGAAACTTTGTTGATGTTGCAATCGAACTCGTGGAGAACCGAAAGCTGGTATTCGAGATACGCAGCGATATCGCCAGGGAGGCTTGGACAAAGGAACGGGTGCAGAGGTTCGAGCAGATCAATTTAGACATCTCGAGAAAGAACTACGAAAGAGCACGCAAGGACAAGGGTGGATCGGGGCTAACTCGTCTAGCTGGTTTGGTGCATCAGCATGCAGACGCTCATTTCTCAGCTGTCGTCACTTCAAACTCCAACGATATGCTGCGCTTCAGTCTCGAGTTCGAGCTGATCTACATCCCGTTGGAGGCAACACCTTCAGCCAGTCACGACTTAGAGGAGGTATCGTGACAGGCTCGATTCTCATCATCGAGGATAGCGATGCCAAACTTGCAAGCGTAGTGGCGACGCTGAAAGCGATGCTCCCGCGCTACTCCATCGAGACAGCAAAATCAGTGAGGAGTGCTATAGCGGCACTTCAGACTGTGACGTTCCGACTTATTGTTGCCGACATGTCACTTCCGACCTTTGACGTTGAAAGTCGCGAGCGGGGAGGAACTCCTCGTCCATTTGGTGGTATCGAGGTATTCGACTACCTTATGCGCGAGGGGCTCGCTACACCCGTAATCGTAGTCAGCTCATACCAAGCATTAGTTGACGGATCTAGGTCAATGCCGCTCGAAAAACTCGCGGCTGACCTCGCGCGTGACTATCCTGAAAATTACCACGGCTATGTGTACTTCGACTCGGCCTACTCGAATTGGGAGCGCGAACTCAGGGCACATGTGGAGAAAACCATCAAATGAAAAATGAACGCCGCCTCTCTATTCTTGTAGTCGAAGACGACCCAGGGAAGAAGCAGAAGCTCTTCGATTTCCTTCAAGCGCGTGCTGACCTGTTTGAAGACCCGGATGTGTGCGTCTCTACAGCAGATGCCAGCAAGAGAATGCAGGAGAGAGAGTATGACCTGCTCATTCTGGACGTGGTGGTGCCTGCTAAGTCTGGCGGGGCACCAAACGAACGGAATTCTCTGGATCTGCTTGAGCAGATTGACGCTGAACATGGCGACATAAAGGTTCCTAGGTTTGTTTTACCGATTAGCTCCGCATCAGAATTGTCGCAGGAGGTAAAAGATTTTTTTCTTGGAAGGCCATGGGGCGTGATCGGTTACCACGAGGACTCCGCTCAGGCTCTTCTTGACATCGAGAGCGTGGCACGTTGGATAGCTCGTCAGTCTGATCAGAACCCCCAAGAGCAACGCTCCGACATCTTCGTGATTGCCGCGTTGGAAGATCCCGAATTCGCTGCGACAGAAGCTGCGTTTGGGAGTTTTGGTCCACTTGAGCCGCTAGATTCAAAGCAGCTAGTCAGATTCTGCGACGTTGTTGTGGGCCAGAAAAAAATCAAAGTCGCTGCAGCTTTTTGTGCACGTATGGGGCCGGTCGCTGCTGCATTGCTAACCAGCAAGGCTGCCGAGCGACTTCGTCCAAAACTCGTCGTCATGGTCGGCATTTGTGCAGGAACTTCCGACAAGGTGGACATCGGAGATGTCATCGCCGCGGATGTATCTTGGGATTGGCAGAGCGGAAAATTCGTTGATCAGGATGGTGAGCAGGGATTCATGATTTCGCCCCATCAGCTCGATATCGATCTGGAAACTCGAACGGCATTACTCCAGTTCAAGCGGGATTCCGACTTCTGGGCAAGTTTTGCGCAAGATTCTCGTAAGCTGTCTTTAAGCCTCCCTAAGCTCGTTCTAGGACCTGTAGCTACGGGGGCATCGGTGCTTGCAGATGCCCGAGTTGTGCAGAGGATTCGTGAAGACCAAAATCGAAGTGTGGTTGGACTAGACATGGAAACGTACGGGGTTTACGCAGCTGCACAAGCCGCTTCAATGCCGATTCGCGCGATCTCCTTGAAAGCTGTTTGCGACAAAGGCGATAAGGAGAAGAACGATGAGTACCAGACCTATGCTGCACGAGTTAGCGCTGCCGCGGTTCATCAGTTCATTGTCCGCTTCGCTGAGCCACTTCTCTAAATGGCCCGCCGAATCTACGCTCCGCCCACCAAACATCCGCTTCTGGTCAAACGTATCTATTCGCAGATTAGCACTCCAGCCTAAACCCATCAGCGGTCAATGCACAGGCCGACCAAGCCGCTTGCTCGCCCTGGATATCGCGTAATTCACCAGGCAGTACAGCGCTGCAACAACCAAGTACACAGGCACCAGCGAGTGATAGTTAGCGATCAGCACCCTGGCGTTTTGCATGAGCTCACCATAGGTGACGACATAACCGAAGGTGGTGTCCTTGACCACGATGACCAGTTGCGCGACCAGTGCTGGGACGATGTAGCGAAGGGCCTGGGGAAAGACGACGACGAAAAACACCTGGGCTTGGGTCATTCCCAGGCTGCGCGCTGCATCGGTCTGGCCGCGTGGAACGGCGAGCACGCCCGCGCGGTACACCTCGGCCACCACGGCGGCGGTGCTGAAGGCCACGGGCAAGGTCAGCATCCAGTAGGTGCTCAGCTTGATCCCCACCGATGGCAACACCAGAAAACACACGTAGATGAGCAGCAGCGTGGGCGTGCCGCGCAGGAACTCAATCACCGCGATGCTCGGCCAGCGCACGAACTGCGGCCGCGACTGACGCCCCAACATCAGCACCAATCCAAGGATCAGCGCGATGACGGCGGCCATGGCCGCAGATGCCAGCGTGCCGAGCAGGCCTTTGGCCAGAAAGGCCCAGGTCGTGGGCCAGGCGAAGAATGTCCAGAACCTGGCGTCGAGTTGCCCAGCGGTGTGGAAGCGGAACACGACCGCCGCAGCCAGCAAGAGCAGCACGGCCGCTGCGGCCACGCTCACCGCACGTGTCACGGCCCGGGCCTGCGGGCTTGGCGCACCGAAAAGAATGTCTTCCAGAGTACGGCTCATCGCAGAATCCGCGCCTTCTTTTCCAGTGCGGCGCCCGCCCACGCGATCAGCAAACCACTCGCCACATACATCGCGGCGGCCACCGCGAAAGCGGCCATACCGGCTGCGGAATCGGTGGCGATCTTGGACACGAGCGTGGTGAGTTCCCTGCCCGGAAACGGCACCTGCGACGCCAGCGAGGTGGACAGCATCAGCGCGATGAGCAGCGAGGTCATCGGCTGCACCACCGCGCGCAGCGCCTGCGGCATGACCACCGCTGTGATGACGCGCATCGGCCGCATGCCCAGGCTGAGTGCAGCCTCGGCCTGGCCACTGGCGACGGTGTTGATGCCCGTGCGCAGGTAGTCCGCCGTGAAGGCGGAACACACCAGCGTCAGCGTGAGGATCACGGCAGGCTCATAGTCGATGAGGACGTTCAGATCGGGCAGCGCGAACACGATGAAGATCAGCAGCGCCACGCTGGGAATACTGCGGAAGGTCTCGACGTAGACGGTCAGCCCGAAGCGCAGCGGCGGCAGCGGCAAGAGCCGAAGCACCGTCACGGCCATGCCCAGCAAGAAGCCGGGCACGAACGACAGGGCCGTGAGCTTCCAGGTCAGCAAAAGGGCCTGCCCGAAGGCAGGCCCGTAGTCGGCCAGGAGCCTGGAAACTTCACCCATCGCTTAAGGCAAGGCGGGCGGCGTCGGCACGGCTGTGCTGCCGGTGCGCTGACCGATGGAAATGGTCCACAGCTTGGCCCAGGTACCGTCGGCTTCGATCTTCTTCAGAAAGGTATTGATGAAGGCCGCGCCGTCCGAGCCCTTGGCCAGGCCAATGCCGTACGGGTCTTGCGCACCGAAGGGCGCGCCCGCCAGCTTGGCGTCGCCGGTGCCCAGGCTCAGGGCGTTGAGCAGCAGCGTGTAGTCGGTCACGTAGGCGTCTACGCGGCCCTGGCGCAGTGCGTCGAGCGCTTCCTGGTGGGTCTGGAAGTCTTGAACGGTCGCCTTGGGCGCGAATTGCGCCAGGATCGCCGGCCCCGTGGAGCCGGCCTGCGTGGCGGTCTTCTTGCCGGCCAGATCGGTGTGCGACTGGATCGTCTTGTTGTTGGCCTTGACCAACACCCCGGCCTGCGATGTGTAGTAAGGCCCTGCGAACGAGATTTTCTCGGCACGCGCGGGGGTGATCGAGTAGGTAGCGAGCACCAGGTCGACCTGGTCGTTGATGAGCACCTGCTCGCGCGTGGACGAGTTCACCTGCGTGAACTGGACCTTGGCTCCATCACCCAGGATGTAGCGCGTCAAAAGCTGCGCCACCCCTGCGTCAAAGCCACGCATCTTGCCGTCTTTCTCGTTGAGCAACGAAAAGAGATTGGAGGTTTGCGTACCGCCCAGGCGCACGGTGCCGGCTTGCTTGATCTTGCTGGCCCAGGTGCTCGATGCGATGGTGGCAGCGTCGGCCACTGGGCCTTGCGCGACCAGCGCGTCGAACGCGGCTGCATTGATGGGCGTGCCCTGTGCAAAGACCGAGACACCGGCAACGACAGCCAGCGCCACCACGGTGGATTTCAGAATGGATTGGATTGGCATGCAGTCCTCTTGATGGGTGGGTTACGTAAATCAATGTATAGCAGTTATGGAGTGTGCAAGTCCAAACAGCCCATTCCCACCGCGCCAACGCACGCCGTCACGCGCGCCCATCCGGCGCGAGTCGCTCAGCCCATCTCGTACCAACGATAAGCTGCGACCACCTCATTGAGTCGAGCACCGAACGGCCTGCGTGAGCCCAGAGTCGACGGCCGAAGGCCCTGGGGGCCTCGAATGCGGCCTCGTGCTGAGGGTGACTGAGGGTGATCTTCCGAGGAGATTCGCATCAGCACACAGCGCGCCATTCGGTCTGCGGGCACGTCCGCGTCTCCGAAGGCTGCCGTCTTGGCATGCAGGAAAAGATCCAACGCCACCGCATCTCCGATCTCGCGGAACGCATCGACGGTTTCCTGGTAACGGTTGCCGCTGGAGTCGATGAAGATGAAGATGAAGATGAAGATGAAGAGCTGGCCGAACCCTCCGCGTCATGCACCTCGCCAGAGGGGCATTGGGCAGCCAAGGAAGCCGGTTTCCGTGCGGGAGCGAGCAACAGGCCCGCCCAGCGGAATGCCGGCGGAGCCAGCGCCTAGTGGATAGCGTCAGTGAGTGTGCTCGCCGTAGTAATCATTGCCGCGCGAGAACTCTACGAACACGCAGGCCTCGTCGCCCACAGACCAGGCGTCGTGCCCGGGTGGAAGAAGCATGACGTCGTTTTTGGAGAAATCTTCCACCGAGCCATCGTCCATCACGACGCGCAGGGTGCCTTGCATCACCAGTGCCACATGCGGCAGGGCGCAGCTGTGCGTTCCGGCTACTGGCTTGAGGTCGTTCGACCATTTCGCTCCCACATTGAACGTCACGCGAGTGACAGCCACCCCGTTCAATTCGACCGTCTGCTTGTCGATCAAGCCATATGAAGAGCCCGGCGCGAGGTCCAGGTTGCCCTTCTGCATTTTTGGATCGTATGACACGTTTATTCCTTAACGGTAAGTACAAGAAGTCAGAGAGAACAAAGACAACAGCCGAGATTCCTCAGCATGGAAAATGAGCAAAAACCGTGCCTTTCATCGCATCAGATCAACTCCGCCCGAACGCCTCTGGGCAGTGGGATGAATCCACAAGCCACAGGATTCCTGCACAGAAAAGTGGCGCATTCGTCCATGCGCAAAAGACGGGGCGCCTTGATGGCACTCGCACGCACCTCCATGGGGCAGCGCCAACACTCCACACCGGCACAAGCGGGCCACCCTGACTGCGCCAACGCACGCTGTCACGCCAGCCCATCCGGCTCAGACGGCTCAGTCCAGCTTGTACAACTGGTGAGCCTCGACCACCTCGTTGAGTCGAGCACCGAACTGCTCCGCGTGGTTCCAGAACCGCCGGTCGAGGGCGTCGAGCGCTTCGGATGCGGCGTCATATCCGGGGTGATCTTCCGAACAGGTTCGCATCAGCGCATAGCGCGCCGCCCGATCTGCGGGCACGTCTGCGTCGCCAAAGGCTGCATTCTTGGCCTGCAGCAAAAGATCCAGCGCGACCGAATCTCCGACATCGCGAAGCGCATCGACGGTTTCCTGGTAATGGTTGCCGCTGGAGTTGGTGAAGAACTGGTCGAAGCCTCCGTTGTGCACTTCGCCAGACAAAACATTCAGCAGGTAATAAAGCCGGTCGCCGTGGGGCAGCGCGTCAAAACCTTCGCCTTTGTAAACCCGGTCGACCAGCGCGCTCCAATACCGAGACTCCGCAGATTCCCGGTAGGCACGCTCGGCCTCGCGAGCCTGCCGCTGCGACTCGCCGCGCTCTTCGATGGAGCGTGTGTTGCCCCGCACGCACGGCATGCACAGCCCGTTGTTGGCGGCGGCCGTGTCGGGGTGAATCGAGTCACCGCATCGGGTACATGGAAGGCGTTGCATGGGCTGGATTCCTCCTTCAGAAATTGAACAACAAGTCCCTGGTGGACGGACTCACGTCAAGCCCTCGTTGGCCTGCATGCTTTGCGCATCGGCTGCGCCTCCATTCCGAAAGCCCTGGCAGGCAAGCCTTCCGCGACGAACCCATTGCGGAGATAGAACGGCCGAGCTGTACGTGTGCTTTCAAGATGCAATGCATCAATGCCCGTTCGATGTGCATGCGCTTCGATGGCCGCAAGCAACGCCTTGCCGACTCCAGTAAAGCGCATGGGCGGAGCAACATAGCAAAGCGTCACCTCACCGCTCGCCAAGGCCGAAGCGAAACCGATCGTTTGCCCATCCACACAAGCAACGAACGAAAAAGTACCCGGTGTCAGGATAACGCCGCGCATGAATGCCGGCGTCTTGTTGCGCAGCCAAGCGTTCAGAACTGAGCGGTCACCACCATGGTCGTCGACGCAGCATTCAGTGATGGACCGCCGGATGACGTCGCAGGCTGCGTCAGCATCCTGTTGCGTGGCAGGTCGAACGTTGAGCTTCACTTGTTCTCCCATCATCGGGTTCGATCAAATCAGGCCACGCGCGGCTTCACCTTGCTCGCCGCCAGCTTGGCGTTGGCGCGCGCGGTGTCCACGTCATCCGCACGCGCCACGGCCACGCCCATGCGGCGCTTGGTGAAGCTCTCGGGCTTGCCGAACAAACGCAGGTCGGTGCCGGGCACGGCCAGTGCCTCGGCCACGCCGTCGAAGACGATGCCTTGCGCATCGACGCCGCCGTAGATCACGGCGCTGGCGCCGGGGTTGCGCAGGCTGGTGTCCACGGGCAGGCCCAGGATGGCGCGGGCGTGCAGCTCGAATTCGCTCTGGTGTTGCGTGGCCAGCGTGACCAGGCCAGTGTCGTGCGGGCGCGGGCTTACTTCGCTGAACCAGACCTCGTCGCCCTTCACGAACAGTTCCACACCGAACAGGCCCAGGCCCGACGACTGGCCGTCCAGGCCGCGGCCCAGGTCGTCCGTCACGGCTTTGGCGATGTCCTTGGCGCGTTGCAATGCCAGCGAAGGCATGGGCTGAGGCTGCCAGCTTTCCACATAGTCGCCCGCCACCTGCACGTGGCCGATGGCTTCGCAGAAGTGGGTCTGGATGCTGCCATCGGCCGCCTTGGCGCGCACCGTCAGCAGGGTGATTTCGTATTCGAAGTCGATGAAGCCTTCGACGATGACGCGGCCGTGACTGACGCGGCCACCGGCCATGGCGTAGTCCCAGGCTTTTTGCACGTCGGCCGGGCCGTCGAGCTTGCTCTGGCCCTTGCCGGAGCTGCTCATCACCGGCTTGACCACGCACGGAAAGCCGATGGCGGGCTGGCCGTCGGTGCCATCGATGGCGGCCTGCAGTTCCTGCACCGAATCGCAGAAGCGATAGGGGCTGGTAGGCAGGCCCAGGGTTTCGGCGGCCAAGCGGCGGATGCCTTCGCGGTCCATGGTCAGGCGCGCGGCGCGTGCGGTGGGAATGATGCGCACGGTGCCGGCGGCCTCCAGCTCTTCAAGCATGGGCGTGGCGATGGCCTCGATCTCTGGCACGACCAAATGCGGGCGCTCGGCCTCGATCAGGCTTTTGAGCTGCGCCGGGTCGCTCATGGTGATGGTGCGCGCGTGGTGCGCCACCTGCTGGCCGGGCGCGTTCTCGTAGCGGTCCACCGCCGTGGTTTCCACGCCCAGGCGCTGCAGGGCGATGAGGACTTCCTTGCCCAGCTCACCGCTGCCGAGCAGCATCACTTTGGTGGCGTTGGGGGAGAGAGGGGTGCCGAAGGTGGTCATGGGCAAAGCGGGGCTGAGGGTGGACGATGAACGGCAGAAGCCGGTGTGCCCGAATCATAAAAGAGGCCGGCTCGCCCTCCCCCATCTCATCCACCCGCATTTGCGGACTCGCCTCAATACTGCCTGTACGGCAGAAATTTGGCCGACAGCACCACGTTCACACGGTCGCCCTTAGGGTCGGCCTCGCGGGTGATGTCCATGCTGAAATCGATGGCGCTCATGATGCCGTCGCCGAATTCCTCGTGGATCAGCTCCTTGATAGTGGTGCCGTATACGCTCACGATTTCGTACCAGCGGTAGATCAGCGGGTCGGTCGGCACGGGCGTGGGCAGCGAGCCCTTATACGGTACGACCTGCAGCCACTTCTGCTCTTCTTCGGTCAGGTTGAAGATTTTGCCCAGCACCTGTGCCTGCTCGGGCGATGCGGTCATTTGCCCCAGGCAGAGCGCCGTGGTCCATTCCTTGGACTGGCCGACCTGGGCGGCGATCTCGTGTCATTGCAGGCCTTGGACGACCTTGGTGCCGATGATTTTTTCAGTGACGTCGTTGCGGTTCATGGGGGTGAAAGCTCCTGTGGAGGGGGGACGAATGCGTGCCCACAACGGCAAGCAACGCGCGTGCCACCGCCCTTTCCATCCAGCCTCTTCAACCGCCGCTGCGCAGCAGATCCACCGCCTTCTCCGCAATCATGATGGTGGGCGCGTTGGTGTTGCCGCTCACGATGCGCGGCATGACGGAGGCATCCACCACGCGCAGCCCCTGCATGCCGTGCACGCGCAGCTGGGCGTCGACCACGTCGAGCGGGCCAGGGCCCATGCGGCAGCTGCCCACGGGGTGGTAGACGGTGTCGGCATGCAGCTCGATGAACTGCGCGATGTCTTCGTCGCTCTGAGCGGCGGCGCTGCGGGCCAGCTCGCGTGCGCCGTGCGCGGCCAGCGCCGGCTGCAGCAGAATTTCGCGCATGCGGCGCACGCCCAGCACCAGGCGCTGCAGGTCGTCCTTGTCGGCAAAGAACGCCGGGTCTACCAGCGGCAAGGCATGCGGGTCGCTGCTGGCCAGCGTCACCCGGCCTCGGCTTCGAGGCTGCAGCAGGCAGACGTGGCACGAATAGCCGTGGCCCCAGCTCATCTCGCGCCCATGGTCCAGCAGCTTGGCGATGACGAAGTGCAGCTGCAGGTCGGGCGCCGCTTCTTGCGGCCGGCTTTTAATGAAGCCGCCCGCCTCCGCAAAGTTGGTCGTCAGCAGGCCGGTGCGCCGTGCACGCCATTCGCGCACGCCCCGCAGCAGGTTGTGCGCGCCGGGCAAAGACAGGCCAAACAGGTCGGTGAGCGCCGGCGCGTCCATCACCTGCACCACGTCGGGGTGGTCGTGCAGGTGCTCGCCCACGCCGGGCAGGTCATGCACCACCGGCAGGCCGTGGCGCTGCAATTGCGCGGCGGGGCCCACGCCCGAGAGCATCAGCAGTTGGGGCGACAGCAACGCGCCGGCGGACAGCAGCACCTCGCGCGCGGCGCGCACGGTGTGCAGCGCGCCGCCCTGGCGGTATTGCACGCCCACGGCGCGCCGGCCTTCGAAGAGGATGCGCGTGGCGTGCGCGCCGGTTTCCACACGCAGGTTGGGGCGTGCGCGGTGCGGCGTGAGATAGGCCTTGGCAGCGCTGAAGCGCTCGCCCGCGCGGTGGGTGACCTGGTACAGCCCCACGCCTTCCTGCGACGCGCCATTGAAGTCGTCGTTGCGCGGGTGGCCCGCCTGCACGCCGGCATCGACGAACGCGCGGGCGATGCGGTGGGGCGACTGCAGGTCGGCCACGTTCAGCGGCCCGCCGGTGGCGTGCCACGCGCTGGCGCCGCGCTCGTTGTGCTCGGCGCGCAGAAAGTACGGCAACACGTCGGCCCAGGCCCAGCCGGGGTTGCCCGCCACATGCGCCCAGTGGTCGTAGTCGGCAGGCTGGCCGCGCACGTAGATCATGGCGTTGATGGAGCTGGAGCCGCCCAGCACGCGGCCGCGCGGCTGCAGGCCCCGGCGCCCGCCCAGGCCGGGCTGGGGCGTGGTGTGCTGGTTCCAGTTCAGGTTCTTGACGCGGCCCAGGCCCGCCAGGCCAGCGGGGCAGTGGATGAGCGCGCTGGTGTCGGGCGGCCCGGCCTCCAGCAGGCACACGCGCACGGAGGGGTCTTCGCTGAGCCGGCCGGCCAGCACGCAGCCGGCCGAGCCGCCACCGATCACGATGTAGTCGAACATGGTTGTCGCTGCCTCCCTGGTGTCTGGTCCCTGGTCTGCTTGTACCACCGGCGTGCACGCCCGCCAACCGCACGCGCGACGGCTGGGTGCGGGATTGCCGATACCATCGAAGCGACTTTCGACCGCTTTCATCAGCCATCATTTCCGGCATTCAACTAGGGGACTCACATGACGATCACGACCGTCGGCATCATCGGCGCGGGCACCATGGGCAACGGCATTGCGCAGGCGTGCGCGGTGTCGGGCATTGACGTGGTGATGGTGGACATTTCCGACGCAGCCGTGCAAAAGGGCCTGGCCACCGTGGCAGGCAGCCTGGACCGGCTCATCAAGAAGGAAAAGATCACCGCCGCCGACAAGGACGCAGCGCTGGCGCGCATCAAGACCTCGACCAGCTATGACGACCTGAAGGCTGCGCAACTGGTCATTGAGGCCGCCACCGAGAACTTCGATCTCAAGGTGAAGATCTTGAAGCAGGTCGACGGCATCGTGGCGCCGGAGGTCATCGTCGCGTCCAACACCTCGTCGATCTCCATCACCCAGCTGGCCGCCGTCACGTCGCGGCCCGAGCGCTTCATCGGCATGCACTTCTTCAACCCCGTGCCGATGATGGCGCTGGTGGAGATCATTCGCGGCCTGCAGACCAGCGACGCCACGCACGACGCGGTGAAGGCGCTGGCCGAAGCGCTGGGCAAGAGCCCCATCACCGTGAAGAACGCGCCCGGCTTCGTGGTCAACCGCATCCTGGTGCCGATGATCAACGAGGCCTTCTTCGTGCTGGCCGAAGGCCTGGCGACGCCGGAAGACATCGACGCCGGCATGAAGCTGGGCTGCAACCAGCCCATCGGCCCGCTGGCACTGGCCGACATGATCGGCCTGGACGTCTGCCTCGCGGTGATGAACGTGTACCTGACCGAATTTGGCGACAGCAAATACCGGCCCTGCCCGCTGCTCAAGGAAATGGTGGCCGCCGGCCGCCTGGGGCGCAAGACAGGGCGCGGCGTGTACGCGTATTGAGTGGCCGGGGTGGCGCCCCTGCGCAGCGGGCCAGAAAGCCGCCCTCTTCGGACTTTGAGCAAAAAGTGCCTCCAGCGCTTGGTAAATAAGCGCTTGCAGCTATTACTTTAATAGCGTCAAAGTGCATCCACCGATGGGAGTTGCAAGCCCCTGGCACCCGCCGGCAAAAGCCACCACCCCGGCAGTGGCTTTCTCGATTCAATTGCACACAATTCAATTGTTCGCAATAATTCAACACATGACAGCCACCACCGCCCCACAGACCACTGCCGGCATCGCCGCTGCTGAGCTGCTGCGGCTGGACAACCAGGTCTGCTTTGCGCTGTATTCGGCCTCGCTGGCGATGACCAAGCTCTACAAGCCGCTGCTGGACGCCATCGGCCTGACCTATCCGCAATATCTGGTGATGCTCACGCTCTGGGAGCGCGACGGCCTGACGGTGTCCGAACTGGGCGAGCGCCTGTTTCTCGACTCCGGCACGCTCACCCCGCTGCTCAAGCGGCTGGAGGCGTCGGGCCACGTCAGCCGGCTGCGCGACATGCAGGACGAGCGCCGTGTGCGCATCACCCTCACGCCGCAAGGCCGCGCGTTGCGCCAGCAGGCCGAGCGCATTCCGCCGTGCGTGCTGGAAAGCACGCAATGCACGCTGCCCGAACTCACTGCGCTGACGCAGCAACTGACCACACTGCGCGCCCGGCTGGGCCACCCGCCCGGCCCGGCCGCTTGAAGCAACCCCTTTCACCCTGGCCTGAACGGGCCATTTTTCAACCCGCAATCGAAGGAAACGCACCATGACCACGCTCGACAAAGTTCTCTACACCGCCCGCGCCCACACCACCGGCGGCCGTGACGGCGCCTCGCGCACCGACGATGGCCGCCTGGACGTGACGCTGTCCGCACCCGGCACCAGCGGCACCGGCACCAACCCCGAGCAGCTGTTCGCTGCCGGCTACTCGGCCTGCTTCATCGGCGCGCTGAAGGCCGTCGGCGGCAAGATCGGCATCGCCGTGCCGCAAGACGTGTCGGTGGACGCTGAAGTGGACCTGGGCACCATTCCAGACGCCTACGGTATTGCCGCCCGCCTGAAGGTCAGCCTGCCCGGCCTGGACAAGGAACAAGCCCAGAAGCTGGTGGACGCCGCCCATCAGGTGTGCCCGTACTCCAACGCCACGCGCGGCAACATCGACGTGACGATCACGCTGGCCTAAGAACTTCCGGTCGCCCGCCCCCATCGATGCCTGCGCGCTGCGCGGGCTATCGAAACCATAGCCGCCAGCGCTTTATTCATAAGCGCTGGCGGCTTTTTTCATTCTCAGCCCGGTGGGAATGAGCGCCTTGACCGTGGTTGCGGCCGGGTCGCATTCGGGGCAGTCGGCTGCACGCACGGCACGCGCCGACAATGCAGGCCATGCAGATGCCCTCAGATCCCTCCCTCGACACCGCACCCGGCGGCTCCCACCCTTACTCGGCGCTCACCCCGGACCTGGTGCTCGACGCGCTGGCGAGCGTGGGCCTGTATGGCGACGGCCGGCTGATGGCCCTGGGCTCGTACGAGAACCGGGTCTACCAGGCCACGCTGGAGGACGACGGCGCGCGCGTGGTCGCCAAGTTCTACCGCCCAGGCCGGTGGAGCGAGGCGCAGATCCTGGAAGAGCACGCTTTCGCGGCCGAGCTCCATGAGGCCGAAGTGCCCATGGTCGCGCCGCTGGCCATCGACGGCAGCACGCTGCACACGCACGCCGGCTTTTCGTTTTCCGTCAGCCCCTGGCGCGGCGGGCGCACGCCCGAGCTGGACGACTTCGAGGTGCTGGAATGGATCGGCCGGTTCCTGGCGCGCATCCACACCGTGGGCGCGGCCCGGCCCTTCGTGCACCGCTCGGCCATCGACGTGCAGACGATGGCCCAAGAGCCCTTCGACTGGCTGCTGGGCCACGAGATCATTCCGCTGGACCAGCAATCAGCCTGGCGCGACGCCTGCACGAAAGCTATTGATTTAATAGCTGCTAGCGCTTATCCAGCAAGCGCTGGAGGCAGTTTTGGCTTGAAATCCACCACCGCCATCCGCCTGCATGGCGACTGCCACCCCGGCAACGTGCTGTGGACGCCGCTGGACGAATACGGCCGGGGCGGCCCGCACTTCGTGGACCTGGACGACGCCCGCACCGGCCCCGCCGTACAAGACCTGTGGATGATGCTGTCGGGCGACCGCCGCCAGCGCACGCAGCAGCTGTCGGCCCTGCTGGACGGCTACGAGCAGTTCCGCAGCTTCGACCGCCGCGAGCTGGCGCTGATCGAGCCGCTGCGCACGCTTCGCCTCATCCACTACAGCGCCTGGCTGGCGCGCCGCTGGGCCGACCCGATCTTTCCCATCAACTTTCCGTGGTTCGGCAGCAGCGACTACTGGCGCGGCCAGGTCAACATGCTGCACGAGCAGATCGAGGCGATGGGCGAGGAGCCGTTGGCGGCTTGAGAGCCCGCCTCGGGGTGGTGTGCGCGGCCAGTGCGCCACGACGTGCAAACAATGATTTCACGGGCAAGAAAGACTGCGCGCTCTATCTTTGCGCCCGCTGAAGCCCAGGCCACAGCCGGTGTGCACGCACGCCACACCCTGAAATCGATGACGCGCCCCTGCCGTTGAAGCCCCTTCTCAGGTCCCTCCACGCGGCCGGTTTCTCCCCCAACTAAGCGCATCGCGGTTCTTGTAGACGACATCATCCTGCGAGAGCTGATCCAGGCCACCCTGGAGCGCGCCGGCCACGCCCACCAGGGCTACGGCCAGGCCGGCCCGCTGCTGCGCGATCTGCACCGCGAAACCTTCGACCTGGTGCTGGTGGACTGGCATCTGCCCGGCATGGATGGCCCGGACGCCGTACGCGCCATGCGCAAGGCCGCCCCGGCGACCATGCCCATCGTCTTTCTCACGCGGCGCAACACCGGGCAGTACGTGGTGGATGGGCTGGACTGGGGCACGGACGAATACATGATCAAACCGGTCCGCATGGGCGAGCTGCTGCGCGCATCAACGCCCTGCTGCGCCGGGCCTACCCGGCCGCCATGTCCGGCACGCTGGACTTCGGCCGCGACCGCTTCGACGCGCAAAGCCGCAGCCTGTGGGTGGATGGCGTGCAGGTGGCGCTGAAGAACAAGGAATACGAAGTGGCGCTGTGCCTCTTCCAGAACATGGGCCGCGTGCTGTCGCACGCGCACTTGCAAGAGCTGGTGTGAAAGGAAGACGCCGCCGAGGCCAGTTCGCGTGCGCTGGCGGTGTAGGCCTCGCGCCTGCGCAGCAAGCTGAACCTGAACGCCGGCGGCGGATTCGCGTTGACCGCGGTGTACCGCACGGGCTACCGGCTGCACGCGCAAACGGGCAGCCAACCCCTCTGCCCATAGCCCGCCGAGCGGCGAGGCGTTGTCTCAGCGTGCCAGCGACTGCTTCCAGCCCTGCACGATCACGGTGTTGAAGAACTGCCTGTCCAGCCACAGCCACACCAGCACCGGCGTGAGCGTGGGAAGCACCAGCACCCCGAACTGGTAGCCGTACACGATGGCCTCCAGTTCCCAGCCGCCCACGCGCAGCACGGCCGGGTCCATGCGCGCAGCCAACGCCATCTGCATCAGCAAAAACATCACCATGCTGACTGCCTGCGCGGGCAGCAGCAGCAGGTAGCCCACCACCGCGCGCCGCAGCCGCCCGTCGGCCCTGCCGGCCACCCGCGCCGCCAGCAGCAGGGCCAGGAAGATCGGCAAGCCGTAGGCATATCGCCCCGGGTCGGCGTCCAGCGAGATCTCTGCGCGCCGGCCACCGGCCTGGTCGACCGCCACTTCCACCGTGGTGTCCACCTCGATGAGGCCAGGCGCCGTGCGCACGGAGCGCACCCACATCGGCGTGGCGCGCTCCAGCGCCATGTGTGAGATGACCGCCACGGGGTAGGACGTCCACGGGGAGATCTTGGTCCACAGCAAGGTCAGCACCACCACACCTGCAAAGGCGGACAGCGCAAAGGTCACCAGCACCGACGGGCGTCGCATTTCATTTCCTTTTTTGGTTGCGGGGGTCGCATCAGCGGGTTGAGAGCCGCTGAAGCACAGCGCCCCTCGGGCATCATGCGGCCGGCTTGGCGTGGGGCGACAGATCCAGCGACGAGCTGACCACACCGCCACCGGACGGCGGGCGCACCGGCGTGCGGCGGGCCATGGGCGGCGGCGGGGGCTCGTCGGGCGGTGGTGGCGGCGCATTCAGCCGGGCCGCGCGCGCGCCGGCGCGCACCCACAGCAGCCAGACCACCAGCACGTCGAGCATGATCAAGCCCTGCCAGAGGAATTCATGGGCGAAGTCGAACACCGCGGTATTCCACTGGCCCAGATAGAAGAGGCTGATCACCCGCACCACGTTCAGCGCCTGCACCGCCACGAACCCGGCGACCAGCCCCATCAGCTTGTGCCGCCACGTGGACGGAAACGCCATGATCGCGGCGAACAGCACGATGCAGGCCTCGATGCCGTTGCAGCCAGGCTCGATGGACACCCCGAAGCCCGTCACCTGGTTCCACAGCACCTTGCCCGATGCAGCGGCCGAGCTGTCGAACCACATGACCAGGGTGGCGCACATGCGCGCCAGCAGGGCCGTCCAGGGCAGCACGATGTGCTGCTGCACCCAGTTCAGCATGTTGAGACCGAAGAGCGACAGTTGCAGGAACAGGAAAAGGGCGAAGAAGCGCAGCATGGCGATGGGGGCGAAAGGATAGGCAAAAAGTCAGGCCGCCTTGAGAGACTGAAACCCAGAAGGGGTGGCCTGTGCCGTATCAATTATCTATCGGCCCCGTGTGGCGGGGCCTGTGCTTTACCCGCGCCGCGTCGTCGGCAGGCGCCAAACCGCCCTGGCAGCTGAAGGTGGCCGACGAGGGCACGGTGCCGTTCAGGTTGGTGGGAAACGCGTCGCTCATCACCACGTTGGTGGCGCACGAGGGGCCTGCATTGTTCACCGTGATGGTGTAGCGGGTGCTCTCGCCAGCGACCAGGCCGTCGTTGGTGTGGCTCATCCCCAGCGTCACGTCCAGTTCGGCAGGGGTGAGCGTGGCTTCCGCGCTGGCCGTGTTGTTGTCCAGGCGCATTTCCGTGGTGGTCGTCGTTGGTGCCGTTACTGTCGTTGATCTGGCTGGCGCGGGCGATAGCCGTGTTGCTGCAGGCGCCCGAAACTGCCACCTTGGGCCGACTGACGACGGCAGTGTTCACCGACGCCCCTGGGGCCAGCGAGGCGATGGTGCAGGTGAGGGTGCGGGAATCGCTGTTGGCGTTTCCGTTCGGAGCCGGACAGGTGGCGCCCGCACCGGGCGTGGCCGACACGAAGCCGCCGCCAGGGTAGCGCGGGCTGCCAGCGGTGGGTGTATCGATGGCCGAGCAGCGGGTGCGGCAACTGGCATCGGCCTGTGCGTTGAACCACACCGCGCTGATGCGCAGGCAAACCCATGCGCTGAGCGGCGCCGCAGGCAGCTTCGGGCTGCAGCGCCTGGGCGAGCTGGCCCAGACGCTGGAAACCTACCTGGAACGGGGCGAGCCGCCGGACAAACTGGCGCGGCTCACCGCAGAGATCGAGGCCTGCGCGCTGCGCGGCCGGGCCTTGCTGCGCAGCGCCCAAGCTGCGGCGGCAGACGATGTCGCTGCAGCGCGAACCCTCGCCTGACCGGGGCGGGCGCTGCAGCATCAGCCTGCAGCACCACCGCCCCCACGCTCAGGCCAGCAGCGCGTTGACCCGCTTCACGTAGGCAGCCGGGTCTTCCGGCAGGCCGCCTTCGGCCAGCAGCGCCTGGTCGAACAGGATGTGCGCCAGGTCGTGAAAGTGCACGCTGCCTTCGAGCTTCTTGACCAGCGCGTGGTCGGGGTTCACTTCCAGCACGGGTTTGGTGTCGGGCGCCTGCTGGCCGGCCTGCTTGAGCAGGCGCGCGAGCTGCGTGCTCATGCCGTCGTCGCTGGTCACCAGGCAGGCCGGTGAATCGACCAGTCGGGTGGTGATGCGCACGTCCTGGGCCTTGTCCTTCAGGGCTTCCTTCAATTGCGCCAGCAGGGGTTTGAAGCTCTCCGCTGCTTCTTCGGCAGCCTTCTTCTCGGCCTCGTCCTGCAGCGTGCCCAGATCGACCGCGCCCTTGGCAACAGACTGCAATGGCGTGCCGTCGAAGTCCTGCAGGTAGTTCAGCGCCCACTCGTCCACGCGGTCGGCCATCAGCAGCACTTCGATGTCCTTCTTCTTGAACACTTCCAGCTGCGGGCTGTTGCGGGCAGCGGCCAGCGTGTCGGCGGTGATGTAGTAGATGGTCTCCTGGCCTTCCTTCATGCGGGCCTTGTAGTCGGCCAGCGAGACGGTGGGGCTGTCCGTGGTGGTGGACGGGAAGCGCAGCAGCTTGGCGATGCGGTCGCGGTTGCCGAAGTCTTCGCCCAGGCCTTCCTTGAGCACCGCACCGAACTCGGCGTAGAACTGCGCGTACTTGCCTTCCTTGGCCCTGTCTTCGTCGCTCACCACGTCGGTCACGCCATCAGCGCCCTCACCTGCCGTGTGCTGGTCGTGCTTGGCCAGGTCTTCCAGCATCGACAGCACGCGCTTGGTCGAGCCCTCACGGATGGCGCGCACGTCACGGCTTTCCTGCAGCAGCTCTCGGCTCACGTTCAGCGGCAGATCGCTGGAGTCGATCACGCCCTTCACGAAGCGCAAATACGTGGGCATCAGCGCCTCGGCGTCGTCCATGATGAAGACGCGCTTCACATACAGCTTCACGCCCGCCTTCTTGTCGCGGTTCCACAGATCGAACGGCGCCTTGGCCGGGATGTAGAGCAGCTGCGTGTATTCAGTGTTGCCTTCCACGCGGTTGTGGCTCCAGGTGAGCGGGTTCTCGTGGTCGTGGCTGATGGCCTTGTAGAACTCCTGGTACTGCTCGCCCGTGATGTCCTTCTTGGGGCGCGTCCACAGCGCGCTGGCCTTGTTGACGGCTTCCCACTCGCCGGTCTTGGCCATCTCGCCGGGCTGGTCGTTTTCACCCTCTTTCCACTCTTCCTTTTCCATCAGGATGGGCAGGCTGATGTGGTCGGAATACTTGGCGATGACGGACTTGAGCTTCCAGGCATTCAGGAACTCTTCGGCGTCGTCGCGCAAGTGCAGGATGACACTGGTGCCGCGTTGCGCGCGGGTGATGGTCTCCACCTCGAAGTCGCCCGTGCCGCCGCTGATCCAGCGCACGCCTTCGCTCGCCGGCGCGCCCGCGCGGCGCGATTCCACCGTGATCTTGTCGGCCACGATGAAGCCCGAATAGAAGCCCACGCCGAACTGGCCGATCAGCTGGCCCTGCTCGGACGCGGTGGCCTTCTGGTCGCCCGAGAGCTTGCCCATGAAGTCCTTGGTGCCGCTCTTGGCGATGGTGCCCAAGTGGTCGATGGCTTCTTGCTCGCTCATGCCGATGCCGTTGTCGGTGATGGTGAGCGTCTTGGCGGACTTGTCGAAGGCCACGCGCACTTCGAGGTTGGGCGCGTCTTCGTACAGCGTGCCGTCATTGAGCGCCTCGAAGCGCAGCTTGTCGCACGCGTCGGACGCATTCGAGATCAGCTCGCGCAGGAAGATTTCCTGGTTGGAGTACAGCGAATGCGTGACCAGGTGCAGCAGTTGCGCCACTTCGGCCTGGAAGGAATGGGTTTGCTTGCTCATGGTGGATGTCTGACTGGAACAGGTTCACAAAAAATAACGATGCCCGCTCATGTCGGGGCGGGGCCGCCATTATCAAGAAGCTTCGAGAGGCTCGGCCAGGCAACCCGGCCGCCGCTGCCACGGACGAGGGCAGCATTGTTCACATTCCACGGCCTCTACTCTCCGTTTCCCTTCCTAAGATGGCGCAGAGCCCGCCGACGTTGTCGTTGCGGGCTTTTTGCATCCACTCATACCCACAAGCAACAGGAGGGGCGCCATGGGCAGCCAAAGCAACATCAAAAAATGGACCGCCGAATTTATCGGCACTTTCTGGCTGACCTTCGGCGGCTGCGGCAGCGCCGTGCTGGCGGCCGCGTTCCCGCAATGGGGCATCGGCCTGCTGGGCGTGTCGCTGGCCTTTGGCCTGACGGTGCTGACCGGCGCCTATGCCTTCGGGCCCATCTCTGGCGGACATTTCAACCCGGCCGTCTCCATCGGGCTGGCGCTGGGCGGACGCTTTCGGGCTGCAGAACTGCCCGGCTACATCGCCGCGCAGGTGCTGGGCGCCATCGCTGCAGCCGGCCTGCTGTACCTGATCGCCACCGGCAAGCCAGACGCCGACCTGGGCGGCTTTGCCACCAACGGCTACGGCGCGCACTCGCCCGGCAGTTACAGCCTGAGCGCCGCGCTGATCACCGAGGTCGTGCTGACCGCCGTCTTCCTGCTGGTGATTCTGGGCGCCACCGCACGGCGCGCGGCAGAGGGCTTTGGCGGAGTGGCCATCGGTCTTGCGCTCACCCTCATCCACCTGATCTCCATTCCGGTCACCAACACATCGGTCAACCCGGCCCGCAGCACCGGCCCCGCGTTGTTCGGACCCGAGGTCGCCCTGTCGCAACTCTGGCTGTTCTGGGCTGCGCCGATTGCCGGCGCGCTCATCGGTGCGGCGATCTACCAATGGCTGCTGTCCGACGACTGACGCTTTTCGATTCTCATTCGGTCGCCTGCGGCCCGCACGGGCCGATGGCGTTTCGACTACGAGGCGCCTCCAGTGGCCGCCGGGTTCATTCGCTATGCAATGGATAGCTGACAGCGCTCTACAGGTGGGCGTTTCCCATACAAAACCCTGTGAAATGCTTACAGGGCAAGCGCTGCCAGCTCTCTTTTTTGATCAGAACTGCTCGTTCGGCCCCAGGTAGCGCCACTGCCCGACGGGCAGGTTGCCCAGCACCACGCGCCCGATGCGGATGCGCTTGAGGCCCACCACTTTCAGCCCAACCTGCTCGCACATGCGGCGGATCTGACGCTTCTTGCCCTCGTTCAGCACGAAGCGCAACTGCTCGGGGTTCTGCCAGTCCACCTTGGCGGGCCGCAACGGCTGGCCGTCCAGCGAAAGGCCGTGGCACAACCGCGCCAGTTGCTCGGCCGGGAACGCGCCCTGCACGTCGATGGCCACATCGCCGTACTGCACGCGTACCAGGTATTCCTTGTCCACGTCGGAGTTCTCGCCGATCAGCTGGCGCGCCACGCGGCCGTCCTGCGTCATCACCAAGAGGCCGACGGAGTCGATGTCCAGCCGGCCGCAGGGCGCCAGCCCGCGCAGGTGCGGTGGCGTGAAGCGCAGCCCGCTCGGGTCTTCGCGCCAGTGCGTGCGCGGGTTGATCAGCGCCACGGCCGGGGTGTGGCCGTCCTCGGCCTGGCCGCTCACATAGCCCATGGGCTTGTGCATCAGGATGGTGACCTGCCGCTCCTGCTGGCCGCGCGCCTGCGGGTCCACCTCGATGCGGTCGGTCGCCGTCACCTGCAGGCCCATGACGGCCAACTCGCCGTTCACGCGCACCCAGCCCAGGGCCACCCAGTCGTCGGCCTCGCGCCGCGAACACAGGCCCAGCTCGGCCATGCGCTTGTTCAGCCGCATGGTGTCGCCCGCCTGCGCAGCGCGCGGCGCCGCGGCCGTAGCGGGCACGGCGCGGGGGCCGGGGCCGCGTGCCGGTGAGTAAGCAGATGGAGACGACGGCCCGGCGCGCCAGCCAGGTTGAGACGGAGACGGCGCGCCCGACACGTTCGCCCGCCCGCCGGCGGGCGGGCGACCGCCGCCGCCGCCGCCGCCGCCGCCGGCAGCAGAACGCGCGCCAGCAGGCGGGCGCGGAGCGGCCGGTGGGCGTGGCGCTGGCGTGGCAGCCCGGCGTGCGGGGGGCACGGCGGGCGGCGCGCCTTCGGGGCGGCGCAGCGTGGGGCGGGCAGGCGGGCTGGCCGCGCCGTCTGCAGAGCGGAGCGGATCGGCGCTCGAACGGGGGGCGGAGCCGGAAGGAGGACGGGAGGGCGGCGTGTCAGACATGCCGCTATTGTCTCGCGCCTGCACGCCCTGCGAGCCTGCGCGACAACTGAGGCCGTCGCCAGGGGCCGCGCAGGCGCTCAGGCCACCGGCTGCAAGGCCGGCATTGCGGCATGCGTGCGCGCCAGCCAGGCCAGAAACTCGCTCACCGGCAGCGGCCGGCTGATGAAGTAGCCCTGCGCGTCGTCGCAGTCCAGGCCTTTGAGGCGCTGCAGCACTTCTTCGGTCTCCACGCCTTCGGCCACTACCGACAGGCCGAGGTTGTGAGCCAGGTCGATGGTCGAGCGCACGATTTGCGCATCGCCGTCGGCGGACGCCATGCCCATCACGAACGACTTGTCGATCTTCAGCTCATCGACCGGCAGGCGCCGCAGGTAGCCCAGCGACGAATAGCCGGTGCCGAAGTCGTCGATGGACAGCCGAAAACCCAGCTCCGAGAGCCGGTTCAGCATGGCTTCGGCGCGCTGCGGGTCGTCCATGATGGCGCTCTCGGTGATCTCCAGGCAGAACGCCTCGGCGGCCACGCCGTGCAGCGTCAGCAGCGCGCTGAGCTTGTGGTGCAGCTCCGGGTCCAGCAGGTCGCGGGTGGACAGGTTCACCGACACCCGCAGCCCGGTGGCGCGCACGACAGGGTCGGCCAGCAGGCGCACCACTTCGCCGAATACCCAGAGCGTGAGCTGGCGCACGAAGCCGGTCTGCTCGGCAAACGGAATGAACAGCATCGGCGGCACCAGCCCGCGGTCGGGGTGCTGCCAGCGCACCAGCGCCTCGGCCGCGCAGCCGGGCGGGCCGTTCAGCGCCACCTTGGGCTGCAAAAAGAGCCGCAGCTCGCCATGGTCCACGGCGCGGCGCAGCTCGGTCAGCATCGACAGGCTTTGCGGGCTCGACGAGTCCATCGCGGTGTCGTAGTGCAGCGCGCCGCTCAGGCGTTGCTTGGCCGCGTACATGGCGATCTCGGCGTGGCTCAGCAGGGTGTCTGCGTCGGCGGCTGGGCCGGGCCAGCAGGCCATGCCGATGCCGGCGCTCACATCGAGCGTCTGGTCGCCGAAGGCCAGCGGGGTTTCGAGCGCGCGCGAGATGCGCTGGGCAATGGCTGCCGCTTCGTCCGGCCCGGCGCCGGGCAGCAGCATGGCGAAGGCATTGCCGCCCAGGCGCGCGACGACGTCGTCGACCGACCGGGCCTGGCTGCCGATGCGCTCGGCCACGGCCTGCAGCAGCCGGTCGCCCGTGGCGTAGCCCAGCACGCCGTTGACGTGCTTGAACCGGTCCAGGTTGAGCGACAGCACGGCCAGCGGCCCGGTCTGTCCGCCGGACTCGAGGGCTTGCATCAACAGCGCGCGAAAGTGCTCCCGGTTGGGCAGGCCGGTCAGGCGGTCGGTATGCGCCAGCCGGTGGATTTCGGCCTGCTGCCCGGCGATGTCCAGCCGCATGCGATCGAACGCACGCGCCAGGTTGCCGATCTCGTCCTTGCGCCCGGTGTAACCCATAGGCACCGCGTAGTTGCCGTGCGACATGCGCTGCGTGGCCGCGATCAGCGAGCGCAGCGGCACCGTCAGGCGGTGGGCCATCCAGCCGTTGGCGGCGGCAAACAGCAGCACGCCGGCCAGCGTGATGACGCCCAGCAGCACCTGCAGTCGCCGATAGGGTGCGACGACTTCGTTCACCGAGCGCAGGATCACGGCCTGCACCTGGCCGCCCAGGCTGTCCATGGGCACGGCGCGGCCCAGCAAGGCCCCTTTGTCGGTCTGCAGTTCCTGCACGGCACCTGTGCGGCGCAATTCGTCCACCACTGCGCCGGGCAGGCTGCTGACCGGCACCGTGTTGCTGCCGTCGGCGGCAGTCACCAGCACGGCCACGTCGGCCGAGCGCAGCTGCTGCAGCTCGATGGCCTGGGCCTGGCTGATCGGAAAGCCCATCAACACCCAGCCGATGAGCAAGGGCGCGCGCATGGGCACCATCACGAACTGGTACGGCACGCCGCCCACCACCAAGATACGGCTGTCCTGCCGGGAGCCCGACGTCAGCAGCGGCACCGCCTGGCCCAGGGCGACCTCGTAGTCGCCCGCGCCGCCCCTCACATTGGCTGACACCAGCGACATCTGCGTGTCCAGCAGTGCCGACACGGCGGCGCCGATGCGCTTGCCGTGGTTCTCCAGCACCGACTGCATGGTGTCCACGTCGCCCGACAGCACGGCCGAGCGAAAACCGTAATCGGCCGCCAGCAGTGCCGCGCCCTGCTGCAGTCGCTCGGCGTTGTGTTCCAGCACCCGCTGCCAGGCCCGCACGTCGCCGTCCAGCGCGGCATCGATCTGCATGCGGGCATTGCGGTCGATGGTGGCGCGCACCACCGCGAACCCTGCCAGCTGCACGCTGAGCAGCAGCAGCAGCGACAGGCCGACCAGCCGGCCAATGAGGCTGCGCGGCAAGGCGAGCCGCATCAGGGCCTCGCTCCGGCCAGCCGCACGACGACGGGCGCGCCGCCGGCATCGGCCACCGTTAGTGCCTGGCCATGGGCCGCCGCCCCCATGGGCAGGCTGGCGTGCCACACGCGTAGCTGGTAGCTGCCTGCCGGCACCTTGTCGATCTGCGCGCTGCCCGCGGGCGCGGCGCTCTGTGCGTAATAGGGCGTGTCCACCACCATCACCCAGCCCACCATCTGGTCGTGAATGTTGCAGCCCAGCACCGCCACGCCCACCTGGTCGAACAGCACCGGGTTGGCCGGCACGCCGGCGTACAGCTTGAGCTCGAATTTCTTGGTTGGAGAAAACGAATAGACGTGGTGCCGCACCGTGTCGCGATTGGGGAACCGCACCGCCGTGCCCACCGGCACCACCAGCACCTCGGGCGTGAAGCGCAGGTTCTGCTGGCCCATCTCGGCGTCGGCCAGCGGCCGGACCATGCGCTTGGCCTCGGGCGAGTCGAGAAACACCACAGCGCCCGGCAATGGCTTGCCCGCCCCGTCCTGTACCGTCACCTGCACCGTGGCGGCGCCGGCACACAGGCTCGCCAAGGCAAAGATTCCGAGGATCAGAAAGTCAGCCAAAAGCCGGCCTATGCGGCCGAGCGGTCGCATGGCAAGACCTTTATTTGTAACAATCACAGAGTGTAGATTCGACATCAACCGCGCTTTCACGGCAGCGCCGTTACTGATAAAGCTATAAAAACAATAGCACACATCAAAGCAACGGCGCCCAAAGAAACACACTTTAAATCGACTGAGGTGGTCTGCGAAATCCAAAGGTCTTTAACAACTCGCTAGGCTATGCGCCATTCATTTGTAACATTCGCAACCGGTCGCAGGCATCCATCTTGCTCTCCTCATGCCGTCGCCACGCTCCAAGGAAACCCGCGCCATGTCCGTTAGAACCCGCCTGAACTCCCTGTCGATCTCCACGCGCCTGGGGTGGGGCTTCGGCTGCATTTTGCTGCTGGTTCTGGCGATTGCGTTGGTGGGCCAATGGTCTCTGGCGACGATGCAGGGGCAGATGCAGTACATCGCATCGACCAGCGCAGCCAAGACGCGCCTGGTCAACAGCCTGCTTGACAGCGTCAGCGCCGTCGGCCTGCGCAGCCGCTCCGCCGCCATGCTGACAGAGATCGACCCCAAACATGCGGCCGACCAGATTGCTGGAGCAGCCCAGGCGCTGGAGCGCTACGCACGCGACGAAGCCAGCCTGCAAAAGCTGCTGGGCGAAGGCGCGAACGCCGCCGCCACCCCGGCCGAACAACAGCTGGCCACCGACATTCAGGCGCTGGCCGGCAAGGCCCGCCCGGAGATCGAATCGGCTCTCAAGGCCATCACCGACGGCGACACCGTGGGCGCGTCGCTGGGGCTGATGACGCGCGTGGCGCCGCTGGAAGCGGCCTGGCGCACGCAGCTGGGCAAGATGGTGGATTTGCAGGAGCAGTTGAACACCGCCGTAGTGGACACCGCCGAGGCCACCCAGAGCCGTGCGCGCACCACCAGCGCGCTGCTGGTGGTGCTGGCCATGGCGCTGGGCGGCGTGATCGCCTGGCGCGCCACGCGCAGCATCACCCAGCCGCTGGGCCGCGCCGTGGTGGTGGCCGAACGCATCGCCCGGGGCGATTTGACCTCGCAGGTCGAGGTGCGCATTCACGATGAAACCGGCCGCCTGCTGGAGGCCATTGCCGCCATGCAGGAGCGCCTGCGCACGCTGGTGGGCGACATCAGCACCACGGCCGATTCCATTTTGGTGGCCAGCGCCGAAGTGGCGTCTGGCAATCTCGACTTGAGCCAGCGCACCGAACACACTTCGCGCAATTTGCAGGAGGCCGCATCGGCCCTGGGCGACGTGACCCAGACGGTGACGCAAAGCGCCGATGCATCGCGCCAGGCGCACCGCATGACGGCCTCGGCATCGGACGTGGCCACGCGCAGCGGCGAAGTGGTGTCGAAGGTCGTGGGCACCATGAACACCATCAGTGCCAGCTCGCGCAAGATCGGCGACATCATCAGCGTGATCGACGGCATCGCCTTCCAGACCAACATCCTGGCGCTGAACGCCGCCGTGGAAGCCGCCCGCGCCGGCGAGCAGGGCCGGGGCTTTGCCGTGGTGGCCAGCGAGGTGCGCGCGCTGGCGGGCCGGTCGGCCGACGCGGCACGCGAGATCAAGGCCCTGATTCTGGCCAGCGGCACGCATGTCGACCAGGGCAGCACGCTGGTGGGCCAGGCCGGCTCCACCCTTCAGGAATTGGTCGAGTCGGTGCGCCGCGTCTCGGACATCATGGGCGAGATCACCGCCTCCGCGCAGTCGCAGAGCGAGCGCATCGGGCAGGTGAGCCATTCGGTGGGCGAGCTCGACAGCATGACGCAGCAGAACGCCGCGCTGGTCGAAGAAAGCTCGGCCGCCGCCGACAGCCTGAAGGAACAAGCCGCGCGCCTGACGCGCGTGGTGGGCCAGTTCCGCCTGTCGCGTCAGCCGGGCGATGGCGGCAACAGCGCGGACGGCGGCGCTGGGCGCGACGAGTGGAACCCGCAGGCGCTGCAAGCACAGCAGACCTTGCAGGCACCGGTCGCGGCGCCCGCTCACCGCCCTGCCCTGCAGCGCGCCGGGCAGCCCGCGGCACGCCCGCGCGCCCTCACGCGCTGACCGGCCCGCGGGTCTGCACAGCGCTGCGGCGTGCCCGGCGTTGCGGTGTGACAGCCGGCGCAGCCCCTGCAGCCACCGCCGCCGGGGGAAGCGGAGCAAAGGCTCCGCTGCGCAGCGCCGTCAGATCGAGCACCCGCAGGCCGCCGTATTCCACGCGAATGGCGCCCTGCACCTCCAGCGCCGCCAGCGCCTCGTTCACACGCTGGCGCGACAGGCCCACAAGGTACGCCAGTTCCTGCTGCGTGATGCGCAGCACCTCGCCCACGCCCGGGTAGAGCACCGGGTTGAACAGCGCCGCCAGGCTGCGCGCCACGCGCAGCTCGGTGTTGGGCATGCGGTCGATCTCGCGCGCGCCGATGAACTGGGCCAGCCGTTCGTTGAGCTGCCCCATCACGAAGCGGTTGAAGCCGATGGAGTGGTCCAGCAGCCAGTGGAAAGTGTCGAGCGGCAGCCCCGCCACCACGCTCTTGCGCAGCGCGCGCACGTTGTAGCGGTAGGGTTCACGCTTGACCACCGTGCCTTCGCCGAACCACCCGCCGGGCGGCATGCCGGCAAAGGTCATGGTCTGGCCCTGCTCGTTGTCGGTGCTCATCTTCAGCAGGCCTTCGACCACGCCGAACCAGTAGGTGACCGGGCGGCCCAGCCGGCAGACATAGTCGCCCACCAGTGCATCGCCCACCCTCAGCGAGGTGACCGCGCGCTCGCGCTCGGCCGGCTGCAGCGCGGCCAGCCACGGAATGCCGGCCAGATCCTGATCAGTGGGGAGCCTGCGGCGCTGGTGCAGGGAAACGTCCTGGTTCATGCGCCTGAGCATGGCGCAGGATGCGCCGCTGCCGGATGCGGGAATACCACGACCACCGACAGCTGCCATGACGATGAGGATAAGCGCGCGCAGCGATAGCTATCAAATAGATAGCTGTCAGCGCTTATCCATCAAGCGCTAGAGGCCGATTTGACCTAAAACTTAGCGGCCCAGGCCGGCGCAGCCTACTTCGACGGCACGGCGTAGCGGTAGCCCTGGAAGGCCCAGACCGTGCGTCCCTGCTCCACCCGCTCCAGCGTCAGGCCGGGCGCTGCCGCATCGCCTTCGTGCAGCACCTGGCCGTTGACGATGGCCATGCGATACAGCGGGTTGGACGAATAGGTGACGCCGGCGATCTGCAGCATGGGCAGCTGTTCGCGCACCGACGCCGGCAGGTCGCCGGGCGAGAAGACGGTGCCGGCCGGTGTGGCCGCCTTGGGCGGGGCAGGCTTGGAGGCCTGGACCGGCGAGGGCGATGGCGAAGCAGTGGGCGCAGGCGTGGCCCTGGCGGGAGCGGGAGCCGGCGCTGGCGCCCGGCGCTCGGGCTTTTGCTCGGCCGGGCGCGCTGGAGTCACTGCCGCGGGCGCGGCCGGCGCAGGCTGCGGCGCCAGGGCCACCTCGGGTGCACTGGCGGCAGCCGCGGGCGCAGCGGCAGCAGGCGCGGTGGAGGGCACGGCCACCACCACCCCGCCCCGTGGCTGCTGCCACCACCACATCGCGCCAGCCGCCAGCGCCGCAGCCAACAGCGCGGCCACGGCGACCAGGGCGGCAGTGACGGCGCGCGTCCGCTCGGGCGCCCCCGCCACCTGCGCGCCGGCGGGCGACAGCCCCGGAGAGTGCAGGCCGGGCACGGCGCCCCGCCCGCGTTCGGCTTCGGCGCGCCGCAGCGCATCAAGGATGTACGACATGGTATTTCAGGCTCCGGTGCGCAGGCGCGGTTCGTTGACGCCAGCGGCGCGGTTCAGCTGCATGAGGGTCAGCGGCCCGGCCTTGCCATCGGGCGTGAGGCCCTGGGCCAGCTGGAATCGGTGAATGCGCGCGCGCCGCTCGGCCAGTGCGCCAGTGCGGGCCGGGGTTCGTGCGGCATCGACCTCAGCGGCCGGCAGATGTTTGTCGAGCCAGGCGGCCCCGGCCGCGTTGGCGGCCACGTCGTCGCTGTCGGGCACGTCGGCCGGCACGCGCCAGAGCGTGGCCAGCTCGCCCCGCCAGACCTGCGCCAGCGCGGTGACCGGCAGGCGCACGGTGCGGCCCCCGGCGCCTTCCAGCGTGGCGATGTCGCCCTGCAGGGTGCGCAGCACGGCGGCCACCGGGGCGGCGTCGGCGCCGGGGTAGAGCGTCAGCAGCACCGGCCGGTCGAGCTGGCGCACCAGGCTCAGGCTGGCGCGCGGCGTGCGCCAGCAGCGCAGGTCGGCTTGCGACAGCAGCGCGGCGCAGGCGTCGGCATTTTCGGCAAGTGCCGCTGCACCCCAGGCCGTGGCCAGCGCCTGCCAGGCCGGCCCGTCGCCCGACGGCTGCGCGGCGAGGAACGGCGCCAGCGGATCGACTGCGGGCGCAGAAGCGGGCGCCGCTGCAGCGCTGGCTGGCGCTGCCTTTTGCGCGACGGCTTGCGAGGGCGGCGGCACGCTGCGCGTCGATTGCCATGCCCACACGCCGGCGGCCACCGCAGCGGCGCCGGCCAAGGCGCCCACGGCACCGGCGCGCCAGCGTTGCGAGCCCGCTCCGGCTGCGCGGGCCTTGTCACCAGTGGCGGCAGCAGGCGCGGCGCCGAACACCTCGCGCGCGGCACGCCGCACGGTGGTGTCGGTAACGTGGTGCGTGCCGGCCGCATAGGCGCCCAGCAGCGCACGGTCGCACAGCAGGTTGATGCGGCGCGGCACGCCGCGTGTGAGCCGGTGCACGCGTTGCAGCGCCCGGCGGTCGAAGGGCAGCGGGCCGGCCAGGCCGGCCACGCGCAGCCGGTGCTCGATGTACTGCGTGGTTTCCTGCGCGGTCAGCGCATCCAGGTGAAAGCGGGCGATCACGCGCTGGGCCAGTTGCTCCAGCGAAGGGCTGGCGACCATGCCGCGCAGTTCGGGCTGGCCGATGAGGATGATCTGCAGCAGCTTGCGCTCGCTGGTTTCCAGGTTGGTCAGCAGGCGCAGCTGCTCGAGCACGTCGGGCGCCAGGTTCTGCGCCTCGTCGATGATCAGCACGTTGTTGCGGCCGGCCGCGTGCTGCGCCAGCAAAAAGGCATTCAGCGGGTCCAGGCAGTCCTTGACGGTCTCCGCTCCCGGCACGGCCGGCACGTGGGCCACGCCGAATTCGTCGCAGATGGAGCGCAGCAGCTCGCCCACCGTGAGCTTGGGATTGAAGATGTAGGCCACGTTGCAGTGCGCCGGAATCTGCTCCAGAAAGCAGCGGCACACGGTGGTCTTGCCGGTGCCGATCTCGCCCGTCAGCAGCACGAAGCCGCCGCCCGCATCCAGCCCGTACAGCAGATGGGCCAGCGCCTCGCGGTGGCGGTCACTCATGAACAGGTAGCGCGGGTCTGGCGCGATGGAGAACGGGGCGTGCTGGAGACCGAAGAACGGGGCGTACATGGGGCGCGAGGATACCGCCCTGCCGCCTGGCAGCCCCTGCGGCATGCCGGGAACTTGCTGCAACGCAGTGCAGGGTTAGACCCGTCAGGAGTTTCCCGCAAATTGTCGTCACAAAGACATATCGGCGTCAAAGTGCTTCCTACCATGCATTGCATTGAAGGGGCGTTCCCTGCAGCCCACAAGCTGCCCGCCCCGCCACACCATCCTTCAGGAGAGGTATGAGCACCACATTCCCCCAACTGCTGCTGCGCCACGCTGCCGAGCGCCCTTCGGCCGCCGCGCTGCGCGAGAAGGAATACGGCATCTGGCAGACGCACACCTGGGCGGACCTGGCCCAGCTGGTGGCCACGCTGGCAGCGGGCTTGCACGGCGCAGGCCTGGCGCACGGCGAGCATCTGGTCGTGATCGGCGCGAACCGCCCGCGCCTCTACGCCACCATGCTCGCGGCGCAGTCGCTGGGCGCCATTCCGGTGCCGCTGTATCAGGACGCGGTGGGGGCTGAATGCGTCTTTCCGCTGAACAATGCCGAAGTGCGCTTTTGCATCGTCGAAGACCAGGAGCAGGTCGACAAGCTGCTGGAGATCCGCGAGCAGTGCCCGGCGATCACGCACATCTTCTTCGACGACCCGCGCGGCCTGCGCAACTACGACGAGCCCGGGCTGCAGGCGCTGGATGCGCTGGTCGAATCCGGCAAGGCCCTGCTGGCGCGCGAGAGCGGCTGGTTCGCCCAGCGCGTGGCCGCCACCCAGGCGCAGGACGTGGCCGCGATGTTCTTCACATCGGGCACCACCGGCAACCCCAAGGGCGTGGTGCACACGCACGCCACACTGCTCGACCGCGCCACGGCCGGCGCCGAATTCGACCGCCTGACCAGCAGTGAAGAAGTGCTGGCCTATCTACCGCCGGCCTGGATCGGCCAGAACATCTTCAGCTACGCGCAGTGGCTGGCCTGCGGCTACGTGGTGAACTGCCCCGAGTCGGCCGCCACCGTGACCATCGACTTGAAAGAAGTCGGCCCCACGTATTACTTCGCGCCGCCCCGCGTCTTCGAAGGCCTGCTGACCAGCGTGATGATCCGCATGGAAGACGCTGGCGCCCTCAAGCGCCACCTGTTCCATGCCTGCATGGCGCTGGCCCGCCGCGTGGGCCCCGCGCTGCAGGACGGCCAGAGCGTGGGCTTGCTGGACCGGGCGCTGTACGCCGCAGGCAACCTGCTGGTCTATGGCCCGCTGCGCAACACGCTGGGCCTGAGCCGCGTGCGCGTGGCCTACACCGCGGGCGAGGCCATCGGGCCGGACCTGTTCACCTTCTACCGCTCCATCGGCATCAACCTGAAGCAGCTGTACGGCTCCACCGAAACCGCCGTGTTCGTGTGCCTGCAGCCCGACAACCAGGCCCGCGCCGACACGGTGGGCGTGCCCATTCGCGGCGTGGAGATCAAGGTGGCCGACAACGGCGAGATCCTGGTGAAGTCGGCCGGCCTGCTGCGCGAGTACTACAAGAACCCCACCGCCACGGCCGAGGTGCTGACCGAAGACGGCTGGTACCGCACCAGCGACGCGGGCTTTCTGGATGCGCAAGGCCACCTGAAGATCATCGACCGCATCAAGGACGTGGGCCGGCTTAATGGTGGCGCCAACGACGGCGCCATGTTTGCGCCCAAGTACGTGGAGAACAAGCTCAAGTTCTTCCCGCACATCAAGGAAGTGGTGGCGCTGGGCAACGGCCGCGAGAAGGTGTGCGCGCTGATCAACATTGACTTCGACGCCGTGGGCAATTGGGCCGAGCGCCGCAACCTGCCCTACGCCGGCTACACCGACCTGGCCTCCAAGCCCGAGGTGTACGGCCTGATCCGCGACTGCATCGAGAAGGTGAATGCCGACCTGGCCACCGACGAGCTGCTGGCGGGCAGCCAGGTGAGCCGCTTCCTGGTGCTGCACAAGGAGCTGGACGCCGACGACGGCGAACTCACACGCACCAACAAGGTCCGCCGTGGCTTCATCGCCGACAAATACGGCGTGCTGGTGGATGCGCTGTATGCCGGGCGCACCACGCAGTTCATCGATACGCAGGTGAAGTTCGAAGACGGACGCACCGGCCGCGTGAGCGCCGACCTGGCCCTGATGGACGCCAAGACCTTCGCCCCCGCCCGCCGGGCCGCCGCCTGACGCCAGGAAAGAACCCGCAGATGACCACCAAGAAGATCGGCGACGTCATTCTCGACGTCAGCAACATCAGCCTGCGCTTTGGCGGGGTGAAGGCGCTGACCGACATCTCGTTCGACGTGCGCGAGCACGAGATCCGCTCCATCATCGGCCCCAACGGCGCCGGCAAGAGCAGCATGCTCAACTGCATCAACGGCGTGTACACGCCGCAGGACGGCTCCATCACCTTCCGCGGCAAGACCTTCTCGCACATGAACTCGCGCCAGGTGGCCGAGATGGGCGTGGCGCGCACGTTCCAGAACCTGGCGCTGTTCAAGGGCATGAGCGTGCTGGACAACATCATGTCCGGGCGCAACCTGAAGATCAAAAGCAACCTGCTGATGCAGGCCCTGCGCGTGGGCCCGGCCGTGGCCGAAGAGATCCGCCACCGCGAAGTGGTCGAACGCATCATCGACTTTCTTGAAATCCAGGCCTGGCGCAAGGCGCCCGTGGGCCAGTTGCCCTACGGCCTGCAAAAGCGCGTGGATTTGGGGCGCGCTCTGGCGATGGAGCCGCAGGTGCTGCTGCTCGATGAACCCATGGCCGGCATGAACGTGGAAGAAAAGCAGGACATGTGCCGCTTCATCCTCGACGTGAACGACGAGTTCGGCACCACCATCGTGCTGATCGAACACGACATGGGCGTGGTGATGGACATCTCCGACCGCGTGGTGGTGCTGGACTACGGCAAGAAGATCGGCGACGGCACGCCGCAGGCGGTGCGTGAAAACGAAGACGTCATCCGCGCCTACCTCGGCGCAAGCCACTGATACCAGGAGCAACAAGCATGGGATTCTTTCTCGAAACCGTGTTCGGTGGCCTCATGGCCGGCATGCTCTACGCGCTGGTCGCGCTGGGCTTCGTGCTGATCTTCAAGGCCTCGGGCGTCTTCAACTTCGCGCAGGGGGCGATGGTGCTGTTCGCGGCACTGGCCATGGCGCGTTTCGCCGAGTGGTTCCCGCTCTGGCTGGGCTTCAACAGCCTGCTGCTGGCCAACCTGATGGCGTTCTGCGCGGCCGTGCTCTGCATGATCGGCGTGGCCTGGCTGGTGGAACGCCTGGCACTGCGCCGGCTGGTGAACCAGGAAGGCATCACGCTTTTGATGGCCACGCTGGGCATCACGTACTTCCTGGACGGAGCGGGCCAGCTGATCTTCGGCAGCTCCACCTACAAGATCGACGTGGGCATGCCCAAGGACCCGATGATCGTGCTGGAAAACGTCTTCGAAGGCGGCCTGCTGCTGTCCAAGGAAGACCTCTACGCAGCGCTGATCGCCGCGATGCTGGTGGCACTGCTGTCGCTCTTTTTCCAGAAGACCCGCACCGGCCGCGCGCTGCGTGCCGTGGCGGACGACCACCAGGCCGCCCAGTCCATCGGCATTCCGCTGTCGCGCATCTGGGTGATCGTGTGGTCGGTGGGCGGCATCGTCGCGCTGGTGGCCGGCATCATCTGGGGCAGCAAGCTGGGCGTGCAGTTCTCCATCTCGCTGGTGGCGCTGAAAGCCTTCCCGGTGGTGATCCTGGGTGGGCTCACCTCGGTGCCCGGCGCCATCGTCGGCGGCCTGGTGATCGGCGTAGGCGAGAAGCTCTCGGAGATCTACCTGGGCCCGTTCCTGGGCGGCGGCATCGAGAACTGGTTTGCCTACGTGCTGGCGCTGGGCTTTCTCTTGATCAGGCCGCAAGGCTTGTTCGGCGACAAAATCATTGATCGCGTCTGACGCGGTGACATAGGAGCAAAAGAATATGTTCTACCGCGAGAACGGCCAGTTCAAGAGCAACTACCGCGCCGACATGGGCCTGTTCCCGGTCGCGCAGGACCGGTGGGCCATCCTCGCCCTGTTGGCCGTGGCCTTCGTGCTGGTGCCGATGGTCGGCAGCGACTATTTCTTTCGCGCCGTCGCCGTGCCTTTTCTCATCCTGTCGCTGGCCGCCATCGGGCTGAACATTTTGGTGGGCTACTGCGGGCAGATATCGCTGGGGACCGGCGCCTTCATGGCGGTGGGCGCCTATGCGGCCTACAACCTGCAGGCGCGCATCGACGGTATGCCGCTGTTGCTGGCGCTGCTGGGCGGCGGACTGGCCGCCACCGTGTTCGGCGTGCTGTTCGGCATTCCCAGCCTGCGCATCCGGGGGCTGTACCTGGCGGTGGCCACGCTGGCGGCGCAGTTCTTCACCGACTGGTTCACCAACCGCGTGAAGTGGGTCACCAACGGCTCTTCGTCCGGCTCGGTCAGCGTGGGCGGGCTGGACATTTTGGGCTTTGCCATTCAGACGCCAGTGCAGAAGTACCTGTTGTGCCTGGCTTTCGTTGCGGTGTTCGCGCTGCTGTCCAAGAACCTGGTGCGCGGCGCCATCGGGCGTGAGTGGATGGCCATGCGCGACATGGACGTGGCCGCTGCCGTGATCGGCATCCGCCCGGTGTACGCCAAGCTCTCGGCCTTCGCGGTCAGCAGCTTCATCGTGGGCGTGGCGGGCGGGCTGTGGGGTTTTGTGCACCTGGGCTCGTGGGAGCCGGCGGCGTTCGGCATCGAGCGCTCGTTCCAGCTGCTCTTCATGGTGATCATCGGCGGTCTGGGCTCGATCTCCGGCGCGTTCTTCGGGGCGGCCTTCATCGTGCTGCTGCCGCTGTTGCTGAACTACGTGCCGCACTGGCTGGGCTTGCCGATTTCCACAGCTACTGCCACGCATGTGGAACACATGATCTTCGGCGCGCTCATCGTCTTCTTTCTCATCGTCGAACCCCACGGCCTGGCGCGGCTGTGGTCCACCGCCCGGCAGAAGCTGCGGCTGTGGCCTTTCCCGCATTGATCCCAGCGGTCATTGCATTCACTGCTTCCAGCGTCCGTGTTCCGTCCTTCATTCACCACAAGCGCACCCCAGGTGCCATCACCCTTAGGAGACAAAGCCATGCAACTCAAGCAAAGAATCGCGCTGGCCACCGCTGCCGGCGCCGCCGCCATCTCGGCCTTCATGCCGATGGCGGCGCAGGCGCAAGCCGCGGCCGAGCAGTTCGTGCCGCTGATGGTCTACCGCACCGGCCAGTTCGCGCCGCTGGGCATTCCGTGGGCCGACGGCAAGCAGGACTATCTGAAGCTGGTCAACGCCCGCGACGGCGGCGTGAACGGCGTGAAGATCGCCTTCGAGGAGTGCGAGACCGCCTACGACGCGGCCAAGGGCGTGGAGTGCTACGAACGCCTCAAGGGCAAGGGCAGCGGCGCCTCGGGCTTTGACACGCAATCCACCGGCATCACCTTCGCGGTTACCGACAAGGCCTTCGCGGACAAGATCCCCGTCGAGACCATGGGCTACGGCCTGTCGCAGTCGGTGGACGGCACGGTGTTCGAGTGGAACTTCCCGCTGCTGGGCACCTACTGGACCGCCGCCGACGTGATGCTGCAGGACATCGCCAAGAAGGAAAAGGGCAGCCTGAAGGGCAAGAAGATCGCGCTCGTCTACCACGACAGCCCGTACGGCAAGGAGCCCATTCCGCTCTTGCAGAAAAAGGCTGCGGCCGACGGCTTCGAGGTCAGCCTGTTCCCCGTCACGCCGCCCGGCGTGGAGCAGAAGTCCACCTGGCTGCAGATCCGCCAGCAAAAGCCTGATTACGTGCTGTTCTGGTCGGCCGGCGTGATGACGCCCGCCGGCATTCGCGAGGCGCAGGCCAGCGGATACCCGCGCGAGAAGATCTACGCGATCTGGTGGGCTGGCTCCGACCATGACGTGAAGGACATCGGCGCGGGCGCCAAGGGCTACAACGCCGTCACCGTGCACAACAGCGCAGCCAAGGACAAGGTGCACGACGACCTGAAGAAGTTTGTCTACGACAAGGGCCAGGGCACGGGCGCGGCCACCGGCATCGCCACGCTGGCGCATACGCGCGGCATGATGATCTCGATGCTGCAGGTTGAAGCCATTCGCGCCGCGCAGGAGAAGTACGGCAAGGGCAAGGTGCTCACGCCCGAGCAGGTGCGCTGGGGCTTCGAGAACCTGGACCTGACCGCCGACAAGCTGAAGGCCCTGGGCTTCGGCGAAATCATGCGGCCGGTGAAGACGTCCTGCAGCAACCACATGGGCAGCGACTGGGCGCGCATCGTGCAGTGGGACGGCGGCAAGTGGGACATCAAGTCCGACTGGTACCAGGCCGACAAGACGCACATCGACCCGCTGGTCAAGGAGTTCTCGGCCAAGTACGCCAAGGACAAGAACGTCAAGCCTCGTTCATGCAGCTGATGGCGTGATGAGGGGCTGACCCGTCCGGCACCGAGCCTTGGCGCTCGGCGCCGGACGCAGGCCGGCCCAGGTTTCAAGCCTTTTTGGCCGCTAGCGCTTGATGCATAAGCGCAAGCAGCTATGTTTTCAATAGCAATCTCCGTCGTCCTGCGACAGCACGGCGGAGGTAGTTCCCGGAGAGCCCGCATGCCCAACAGCTCCCTTTCAGCCGATACGACGCCCGGCGCGCCAGCGGACGAAGCCGCGGCGCCGCTGCTCGTCGTCAACGGCATCGAGGTCATCTACAACCACGTGATCCTGGTGCTCAAGGGCGTGTCGCTGACGGTGCCCGAGGGCTCCATCGTCGCGCTGCTGGGCGGCAACGGCGCGGGCAAGACGACGACGCTGCGGGCCGTGTCCAACCTGCTGGCGGGCGAGCGCGGCGAGGTCACCAAGGGCAGCATCACGCTGCGCGGCGAACGCATCGAGCAGCTGACGCCTGCCGCGCTGGTCGACCGCGGCGTGGTGCAGGTGATGGAAGGCCGCCACTGCTTTGCCCACCTGACCATCGAAGAGAACCTGCTCACGGGCGCCTACACCCGCCGCGACCGCGCCGAAGTGGCGGCCAACCTGGAGAAGGTCTACGCCTACTTCCCGCGCCTGAAGACGCGGCGCACCAGCCAGGCCGCCTATACGTCGGGCGGCGAGCAGCAGATGTGCGCCATCGGCCGCGCCCTGATGGCCAGCCCGAAGATGGTGCTGCTGGACGAGCCCTCCATGGGCCTGGCGCCGCAGATCGTGGACGAGGTCTTCGCCATCGTGAAGGACCTGAACGCCAAGGAGCGGGTGACCTTTCTGCTGGCCGAGCAGAACACCTCCATGGCGCTGCGCAATGCCGATTACGGCTACATCCTCGAAAACGGCCGCGTGGTGATGGACGGCAAGGCGGCCGACCTGGCGACCAACGAGGACGTCAAGGAGTTCTACCTGGGCATGGGCGGTGGGGAGCGCCGCAGCTTCAAGGATGTGAAGAGCTACAAGCGGCGCAAGCGCTGGTTGGCTTGATGACAACCCCCTGTGGCGCTTCGCGCCTTCCCCCTTCTCTCGCCTCGCTGCGCGATGCGGGAAGGGGGACGCCACCGGTGGCCTGGCGGAGCCAGTTCCACGGTGGCCCTGGCTTGGGGCTGCGCCAGTCGTTACGCACGTGCGCCTTTACAGCCACCGGCATCAAAAGAATGCTTCAAAGGCATTGCTCCTCATTTCATAGCTGCTTGCGCTTGATGGATAAGCGCTAGAGGCCGATTTCATTCAAAAACCGCACAGGAGCCCCAGGCATGAGCACGTTCTATGACGCCCTGGAAACCCGCAGTCCGCCAGAGCGCGAGGCCGCGTTGCTGGCCGCACTGCCTGGGCAGATCGCGCAGGCGCAACAACACTCCGCCGCGTTTGCAGAGATCCTGGCGGGCGTTGATGCGTCGCAGGTCACCAGCCGGGCGGCGCTGGCGCAGCTGCCCGTCACGCGCAAGCATGAGTTGCTGGAGCGCCAGCAGGCGCAGCGCGCGGCCCAGGGCAACGTCTTTGGCGGCTTCAGCGCGCTGGCCTTCGGCGCCGGCATGCCGCGCGTGTTCGCCAGCCCCGGCCCGATCTACGAGCCCGAGGGTACGCGGCGCGACTACTGGCGCATGGCGCGGGCCATCCATGCTGCGGGGTTTCGTGCAGGCGAGCTGGTGCACAACAGCTTCAGCTACCACTTCGTGCCCGCCGGCTCCATGATGGAAACCGGCGCGCAGGCGCTGGGCTGCACGGTATTCGCCGGGGGCACCGGGCAAACCGAGCAGCAAGTGCAGGCCATGGCCGAGCTGCAGCCGGCCGGCTACATCGGCACGCCGAGCTTTTTGAAGCTCATTCTGGACAAGGCCGAATCGATGGGCGTGCGCCTGCCCAGCGTGACCAAAGCGCTTGTTTCGGGCGAGGCGTTTCCGCCTTCGCTGCGCGACTGGTTTGCCGAGCGCGGCGTGGCCGGCTACCAGTGCTACGCCACGGCCGACCTGGGCCTGATCGCTTACGAGACCAGCGCCCGCGAAGGCCTGGTGCTGGACGAAGGCGTGATCGTGGAGATCGTGCGCCCCGGCACCGGCGACCCGGTGCCCGAAGGCGAGGTGGGCGAAGTGGTGGTGACCACGCTCAACCCCGACTACCCGCTGATCCGCTTCGGCACGGGTGATTTGTCGGCCGTGCTGCCCGGCCCCTGCCCCACGGGCCGCACCCAAACCCGCATCAAGGGCTGGATGGGCCGGGCCGACCAGACCACCAAGGTGCGCGGCATGTTCGTGCACCCGGGCCAGGTGGCGAGTGTTGCCAAGCGGTTTCCGCAGGTGCAGCGCGCGCGCCTGGTGGTCAGCGGCGAGATGGCCAACGACCAGATGGTGCTGCAGGTGGAAACGCTGGAGACCGCCGGCGGCCTGGCGCAGCAGCTGGAAGCGGCCGTGCGCGACGTGACCAAGCTGCGCGCCGAGGTGCAGTTGCTGGCGCCCGGCACCCTGCCCAACGACGGCCGCGTCATCGAGGACGCCCGCAGTTATCGGTGAATCCGGCAGCGGGTGGCGCCTGCCACCGAACACGGCCTGGGCCATGCCTAATACGAAAGCACTACAAAAGCCCTAGCTCCTCTTTCAATAGCAAAAAGCCCAATGAATACGAGCGCTACCAGGCGAAAACATTTAAGAACCTGATCATTTGAAGCTAGTGAATACCTTGATATGTCGGCGCAAATGTGGTGGCTATCATGGCGCGTCTTTTCCAGGAGCATCATGAAAAAATCGTTCAAATTCGCCGTCACCGCCGCTGCCGCCACGCTGGCTTTCAGCGCTTTCGCACAGGACTTCCCCGCCAAGGACCGCCCCATCACCATCGTGGTGCCGTTCGCCGCCGGTGGCCCGACCGACCGCGTGGCCCGCGACCTGGCCGAGGCCCTGCGCAAGCCGCTGGGTGGCGCCAGTGTGGTGATCGACAACTCGGTGGGCGCCGGCAGCTCCATCGGCACGGCCAAGGTGGCGCGCGCCACGCCGGACGGCTACACGCTGCTGCTCAACCACATCGCCATGTCCACGATGCCTTCGCTGTATCGCAAGCTGTCGTTCAACGTGGCGACGGACTTCGAATACCTGGGCATCCTCAACGACGTGCCGATGACGCTCATCGCCAAGCCTTCGATTCCGGCCAACAACTACAAGGAACTGACGGCCTGGATCGCCCAGAACAAGGGCAAGGTCAACCTGGGCAATGCCGGCCTGGGCGCTGCGTCGCACCTGTGCGGCCTGATGTTCCAGAACGCCATCAAGACGGAAATGACCACCATTTCCTACAAGGGCACGGCCCCGGCCATGACCGACCTGATCGGCGGCCAGATCGACCTGATGTGCGACCAGACGACCAACACCACCTCGCAGATCGAGGGCAAGAAGGTCAAGGCGTTCGCGGTCACCACTGCCAAGCGCCTGACCACGCCGTCGCTGAAAGATCTGCCCACGCTGGCCGAAGCGGGTGTGCCCAACTTCGAAGTGACGATCTGGCACGGCCTGTATGCCCCCAAGGGCACGCCCGCCCCGGTGCTGGCCAAGCTGAACGAAGCCGTGAAGGCCGCCCTGAAGGACGCCGAGTTCATCAAGAAGCAGGAAGGCCTGGGCGCCGTGGTGACGACCGACAAGCGCACCGAGCCCGCAGAACACAAGAAGTTCGTGCAGGCCGAAATCGAGAAGTGGGGCACGGTCATCAAGGCTGCGGGCACGTACGCGGACTGATCCCCACGTTCCTCGCATCGGTTCAGTTCAAAAAGCCGCCGGGCGCATAGGTGCCCGGCGGCTTTTTCCATGGGCTAACCAGCCCGTGCGGCGGGTTTTCACCAGCGCGGCAAACCCTGCGCAGCCGGTACAAAAGACGCTTCCCCGAAGCTTCTTGCGAAGGACCCGCTGTATGCCGAATCAAGACAACCTGACCACCCACACCTTGCCGACTGCCAAGCCGCACTCACGCCGGCGGACGATGTCGGCGCTATCGGCCGCAGCCATGGCTTTGGCGCTGGCCAGCGGCCCCGCACTGGCGCAGAGCTGGCCTACCAAGCCGGTGCGCATCGTCGTGCCCTTTGCGCCCGGTGGCACCACCGACATCCTCGCGCGTTCGGTCGCACCCGAACTCTCCAAAGCCTTCGGCCAGCAGTTCATCGTGGACAACCGGGGCGGTGCGGGCGGCAACATCGGCGCAGAGCTGGTCGCCAAGTCGCCCGCCGACGGCTACACGTTGCTGATGGGCACCGTGGGCACGCACGGCATCAACCGGGCGCTGTATGCCAAGCTGCCGTACGACCCCATCAAGGACTTCACGCCCATCACCCTGGTGGCGGCGGTGCCCAACGTGATGGAGATGAATGCGGAAAAAGCCAAGGCGCTGGGCATCGCCAACGTGCAGGACTTCATCCGCTATGCCAAGGCGAACCCTGGCAAGCTGAACATGGCGTCCAGCGGCAACGGCACGTCGATTCACCTGGCTGGAGAGCTGTTCAAGAGCATGACCGGCACCTACATGCTGCATATGCCGTATCGCGGCTCCGGCCCGGCGCTGCTGGACATGATGGGCGGCAACATGGACGTGATGTTTGACAACCTGCCGTCTTCGATGGCGCAGATCAAAGGCGGCAAGCTCGTGGCGCTGGCGGTGACCAGCGCCGAGCGCTCTTCCGCGCTGCCGGACGTGCCCACGGTGGAAGAAGCGGGCGGCCCTTCGCTCAAGGGGTTCGAAGCCAGCTCGTGGTTCGGGCTGCTGGCGCCCGCCGGCACGCCGGCCGACATCGTGATGCGCATTCAGCAGGAAACGGCCAAGGCCCTCGCATCGCCCGCCGTGAAGGAACGGCTGCTGGCGCAGGGCGCCCTGCCCGGCGGCAACTCGCCCGCCCAATTCACGCAACACATTGAGGCGGAACACCGCAAGTGGGCTGCCGTAGTGAAGGCATCAGGCGCCAAGGTGGACTGAACCCGCCCCACCCGGGCGCTGAGGTCACCAGGTGACGTCGGCGTCCTCAGAGGCACTGCGGCGCAGCATGTCCATGAGCGGCGCGGCGCGCTGGCGCAGCTGCACGGTGTTGGCGCGATCGGCGCCATCGGCTTCTTCGTCATCGGCGGCTCCATCGGCACCGGCAGGCTTGCCCCGGCTTTCATCGGCAGCCACGGCGGCCTCCAGCGCCTGCAGGGCGGCGGGAATCTGCGCCACGGTGACGATGCCATGCGGGTCGGGCGACTTGCCGATGATCTGCAGCAGCTGCCGGCCGTTGACCTCCAGCATGATCACGTCGGCGGTGGCACGGGATTTGAACTTGTAGAGCATGTGGAAATGCACGTCCTGGCGACGGCGTGAGGGGCTGAAGCCTCGAATATAGAGACTCCAGAGCCACCCGCCAGTCGGACTGCGCCGCGACTGCCATGCCAGTATTTTTGGCGATCAGCGCTGGGGTCTGCGCAATGCGGTGACTCCTTCTCGCGCCGGCTATGGCCTAATAGCGCGTTTTTCATTTTTCCAATTTTTCTCTGCAGGAGCAGCCATCATGGGCAACAAGATCGTTACCGAAGCCGACCGCAAGCGCACCCCGCGTCCTCAACCCCTGCCCGGCGTAAGCCTGCCCACGCATGGCCGTGGCCAGCGCGTGAGCCTGGAGCGCGGCGTGGCAACGCGCAGCAAGAAGAACCCCGGCAAGCGCTCCAACAAGGGCGGCTAAGCCAGCTTGCTCTGGCGCCCGTCCCCCGGCGCACGCCAGCGCAGCACCCGAAGCCCTCTTTGCAGAGGGCTTTTTTGTGGGCGCAACCGGCATGTTGGCCCCCATGCGCCGCCACGCCCAGCAGCCTGCGACAAATGCTGACAGGATGCCGGCCCGTGCGGTTAATGCCGCACGTCACAATGCGCCCATCCACCGCCGCCCATTGGACCGCCCCATGCCTTCCACAGCCCCCGCCCCCTTGTCCGCTGATGATGCCGGAGCGCTGTATGCCGCCCTGCAGGCCGGGCCGCTGGCCGGCACGCCCGTGACCACGCTGCGCATCGGCGGCGCGCACACCACGCTGGCCAGCGGCAGCGGCCCGCAGGCGCGGGTGCTGCGCTCGCTGCCCATCGGTGCGCGGGCCACGGCTGCGGTGTGCTTTTCGCACCAGCCGCCCACAGGGGCCGAGCTGGAAGCCGCCATCGCGCTGGTGGAAGAAGCGGTGATGCCGGTGCGCCCGTTGCTGGCCGATCAATCCGCGCTTTTCACGGCCGACTCGGGCATTCGCCAGGTCGCCATCGCCGCGGGCCTGCAGGCCCAACCTGAAATGCAGCTGACGCTGGACGCCGTGGAGCGCACCTTCGAGCGCCTGGTGGCCGTGTCGCTGGGCCAGCCGGCCACGCACGGCAACCTGCCGGGCGATGCCGCATTCGCCGCCACGCTGCTGATCCTGCGCGAAACCATGCAGCACCTGGGCTTCGCAACCATCGTGATCCGATCCGACGCGGTGGTGTAGCCGCCCGCAGGCAGCAGCAGCGCAAATCGCCGCCAAGGCTTCTTCGCTACGCCACCGGCACCGCAAAGGCCGCCCGCGCATCCAGCGCCGCCTGCCGCGTGTGGCAACCCTCGAAGTGGTCGTTGACCAGCCCCATGGCCTGCATGAAGGCGTACATGGTGGTCGGGCCGACGAAGCTCCAGCCGCGCTTTTTGAGGTCTTTGGACAACGCAATGGACGCGGCGGACGTGGTCATCGCGCGCACGGCATCCACCGTCATGCGGGCCGGCCGGCCGGCAGTGGCGGCGGGCTCGAAGCTCCACACGTAGCGCGCCAGCGTGCCGAATTCGCGGCGCAACTCCAGCACCCGCTGCGCATTGTTGATCGTCGACTCGATCTTGCCGCGATGCCGCACGATGCCGGCGTCGGCCAGCAGCCGCTGCACGTCGGCGGGGCCGAAGCGCGCCACCTGCTCGGCGTCGAAATGTGCAAACCCAGCGCGAAAGGCTTCGCGCTTGTTCAGGATGGTGATCCAGCTCAGGCCCGCCTGAAAGCCTTCCAGGCACAGCTTCTCGAACAGCCGGCGGTCGTCCGATACGGGAAAGCCCCATTCATGGTCGTGGTAGTGGCGGTACAGCGGCGTGGCGCGGCACCAGCCGCAGCGCGGGCAGCCGTCGGCAGCGGTGAAGAGGCCGGTGGCGGCATCGACGGGCGGTGGCAGCGGCTCGGCGGTGGCAGCGGACTGGGGGAGCGAAGACTTGGCGGGCATGGCGTGATTCTCGCGCGGCACGCAGGCCGGGCGGCCACTTTCGCTATCCTTCGGGGTTGCGTTTTTCCTGCTCTTTGGCCCTGACCATTCTGCGCCCCGCACCCTTGTCCTTCCCCACCACGCTCTCATTTCGCACCGCCTTGCGCCCGGCGCTCTTTTTCGCCTGCGCGCTGTTGCTGACGGGCTGCGCGGGCACGGGGCAGTCGCTCGCGTACTACTGGCAGTCGGTGCGTGGCCACTTGCAGATGATGGGCGCGGCCGAGCCCATTGGCGACTGGGTGGACCGGCCCACCACCAGCGCTGCGCTGCGCGACCGGCTGGTGCTCGCCCAGCAAGCGCGCAGCTTCGCGGTCACCGAGCTGGGCCTGCCCGACAACGCCAGCTACCGCCGCTACGCCGACCTGGGCCGGCGCGCCGCCGTGTGGAACGTGGTGGCCGCGGGGCCGTATTCGCTCACGCTGCATACGTGGTGCTTTCCAGTCACCGGCTGCATCGGCTACCGGGGCTACTTCGACGAGGCCGACGCACGGGCCGAGGCCGCACGCCTGGCAGCGGGCGGGCTGGAGACCAGCGTCTACGGCGTGCCCGCCTATTCCACGCTGGGCTACATGAACTGGGCTGGCGGCGACCCGCTGCTCAACACCTTCATCGCCTGGCCCGAAGGCGACTTCGTGCGCCTCTTGTTCCACGAACTGGCCCACCAGGTGGTCTACGTGCAGGGCGACACGCGCTTCAACGAATCGTTCGCCACCGCCGTCGAACGCCTGGGCGTGGAGCGCTGGCTGAGCGAGCGCGCCACGCCCCAGGCCCGTGCCGACTTCTCGGCCAGCGAAGCGCGCCGCAGCGCATTCCGCGCACTCACCCGCGACGCGCGTGCCCGCCTGGCCGAGGTTTATGCATCAAAAGTGCCTGCAGCGCTTGATGGTCAAGCGCAAGCAGCTATGAAAAACATAGCGATGCAGCAGTTTCGCGATGAATACGCCGCGTTGCGCACCCGGTGGCTGGCCGCCGGCGCCACGGCACAACAACTCAGCGGGTTGGACCAGTGGGTACAGACCGCCAATAACGCCAGCTTTGGCGCGCAGGCGGCCTACGACGACCTGGTGCCTGCCTTCACCGCGCTGTTCGAACGCGAGGGCCGCGACTGGCCCCGCTTTTATGCCGCAGTGCGTGTGCTGGCCGCCCAGCCTCAGGGCGAGCGCGACGCCGCCTTGCGCGCCCTGCAGCCTGCCGACGCCCCCACCACCACAAGCACCACCACCGCGACCACGGAGACCTCGATTGCCTGACATCCACATCCACCGCCCCCACGCACTGGGCCTGCCCGAAGCGCGCCGCATCGCCGGCCTCTGGGCGCAGAAGGCGCAAGCCAAGTTCGACATGGAATGCACCTACACGGAAGCTGCAGCGCCAGCAGCAGACAGCGCCACGGCGGCGGCCGACACGCTGCACTTTCGCCGCCCCGGCATCGAAGGCACGCTGCAGGTCCTGGGCGACCGGTTCGAGTTGCAGGCGGAACTCGGCTTTCTGTTTGCAGCGTTCAAGGAGCGCATCAAGGACGAGATCGAAGGCCAATTCGACAAGCTGCTGGCCGCACGGGCGGCCTGAAACGGCCTGAAGCCGCCGAAAGGCAAGGCCGCAGAACGAAAAAACCCGCGCGCCCTGTGTGGGCGGCGGGGCTCGGACTCCGATGAAATCAGCGTCTGATCAACTCATCAGCTCAGCTCAACGACTCGATCAGATCGATGTACTGCTGGCGCGCGGCATCGCCCTCGGTGCCCTTGAGCTTTTCCCACGCGTCCCACTTGGCGCGGCCCACCACGTCGGAAAAGCTGGGTTTCTTCTCGCTGTTGTCGCCCACCGTGGCCTGCTTGTACAGCGCGTAGATCTTCAACAGCGTGGGGTTGTCGGGGCGTTCGCTCAGGTTCTTGGACTGGGCCACGGAGGCTTCGAACGCTGCATTCAGGTCAGACATAGAAAACGGGTCTCCGCAAAGTGGGGGTCGAAAAACAAGGATCTTAAAACCGCCTGGATCGGCCCGGCGTTGCGCAGGCGACCACAGGGCTCAGAAAAGTCGTTGCAAGAGCGGGCTTTTTTCAAAAGCTCTCCCAGTCGGCCTCTGGCTGGGTGCGTGCGGCGGGCTGCGCGGCGGGGCGGGAGACCAGCGCCAGCGACGGCTTGTGCGCGGCAGCCGGCGCATGCGCACTGCGGGCCGCTGCCGTCGCCACCGGGGCGCGCACAGCGGAACCGCGGGCCGATGACGAAGCGGCAGGCGGCGCACCACGCGAAGCCGGCGCCGCAGCAGCCGATGCCTGCACCGCGCGCAGGCCATGCGCCGCGGCCGGCGCCGCCACACCTTCTTCATCGCCCAGGCGGAACACGGCGGTGGCGCGCACCAATTCGCGCGCCTGGGCGCTCAGGCTGCTGGCGGCGGCGGCCATTTCCTCGACCAGGGCGGCGTTCTGCTGCGTGGCCTGGTCGACATGCACGATGGCCTCGCTGATCTGGTCCACGCCCGCGCTCTGCTCGGCGCTGGCGGCGCTGATCTCGCCCATCAGGTCGGTCGCGCGGCGGATGGAGGCCACCACCTCGTCCATCGTGCGACCGGCCTTGTCCACCAGCTCGCTGCCGCGCTCCACGCGCTGCACGCTGTCGTGGATGAGCTGCTTGATCTCCTTGGCCGCATCGGCGCTGCGCTGGGCCAGGCTGCGCACTTCCGACGCCACCACGGCGAAGCCCCGGCCCTGCTCGCCCGCACGCGCGGCTTCGACCGCGGCGTTCAGCGCGAGGATGTTGGTCTGGAAGGCAATGCCGTCGATCACGCCGATGATCTCGCCAATGCGGTTGCTGCTGTCCTGAATGCCGCGCATGGTCTGCACCACCTCGGCCACCACCACGCCGCCCTCTTCGGCCACCGTCGATGCGGTACGGGCCAACTCGTTGGCGCGGCGGGCGCTGTCGGCGTTCTGGCGCACGGTGGAGCCCAGCTCTTCCATCGAGGCTGCTGTCTGCTGCAGCGCCGAGGCCTGGCGTTCGGTGCGTGCCGACAGATCGTGGTTGCCCGCGTCGATCTCGCTGCTGGCTCCCGACACGCCGTGCGCGCTGCTGCGCACCGTGCGCACCACTTGCGCCAGCTGCCCGCTCATGGTGGACATGGCCGCCATGATGCTGCCGGTGTCGCCCTGGCGCAGCGGAATGCGCGCGGCCAGGTCGCCGCCCGCCACCGCGTCGGCCGCGTGGCGCAGCTGCGCGGGATCGCCGCCCAGCTGCCGCACCACCGAGCGCAGGTACAGGCCCAGACCCACCAGGCAGGCGGCCAGCACCACCATGGCGCTCAGGGTCAACGCGCGGTCGGTGCCGGCCAGCTCCTTGACCTCGTTGATGCGCTCGGAAAGACGCTCGCCCTGCCGGTCTTTCTCGGCGCCCAGCGGGGCCAGCAGGCGGTTGCGCGCGGGAATGGTCTGGTCCACCAGATAGGCGAAGGCGTCTTCCTTGCGGCCTTCGCGGATGAGCTGAATGTTGCGCTCGCCGGTCGTCCAGAACTCCTGCATCAGCACGGGCAGCGGTGCGTAGGCCCGCCGGCCGTCGTCGGAGATCATGCCGTCACCGAATTCCTGCAGCGTGTGCTGCAGCAGTTGCCGCTTCTCGCCGATGTCGGCCAGCGTGGCATCCAGCTCTTGCGGAGTGCGCGACAAAATGGCGTGGCGAACCTGTAGCGATACACGGGTGACGTTCAGTTCCATGGCCGCGATGCGCTGCAGCTGCGGCACGTTGTAGGAGCGCACCAGCTCCGCATCAGAGATGAGCCGGCCCATCATGAGCCAGATGGATGCCGCCATCGCCGCCAGCAGCAGCAAGAGAGCCAGGTTGATTGTGTTGAGGCGGCGCGCAAGCGTCGCACGGGGCAGAACATGGTTCATAAATTCCCTCTCCTGGACACCTCTTGTGGATCCGTCCTACACCGCTGCCATGGCCACGCGTGTAGTGCAGCTGGCCGTAAATACCGCCTGAACCATTGTTGGTGGTGCCGCTGCAAAAAGCCATCCCTCCTAGAGGCGGGGCGTGCCACAGGATGGAAAGTGCCACCTTACCCATGACACTCCGGACGCAAAAAAGGGGCGGTGGCGCCATGCGCCACCGCCCCGATGCTGTCGCAGATGCGACGGCCCTACGACTTGAATCAGGCCGTGCGGGCCGCGAGCCAGCCCTGGGCCAGCTGCACCCAATAGGTGGCACCCAGAGGAATCAGGTCATCGTTGAAGTCGTAGCTGGGGTTGTGCAGCGTGCATGGCCCGCCACCATGGCCCATGGCGCGGTGGTCGCCATCGCCGTTGGCAATGAAGCAATAGGCGCCGGGCTTGGCCTGCAGCATGAAGGCAAAGTCTTCGGCGCCCATGGTGGGCTCTTGCGGCACCACGTTGGCCTCGCCCACGATGCCCTGCATCACCTTGCGCGCAAACTCGGCCTCGGCTGGCGAATTCACCGTGGGCGGGTAGTTGCGCACGAACTCGAACTCGCAGGTGGCTTCATGCGCGGCGCAGGTGTGCTCGGCCACCTGCTTCATGCGGCGCTCGATCATGTCCAGCACCTCGATGGAGAAGGTGCGCACCGTGCCCTGCAGCTCGCAACTGTCGGGCACCACGTTGGTGGCCTCGCCGGTGTGGATCATCGTGACCGAGATCACGCCCGCATCGACCGGCTTCTTGTTGCGGCTGATGATGTTCTGGAACGCCTGCACCATCAGGCAGGCCACCGGCACGGGGTCGGTGCCCATGTGCGGCATGGCAGCATGGCTGCCCTTGCCGCGGATGACGATCTTGAATTCGTTGCTCGACGCCATCACCGGGCCGGGGCTCACGGCGAACTGGCCGGCCTTCATACCGGGCCAGTTGTGCATGCCGAACACGGCCTGCATCGGGAACTGCTCGAACAGGCCGTCCTTGATCATCTCGCGCGCGCCGCCGCCGCCCTCTTCCGCCGGCTGGAAGATCAGGTAGACAGTGCCGTCGAAGTCGCGGTGCTTGGCAAAGTGCTGCGCCGCCGCCAGCAGCATGGCCGTGTGGCCATCGTGGCCGCAGGCGTGCATCTTGCCGGCATGCTTGCTGGCGTGTTCGAAGGTGTTGAACTCGGTGATCGGCAGCGCGTCGATGTCCGCGCGCAGGCCGATGCCGTGGCCCGAGGCCCCGCCGTCGCGCCCGTGCACGATGCCTACGACGCCGGTGGTGCCCATGCCGCGGTGGATGGGAATGCCCCATTCGGTGAGCTTGGCCGCTACCAGATCGGCGGTGCGCACCTCTTCATAACAAAGTTCAGGATGGGCGTGGATGTCGCGCCGCAGCGCCGCAATGGAGGCGGCCTCAGTAACGATGGAGTCGATGACTTTCATGGGTGACGGGTTCCTTGGCTTGAGACTTGAAGTCTAGGCCCGGGGCGCACTGCGCGCCATGCGGGGTTATTCGGACCCGGAACCCTCAGCAGGAATCACGCCAGTGATCACCCCGCCGCGGAGCGGCGGCACAGGTCAGACGCGCACTCGGCCGTCGCCGGTCAGCATCGACATCTCGACGAAGCGCGAACCCGCATGGCTGTTGGCTCCATAGGCCAGCGCAAAGCCCGACACGCCCTGCGGGCCGATGCCTTCGAGCGCGTTGATGAGCGCATCGCGCGTGGGCCGGTCCCCCGCGCGGCGCAGCCCCTCGCCGAAGACGCGCGCGGCCAGGTAGCCTTCCATGCTGGAGTAGTTGGCCTGCACCTTGCCATCCTTCTTCAGGGCTTCCTGGAATTCGCGCGTGATCTGCTTGGTGGTCTGGAAGGGCGAAGGCATGACCTGCGACACCACCACGCCCGCGCCGTCCTTGCCCAGCGCATCGGCCAGCGCCTGGGTGCCGACGAACGACAGGTTGTAGAACGTGCCGCCGTAACCGGCCTTGCGGGCAGCACGAATGAAGGCCGCCGCCGCCGCATAGGTGCACACCATGACTATGGCCTCTGGCTTGGCGGCCACCAAGGTCTTCACGGCAGCGTCCACGTCGACCGAATTGCGCTCCACCGTGGCCAGCGCGACGGGCGTGAGCTGCTGCTCGGTCAGCGCGCGCGTCATGCCGTCCAGCCCGGCCTTGCCGTAGGCATCGTTCTGGTGCAGCACCGCGATCTTGCGCAGATGCAGATTGGTCAGCTGGCGGGCGATCAAGGCGGTTTCGTCGTTGTAGGACGCGCGCACATGGAACACCAGCCGGTTGAAAGGCTGGCGCAGCGATTCGGCGCCGGTGAGCGGCGCGAAGAACGGCAGCTTGGCTTGCGTGGCCAGCGGCAGCGCGGCCAGGCTGGTGGCCGTGCCCAGGTAGCCAAACAGCGCAAACACGTCGTCGGCGATGAACTTGCGGGTGTTGGCGGCGCAGCGCTCGGGCTCGTAGCCGTCGTCCAGCGTGCGCAGCTCAATCGGCCGGCGGCCGGACTGGGCGTTGTACTGGTCGAAATACAGCTTGGCGCCCAGCTGGAACTGCGTGCCCAGTTGTGCCGCAGGGCCCGACAACGCGGCCGACTGGCCCAGCACCAGGGGCGCGTCGCCCTGTGCCCGAACGGAGGTGAAACCGGCCAGCGCCGCAGCGCCTAAGCCGACGGAAAACTGCCTGCGACCCCAAAGCGGTTTTTGCTTCATGGTGAAATGCCCTGATCCCGATTGATTGAATGGATGGTGTCCATGGTCGGCCGTTGGCTCGACTGGCGACACCCTCCTCTCGCCGGGCGAGTGTAACGAACGTTAACAAGAACCCAGATTCCCTCACACCATGACTGCGACGCCCGCCGCCACCCCCGCCGCATCGGCCCCTGCATCCGCTCTGCACCAGGTGCGCGGCGCCTGCCCGCACGACTGCCCCGATACCTGCGCGCTGATCACCACCGTCGACAACGGCGTCGCCGTGCGGGTGCAGGGCAACCCGGCCCATGCGCACACCGAGGGCGTGCTGTGCGCCAAGGTGTCCAAATATGCAGAGCGCACCAACCATGCAGAGCGCCTGCTGACGCCCCTGAAGCGCACCGGCCCCAAGGGCCCGGGCGGGCGGTTCGAGCCCGTGGGCTGGGACGAGGCGCTGGACGACATCGCGCAGCGCCTGGGCGCCATCGCCGCCCGCGCGCCCGAGGCCATCCTGCCCTACAGCTACGCCGGCACCATGGGCCTGGTGCAGGGCGAAAGCATGGACCGCCGCTTTTTCAACCGCCTGGGCGCCTCGCAACTGGGGCGCACCATTTGCGCGGCCGCTGGCGGCGAGGGCCTGACGCAGACGCTGGGCGGCAAGGTGGGCATGAAGGTGGAGTGGTTCGCCGAATCGAAGCTGATCCTGATCTGGGGCAGCAACTCCATCGGCAGCAACCTGCACTTCTGGCGCTACGCCCAGCAGGCCAAGCGCGACGGCGCGCGGCTGGTGTGCATCGACCCGCGCAAGACCGAGACGGCCGACAAGTGCCATGAGCACCTGCAGCTGCTGCCCGGCACCGACGCGGCGCTGGCGCTGGCACTGATGCACGAGCTGATTGCCCACGACTGGCTGGACCACGACTACATCGCGCGCCACACGGTGGGCTGGGAGGGCCTGCGCGAGCGCGCCCTGCAATGGCCGCCCGAGCGCGCCGCGCAAGTGTGCGGCCTGCCCGTGGAGCAGATCCGCCAGCTGGCGCGCGACTACGGCACCACGCGCCCCGCCGCCATTCGCCTGAACTACGGCATGCAGCGCGTGCGCGGCGGCGGCAACGCCACCCGCGCGGTCGCCTGCCTGCCGGCGCTGGTGGGCGCCTGGCGCCACCGGGCGGGCGGGCTGCTGATGTCGAGCTCGGGCCAGTTTCCGGTGCAGCGCGCGGCGCTGCAGCGCCCCGATCTGGTGCCCGGCGGCCGCGCACCGCGCACGGTGAACATGTCCACCATCGGCGACGACCTGCTGCGGCCCGCATCGGCCGAGTTCGGCCCGCGCATCGACGCGCTGATCGTCTACAACAGCAACCCCGTGGCGGTGGCGCCCGATTCGGGCAAGGTGGTGCAGGGCTTCGCGCGGGACGACCTCTTCACCGTGGTGCTGGAGCACTTCCAGACCGACACCGCCGACTACGCCGACTACGTGCTGCCCGCCACCACGCAGCTGGAACACTGGGACGTGCACGTGGCCTACGGCCATACCGACGTGCTGCTGAACCGCCCGGCGGTCGCACCGATGGGCCAGGCACTGTCCAACACGCAGATCTTTCGCGACCTGGCCGCGCGCATGGGTTTTGCCGATGCCTGCTTTGCCGACACCGACGAAGACCTGTGCCGGCAGGCCTACGGCAGCCATGTGGACTTCCAGCAGCTACTGGACCAGGGCTTCGCCACTCTGGCGGTGCCCGATGCGCCCTACGCGGAGGGCGGCTTTCCCACCCCGTCGGGCCGCTGCGAGTTCTACAGCGAGCGCCTGGCCGCGCAGGGGCTCGACCCATTGCCCGACCACCTTCCCAACCGCGAAACGCCGGGCAGCTCGGCCGCCTACCCGCTGGCGATGATCTCGCCGCCGGCGCGCAACTTTCTCAATTCCACCTTCGTGAACGTGACCAGCCTGCGCAATATCGAAACCCGCCCAGTACTGGAGATCCACCCCGACGACGCCGCCCCGCGCGGCATTGCCGACGGCAGCCTGGTGCGCGTGTTCAACGACCGGGGCAGCTACGAATGCCATGCCACCGTCAGCCTGCGCGCGCGCCCTGGCGTGGTCAACGGCCTGGGCATCTGGTGGCGCAAATTCGGCGCGAACGGCACCAACGTGAACGAGCTGACCAGCCAGGCGCTGACCGACCTGGGTGCCGCGCCCACGTTCTATGACTGCGTGGTGCAGGTCGAAGCCAGAGCCGACGCCAACGCCTGACAGCTGCTGCCCAGCGAGCGCCATGCGCTCGCCAGTCCGCGCCCGTGCCGCCTTGGCGCAAGGCGCTTTTTTTTTGCATCGAACCCTCTTGAAAAGGTGCTGGCGGCTGCTAATTCAGTCACCGGAAGCGCCGCAGACGACTCCGGCCTTCCGCAGTTGTCAACCATCGATTCAAGGAGGTTTTCGCCATGTACCGATCTCTGTTCCCGCGCGACGTGTTCGCCGAGATGGATCGCCTGCAACGCGAGATGCAGCAGGCCTTCGATCTGTCGCCCACCATTCGCGGCGTGGCCCGCAACGGCTTTCCCGCCATCAACATCGGCGGCACGCCCCAGACCGTCGAGATCTATGTGTTCGCCCCGGGCGTGGACCCGGCCACGCTCGAAGTACAGCTCGAGCGCGGCCTGCTGACCATTGCCGGTGAGCGCAAGAGCCCGCTGGCCGACGCCGACGCCAAGGCCACGGCGCACATCAACGAGCGCTTTGACGGGCGCTTCCGCCGCGCGCTGACGCTGCCCGACGACGCCGACCCGGATGCCGTGGACGCCCAGTTGCGCGACGGCGTGCTGCACATCACCGTGCAGCGGCGCGCGTCCGCGCAGCCCCGGCGCATCGCCATCCACTGACCCGCTTGCCTTCGCAGCAAAGGAATCAATCCACCCATCAGAAAGGGACCTCACCATGCCCAACGACGTACAGACTTCCAGCCCATCCACGACCGACTCCCGCAGCGGGGACCGCCGCACGCCCGCCAGGCAGCCAGACGGCGCGCGCTACAGCGATGCGGCGCTCACGCCCCCGGTCGACGTGGTCGAGGATGCCGGCGGCATCACGCTCTACGCCGACCTGCCCGGCGTGGGCCGCGAGCAGCTGAACCTGCAAGTGGAATCGGACACCTTGACCATCGAGGCCGAGTCGGCCCTGCAGGTGCCCGAGGCGCTGGCATCGACCCACACCGAAGTGGGCCTGGGACGCTTTCGCCGCGTGTTCACGCTCAGCAAGGAGTTGGATACCGAACGGGTCTCGGCCGAGCTGTCGCAAGGGGTGCTGAAGCTGCGCATTCCCAAGGCCCAGCACGCCCAGCCGCGGCGCATCGACGTGCAGGTGGCGTGACTGCCCGGAGGCGTTCGCGCCGATTCGCTATATTATTGATAGCTATCAGCGCTTGCTAGTCAAGCGCTAGAGGCCGATTTGACCTCAAACCGGAGGCTGCACCCGGAAACCAGTCCGGGCGCAGCCGACGTGTTGACAGGTTCACAGCGCCAGGTAGTGATGCACCACCGGCCGCTGATCGCCCCGGTGGAAGCGCAGCGCCTCGGCCTGCAGGTCGGCATCTGCCTTGGACACGCGGGCATGCTGGCGCAGATGCTCCGCCCACGACTCGACCAGGAACCATTCGATCACCCGGCCGGGCTCGCCGGTGTGCTCGGCCACGCCCCAGGCGTAGGCGCCGTCGCGGCGGCGCTCCTTGGCCACGCCCTGCATGGCCTGCAGGAAGGCGGGCACGTCTTCCCGCTCGATGCGGTATTCGATCTGGATCATGACCGGGCCCCGGTCGTGTGCCACCGGTTCGGCCAGCAGCGGCTCGGGCCAGTGGTTGGACGGCTGCAGGTCGGCCTCGCCCGCCGGCAGCTTCACGCGATGAAAGATGAACGCGACCACCACCAGGCCCGCCGCGCCCATCAGCAGCGTGGCGGGCAGGCCGGCCTGGCCCGCGATGAGGCCCCAGCCCAGGCTGCCCGCCGCCATGGCGCCGTTGAACACCATCAGGTAGATGGCCAGGCCCCGGCCGCGCACCCAGTTGGGCAGCACGGCCTGGGCCACGCCGTTGAGCGTGGTCAGCGCGATGATCCAGCCCAGGCCCAGCACCATCATCAGCGCGACGGCAGCCCACTGGGGCGGCGCCATGGTCAGCACGCCCATGACGGAGGCAGTGATCAGCGAGGCCAGCAGCACCAGGCCGTCGGTATCGAAGCGCTTGCGCAGGCGCGGCAGCAGCACCGCGCCCAGGATGGCGCCGGCGCCCACGGCACCGAGCATCACGCCGTAAAAGCCCGCCGTGCCGCCCAGCATGCGGCGAGCCACCAGCGGCAGCAGCGCCCAGACAGCGCTGGCAAAGAGAAAGAACACCGCCGCGCGGAGCAGCACCACGTGCAGCTCGCGGCTGGCGCGGGCATAGCGCAGACCGGCCCGGAAGGCGCCGAAGAACTGCTCGTTCAGGCCCGAGGCTTCAGCCTTCGGGCGCTTCCACCAGATCAGCGCGGCGATGACGAACACGTAGCTCATCACATCAAGGCCGTAGGCGGCCGACGCCCCGAAGCTGGCCAGCAGCAGGCCGCCGGCGGCGGGGCCGATGGCACGGGCGATGTTGATGCCCAGCGAGTTGAGCGCGACGGCGCTTTTCAGCTCGCTGCGCGGCACCAGCTCGGGCACGATGGACTGCCAGGTCGGGCCCATCAGCGCAGCGCCGATGCCGCCGACGAACGTCAGGGCCACGAGGTATTCCACGGTGAGGGTGTTGGTTTGCGCCAGCACCAGCAACGTTCCGCTGACGGCGCCCAGCAGCACCTGCACGCCGATCAGGAAGCGCCGGCGGTCCAGGATGTCCGACAGCACGCCGGCGGGAATGGCCAGCAGGAAGATGGGCAGCGTGGCCGCCGTCTGGATCAGCGCGACGGCTGTGGGGCTGGACGACAGCTCCGTCACCATCCAGGCGCTGGCCACGTCGCGCATGAAGCTGCCGATGTTGCCCAACACCGTGGCGGCCCACAGCACGGCGAAGACGGGAATGGCGAGCGGCGCGAAGCTGCCCGATGTTTGGGTAGCGGCGTTGGTTTTGCTATCCGGCACGGTGGCCTCCCAGGTCGTGCCAGGCGACGAGCAACATGCCGCCCACCAGGCCCCAATGTTCAAAGAATGCGTTGGCCGAGCGTTGGCGCTCGGTCGGTGTGGCGGACCAGAAACGGTCGGCGAGAAAAGCGGCGATCACGGTGAAGCCCGCCAGGGCCAGCGCGCCTGCCCAGCGGTACCAGCCCGACACGATGAGCGCCGAGGCGCCCAGTTGCAGCGCAATGGTGGCCGCGGCCACGGGAGCGGCAGGTGCCAGGCCGAAGTGCCGCATCTCGGCCACCGCGCCGCGGAAGTCGCGGGCCTTGTCCCAGCCGCCTTGCAGGTATGCCGCACACAGGCACAGCAGGGCCAGCGAGTGCACCCAGGGCGCGGTGGCAGCGGTGCGCAGTGCGTCCACGGTCACACCGCCCAGCAGGCGCAACCCAATGCGCCCCAGAAGCCCTTGAGGTCAGACACGGGCAGCTGGCTGCTCCAGGCCGTGGCATGCGCGTGGCCGTGCATGTTGCAGCTGCTGGCGCAGCCGCACTGGGCTGCCGCGTTGCGCATCACAGCCTGCAACGGCGCGCCCTGCTCGCCCCAGTTGCCATAGCCGCCGAAGGTGCGCACGGGCGACCAGTCAGGCATGGCCAGCGGCGGGACGGATTCGTCGTAGTCGGCAAAGTCACCCACGCCGTAGACCACCTTGCCGCCCACCACCGTCAGCAGGGACGAGGCGTCGGCGATGTCCGATTCAGGGCAGGTGAAGAAGTCGCGGTCGGGCACGGTCAGGTCGGCCAGCTGGCCCACTTCGATGCGGCCCTTCTTGCCTTGTTCGTTGCTGAACCAGGTGACGTTCTCCGTCCACATGCGCAGGGCCTGGTCGCGTGTCAGGCAGTTGCGTTGCGGCGTGAGCTGCAGGCCGCCCACCGTCTTGCCGGTGATCAGCCACGACAGCGACACCCAGGGGTTGTAGCTGGCGACGCGGGTGGCGTCGGTGCCGGCGGACACGTTGACGCCCTTTTCCAACATGCGCTTGACGGGGGGCGTGGCCTCGGCCGCAGCGGCGCCGTAGCGCTCCACGAAGTATTCGCCCTGGTAGGCCATGCGGTGCTGCACGGCCACGCCGCCGCCGAGGGCGGCAATGCGGTCGATGGACTTTTCCGAAATGGTCTCGGCGTGGTCGAAGAACCAGTTCAGGCCGGCCAGGGGCGTGTCTTCATTGACCTTTTCGAACACGTTCAGCGCGCGGTCGATGGTCTCGTCGTAAGTGGCGTGCATGCGCCAAGGCCAACGGTTCTGCACCAGGATGCGCACCACCTCTTCCAGCTCGCCTTCCATGCCGGGCGCCAGCTCGGGCTGCGGCTGGCGAAAGTCTTCGAAGTCGGCGGCAGAGAACACCAGCATCTCGCCCGCGCCGTTGTGGCGGAAGTAATCGGTGCCCTGCTTGTATTGCGAGGTGGACGTCCAGCGCAGAAAGTCGTCCTTCTCTTCCTTGGGCTTTTGCGTGAACAGGTTGTAGGCCAGGCGAATGGTGAGCTGGTCGGCATCGGCCAGCTCCTGAATGACGTCGTAGTCCTGCGGATAGTTCTGCATGCCGCCGCCCGCGTCGATGGCGCCGGTGACGCCCAGGCGGTTGAGTTCGCGCATGAAGTGGCGCGTGGAATTGACCTGGTAGTCGCGCGGCAGCTTCGGGCCCTTGGCCAGCGTGGCGTAGAGGATGGCCGCGTTGGGCTTGGCCAGCAGCAGCCCCGTGGGGTTGCCGGCGCTGTCGCGCACGATCTCGCCGCCGGGTGGCGACGGTGCGTCCTTGGTGTAGCCCACGGCGCGCAGGGCAGCGCCGTTGAGCAGCGCGCGGTCGTACAGATGCAGGATGAACACGGGCGTATCGGGCGCCACGGCGTTCAGCTCGGCCAGCGTGGGCAGGCGCTTTTCCACGAACTGGTGCTCGGTGAACCCGCCCACCACGCGCACCCACTGCGGCGCGGGCGTCACCGCCACCTGGCGTTTGAGCATCGCCATGGCATCGGCCAGGCTCTTCACGCCGTCCCAGCGCAGCTCCATGTTGAAGTTCAGCCCGCCGCGAATGATGTGCAGGTGGTTGTCGATCAGCCCCGGCAGCACGCTGCGACCGCCCAGGTCGATGACCCGCGTGCCCGCACCCGCCAGCGCCATCACTTCGCGGTCGTCACCCACTTTGGTGAAACGCCCTGCGGCGATGGCCACGGCGCTGGCCGTGGGGTTGGCGCGGTTCAGCGTGGTGAAGCGCCCATTGCGCAGGATGAGGTCGGGAGTGGCGGCGGGTGGGGTCATGGTGTTCGGGCCTTCAAGATTTCAGCGATGGCAGAGCGCAAAAAGCGGGCATGGGCTGCGCGGCAGTCCGTGCGCCTGTCATTAACCTTCGTGGGCGTTGAACATCGTTTTTGCGTAGGTGATGCCCAGGCCGTAGCCGCCGCCGAACTTCTTGGCGATGCCGGTCGTCATGTCGTAGGTGTCGCCACGGGCCCAGTCGCGCTGCATTTCCAGCAGGTACTGCAAAGCGGTGATGGGCTGGGCGCCGGCCTGCACCATGCGGTCCATGGCGCGGTTGTGCGCTTCGTTCGAGATGTCGCCACACGCATCGGCAATCACGTACACCTCAAAGCCCTGGTCGATGGCCGAGAGGGCCGGGCCGACGATGCACACGCTGGTCCACAGGCCCGCCAGCACGATGCGGGGCTTGCCGATCTCATTCACGCGCTTGATGACGGCTTCGTCTTCCCAGGTGTTCATCGACGTGCGGTCCAGCAAGGTCAGGCCGGGGAACGGTGCGGTCACTTCTTCAAACATCGGGCCGCTGAAGCTCTTTTCTGCCACGGTGGTCAGAATGGTCGAGGCGCCGAAGCCAGCCGCCGCCGATGCCACCAGCGCAGCGTTGGAACGCAGTTGGACCGGGTCGATGGAGTGCGTGGCAAAGGCCATCTGCGACTGGAAGTCGATCATGATCAACGTGTGATCGTGCGGATTCAGCAGCTTGGCACCGGGTTGGGCGACGGCGACGGGACGGGCGGTGGATGCGTTGGCGTTGGTCATGGAAAGCTCCTGAAAAGTGAAAGAAAAAAGAGAAACAGGCAAAACCGACAGGGTGAAACCTGTTGAAAAGGCGGTGGGGCCGGGCGGGGTTCGGCCCCGCCGTCGCCTCAATGGGGCATCGTGGGCAGCTCGTTGGGGCGCAGGTCGAACACCAGCACCTCGGCGGCGTCGCCGTTGGCGAAGTGCAGATCGCCAGCGTTGCGGATGCGGGCACCGTCGCCTTCTGCCAGCCGCTCGCCGTTCAATTCGACGCTGCCGCGGGCCACATGCACATAGACGTTGCGGTCAGCGCCCACCGTCAGGTCAGCCGACTCATCACCGTTGAACAGGCCGGCATAGACCCGGGCGTCCTGGTGCACCGCCAGCGATCCATCGATGCCTTCCGGCGAGATGATCTGGCGCAGCCGGCCGCGCTTGTCGGCTTCGGTGAAGTGCACCTGCTGGTATCGGGGCGCTGCACCGATCTTGTTCGGCACGATCCAGATCTGCAGAAAGTGCACGGGCTCGTCGGCCGAGTGGTTGAACTCGCTGTGCTGCACGCCGCTGCCAGCGCTCATCATCTGCACGTCGCCGGGGCGGATCACCGAGCCGGTGCCCATCGAATCCTTGTGTTCCAGCGCGCCTTCCAGCACGTACGAGAAGATTTCCATGTCGCGGTGGGCATGGGTGCCGAAGCCCTTGGACGGCGTCACGCGGTCGTCGTTGATGACCAGCAGGTCGGAGAAGCCTTGCTGCTTCGCGTCGCGGTATTGGCCGAACGAAAACGTGTGGCGCGATTGCAGCCAGCCGTGGTTGGCGTTGCCGCGGTGTTGGGCTTTGCGGATGTCGAGCATGGTGTCAGTCCTTTCTTCATTCGATGAAATTCACACTGCGGCTTGGGGGCCTGCTGCCTCGATTTCTCTGGGCTTTCAGTGCTGCGATGAATGAAGTATCTGGCGCCATGACCCGCGTCAGGTTGAAACGTTTGGGTCTCAATCATCGATAATTTCGATGATGTAAATCAAGGCTTCATCAAGGCCCTTAACCATGCTGAAACTCACCCTGGACGCCATCGAACTCGTTGATGCCATCGCCCGCCACGGCTCGTTCGCGGGCGCTTCGGAGCGGCTGCACAAGGTGCCCTCCACCATTTCGTATGCGGTGGGCAAGCTAGAAGAGCAGCTGGGCTTTGCGCTCTTCACCCGCAACGGCCCGCGCGTGACCCTCACGCCCGCCGGGCAGGAAATGATCAAGGAAGGCCGCTGGCTGCTGGCCGCCGCGCGGCAGCTGGAATCGCGCATGCGGCAGGTGGCCACCGGCTTCGAATCGGAGGTGCGGCTGATGCACGACTCGCTGATTCCCACCGAGGCCTTCAATCAGGACATCTGCGCGTTCGAAGATCTGAACTGCGGCACGCGCCTGCGCATCACCAGCGAGGCCCTGACCGGCACCTGGGAGGCCCTGCGCGAAGGCCGCGCCGACATCGTGGTGGCCGCAGGCGAAGGCCCGGCCGGCGGTGGCTACAAGGCGGTCGCCGTGGGCAGCCTGGCATTCGCGTTCTGCGTCACCGCTACGCACCCGCTGGCCCTGCTGCGCCGGCCGCTGGCGCGCAGCGACCTGCTGGAGCACACCGCCATCGTGGTGGGCGACGGCGCCCGGTCGCTGACCGACCGCACCGTGGGCCTGCTCTCAGGCCAGCGCCGCATCACCGTGCCCACCATGCGCGCAAAGATCGCCGCGCAGTCCGCCGGCCTGGGCCACGGCTTCGTGCCGCGCGCCTGTGTGGGGGTGGAGCTGGAAACGGGCGTGCTGGTCGAGCTGCAAGTGGATGAGCCCCGCCCCGACGAAACCTTCTGGCTGGCCTGGCGGCCCGAGCACATGGGCGAGGCACTGAAGTGGTGGCGCCAGCGGCTGGACCGGCCGCTGCTGCCGGGGATATTGCCGTATTGACGTCAACGGGTCTGGCTGCGATGAGTACGGAACAGCATCGGGGCTTTGCAGTATCTCCAGCCCCGAGTTCCGGATCTTCACGGCTCTGAACACAGTGAATTCACGCAGCGCCCAAAAGGGGGCGGGGTGAATAAGTTCTGATCAAGTGGGCGCACCCTGCTTGCGGCTTAATGAACCCGCAGCACCTCAAATTGCTGTCCGATGGGAGCGATCTGTAACGACACCTCGTCACCTTCGCATTTACCCAGCATGGCCTTGCCCAAAGGGGCTTCGCTGCTGATGACATGAACGAGCTGGGCTCCGCTGACCAGCTTCATGCTGCCCCCGTCCGGGCCGAGAAAAAGATGTTGCTGCTTGTCGTCGGAATCGACCAGGCAGACCAGCGCGCCTAGTTGTATGCCTTTGCTGGCGTCGTAGAGACGCGGGCGGAACTGGCGCCAATGGGTCATCGCCTGGCGGATGGCTTCGGCGCGGCGAGCTTGGCCGGTGGCCAGGTAGGCGGCCTCGAGTCCCAAGGTGTCGTACTTGTTTTCGGCGACGTTTTCTTCATGCGTCGCCGTTTCATGGGCCGCCTGCGCTGCCTGTTCGGCCTGCAGCAGGTCTTCGGCGAGCCGTTCCAGCACCTGCTGCTGCAGCAACAATTTATCCATGGTGAAAGGTTGGCATCTCGAACAAGCGGGGGTCAGCTCTTGATTATGAAGCGCTCCACCTGCCGTCGGCGCAGAGCAGACCTTTGCTTAGCCTCAACGAAAGTTGGCTTAGGGCTCGAGCGGACACCTACCCGGGCCGAGCCTTTGCCATCATGGAAGGCTCAAGTCCATGCCGAGATGCTTGGCAAGGGTGAACGTGAAGAACAGCACCACCAGAAGCGCCAGCATGAAGGCGGCACCCAGCTTGCCGATCTTCAGGAGCAGCGCGCGCTTGCTCACCCTCTTCTTATCCTGGTCGTAATGCCACTTGATGGCGAAGAACATGCACGTGCCGAACACGAGGACCTTGAACGCAATGAAGACTACGGGGATCCAATCGATCATCTTGAGAATTTCCGGACTGGTGACTTGACACGGTGCATGGTGAGCGGCACTACCTCCCTGATGAGAGAAGCAAGGACGAAGCCGCCGCTGTTCTGGGACATAGTACCTAGAAGCAATATCCATACATTCAGAGCCAACGCCTCCATTGAACGCCATGCAAGATGGCGACGCGCCCATCTGGTTGCCCCGATTGGCCGTGCAGGGCGGGCCGCGTTTTCTGCAGATCGCGGATGCATTGCAGGTGGCGGTGGCAGACGGATCCTTGACCCCGGGTGACCCGTCTTCCGCCTCAGCGCGTGTTGGCAACACAACTGGGCGTGGACCTCACCCCAATCACGCGCGCATACGAAGAAGCCAGGCGGCGCCACCTCCTGGCGTGCGCAAGGAAGCGCGCCTGCGCCACCGGATGGCGGGGACGTTCTGGCGGGGCGGTACAGCGGCGCTGGAGACGGCCTGCATGTGTGGCTCGAATACCGGGCTACTGGAGCGCCTCGCAGCTTGCGCATGCCACCCTCAGCGAAGGCATTGCAGTCATGCTGGCGGCGGCATTCGCCACTGGCAGCGGGTCCGTGAATGCCATTCGGATCTCGTTGGGCAGCATCGAGGACCGTGGACATTTGCAGGCAGGTCTTCGAAAGCTGTCTCATCTGCTTGCTCGGGGCCCCGAGCCTTTCGACGCTGCTGGGGTTTAGCTGTCCACGAAAGTCCGGGTCCTAACGGGGATGCGCCTCAACACGGTCTCACATATGCCTTCAGCGGCGACGTATTTCCGTAGGCAGGCGCGCATGCCGGGTTTGCTAATTTGATAGCTGCCAGCGCTTACCCATCAAGCGCTGGAGGCCGATTTCATTCAAAAACCGGTGGCATCACTTCAACAGCTGCAGCAGCGCCTTCGCCGCGGGCTCCGACGACGCGGGGTTCTGCCCCGTCACCAGTTGTCCGTCGGTCAGCACGAAGGGCGCCCAGTCGGCCCCCTTGGCGTACAGGCCGCCGTTCTGCTGGAGCATGTCTTCGACCAGGAAGGGCACGATCTTGGTCAACTGCACGCCCTCTTCCTCGGTGTTGGTGAAGCCGGTCACCTTGCGGCCCTTGACCAGCGGCTCGCCGCCGGGTGCCTTGGTGTGGCGCAGCACGCCGGGCGCGTGGCAGACCAGGGCCAGGGGCTTCTCTGCGGCAAAGGTCCTTTCGATGAGGGCGATGGAGGCCGCGTCTTCGGCCAGGTCCCACAGCGGGCCGTGACCGCCGGGGTAGAAGACGGCGTCGAAGTCTTCAGCGCTCACGCCGGCCAATTTGACGGTGGAGGCCAGTGCCTTTTGTGCGTCGGCGTCGGACTTGAAGCGGCGCGTGGCGTCGGTCTGGGCATCGGGCTCGTCGCTCTTGGGGTCCAGCGGCGGCTGGCCGCCCTGGGGGGATGCGAGGGTGATGTCTGCACCGGCGTCCTTGAAGACGTAGTACGGGGCGGCGAACTCTTCCAGCCAGAAGCCGGTTTTCTTGCCGGTGTCGCCGAGTTGGTCGTGCGAGGTCAGAACCATCAGGATGCGGGCCATGAGGAAATCGCTTTCTTAGAAATGGGGGTGAAAGGGGTGATCGGTGAACGAAAAACAGCGTTGCACCGTAGCAGCAATCTCCCCCACGCCCACCCGTTGCAAGCCCGTTTGCGGTGCCGGCCTACAGGGCGGCTTCCAGCACCCTGCGACTCACCTCTGGCGTCACATCGCCATGTTCACCCAGCCGCACCAAGCCGTTGGCATGCAGCCGCGCGATGACGGCATCCACCGTTTCGCCGCCCAGGCGGTAGGCGGCCAGGCGCGTGGGCACGCCCAGGCTTTCGAAGAACGCGCGGGTGCGGGCAATGGCAGCGTCGATGCGTTCATCTTCATCGCCCTCACGTACATCCCACACGCGCTCGGCGTACTGCAGCAGCTTGGCGCGTTTGGGCACGCGGCGCTCTTGCAGCATGGCGGGCAGCACCAGCGCCAGCGTGCGGGCGTGGTCGATGTGGTGCAGCGCGGCCAGTTCGTGGCCGATCTGGTGCGTGGCCCAGTCTTGCGGCACGCCCACGCCGATCAGGCCGTTGAGCGCCAGGGTGGCGGCCCACATCAGCGAGGCGCGGTCGTCGTACACCGGCTCGGGCGCGGTGACGATGCGCGGGCCGACTTCGATCAGCGTGCGCAGCAGGCCTTCGGCGAAGCGGTCCTGCACGGGCGCGCCCACCGGGTAGGTCAGGTACTGCTCCACGGTGTGCACGAAGCCGTCGACCACGCCATTGGCCAGCTGCGCCGGGGCCAGCGTGTAGGTCTTGGTGGGGTCGAGCACCGAAAAGCGCGGGTAGGTGTGCGGGCTGCTGAAGGCCAGCCGCGCGCTGCGCGTGGGGTGCAGGATGACCGCGCGGTCGTTCATCTCGGAGCCCGTGGCCGGCAGCGTGAGCACGGTGCCAAAGGGCAGCGCCTGTTCAATGGCGGCGCGCCGCCCGGCCAGGATCTCTTGCGGGTCGCCCTGGAACGGCACCGCCGCCGCGATGAACTTGGCCGCGTCGATGACGGAGCCGCCGCCCACGGCCAGCAGAAAGCCGAAGCCGCCGGAGCGGGCCAGCGCCACGGCCTGCAGGCAGGTGTCCAGACGCGGGTCGGGCTCAATGCCGCTGAAGGTGTCGTGTGCCAGGCCGCGCGCTTGCAGTGCCGCGCGCACCCGGCCCAGCGTGCCGCTGCGCTCGGCGCTGGCGCCACCCACCAGGATCAGCACGCGCGCGCCGGCCGGTATGTGCTGACCGATGTCGGCCACGCGGCCCTGGCCGAAGAGGATGCGCGTGGGGTTGTGGAAGTCGAAGTTCTGCATGGCGGCGGTGGTAGCTAGGGGGTTCAGCGCGCGCGGATACTATCAAAAAAATAGCTGCAAACGCTTGTATATCAAGCGCTGCAGCCATTTTTACTATGAGCCCTGAGGGAGCCATAGCCCAATGCCAGTCAGTGAAGAAAAGACCGTTTGGGCTGAGCTTGCCTGTCCTGAGCTTGTCGAAGGGTCAAAGCCAGGGCAGGTGACTGCGAAAGCCCTTCGACAAGCTCAGGGCGAACGGGTTGAACTGACCGGCATTACGCTCCATGCCAATGCCAGGCAGTGAAGAAAAGTCCGTTCGGGCTGAGCTTGCCTGTCCTGAGCTTGTCGAAGGGTCGAAGCCGGGGCACGCCTATACGAAGGCCCTTCGACGGGCTCAGGGCGAACGGGTTTCACTGACCAGCAGATCAGTCCAGCTTCACCCCGGCCGCGCGGATGATCTCGCCCCAGCGCTTGGACTCGGCCCGCGACAGGGCCAGGAACTGCTCGGGCGTGCCGGGCAGCGCTTCCATGCCGAAGTCCTGCATCCGCTTGGCCACGGCCGGGGTGGCCAGCGCCTGGTTGATCTCGGCATTCAGCCGCTGGGTGATGGGCGCTGGCAGGCCGGCAGGCGCGACCACGCCCTGGAAGGCGTAGACCTCGGTGTCGGGCACGCCGGCTTCGGCCAGCGTGGGCACGTCGGGCAGCGCGGCCACACGGCGGCCGGCGCCGATGGCCAGCGCACGCACCTTGCCGGCCTGGATCACCGGCAGGCCGGCGGCCAGGTCCAGGAACATGCACGGCACCTGCCCGCCCATCACGTCCTGCAGCGCAGGCGCGGCGCCGCGGTACGGAATGTGGGTGAGGAAAGTCTTGGTGCGGTGCTTGAACATTTCCATCGCCAGATGGTGCGGCGAGCCGTTGCCGGGCGATGCGTAGTTGAGCTTGCCCGGGCTGGCGCGGGCATAGGCGATGAAGTCCTTCAGCGTCTTGGCCTCGAAGGCCGGGTGCACCACCAGCGCCAGCGGAAAGCGGCTCAGGCCCCCGACGTAGGTGAAGTCTTTTTGCGGGTTGAAGGGCAGCTTGCTGAACAGGTGTTCGTTGAAGGCCAGCAGTGCGTTGTCGGCCGACATCAGCGTGTAACCGTCAGGCTTGGCCGTTGCCACCAGCTGCGCGCCGATGTTGGTGGAGGCGCCCGGCCGGTTGTCCACCACGATCTGCTGGCCCAGCGGGCCGCGCAGCGCCTCGGCCACCGTGCGCGCCAGCACGTCGGTGCCGCCGCCGGCCGGGTACGGCACCACCCAGCGGATGGGCTGGGCGGGGTAGTCGGCCTGGGCGCTGGCCCACGGCACTGCGCTGGCGCCCGCAAGGGCCAGGGCGTTCTGAAGCAGGTGTCTGCGTTGCATGGTGTTTTGTCTCCTGGTGGGTCGGGAAGGTATGAATGCTGGTTGGACATCAGCGATCTGCTACTTCTTCGATAGCATGAAGCGCTTGCTGTTATTGCGCTAGCGGCACTTTTGGCTTGGAATCTGCTGGCGCCAGGGTGGGAGGCCGGGCCAGCGGGAACACTACCCGCTCGACGCGAAACCCCTGCGCCGCCAGCAGCGCAGGCAGGCCCTGGGGGCCGGTCATGTGCAGCGCACCTACGGCGGCGAACACGCTGCGCCCGCTGGCGTGCTGCGCCGCAATCGCGCGGGCCATGCCGGGGTTGCGCCCGTCCAGCAGGCGGTCGTAGAGCGCCCGATCAGCGGGCGTCTCGAGGCAGCGGCACCAGGCGGGGTAGGTTTCCAGCCGCTCCAGCCGGCCGTCGGCCCAGGCGTTGGCCAGTTGGGCGGCTTGCGCGCCGGCATCGCCGCGCTCGAGCTGCTCGAGCCCGCTGCGCACCATGTCGGCCACCTGCGCGGGGTCGTCGGAGAGTATTTCGCGCAGCTGCTGCTCGGGCGTCTCCAGGCCGATGATGGGTTTGCCGATGGATGACGCGGCCACGGCAAGCCAGGGGTCGATGCCGTAGGCAGGGTCGAACCCTTCGCGCCGGGCTGTCAGCGTGGCCAGGGTGAGCAATTGGGCCTCTGGGCGCAGCGCCTTCACCGCGTCGTCCACGCAGGCCACCTGCCGCTGGGCCGCCAGCCGGCGCGCCACTTCCGTAGGCAGCGGCGGCGCGCCCGGCCGCGCGCGCATGGCCTGCGTGAGCGTCTCCATCACCGCCGTATCCAGCACATTGAGTTCCAGCGCCAGCACGTCGGCGCTGCGCAGCGCGTTGCGCACAGTGGGGCCGGGCAAAAGCCAGTCGCGCCGCGCCACGTGCAGCGTGCCGTAGAGCCAACTGGTGCGGCCGTCGCGCTCAAGCCGCCACAGCAGGCCGCGGTCCTGCACGGTGCGGGCCAGCTCGGAGAGCGCCTGTTCGTTAACGGGTTGCGGGGTGGGCGGGCACGCGGCGTCCTGGCTGGGGCCAGCTGCAACAGCGGCGGTGGCCCACAGAGGCAGCACCAGCGCGCAGCCCCGCAGCAGTCTGCCCAGCAGGCGGCGCATCAGACCGGCGCCGCGATGGCCTGGTCGATGGCGCCGAACAGGCTTTGCCCTGCGGCGTTCTTCATCTCGATGCGGATGGTGTCGCCGAACTTCATGAATTCGGTGGTGGGCTTTCCGCTTTGAATGGTTTCGATGCAGCGCTGTTCGGCAATGCAGCTGTAGCCCTTGGGCCAGACCATGCGGTCGCCCTGCTGCACGCCCTGGTTGCTGACGGTGCCGCTGCCCACGATGGAGCCTGCGCGCACGTTGCGCGTCTTGGCGATGTGGGCGATCAGCTGGCCGAAGTGAAAGGTCATCTCCGGGCCGGCTTCGCACTGGCCGACCTTGCGGCCGTTCCAGGTCGATTCGAGCGTGAGGTGCAGACGGCCGCCCTGCCAGGCAGCGCCCAGCTCATCGAGCGTGACGGCGACCGGGCTGAAGGCGGTGGCGGGCTTGGCCTGCAGAAAGCCGAAGCCCTTGGCCAGCTCGGCCGGGATCAGGTTGCGCAAGGAGACGTCGTTGGCAATCATCACCAGGCGAATGCCGTCCAGCGCCTGTTCGGGGCTGACGCCCATCTTCACGTCGCCGGTGATGACGGCGACCTCGGCCTCGAAGTCGATGCCCATCGCCTCGCTGGGCACGATCACGTCGTCGCGCGGGCCGATGAAGTCGTCGCTGCCGCCCTGGTACATCAGCGGGTCGGTGTAGAAGCTCTCGGGCACCTCGGAGTTGCGGGCTTTTCGCACCAGTTCGACGTGGTTGATGTAAGCAGAGCCGTCGGCCCATTGGTAGGCGCGCGGCAGCGGGGCCATGCACTGGGCGGCGTCAAACGGAAACGCGTGGCGCGCGCGGCCGGCGTTAAGCTGGTCGTACAGGTCCTGCAGCTGGGGCGCGAGGAAGTTCCAGTCGTCCAGCACCTGCTGCAGGCGGCTGGCGATGCCGGTCGCATAATGGGCCGAACCCAGATCGCGGGAGACGACCACCAGTTGGCCGTCACGGGAACCATCCTTGTAAGTGGCGAGTTTCATGCCTTGCGCTCCTTGTCTCCGATCTCCGTGGTCAGCCGCTTTGCCGACCACGAATTACGAATGGGTTAATTGATTTAACTAAACAGAACTCACAAATTCTAGTGCAGATGGACAAGGAACGGGCCGGCATCCAGTCGGTGGAAGTAGGGTTCGCGCTGCTGGACGGGCTGACCCGCGCGCGCGGCCCGCTCATGCTGAAAGACCTGGCCGCCACGGCCGGCATGAGCGCGGCCAAGGCGCACCGCTATCTGGTGAGCTTTCAACGGCTGGGCCTGGTGGTGCAGGACGCGCGCACCGCCCGCTACGACCTGGGGCCGGCCGCGCTGAAGCTGGGCCTGGCGTCGCTGGCGCGGCTGGACGCGATGAAGCTGGCCCGCGAACGCATTCCCGACCTGATGGAAGCCGTGGGCCACACGCTGGCGCTGGCCGTGTGGGGCAACCGGGGGCCGACCATCGTGCACTGGGAAGAGTCCGCCCAGGCCGTCACCGCCAACCTGCGGCTGGGCGATGTGATGCCGCTGCTGTCGTCCGCCACAGGCCGCTGCTTTGCGGCCTATCTGCCGCGCGAAGCCACCGCTGGTCTGGTGCAGGACGAACTGCAACACGCCGCCCGCCTGGGCCGCACCGACCTGCCCACCGACGACGCCGCTGTCGACGCGCTGCTGCAGGAGGTGCGCGAGCGTGGCTGCGCCCGTGTGGTGGACACATTGCTGCCCGGCATCGTCGCCTTCTGCGCGCCGGTGTTCGATGCCGACGGGCACCTGGCGCTGGGCATCACCACGCTGGGCTCCATCGCCACGTTCGACCCGGCCTGGGACGGCGCCGTGGAAACCCCGCTGCGCGAAGCCGCCCTGCGCTTGTCGAGCGACCTGGGGCGTGCCGATGACGCCAGCCCAAGGCGCTGAGGCGCGCAGCCGGAGCCCTTAGCTGATGCCGCGCCGCGTGCTGCTGGCCCTGGTCTGCGCCGTGCTGGCGCTGCACCTGCTGGCACTGCGGCATCTGCCGCTGGGCGGCTCTGCAGCCGGCGCAGCGCCGCAGCGGCTGGCGTTCCAGACGCGCACGGTGGAGCCGCCTGCGCCGCCACCTGCTCCTCCCGCACCAGTCCTGGCTGCGCCCGCCAAAGCAAAGCAGCCTGCACCGACCAAGGCGCAGCGCCCGCCCGCCCCACGGCCACGGCCGGCGCCGCGTCCACCGGCCCCGCCCCCCGCACCGACGCCTGCGGTGGAGCCCACGGAATCACCGCAGCCGGCAGCCGCTGACATGGCGACATCGATCGCCAGCCCTTCAGGCGAGGAGGGGCTGGCACTCCCGGACGACGCGAACACGGCCGCACTCGCTGATGCGACTTCTGCTGCAGCGCCAGCCCCTGCGCCCACGGCCTCCGCACCTGTCGCGGCGGCTTCCACAGCCGCAGCCACGGCCTCCAGCCCAGCAACACCCGCATCGACCACCGTGGCAGACAAGCCGGCCAGCGAAGACACCGGTGCCGGCATCACCATTCAGGCACCGGGCACCGCACGACCCACCGCCGAAGCCGAGGCGCCGCCAGTGCGCCTGCCCGCATCGGCCCGCCTGCGATTCGAGGTGACCGGCGAAGCCAAGCGCTTTCACTACAACGCCAATGCCGAACTGCTGTGGCGCAATCTCGGTGCCACCTACGAGGCGCGCCAGGAGGTCAAAGCGTTCTTGCTGGGTTCGCGCTCGCAGACCAGCACCGGACGCCTCACGCCCCAGGGCCTGCAGCCGGTGCGCTTCGGTGACCGATCCCGCAGCGAGCAGGCGGCGCATTTCGATCACGAAGGCCACGTCGCCACGTTCAGCGCCAACACGCCCAGTGCGCCCATCGGCGCGGGTGCGCAGGATCGCCTGAGCGTGTTCATCCAGCTGGGTGCACTGCTGGCCGCGGCCCCCGACCGCTACCCTCCCGGCACGCAGATCACCGTGACCACGGTGGGCGCGCGCAATGCCGACCGCTGGGCCTTCACCGTGGAAGGCACTGAGACGCTGGAGCTGCCTATCGGCCCCACCCCGGCACTGAAGCTGCAGCGCCTGCCCCGCAGCGACCGCGATCGCGACCAGAAGGCCGAGCTGTGGCTGGGCACCGGTCTGGGCTACCTGCCGGTACGCATTCGCATCACCCAGTCGAACGGGGACTTTGCCGACCTGGCCCTGCGCGAAAACGAGGCGCCCTGACGTCTATGCGCAGCGAACTGTGCGCCTGCAGCCACCCTCGCGTCGGACGCCGCGCCGAATCACGGCCGCCCAAGCCCCTTGAGCCCAAAACGCCGCGCTTTCCGTGAAATACTGTGTTCCAGCAGTGACCCCGAATGCGGGGCTTGAACTCCACCCGGAGGCTGCCATCTGAGTGGTACTGAAATCGCAGCGGTCCCGCCGGGGCCGACGGCTTTTTCCGTGAATGCAATGCAAAGCACTGAACGAGGGAACGCCATGCACATGCTCTACGACTCCGAATCTTTCGTGGTGGTCCACATGCAACCGGACGCCGCCCAGGCCGAGGCAGACTCATCCTCCGCCGCCTCGCCGCTGGTGCCCCAGCTCGCCCGCCATGGTTTCGAGATCGTGGACAAGCGCTCTGGCAAAGAGGTTTACCTCGACGGCTCCTGGGCCGAGATGTTCCAGGAACAGATCCTGGCCTGGCAGCGCGAGACGCCCACGCAGGAAGAAGTGGACGACACGCTCGACGGCTATGCGGGTTTGGCGCAAAACCCGGTCATCGTTCACTGACCGGAAGGCCGGGAGGGCTGAACTCTTCCGACCGGCGGCACACACTGGCGATACGCCCAAGAAACGTCAGGACTCGCTGTCGGTTCCGGTTTGTTGGACCCATCGAGCCCCCGAAGCCGTGACTCGGTAGCGTTGGCTTCTGCTGTTCGGCTTGTCGGGCATCGTCATCTCCACCCAGCCTTGTGCCATGGCCGGCGTCAGGTAAGCGCGGCGAAAGTGCTCCGCGTGCTTGAGTCCCAATGCGTCTTGCAGCGCAGCGCGGGACATGTCCCCCTTCAAAACCTTCAATAGTCGATCGACTTCCGTGGTGACTTCCGCGGTGACTTCCGCGGTGACTTCCGCGGTGAAGGCTTTATGCGTCACCAAAGGATGTACCGGCAGTCGCACAACGAAGGATGAGCGCTCCTCATCGGTTTCGAACGTCGGTGCCGGCGATCCATTAACGCGCATGGCCTTGAGGATTTTCGGAATGCCCGTGGCGCGTCCTTCGGTGAGCTTGAGTTCCTTCAGAAACTCACCGATGCGCCGATTCCGGTAGCGGCGGCTGACGGCGCGGCCCGCCTGCAGATCTTGCAACCGCACAGAACGATCCGGGCCGGGAAAGCTCAGTATCACCAGCTCGTCCGGGCTGATGCGAACTTCCACAGGCTCCTGAATTTCATAACTGCGGTGATACACCGCATTCACCAAGGCCTCTTCCACGGCAGCGAACGGGAAATTCCAGAACCGTGTCGCCTGCGCCGAGTGCGGGTGCTTGGTAATCGTCTCGTGCAGATAGTTGCGCTGCAGGTAGTCGAGTGCTTCGCGCACCGTGCGTGCCAGCGGCCCCTTGAACGGCTTCTCGATAATGGCATCGCCGCCTGGCCCTTCAGGGAAAGCCACCACATCCACTTGAGCCCCAGGGAAGAAGTCAGCGGGCTTTTCACTGAAGAACAACAGCCCGACGTTCTTGGGCCAGGGAGACTCTGCAGGGCCTCCGACGATGTTCATCTGACTGCCGAGCGCTTCTATCGACAGATCTCCCGCTTCGTCGGCTAACGCGCTGTCCACCTCCTGCAAGAACGAGCGCATCAAAGGCCGGGACAGCGAAGTCAAAGGCGCCGACTGGTGGAACCGGTCGTCCCACGGCACCTTGGCCGTAAGGCTCAACAATTCCTGCTCGATTTCGCCCTTGGCCTGCACGGTGCTGCTGTACCGGCGAACGTAGGCGTGCCACACCTTGTGCTTGGCGGTTACCGCTTCAGGCGCCTTGTAGGGCCGGTTTTGCCCGCCCGGCGCCCAAAGCACTATCAGGCTCCGGTCTTGCACGACCTCCAGGCTCAGCAAAGGAAAGTAAGGCGGCTGTATCAGCTGGCACGCGGCAAGCAGTTCCCGCTGGATCTTGTCCAGTTGATTGGATGCCAATCCTTTGGGAGGAAAGATGGGCAGGCCATCGACATCACAGTCCTGCCCGATCACCACATAGCCGCCGCCCAGGTTTTCAAAGTCGTTGGCGAATGCACACAGCGTGCGAAGGATGGCGTCTGGATTCCAGCCTTCTTTGTACTCAATACGCTCGCCCTCCACCGTGCGCTGCTGCAGCAGATCGAGCAGATTGATGGGCAGCTTGGAAGGCAAGGGCTGGGACATGGCCGGCAGAATCTAGCATGGGCCTCCCACGCTCTCACTATCAGTCAGGCTGCGAGTGGTTTCGTCCGTAGATCAGCCGATACATCGGCGCCACCAGCAGCAACACCGCGATCAAGCGGCACACCTGAAAGGCCGTCACCACCGGCACGCCCAGTTGCAGCACCTTGGCGGTGATCGACATTTCTGCGATGCCGCCCGGTGCAGTGCTCAGCACCATGGTCACCCAATGCTGTCCTGTCGACCAGGCCAGCAGCGCGGCAAAGGCGCCGCACAGCAGCATCAAGACCACAGACCCGATAGCGACCGAGGCCAGCCAGCGCGGCGCGGTGTGCAGAAAGTCGGCTCGAAACCGCACGCCCAGGCTGACGGCAATCACCAGCTGCGCCGCATTCAACAGCGCCTGCGGTACCGCCGACAGCGTGATGCCGGCAATGGACAGCCCCATGGCCACCAGCAGCGCGCCCATGAACCACGGGTTGGCGCGGCGCAGCCGGTCCATCGCCAGCGCGCCCGCACCGGTCAGCACGACCAGCAGCGCCAGGCCGGCGGCGTCCACCGCTCGCACCGATGGCGGCAGCAGGTCCAGGCCGTGCAGGCCGCTCCACTGCAGCGCGAAGGGAATCGTCAGCGTGACGATGATGAGCCGCAGGCTGTGGCTGGCGGCCACCAGGTCGGTACGGGCATGTTCGCGCTCGGCCAGCAGCGTCATCTCCGACGCGGCGCCCACGGCCCCGGCGAAGTAGCTGGTGGCCCGCATCATCGGGGCGGGCACGCCGTGCATGCGCGGTGCGTGCAGCCGGTACAGCCAAGCGCCGAACAGCCAGCCCAGCAGCAGCGCCCAGACGATGCCCAGCGCAATCGCCCACCACAGGCTGGCGACCAGGGCCGCGACCTGCGGCGTGAAATAGAGCCCGAGCGCGGTGCCGATGGTCCACTGCCCGGCATTGCGCAGGCGCCGGTCGCTGTCGGTGGGCGCGCCGGCGATGGACAGCAGCGCGGTGGCCAGTAGCGGGCCGATCATCCAGGGCAGCGGCGTGTGCAGCGCGATGCAGGCCTGCGCTGCGGCGAAGGCGGCGGCAAGCGTCCAGGCAATGCGAAAGAAGTAAGGCCAGAGTGAGCCAAGTCGCAGAGAACGCATGGGAACGGGACAGCGGAAACCGCCCAGTATCGCCGCGCGCCCACCGCAGGGCAGGCAGCGGATACCCTGCACAAAATATGAGTCAAATAGACCTCTAGCGCTTATCCATAAAGCGTTAGTAGCTACTATTTAAATAGCAATCGATTAGACAGCCCCACGGCGGCGGGCCATCTCGTGCCCCATGGACTGCACGGTGCTTTGTGCCAGCACCGCCTGTGCAGCGGGGTAGACGGCGCCCTCTTCGTGGCAGATGTGATCGGCGTGGAGGGCGATGTAGCGGTCGAACGCGGCCTCGTGCGACGGCTCAAAACCGGCCATCTCGCCCGCTGCCAGGGCAGCGAGCGGCACGCGGGCTTGCGCCCAGGCAGCGGCCATGGTGGTGTGGTCGCGCTGCAGTTGCGCCACCTGGGCCGCCAGGCTGACCGCAGCCGCATCGTCGCGATGGGCGGCCGCGTGCGCCAACAGGGGCGGGAACACGTGCAGCTCTTCGTCTTCATGATGCAGCGGCGCGGCGATGTCGAAATAGCGCAGCACGTCGCGAGCGGCCTCACGAGCGGAATCATCGGCCCCCTGGGAGCGCACGTGGGCGCAGAGCCGGGCCAGCAGGTCTAACGACCGTTGCACGCGTTCGTGGCAGGCTTCGAGCATCTCGAAGGGCTGCTCAAAACCCACACCGGGCGAACGCAGCCCGGGCACAGCGGTACGTGATGTCATGGCTTGCGCCTTTTTTTTAACTCAGTCTCCGAACCGGACAGGCTCGCCGCGCCGGTCGAAGGCAATGGCCTGGCTGAAAAGGCCCATGCGAACGGCTTCTGTCAGCTGGTCCAGGGCCGGGCCCGCGTCTTCGGTGGTGGGCGCCCGGCCCGCCTTGCCCGACAGCGCGGCGGTGAACACCAGCACCCATTCCTGCCCGGGCTGGCCGACTTCGCCAGCCTCCTTGGTCAGCGCGGCAAAGGAGCCGATCTCGTCGGGCGTCTTGTCCACGCACATCAGCGGAACGGGGGAGCCGCCCTCGCCTGCGGCAAACCCGGCGCGCTCGGCAGGGCTGGCGTCGTCGGGCAGCTCGACGCCGGCGAAGACGAGCAGCAGGCGCTGCGGCTCAGGCTGGGTGCGCGCGGCGGCTAGCAGATCGTCGAAGTGGGAAATGGGCAGATGCATGAAAAGCTCGTGGGTCAGGAGATGGAAAGAATGGATCGTCAGCGTTCCAAGCGCGTCGTCAGCCGCCGTACGCCACGCCCGGCACGGTGCCGCCCTGGGGCTGCAGCGTCGACAGGTAGGTCTGCGGTGCAGGGCGTGGCGGCGGCGGCTTGGGCGCAGCCGGGCGGCCCACGCTGATGAAGCACAGCGCCTGCTCGGCATCGCCCAGCGCGAACAGCTGCCGCAGGGCGCGCGAATGCATCGCCTTGCCGCTGGTCAGCGCCGAGCCGAAGCCGTGCGCCGTCGCCATCAGCAGCATGTTCTGCACCGCGCAGCCGGCAGAGATGAGCCGTTCGGCCAGATCGATGGCGGGATCGCCGCAGGTGGAGTCCACCACGGCCAGCAACAGCACGGGCGCGCGCCCGGCTTTTTCGCGCGCCTGGGCGATCTGCTCGGGCAGGGCTGCGGCGTCGCGCTCGACCAGGGCCTGCGCGAACGCCTCGCCCAGCGCCGCGCGGGCGTCTTGCGGCACCAGCACGAATCGCCATGGCTGCAGCCGGCCATGGTCGGGCGCATGCGCCGCCGCGCCGAGGATGGACGCCAGCTGCGCAGCGTCGGGGCCAGGCGTGCCCAGGCGCTTGGGCAGCAGCGTCTGGCGCGCCTGCATCAACGCGCCGGCCAGATCGGGCGCCTCAGGAATGCGGGCTGTTGGGTGCGAAGAAGGCATGCAGGAAGGATCGGTGAACGAAGGCGAGGACTCAGCCGCAGCTTCCCAGGTGGCCGCACTGCGTGCAGTAGTCGCAGCCGTCTTTGCGGATGACCGCATGCGCGCCGCATTCGGTGCACTTCTTGCCGGCCATGGCAGGTGGTAGGCCAGCGGCCAGCGGCGGCTCGTCGAGCGGCAGCACCTGTTGCTGCATGGGCGATGCGGCTCGCAGGCTCAGGATGTTCTGAATGGCGTAGCCCATGGCGGCGACCTCCGATTCGTGCCACAGCGGCACCTGCGTGCCGTCGTCCTTGCGGTGAGTGCCCAGCCGCACGGGGCCGCGGTCCCATGCGACCTTGCGCATGTCGGACAACGCCCGCTCCAGAAAGCCGCCGCGTGCGGCCAGCGACAGAAGCCGCATGCTGGAAGTGATCCACTGCTGCGACTCGCCGCTCTGGCCCACGGGCATGAAGAACTCGATGGCGCGGTCCACCGTGCCGCCGCGCCCGTCGGGCACGGGCAGGAAGGAGACGATCAAATAGAGCGTCTTGTGGCCTTCCTGCGTCCAGTATTCGAGCTTTTCCGCCACGGCGGAGAGGCCGCCTTTGGGACGGCTTTCGATCACCGTGCGAAGTGGGTCTATGAGCACAGAAGCAGGCGCGGATGCGGGCGCTTCGGCAGGTGCTGCCGCGGGCGCGATGACTTCCAGCACCGATCCCAGGATGGTGTTGGGCCGGTAGGTCGCCAACCCTTTCAGCCCGGCGTGCCAGGCTTGCACATACAGGCTCTTGAACTCGTCATAAGGGGTGTCGGCCGGCACGTTCACCGTCTTGGAGATGGCGGTGTCCACATAGGGCTGCACCGCTTCCATCATGGCGATGTGCTCGGTGGCCGACATGGCCAGGGCCGAGACGAAATATTCGGGCAGCGGGACGTCGGTGCCAGGTGCCTTGCCCAGCAACGCGTGGTACAGGCGCCATGCGTGGTCTTGCACCGAATATTCGCTGGTGCTGCCGTCGGACTCGCGCTTGCGGCGCGTGTACGTCCACGAGAACGGTGGTTCGATGCCGTTGGAGGCGTTGTCGGCAAAGGCCAGGCTCACCGTGCCGGTCGGCGCGATGGACAGCAGGTGGCTGTTGCGAATGCCGTGCTGGCGAATCAGCGCCTGGATCTCGGCCGGCAGGCGGCTGGCGAAGGTGCCTTCGGCCAGGTAGCCCTTGGCGTCGAACTTGGGAAAGGCGCCTTTTTCGCGCGCCAGATCCACCGATGCGCGATAGGCCGCGTCGCGCAGGCTGCGTGCGATGCGCACGGCCATCTCGCGCCCCTCGGGCCGGTCGTAGCGCAGCCGCAGCATGGCCAGCGTGTTGCCCATGCCCGTGAAGCCCACGCCGATGCGCCGCTTGGCAGCCGACTCTTCCCGCTGCTGCGGCAGGGGCCAGAAGGTGACGTCAAGCACGTTGTCCAGCGCGCGTACCTGGGTTGCCACAGCAGCCTCGAATGCGCTGAAGTCGAAGGTCGGTGCCTCGCCCTGCACGCCGAACGGGTCGCGTACGAAACGGGTGAGGATGATGGGGCCGAGGTCGCAGCATCCATAGGGCGGCAAGGGCTGCTCGCCGCACGGGTTGGTCGCAGCGATGTCTTCGCAGTAGCGCAGGTTGTTGTCTTCGTTGATGTGATCGAGGAACAGGATGCCTGGCTCGGCGAAGTCGTAGGCCGACTGCATGACCGTGTCCCACAGCTCGCGCGCGGGCAGGGTCTGGTAGACCCATTGGCCGTCCGCGCGGCGGTGCGCGCCCTGCGCCTTGAGCGCCGCGCCAGGCTCCGCACGGTGGATCAGCTGCCACTGCCCGCCCGCTTCCACGGCGGCCATGAATTCACCAGGCACGCCGACCGATACGTTGAAGTTGTTCCAGCGGCCGGGCGTGCGCTTGGCGGTGATGAAGTCCAGCACGTCCGGGTGGTCGATACGCAGCACGCCCATCTGCGCGCCGCGCCGCGCGCCGGCGCTCTCCACCGTGGAGCAGGACTGGTCGAACACGTTGATGTAGCTGCAAGGGCCCGAGGCCTGCGACGCCGTGCCTTTGACATAGGCGCCGCGCGGGCGGATGCGCGAGAAGTCGTAGCCCACGCCACCGCCGCGCCGCATGGTCTCGGCGGCTTCGCGCAGGGCTTCGTAGATGCCGGGGTAGCCGCCGTCGTCCACACCCTGGATGCAGTCGCCCACCGGCTGCACGAAGCAGTTGATGAGCGTGGCCTGGATGTCGGTGCCCGCCGCGCTCATGATGCGGCCGGCGCCGATCGCGCCGGCACGCAGGTTGGCCAGGAACAGGGCCTCGTGGCGGGCGCGCTGGTCTTCGGGCTCGACCGAGGCCAGCGCGCGGGCCACGCGGGCGAACAGCGCCTCGGCGTCCTGCTCGTCAGCCTTGAGGTACTTCTCGCGCAGCACGTCCAGGCTGATGGGTTGGGTGGAAAGCACGTCCGCCGCTGCGGGCGTGACGGGATGAGGGTCGCGTTTCATGTCGATGCTGCTCCGCTGGAGGCCACCCACCCCGGGCGGCGAGCCGTATTTGTACACCCCGACCCGGCGGGTGCGGGGGCGAATGTCCATTCAGTCGGCGAGGATCTGGCCATCGTGTTCCACATAAGGGTGGTAGGGGCCGGTACCGCTGTGCAGCGCACTGGAGGCAGCGACGAAGCCGCCCTGTTGCACGTCAAATACATGCACTTCTCCATCTTCAATGACGTAATGCCAGCCGTGCAGGCTGACCTGGCCGGCCTGCACGCGGCGGCGCACCATGGGGTAGTCCATCAGGCGCTCCAGTTGCAGCACCACGGCGCGCTGCTCGGTGCGGCGCAGGGCCTCGGGGCTGGGCTGCACGGGCAGCGCCGCTTCGCGGCCCAGTTCCAGCCAGCGCTGCAGGTTGTGCGCCTCGGCGGGCACGTCGGCATACAAGGCCTTGATGCCACCGCAGTGGCTGTGGCCGCACACGATGATGCGGCTGACCTGCAGGCTGAGCACCGCGAATTCGATGGCCGCCGCCGTGCCATGGTGGCCGTGCGATCCGTCATAGGGCGGCACGAAGGCGCCTACGTTGCGCACCATGAACAGCTCGCCCGGCCCGGCGCCCGTCAGCAGGTAAGGCACCAGCCGCGAATCGGAGCAGCCGATGAACAGCGTCTTCGGGTGCTGGCCTTCGGCGACCAGATCCTGAAAGCGCTGCTGATGCAGCGGAAAATAGTCGGAATGAAAGCGCTGCAGCCGCTGTAGCAGCTCGTCTTCGCCCACAGGCCCCATGGCGGAAAAGTGTTCAGCGGGCATGCCTGCAGCGATGGCAATGGCTGTCTTGGGCGCCGTTACTGAACGAGCGGCGATGCCGCCTCGTCGAGTTCCACGCCCTGCACGTCGGCTTCGGCGGCCAGCACCTGGATGCACTGGCGCAGCGCGGTGATCCACGACTGCTGGCGCAGCGCATGCTGCACGGCGCCGCGCACCGATTCGTAGGGCAGATCAGCGCCGGGGTCGCGCTCCATCACCTCGACCACGTGCAGGCCGAAGCGGCTGTGCACCAGGCGCGGCAGCACGCCGATCTCGGCATGGCCGAAGATCTCGCGCGCCATCTCGGGCGCGCACTCGTCGTTACGCGTCCAGCCCAGATCGCCGCCCTGCTCGCCGCTGGGGCAGTTGGAGAGCTTGCGCGCAGCGGCAGAAAAAGCGTCGACGCCAGGGCCGCTGGTGTCGTCATAGCAGCGCACGTCCAGCAGGCAGGCCTCTGCGCGCGAGCGCAGCGCAACCACGTCCACCCCGGGCGTGACCGCGAAGAGCACGTGCCGCATGCGCACGCGCTCGCCCTGGCGGTAACGCGCGGCATGGGCCGAGTGGTGGCGCCGGCAGGCCTCGTCGGTGGGCTCGGGCACCTGCAGGTGCTGCTCAAGCCAGCGTTCGATAGCGTCGCTGGCGGCTTCGCTGACGGCGCCGACCACGGGCGCGGGGTCGTCCTGGACCAGCAATCCGTCGCGCTGCGCGGCCTGGCGCAGCAACTCGGTGCAGGCGCGCTGGCGCACTTCTTCGGCAGCGAGCGTCTCGCCCGTGGCGAGCAGCGGCACGCCGTTCACGGAGGCCGCAACGGCAGCGGCCGTCAGGGTAATGGCATTCATGGCATGGGCTCCTGCAAAACGTTCAGCGCCGGGCGCGGGGGTTGTCGATGGCGCCCTTCACCGTAGGCGAAGGCACGGCGCTGGGCTGGGCTGGCAGGTTCTGGCCGGCTGGCACGTTCAAGCGCCGCGAACGCACCACCTGGTGGGGGCGGAACAGATAGGTCACGGCGCCGAAGCCGCTCCACACGTGCACCAGCCGGCTGAACGGGAACAGCAGGAAGATCGTCACGCCCAGCACGATGTGCACCTGGAAGGACCAGTGCAGCCCGGCCAGGGCGGTGGCGTCCACCGGCCGCAGGGTGACGATGCGCTGCGCCCAGTCGGCCAGCAGCAGCATGGCGCTGCCGTCGGTGTGCTGCAGCGACTGCGGCAGCGTGAGCAGTCCCAGCGACAACTGCACCCACAACACCAGCAGCACGGCAATGTCGGTGGGGTGGCTGGTGTAGCGAATGCGCGGGTCCGTGATGCGGCGGTACAGCAGCATCGACAGCCCCACGAAGCAGACGGCCCCTGCCACGCCGCCGGCGGACACCGCCAGCAGCTGCTTGGTCGACGCGCTCATGAAGATGCCGTAGACGCTGTGCGGCGTGAACAGGCCCACCATGTGCCCGAAGAACAGGAACAGCACGCCGAAATGAAACAGGTTGCTGCCCCAGCGCAGCAGGCCCGAACGCAGCATCTGCGATGAATCGCTCTTCCAGCTGTACTGGTTCTGGTCGAAGCGGATCAGGCTGCCGACTACGAAGACGGCAAAGCACACATAGGGGTACACCTGGAAGAGAAAACCGTGCAACGTGGTCATGACGTCGCTCCTTGCGAAGGGTTCTTGGGCATGCGCACGATGCGCACGGGCTGGGGCTGTCCGGGGCTGGCCTGGCCCGCGGTGGAGCAGCCATCGAAGGCCATCGGTTCGGCCCAGCTCTCGTCGATGGGCGGCTCTGTGGCGATCGGCACTTGCTGGGCCTTGTGGCCTGCCAGGTCCAGCAGGGCGCCGAGCACGCAGGCATAGCCGCTGCCGCGCTCGCGCAGGGCGCCGAAGATGCCGTTGAGCAGGTGCGCGATCTCGCCCAGAAAGCCCCGCGCCTCGCGCTGCGGCTGGGTAGAGACGAACTCCAGCACGGCCGGCAGGTAGTCGGGCAGCTCGTCTTCGCTGAGCAGCAGCCCGGCCTGGGCGTAGGTTTCGCCCAGATCGATCATGGCGGGGCCCCGGTCGCGCGAATCACCGTGAACATGCTCGAACAGGTGCAGCGACGTGGCCCGGCCCCGGTCGAACAATTCGACGTAGTCGGTCTCGACCTCCAGCGTGTCGCCCCGGCCCAGTTGGTGCACGAACGCCGCGATCTCCGCGCGGCGGGCGGTAGACAGCACGCCATCGGCGGCCAGCAGCGCGTCGATCTCGTAGAGATGGGCGCGCAGATCGGCGTCCGGGTAGCCGAGCAGGGCCGCCAGCACGCGCAGGGTGACGGCGCCGGGATGGCGCCCCGCCACCCGCTGCGTGGCCGGGATGTTGTGCGGAGCGGCCGCAGCCGAAGGGGCCGCGTGGGTAGCGGCATGGGTGGTTGCGTGCATGGTCAAACCTCCGCCTTGATCGGGATGGTGCGTTTCTTGTCGACGCCGAACAGGCTCACGTCGCTCACCCCGTCGGAGCAGCCGTTGCCGAAGCTGAAGCCGCAGCCGCCGCGCACGTTGAAGGCGTTCTCAGCGTATTCGCGGTGCGTCGTCGGGATGACGAAGCGGTCTTCGTAATTGGCGATGGCCATCACGCGGTACATGTCCTCCACGTCGGCCTGGGTGATTCCCACCTGGTTCAGCACCGCCGTGTCTTCAAAGCCGTCCACGTGCTTGCCGCGCTGGTAGGCGCGCATGGCCAGCATGCGCTCGAGCGCGCGCACCACCGGCGCCGTGTCACCGGCCGTGAGCAGGTTGGCCAGGTACTTGACCGGAATGCGAAGCTGGTTGACGTCCGGGATCTGCCCGTTCACGCCCAGGTGACCTGCGTTGGCGGCCGAGCTGATGGGCGAGAGCGGCGGCACGTACCACACCATGGGCAGCGTGCGGTATTCGGGGTGCAGCGGCAGCGCCACCTTCCAGTCCACCGCCATCTTGTAGACCGGGCTGTTGCGGGCGGCTTCCATCCAGTTGTCGGGAATGCCGTCGATGCGGGCCTGCTCGATCACGGCCGGGTCGTGCGGGTCCAGGAAGATGTCGAGCTGCGCCTGGTACAGGTCGCGGTCGCGCTCCACGCTGGCGGCTTCCTGGATGCGGTCGGCGTCGTACAGCAGCACGCCCAGGTAGCGGATGCGGCCCACGCAGGTTTCCGAGCACACCGTGGGCTGGCCCGACTCGATGCGCGGGTAGCAGAAGATGCACTTCTCGGCCTTGCCGCTCTTCCAGTTGTAGTAAATCTTCTTGTAGGGGCAGCCCGACACGCACATGCGCCAGCCGCGGCACTTGTCCTGGTCGATCAGCACGATGCCGTCTTCCTCGCGCTTGTAGATCGAGCCCGAGGGGCACGACGCCACGCACGCCGGGTTCAGGCAGTGCTCGCACAGGCGCGGCAAATACATCATGAACGTGTTCTCGAACTGCGCGTACATGTCCTTCTGGATGTCGTCGAAGTTCTTGTCCTTGCTGCGCTTGCTGAACTCGCCGCCCAGGATTTCTTCCCAGTTCGGGCCCCAGACGATCTTGTCCATCTGCTTGCCGGTGATGAGGCTGCGCGGCCGCGCCGTGGGCGAGGTGCGCATTTCAGGGGCGGACTGCAGATGGGCGTAGTCGAACGTGAAGGGCTCGTAGTAGTCGTCGATCTCCGGCAGGTTCGGGTTGGCGAAGATCTTCATCAAGAGCTTCCACTTCGCGCCCTGGCGCGGCTGGATGCTGCCGTCGGCGCGGCGCACCCAGCCGCCGTTCCAGCGGTCCTGGTTCTCCCATTCCTTGGGGTAGCCGATGCCGGGCTTGGTCTCGACGTTGTTGAACCAGGCGTATTCCATGCCCGGGCGGCTGGTCCAGACGTTCTTGCAGGTGACGGAGCAGGTGTGGCAGCCGATGCACTTGTCCAGGTTGAGCACCATGCCGATCTGTGCGCGGATTTTCATGCGGTTTCTCCTTGGTCCAGCGTGGGCTTGATGAGGTGGTCGGCCACGGGCGTGTCCAGCCAGTCGATCTGGTTCATCTTTCGCACCACCACGAACTCGTCGCGGTTGGTGCCGATGGTTCCGTAGTAGTTGAAGCCGTAGCTGAACTGCGCGTAGCCTCCGATCATGTGGGTCGGCTTGAGCACGATGCGGGTCACCGAGTTGTGGATGCCGCCGCGCAGGCCGGTGATCTCGGAGCCGGGCGTGTTCACGATCTTTTCCTGGGCGTGGTACATCATCACCATGCCCGGCTTGACGCGCTGGCTCACCACGGCACGGGCCGCAATGGCACCGTTCACGTTGAACAGCTCGATCCAGTCGTTGTCTTCGATGCCCACCGATTTCGCGTCGTCCTCGCTCATCCAAACGCAGGGGCCGCCGCGGCTGAGCGTGAGCATCAGCAGGTTGTCGGTGTACGTGGAGTGAATGCCCCACTTCTGATGCGGCGTGATGAAGTTCAGCGCGATCTCGGGGTTGCCGTTGGGCGTGCGGTCCTGCATCTGCGCCGTGGTCTTCAGATCGACCGGCGGGCGATAGCTGGTGAAACCTTCGCCGAAGGCGGTCATCCACGGGTGGTCCATGTAGAACTGCTGGCGGCCGGTGAGGGTGCGCCATGGGATCAGCTCGTGCACATTGGTGTAGCCGGCGTTGTAGCTGACGGTTTCGCTCTCGATGCCGCTCCAGGTGGGCGAGCTGATGATCTTGCGCGGCTGGGCCTGCACGTCGCGAAAGCGGATCTTCTCGTCCTCGCGGTACAGCGCCAGGTGCTTGTGTTCGCGGCCGGTCTGTGCGCTCAACGCCTCCCAGGCCTTGACGGCAACGTGGCCGTTGGTCTCCGGGGCCAGTTGCAGGATCACTTCGCAGGCATCGATGTCGGTTTCGATGCGCGGCATGCCTTGGGTTACGCCGGGGGCCGTCACCAGACCGTTGAGCTGGCCGAGCTGTTCGACCTCGGTCTCGGTGTTCCAGGCAATGCCCTTGCCCCCATTGCCCACCTTGTTCATCAGTGGCCCCAAGGCCGTGAAGCGCTTGTACAGGTTCGGATAGTCGCGCTCGACCACCATCATCTGCGGGCCGGTCTTGCCGGGAATGAACTCGCACTCGCCACGTGCCCAGTCGGCCACGCCGAAGGGTTGGGCCAGTTCGGCCGGCGTGTCGTGGGCCAGCGGGGTGAGCACCAGATCGCGCTCCACCCCCAGGTGGCCGGGGCAGATCTCGCTGAATTTCTTGGCGAAGCCCTTGTAGATGTCCCAGTCGCTGCGCGCCTGCCAGGCCGGGTCCACCGCCGTGGACAGCGGGTGGATGAAGGGGTGCATGTCGCTGGTGTTGAGGTCGTTCTTCTCATACCAGGTGGCGGTGGGCAGCACGATGTCGGAATACAGGCACGTGGTGCTCATGCGGAAGTCCAGCGTGACCAACAGGTCCAGCTTGCCCTCCGGCGCCTTGTCGTGCCAGACGACCTCCTTGGGCTTGGCTTCATCCGCACCCAGGTCTTTGCCCTGCACACCGTTGCTGGTGCCCAGCAGGTGCTTGAGAAAGTATTCGTGACCCTTGCCCGACGAACCCAGGATGTTGGAGCGCCACACGAACATGTTGCGCGGCCAGTTGTCGGGGTGGTCGGGGTCGGTACAGCTCATGGTGAGCGTGCCGTCCTGAATGGCCTTGACCGCATAGGCCTTGGGATCCATGCCTGCGGCCTGCGCGTCGAGCACCACCTGCAGCGGATTGGTCTGCAGTTGCGGCGCCGACGGCAGCCAGCCCATGCGTTCGGCGCGCACGTTGTAGTCGATCATGCTGCCGCCGAACTGCGCCTTGTCGGCCAGGGGCGAGAGCACCTCTTCCACGCCCAGCTTTTCATAGCGCCACTGATCGGTGTGCGCGTAGAAGAAGCTGGTGGAGTTCTGCTGCCGCGGTGGACGAATCCAGTCCAGCGCAAAGGCCAGCGCCGTCCAGCCGGTCTGCGGGCGGAGCTTTTCCTGGCCCACGTAATGCGCCCAGCCGCCGCCGCTCTGGCCGATGCAGCCGCACATCATCAGCATGTTGATGACGCCGCGGTAGTTCATGTCGCAGTGGTACCAGTGGTTCATGGCCGCACCGATGATCACCATCGAACGCCCGCGCGTCTTGTCGGCGTTCTCGGCGAATTGGCTGGCCACGGTGATCAGCTGCGCTCGCGGCGTGCCGGTGATCTTTTCCTGCCACGCTGGGGTGTACGGCGTGTCGTCGTCGAAGCTCTTGGCGGCGAATTCACCGGGCAGCCCACGCGCCACGCCGTAGTTGGCCACCTGCAGATCGAACACCGTGGCCACCAGCACATCGCCGCCCAACAGCTGCAGGCGCTGCACGGGCACGGTGCGCACCAGCACGTCGGATTGCACGTTGGCGGTGAAGTTTTCAGTGGTGATGCCGCCGAAGTAGGGAAAGCCCACGCGGGCGGTTTCCACATCGGCATCAATGCGCTCGACGCCGTCTTCGCCTTCGAGCAGCGACAGCTTCAGCCGCACTTCGCTGCCGTCCTCGGCGTTCTTCGCTTCCAGGTTCCACTGCCCCTGGTCGGCGCGGCCGTCGGCACCCCAACGAAAGCCGATGGCGCCTTGCGGCACCACCACGCGGCCGGCCGCGTCGAAGGCCACGGTCTTCCAGTCGGGGTTGTTGCCCTGACCCAGGGCGCCGTCGAAGTCGGAAGCGCGCACGTACCGGTCCGGCACCATCACGGTCTGGCCGTCGGGCAGCTCGTGCGCCTTCAGCGTGACCAGCATGGGCATGTCGGTATAGCGCCGCACGTAGTCGTCGAAGTACGTGCTGCGTGCGCCCTGGTCAGGGAAGTAGAACTCTTTCAGGATCACGTGGCCCATGGCCATGGCCACGGCAGCGTCGGTGCCCTGCTTGGGGTTCATCCAGATGTCGGCCAGCTTGGCGACCTCGGAATAGTCGGGCGTGACCGCGACCGTCTTCGCGCCTTTGTAGCGCACCTCGGTGAAGAAGTGGGCGTCGGGCGTGCGCGTCTGCGGCACGTTGGAGCCCCAGGCAATGATGTAGCTGGAGTTGTACCAGTCGGCCGACTCGGGCACGTCGGTCTGCTCGCCCCACACCTGCGGGCTGGCCGGCGGCAGGTCGCAGTACCAGTCGTAGAAGCTCATGCACACGCCGCCGATGAGGCTTAGGTAGCGCGAGCCGGCCGCGTAGCTGACCATCGACATGGCGGGAATGGGCGAGAAGCCGATGATGCGGTCCGGCCCGTGGCGCTGGATGGTGTGCACGTTCGCGGCGGCGACGATCTCGTTGACCTCGTCCCAGCTGGACCGGGCAAAGCCGCCGAGGCCGCGCACGCTCTGGTAGTCATGCCGCGTGGCGTCATTGCCCACGATGGAGGCCCAGGCCTGCACCGGGCCCAGCGTCTGCCGCGCCGCGCGCCACGACTTCAGCAGGCGTGCACGCACCATGGGGTACTTCACGCGGTTGGCGCTGTAGAGGTACCAGCTGTAGCTGGCACCGCGTGCGCAGCCACGCGGCTCGTGGTTGGGCATGTCCCAGCGGGTGCGCGGGTAGTCGGTCTGCTGCGTTTCCCAGGTGACGATGCCGCCCTTGACGTAGATCTTCCACGAACACGAACCCGTGCAGTTCACGCCGTGCGTGGAGCGCACGACCTTGTCGTGCGCCCAGCGGTTGCGGTAGGCGTCTTCCCAGGTGCGGTCTTCACCGGTAACCTGGCCGTGGCCTTTGGAGAAGGTTTCACGCGACTGCGAGAAGTAGGTGAGGCGATCGAGAAAGTGACTCATCGTGGTTCCTTGGGTGTTGTTCTGATGGCTGTGCTGCGGCAAAGGGCGACGACGCGTTCAGCAGGGCATTTCGGCGTTGGGGCGCGCGTAATAGCGCCACGTGACGGCGATGCAGACGAGATAGAAGGCCGCGAAAGTCCACAGGGCCAGCTCGGGGCCGCCGGTCGCGGCGATGGAGCTGCCGTAGCTCTTGGGAATGAAGAAGCCCCCGTAGGCCGCCAGCGCGGCGGAAAACCCCAGCGCAGCAGCGCCTTCGGTGTTGCCGTCCTTGATGGCCTGCGCGTGGGCGGCGTCGTCGCCAGCAGGCACCTCGCGCAGCTTCAGGTTCAAAAAGATCACCGGAATCATCCGGAAGGTCGAGCCGTTGCCGATGCCGGTGGTGAGGAACAGCACCAGGAACATCAGGAAGAAGCCGGCAAAACTGCCTTCGGCCGGCCCGAAGGGCAGCACGTAGCCGCCCGAGCCCTTGGGCAGAAAGAACAGCACGCCCACCACGGCAGCGGCCATGACGGCGAAGTTCCAGAGCGTGACGCGCGCGCCGCCCAGCTTGTCGGCCAGCCAGCCACCCACCGGGCGAATCAGCGCGCCGACCAGGGGGCCGAGCCAGGCATAGGCCAGCGGGTTCACTTCAGGGAACAACGCCTTGATGAGCAGCGGAAAGCCGGCCGCGAAGCCGATGAACGAGCCGAAGGTGCCCAGATACAGAACGCACATCAGCCAGTTGTGCTTGCGCCGGAAGATGGCGGCCTGTGCCGCAAACGAGGCCTTCGCATCGGCGATGTCGTTCATCCCAAACCACGCCGCCAGCGAGGCCAGCACGATCCACGGCACCCAGATGAATGCGGCGTTCTGCGTCCAGACCTGCACGGCCTGGCCGTTCTTCACCATGGTCTGCGCATCGCCCCCGAAGATGCCGAAGATGCCGGCCGTCACCACCAGCGGGCTGAGGAACTGCACCACCGACACGCCCAGATTGCCCAGGCCCGCGTTCACGCCCAGTGCCGAACCCTTGCGCTCCTTCGGAAAGAAGAAGCTGATGTTGGCCATGCTGGAGCTGAAGTTGCCGCCGCCCAGGCCGCACAGCAGCGCCAGGCCCAGCATGGTGGGGTAGGCGGTGGTGTTGTCCTGCACCGCATAGCCGATGCCGATGGCCGGAATCAGCAGCGACGCGGTGGACAGCGCCGTCCAGCGCCGCCCGCCCACCAGAGGCACCATGAACGAATAGAAGATGCGCAGCGTGGCGCCCGAGAGCGCCGGCGCGGCCGCCAGCCAGAAGAGCTGGTTGGTCGAATAGCGAAAGCCCAGGCCGGGCAGGCTCACCGCCACCACGCTCCAGACCTGCCAGATGGCAAAGGCCAGGAACAGCGCGGGCACCGAGATCCACAGGTTCAGCTTGGCGACTGCGTCGCCTTCGCGTTCCCAGAACGCCTTGTCTTCCGGCGTCCAGAGGGTGAGCAGGCGCCCCTGGCGGCCGCTGCGGGAATGGGTGGAGCGTTGGGACATGAAAGTGTCTCCTGGTCAGCAGTCAGCGGACGGCTTGGCGGTTGAAGCCGGCTGGCGCGTCGGCCAGCAAGTCGGTGCGGCGCACCTCGGTGAAATACATCCAGATAAGCGACACCCACACCACGCCGTACATCAACATGAAGGCGCTGGAGCGCACGCCGGTCCAGTCCATCAACACGCCGAACAGGATGGGTAGCACGAAGCCGCCCAAACCGCCCGCCAGGCCCACGATGCCGCTGATGGCGCCGATGTTCTGCGGGTAGTCGTCGCTGATGTACTTGAAGACGCTGGCCTTGCCGAAAGCCCAGGCGATGCCCAGCACGAACATGAGGCCGGTGAATGTGTAGACGTTCAGGCCGATGTGGAAGGTGCGCGGCCCGTCCACGGTCAGCACGGTGAAATCGGTCTGCGGGTACGACAGCAGGAAGAGGCACACCCAGCTGACCCACAGCACCCACCAGGTGACGCTGTGTGCGCCATATTTGTCGCTCATCACGCCACCGATGGCGCGCAGCACACCGCCCGGCAACGAGAAGCAGGCGGCCAGCAGAGCAGCCACGCGGATGTCCAGGCCATATTCGCCCACGTAGTACTGCACCATCCAGAGCGACAGCGCTACGTAGCCACCGAAGACGATGCTGTAGTACTGGCAGTACTTGAGCACCTTCGGGTCCTTCAACGCGCGCAACTGCGCTGCGAACGACGTCCGGGTGGACACGCGGTGCGAAGGGTCGCTGTGGCTGAACAGCCAGAACAGCACCAGCGTGCCGAGCATGATGGCTGCGTACACGTGCGGCACCATCGTCCAGCCAAAGGCCACCAACAGCACCGGGGCGACGAACTTGTTCACCGCGGCGCCGGAATTGCCTGCGCCATAGACGCCCATGGCCATGCCCTGGCGGTGCCGCGGAAACCAGCGCGCCACATAAGGCGTGCCGACCGAGAAAGCGCCGCCCGACAGCCCCACGAACAGACCGGCGACCAGAAAGTGCCAGTATTCGGTGGCGTAACCCATCATCCAAATGGCGGGAACCGTCAACGCCATCAGCACGGCCATCACGACGCGCCCGCCAAAGCGGTCCGTCCAGATGCCCAGCGGCACGCGCACCAGCGAGCCGGTCAGCACCGGCATTGCCGTCAGCAGGCCGAACTGCGTGGACGTCAGGTTCAGCATCTTGCGGATGGGAATGCCGATGACGCCGAACATCATCCAGACCATGAAGCACACCGTGAAGGCCAGCGTGCTGACGATGAGAACGGACCAAGCCTGCCGCGTGTGGCGGGAGCTGTCCTGAAGGGGGAAGGCGCGATCTGCCATGAAGTGGCTCCTAGCTTGTGGCATGGGTCCATCGTCCCCGTGCCACGGCTTCACGCACATCCCCCTGAGGACTACCTGCCCTGCAGCAGAAGAACTACTCCCGGCCACATCCCTCGTTCAAAAGAACTATGCGCAACCGTTCCATGCCTCCTGTTGAACCTCTCTTCAGTCGCTCCCACTGTTTCGATTCAGGCAACGCAGCGATTCAAAAACTCCCATTGGTTTGAAGAGGTTGCGCCACTACATTCCAGGCTCACCAATAACGCGTGACGCGCGATCAACCGGGAGCCACCATGTCCAACACCCTTGAAAACCCACAGTCCGCCACCGACGCCACGACGCTGATCGAGCGCCTGCAATGGCGCTACGCCACCAAGAAGATGGACCCGAACCGCAAGGTGCCGGCTGACAAGCTCGAACGCATCATCGAAGCGGCCCGCCTGGCGCCGACCTCCAGCGGGCTGCAGCCCTTCGAGATCTTCGTCGTCACCGACCCGCAAGTGCGCGCCCGCATCCAGCCCATCGCCTGGAACCAGGGCCAGATCGTGGACGGCTCGCACCTGCTGGTGTTCGCTGCCTGGGACAACTACACCGCCGAGCGCATCAACGCCATGTTCGACTACACGAACGAAGTGCGCGGCTTCAAGAACGAGGGCTGGGAAAAGTACCGCCAGCAACTGCTGAGCACCTACCCGCAGCGCAGCGAAGAGGTGAACTTCCAGCATGCCGCGCGCCAGGCATACATCGGCCTTGCGGCAGCGTTGGTGGCAGCGGCCTATGAATCGGTGGACAGCACGCCCATGGAAGGGTTCGACCCGGACGCGCTGGACGAGATCCTGGGACTGCGCGCCCTGCATCTGCGCAGCGTGGCCGTGCTGCCGCTGGGTTACCGCGTGCCGGAGCAGGACTGGCTGGTCGACCTGCCGAAGGTACGCCGCCCGCGCGAGCGCTTCGTCACCGAAGTCTGAGAAAGCGGTGAGTTAGCCCCCCGGGCCGTCAGCGCGCCCGGTCGGCCGCGTACACCGCGGCCTGCACGCGCGACGACAGCCCCAGCTTGCGCAGGATGTGCTGCACGTGGATCTTCACCGTCGTCTCGGCGATGTCCAGCGTGCGGGCGATCTCCTTGTTGCTGGCGCCATGGGCGATCTCGCCCAGCACCTCCAGCTCGCGTGGGGACAGCGGTGTGTGCTCGGCCTGCGGCGCAGCGGGCTCCGCGACGGCCTGCGCTGCCGGATCGGGCTGCTGAAGGGCTTGCACCAGCCGGCCGATCATCTCGGGGCTGACCACCGTGTCGCCCCGGGCCGCGCGATGGATGGCGTCGGCCAGCAGATCACCCTCGATGGTCTTGAGCAGGTAGCCCTGCGCGCCGTTGCGCAGCGCCTGGGCCAGATCGTTCCCGTCCTCGCTCACGGTAAGCATCAATATGCGCGCGTCAGGCGCGGCCTCGCGCAGGCCGCGAATGGCGTCCACGCCCCGCACACCGGGCAGGTGGTTGTCCAGCAAGATCACGTGCGGCCGCACCACCGGCGCCAGGCGCATCGCCTCAGCAGCGTCGCCCGCCTCGCCGGCCACCCGCAGCCCTTTGTATTGGCCCAGCAGCGCGATCAGCCCGCGCCGAAACAGGGTGTGGTCGTCAACCACCAGTACGGACAGCGCAGAGGCCGAAGCGCTGGCGCAGTCGGATGTGGAAGCAAGGGCGTCGTCAGGCAGGGTCATACGGGGTGAAGCAGGTTCGGCGCCGACGCAGCAGGCACCTGCGCATCAGCAAGATGGGCAGCGGCGCTGCCCGGAAGATCAATGACCACCTGCGTGCCGTGTCCGGGCGTCGAGTCGACCCGCACGCGTGCGCCGATGCGTTCGGCCCGCTCGCCCATGATGCCCAGCCCCACGTGTTGCGAATCTGGCGGCACGCCGGCAATGTCGAACCCCACGCCGTTGTCGATCACCTCGAAGCGCCACGCCGGATGCCGCTGCACCCTCAGCTCCACGCGGTCGGCACCCGAATGCTTGCGCACGTTGGACAGCGCCTCCTGCACCATGTGCAGCACCTGGATCTGCACGTCGGGCGCCAGCGGCAGGCCGTGCCCGCTCATCGACAGCGCATGCTGAATGCCGGTCTGGTGGCCGAACTTGGACAGCGTGGAGCGCAGCGCGGCTTCGATGTCTTCCTCGCTGGTGCGCGTGCGAAAGTGCATCAGCAGTTCGCGCACGTCGGCATAGCAGCCGCGCACGCCCACATCCAGCTCGCCCATGCTGCGGTCGCGCGCCGGCTGGTCGCCGCGCGCCACGGCGTCGCGCAGCAGCTGGGTCTGAATTTTCAGAAAGGCCAGCGACTGCGCGATGGAGTCGTGCAGCTCGCGCGCGATGAATGCGCGCTCCTGCGACACGGCAGCTTCCCGCGCCAGGGCGCTGGCGCGCAGGCTTTCCATGGCGCTGGCCAGGTGCCGCGCCATCGTTTCGAGCACATCGCGCATGCCCTCGGGCATGTCTTCGGTGCGGCGGAAAAAGAGATTCACCTCGCCCAGCACGCGTTGCTGCAGCCGCACGGGAATGGCTACCATGCTCTCGAACCCCGCGTCGCGGCAATGCGGAAGCGGCAGCGTCGATTCGGCCGTGATCGGAATCACGCGGAACTGGGACGTGGCTTGCGGCTGCCCGCAGGCGCAGGTGCCCGTGTGCACGCAGTGTTCGTCTTGCGCCATGGCCTCGGGCAGCTGTTCGGACACCAGCAGCACATAGCGCTCGTTGGCTTCGTCGGACCAGCGCACCGCTGCGGCGTCGGCCCGCGCGATGCGGCGGATGCGCTGCACGAAGCCCTGCGCCAGGGCCTCCAGGCTGGTGGCCTCCGACGCCATCGCGCTCACGTCGTAGAGCGTGGCCAGGCGGGTGCTCTTTTCTTCCAGGCTCGCGGTCTTCTCGCGCACCTTCCATTCCAGCTCGTCGTGCGATGTCTGCAGCGCGTGCGCCATGCGGTTGAAGCCCGCGCTCAGCTGGCCGAACTCGTCGTCGGCCTCCACCGCCAGCCGTGTTGCCAGGTCGCCCTGCTGCACGCGCGCCAGGGCGGCCTGCAGGCGGCCGAGCGGATGGATCACCAGCAGGTAGCTGACGACCATGAAGGTGACGGCGGCGCTGATGGCCAGCGCCATGAGCACCAGCTGAAACAGGTGCAGCGCGGCCGTCCAGCGTGCCAGTTGCCCCTCGATCGCATCGACGAAACCATCGACCTGTCGCACGAAGGCGTCGGCCCGCTCCAGGGCCAGCGCGTTGCCGGTGTGCGGCTCGGTGCTCCACGCGCGGCGCAGCGCCTTCCACTCGTCTTGAATGGTGCCAAAGCGGGCCTGGGTGTCGTCGTTCCAAGGCACGAAGAGCGGCCGTGCCGGGTCGCCGGTATGCAGTAGCTCCAGCCCGGTATCGAAACGCGCAGCCAGCGACAGCACCTGTTCGGGCGCTTCCAGCTGGCGCGCCAGCACCATGCGCATCATGTGCATGCGCAGGCGCCCGGCTTCGTTGACGGCGGCAGCACCGCCTTCCAGCCGCCAGGTGGCCCAGAGCATCAGGCCGATGGACAGCAGCGCCACCGCCAGAAAGCCCGCGCCCATGCACAGCAGTTTGGTGGTCAGGGTGGCGGGCGATCGCATGCGGCCCAGTGTAGGAAGCCGGTGCGCTTCGCGGCTTGACCTGCATCAAGACAACGGCTGTCACTGGCTGCAGGGTCTGGCGCCGGGCTGCCCGGTCGGGTATTCAAGCCAAAATGGCCTGTAGCGCCATATCTACAAGCGCAAGCAGCTATATTTTTTATAGCGAACGGTATATTTCAGTAATGTTGGCCGCTGCCGCCCGGCCCGCACGCCCACCCGCCAGCCCGCAGTGGGCCGTACTGTGCTGCGACAATCGGCCGGCTATGACCCAAGCCTATATTCTTACCCTGTCCTGCCCCGACCGACTGGGGCTGGTGCATGCCGTTTCCGGCTTTCTGCTGGAGCATGGCGGCAATATCGAAGAGGCCGCGCAGTACAACGACCACGCCACGGGCCTGTTCTTCATGCGGCTGCAATTCGCCTGCGACCAGCTCGACCAGGCCGCGCTGCGCGAGCGCGTGACCGCCTTCGCCGAGCCGCACCAGATGAACTGGACGCTTCACGCCGCCAGCGAGCCCGTCAAGACCGTCATCATGGTCAGCCGCGAAGGCCACTGCCTGAACGACCTGCTGTTCCGCTGGAAGTCGGGCCTGCTGCCGGTGCACATCAGCGCCATCATCAGCAACCACCGCGACTTCTACCAGCTGGCCGCCAGCTACAACGTACCCTTCCACCACATTCCGGTGACGAAGGACAACAAGGCCCAGGCCGAGGCCAGGCAGTACGAGATCATTCAGCAAGAAGGCGCCGAGCTGGTGGTGCTGGCGCGCTACATGCAGGTGCTGAGCGACGACCTGTGCCGCAAGCTGTCGGGCCGGGCCATCAACATCCACCACAGCTTTCTGCCCAGCTTCAAGGGCGCCAAGCCGTACTACCAGGCGCATGACCGCGGCGTGAAGCTGATCGGCGCCACCGCCCATTACGTGACGGCCGACCTGGACGAAGGCCCGATCATCGAGCAGGACGTGGCCCGCGCCGACCACACCGACACGGTGGAAGACCTGACGGCCCGCGGCCGCGACACCGAAAGCCAGGTGCTGGCCCGCGCCGTGAAGTGGCACACCGAGCATCGCGTGCTGCTCAACGGCCACAAGACGGTCGTCTTCCGATAACCCCGGCAGCCCCGGCCTGAAACAGAACCGCATGGCAACCCACGGCAGCCACGGAGCCTTCACGCGCGGCCCCGCTGCGGGCGCGGCGCAACGCATCCCGCCCATCCAGTGCCTCATCACCTTCGAGACACTGGCCCGGCTGCGCAGCGTGACGCAGACGGCCGAGGAGCTGTGCGTGACGCCCAGCGCCGTGAGCCACCGCGTCAAGCAGCTGGAACAGATCCTGGGCACGCGGCTCTTCGGGCGGGCCGACTTTTCGCTGACCACCGAAGGCAGCGCGTATCTGGCCCAGGTGCGCGAGGGCCTGAGCGCGCTGCAGCGCTTTCCGGGCTCCGATGCCGCGCCGGGTAAGCGGCGCCTGAAGATCGCCGTCACGCCGACCTTCGCGCGCGTCATCCTCATTCCGAAGCTGCGGCAGTTCACCGAGGTCTACCCGGAAATCGACCTGGCGCTGCAGGTGTCGATTCCGCTGCTGGACGTGGTGGCGGAAGACGCTGATTTGGTAGTGCGCTTTGGCCCCGGCCATTACGCCGACATGGAGCATGTGGAGATCGCGCGCGACGTGGTCACGCCGCTGGCCTCGCCCGCCTTCGTGCGCGAGCACGGCCCCTTCGAGCGGCCCGAGAGCCTGGAAGGCGTGACCCTGCTGCGCAGCCCGCTGGAGCCCTGGCGAACCTGGTTCGCCGCCTCCGGCCTGGACTGGCCCGCGCCCACCGAAGGCTCGCAGTTCAACGACATCGGCCTGATGTGCGACGCCGCTGCCGCCGGCATGGGCGTGGCCCTGGTGCGGCTGAAACTGGGCGCGCCCTGGCTGGAACAGGGCACGCTGGTGCGCCTCTTCGACACCCAGGCGCCCAGCCCGCACGCGCACTATCTGTGCTGGCGCACCGGCACCATGGACCGCTGGGAATGCGCTGCGTTCGCCGACTGGCTGCGGCGGGCCATGGCCTGACGGCCCGCAGCAAAATATCAATACCAAATCGGCCTCTAGCGCTTACCTGATAAGCGCAAGCAGCTATTTATTTAATAGCAAACAACTCTTTTGTATGCGTTCATGACGCAACCCTCCATGGCCTTGCAGCACGACGCGCTCTTCAAAAAACGGTATCCCACGCTGGAGCAGAACGCGGTGCTGAACGCCACGGCACGCTCGATTTTGATCAGCGCCCTGGCCGGCACGGGCAAGACCACCACGCTGGCCATCAAGGCGGCCGACTTGCTGCAGAACCGGGGCACCAGCCGCATCCTGATGCTGGCGTATTCCGACGCCGGCCTGGCCGCCATCGCCGATCGGCTCATGCAGTTCGTGCCCAGCATTCCGCGCCAGGTGCAGATCATGACGGTGGAGCAGCTGTGCGCCACCGTGCTCCAAACGCAGGGCGACGCCGTGCCGCGCATGACGGAGTCGCTGCAGAAGAACCTGCTGATCCGCCAGGCCTGGGCGGCGCTGCAACGCGGCCTGCCGGACGATGCCGAACCGGAAGTCGCCGAGTTCCTCTCGCGCGAGCTGGACGTGCAGGCCTTCACCGACTTCGAAGTCTTGGCCAAGCAGCGCCTGCTGATGCGCGACATCGAAAACTCTGGCCTGGGCGCCTTGGCCTACTGCCAAGAAAACGATCTGGACTACGGCCTCTACCAGTTGCTGCTCAAGTACGAACGCCTGCGCCGGGGCGCCGATGACGAGCCCCAGTTCTACGCGCCGGGCGACTGCACCTATGAGGTGGCTCGGCAACTGTGGGCGCTGAATTACGGCGACAACTTCGCGCCGCTGCAGGGCCGCTTTGACGCCGTGCTGTTCGATGAGCTGCAGGATCTGGACGAAGCCGCCGTGCAGGTGCTGCACCATCTGGTGGCAGGCAGCAACGGCGTCTTCGTGGGCGCGGGCGACTTCAACCAGCACATCCTGCCCGGCGCGCTCTCGGTCTTCGGCAACCACCTGGCGCGCATCCGGCAAGAGCTGCCGGAAGGCACGCAGGTGGTCACGCTCAACACCACCTACCGCTTCGGCAACGCCATCTGCCACGCGTTGAACCCGCTGTTCAGCGTGCAATTCGCATCGCACTACCCCACCAAGGCCGCAGTGTTCGAGCCGCGCAGCTACACCAGCGATGAAGACTGCGCCCGGCAATTGCTGGCGATTCACGACACGGTGCGGCGCATGCCTCCCAGCGGTGCGCAACCACCGAGCCTGAACGTGGTGCTGCGCTCGCCCGAAGACTCGGTGCTGCTGGAATGGACCTTCGCCCACGAAGGCGTGCACTACGCGTGCAAAGGCATGAAGCGCTTCTACCAGCGCCGCGAGATCGCCCTGGTGCTGGCGATGATGTGGGCCATGCCAAGCTGCAGCGGCAGCGCGCGGCTGACGCAGGGCATTCTGAGCAGCGCTTTGGAAGGCCTGCTGCGTTACGTGCGGCGCGCCAGCCAGCCCGACCCGGACGTGCTGGCCAACGGCGCGTTCGACATGCAGGCGCTGACGCAGGACTCGCCCGTCGAAGTCGACACCCGCGCCGTAGCGTCCGGGCTCATCGGCCGGCAAGACCTGCTGCGCAACTTCCTCGTGCGCGCCAGCTTCGACCCGCAAACGCCGGTGGCCTCCGCCGTGTGCGAGCAACTGCTGGCGCTGCCGCCAGAGGCATGCGCCGACGCCGGGCTGCTGTGCGCCCACCCGCTGATCCGCCAGTTCTTCGCCCAGGCGCCCATCAGCGCGCACGAGCTGCGCTACTGCATGGACAGCCTGCAGGCGCTGGCCCGCATCGGCGCGGGCCTGTCGGTAGATGAATTCCTGGGCCGGCTCACGGCGATGGTGCAGGCCAGTATCGACCAGCACCGCCAGCAGGAATCGCCCAGCCTGCAGCTGCTGACGGTGGAGCGCTGCAAGGGCCATGAATACGACTACGTGGCCGTGCCGCTGGTCGAGCGCGGGCGCTTTCCGCGCAGCGCCGCCCGGCACGAGGCCTATCGCGAACGCAACATGCTCTATGTGGCCATGACGCGGGCCAGCAAACGGCTGTGGCTGCTGGAAGGCACCAATCGCCCGGTCAGCCCTGGGCCGGTGTGATACCCGTCTGCATCCAAAAACACAACCCGTTCACGCTGAGTCCTTGGACAAGCTTGTCGAAGCGCCGCGCGAGGCTTCGACAAGCTCAGTCCGAACGGTTCTGATGGATCGACCGCGAATCCGTATGTCACTTCTGGCCGCGGCTGGCCTTGGAGACATACAGCGCGATGGCGGCGATCTGCGCGTCCGTCAGGCTGGCCTTGAACGACGGCATGCTGCCCAGACCGTCGCGCAGCACCTTGCTCACGCGCGCCGCATCGGGCTGCATCTCGTCGAGCACCGGGCCCACGGCGCCTTCGGCACCCGCGTCCTTGAGCGTGTGGCAGAGGGCGCAGGCGGGCACGGAGGTGGTGAAGAGCTTCTTGCCCAGCGCCATCTGGGTGGCGTCGCCGGCAGCGTGCGCGGCCATGCTGGTGGTGGCCAGCAGCAGGACGGGCGCAGCCAGGGTGCGCAGGAGACGAGCCGAGCGAGTCGAGCGGACGGGGCGGTGGAAAGTCGTTGGCATGGTGGGGTCGGTTCTTGTGGGGTGGTGCAGCGCCAGGCGCGCAAAAGAAAACCCCCAGGCTGTGCGGCTGGGGGCTTGGTGGGGCCGCGTCAGGCGACGGACACCTTGACGGCGTGGTCGGCCCAGCTGGTGTTGTTGTAGCCGCTCTGGTTTTCACCGCGCGTCTCGGGCTGGACGTTGCCGCCCATGTCCGTGGCGCGGCTGGCCAGGATGTGCGTGCCGGCGGGCAGCCTGGCCTGCAGCACGAACTGGCGCCAGGCGTATTTGCCCATGTCGGGCCCGACGAAGCGGGCCGCCTGCCAGGTCTTTCCGCCGTCGATGGAGACCTCCACACCCTTGACGGCATGCAGGCCGCCAAAGGCCACGCCGGTGATCTGCACCGTGCCGCCAGCGGCCAGCGTGCCGCTTTCGGGCAGGGGCGCATTGATCCAGGACTTGATGCTCATCTCCTGCACCGAGGGCTGGCTCGGGTCGCCCTTGCCGCCGGGAGGCGACATGCGGTAGCCGTGCGACATGATCTTGGCGTCGCTCTCCTGCGCCGTGAAAGCCAGCTGTTGGATGTACTTGATGTTGTTCACGCCCTGGTAGCCGGGGACGATCAGGCGCAGCGGGCCGCCGTGGGCCAGCGGGATCGGCTCGCCATTCATTTCCCAGGCCAGCAGCGCGTCCTGCATGGCGGCAGTCGGCACCGAGCGCTCGACCATGATGCTCTTGGGGTCGATGCCGTCGGGCAGTTTCTCGCCCCCCGTGCCGGTCATGTAGCGCATGCCTTCGCTCACGCCGCCCAGGGTGTCTGCCACAGCGCGCACCGGCACGCCGCTCCAGACCACGCAACCGGCGGCGCCCACCGTCCAGGGCGTGCCGCTGGGTTTGCTGGGGAAGAAGCCGCGGCCATTGCCCGAGCATTGCAGCACCATGGTCACGGTCTCCAGGCCCAGGGTCTTCAGTTCGCGCACCGTCAGCTTGCGCGGGTTTTTCACGCCGGCCACGGCCACTTCCCAGGCGTCGCGGTCGGCCACGATGGCGGCGTCGGGCGCGGGCAGGTTGTTGCGGATGTAGAGCTGGTTGCTGGGGGTGATGCCGCTGGTGCCGAAGGCGCTGCGCTTGGTCTCCAGCGTGGTGGTGCTGTGCACGATGAGGTCGGACGCATTCTTCCAGCCCACATAGGCGGGCAGGGGCTTGGCGGCAGCCGCCTGGGCCAGAGCGCCGCTGCTCCAGGTGGCCAGGCCGGCGCCGGCAAGGGCGGCGGCACTGCCGGCGAGCAGGCGGCGGCGGGGCAGGGAAGTCTGTGCAATGGTCATGGTGTCTCCTTGGATCGTTTGTGTTGCGGTGAGGGGAACAAAAAAAGGGGCGGCGGGTGCTAGGGGGCGGCAGCCGGGGTGAGCGGGGCGACAGGGGTGGACGGGGCCAGGGCGTTGTGCGCCACCGCCAAGGCCCGCTTCTTTTGCGCCACCAGCACCAGGGGCTTGCCATCGCGCGAGGCCATGACCTTCCAGTACACATTGCCCCACCACCCGCTGTCTTCTTGCAGCAGCACGGGCGCGTCGAAGGCGAACACGGTGACCATGCCGCCTTTGTCAAAAAACGAGGTCAGGTGGTAGGCCAGATGGCCCTCGATGTCGCAGGGCCGCATCAGTTGCGGGTAGCCCGGCACCGCTTGCGCACTGTCCATCCCCAGGTGCCGCAGCAAGGTGGCGGTGTCCATGAAGCTGCCGCGCAGCGTGCGTTCGTAGTATTCGTGTTCGATGGCGCCGCGCACCAGGGCTGGCGGGCGCATGGCGAGCACGGCCGTGGTGCCGGTGGCCGCCAGCAGCAGCGCGGCCAGGCCGCGCTGGAAGCCGCGCCGCGCCAGCAGCGGCGTGTGGCGAAACAGCTGGGGCGGGGGCTGGCCAGGGTCGAAGGCCAGGGCCAGCTCGGCGCGGGCGCGCAAGTCGAAGTCGCTGTCGGGGGGGCGTTGATCGTGCATGTCAGTGGGGTTTGGTTCCGTCTGCCCGAAGACGCTGACGCTCCACCATGGCGGGCGGCACTACGCATGGCGATGCGCGCGGCGATGAGCGTGGGGGCCGCGTCATTTCAGACGCTTCGCAATCGGGACGCAGACGGCGTGGCCGCTGCAGGGGTGGTTACTTGCAGCGCGGCCTTGAGCGCCGCGCGGGCGCGGGCCAGGCGCGACAGCACGGTGCCGGGCGCCACGTCCAGCGCCTCGGCCATTTGGGCGGTGGGCATGTCGTCGAAGTAAAACAGCACCAGCACCTCGCGGTGGATGGGCGCGATGCGCGCCAGCGCCTTGACCACATCGAGCTGGTCGTCCAGGCCGCGCTGGCCGTCACCCGGCGCGGCCTCCTCGGGGGGCGCAAAGCCGTCATCGTCCAGCGACTGGGGTTGTGGCGCCATGTGCCGCAGCGCGTGGCGCCGCATGATCTTGAACAGCCAGGCACGCGCCAGGGAGGCGTCGCGCAGTTGCTTGCGGTGCTTCCAGGCGCTGGTGAAGCAGTCCTGCACCACGTCTTCGGCCACCGCCCGCGAGCCCGTCAGCGCCCAGGCGCTGCGCAGCAAAAAGCGGTAGTGCTCACGCACCCACTGGTTGTAACGGGACTCCGACGTGAGGATCATGTGTACAAGAGCGCGGGGCGGGCTGATTCATTCCATCGCAGCGGGGATAAATGCCCAGTGATAACCCGTAGATTGGAATGACCTGGGCCGGGGGGTGGTGAGGGTGATGGGGGTGTGACCGACATCAAGCACCATTGATGCGCCTCTTTTCCGCGTCACAACCGTTTTTTCCTGATTCATCAGCGATTGGCCTCAGAGCGCCTGGAACGCGCTGCACGGGGTCACCGCCCTCCCCCGCCGCTGGGCCAGCTCAAGACCCGCAAGGCGAGCATGCACCGCGCGTTTGACCCTCCACCCCTACGCGAAACGTTATCTGGCGGTGCCTGCCATGGCATCAATCGCCGCTTTGCCTGCCGGTCGTGCTGCCCGGATGGCGCACGTTGCGGGGACTACCAAGCCGCTACCGTGAAGGCCGTTCATGTGTCTGCGTCAACGCGAAATTCCTAAGCAAAATAGGCCTCTAGCGCTTATGCATCAAGCGTAAGCAGCTCACTTATTAATAGCAAACTAGCGGCACAGGCCATTTCACAGGTCGCTGCAAGAAAACTCACGCACCGGCGCACGGCCTTCCTCTACAGTGGCAGTCATGAGCGCAGCCACCCTCACCGACTCCCCAACTCCCACCCTCTCCGAGCGCACCGCCCGCCAGGCGCAGGTGGTGCAGGCGCTCGGCGCGCACGTGCCCGCGCACGCGCTGCTCTGGCACGCCGAAGACACCACGCCGTATGAATGCGACGGCATCACGGCCTACCGGCAGCGGCCGCTCGTCGTCTGCCTGCCAGAGACTGAGGCGCAGGTGCAGGCCGTGCTGCGCACCTGCCACGCGCTGGCCGTTCCCGTGGTGGCGCGGGGCGCGGGGACGGGCCTGTCGGGCGGGGCCATGCCGCATGCGATGGGCGTTTCGCTGTCGCTGGCGCGCTTCAACCGCATTCTCGACGTCGACCCGGTGGCCCGCACCGCCCGCGTGCAATGCGGCGTGCGCAACCTCGCCATCAGCGAGGCGGCGGCGCCTTTTCAGCTCTATTACGCGCCCGACCCGTCGAGCCAGATTGCCTGCACCATCGGCGGCAACATCGCTGAAAACTCGGGCGGCGTGCACTGCCTGAAATACGGCCTGACGGTGCACAACGTGCTGCGCGTGCGCGGCTTCACCATGGAAGGCGAGCCCATCGAGTTCGGCAGCGAGGCGCTGGACGCGCCCGGCTACGACCTGCTGGCCGCCGTGATCGGCAGCGAAGGCATGCTGGCCGTGACCACCGAGGCGACGGTACGGCTCATCCCCAAGCCGCAGCTGGCGCGCTGCATCATGGCCAGCTTTGACGACGTGCGCAAAGCCGGCGACGCGGTGGCCGCGGTGATTGCGGCGGGCATCATTCCGGCCGGGCTGGAGATGATGGACAAGCCCATGACCGCTGCCGTGGAAGACTTCGTGAAGGCCGGCTACGACCTGACGGCAGAGGCGATCTTGCTGTGCGAGAGCGACGGCACGCCCGAAGAGGTGGAAGAAGAAATCGGCCGCATGAGCGAAGTGCTGCGCAACGCCGGCGCCACCGCCATCACCGTCAGCCAGGACGAGGCCGAGCGCCTGCGCTTCTGGAGCGGCCGCAAGAACGCGTTTCCGGCGTCAGGCCGCATCAGCCCCGACTACATGTGCCTGGACTCGACCATTCCGCGCAAGCGCCTGGCGGACATCCTGCTGGCCATTCAGGCGATGGAAAAGAAGTACGGCCTGCGCTGCTGCAACGTCTTTCATGCCGGCGACGGCAACCTGCACCCGCTGGTGCTGTTCGACGCCAACGACGCGGACGAGCTGCACCGCTGCGAGCTCTTCGGCGCCGACATCCTGGAGACCAGCGTGGCCATGGGCGGCACCGTGTCGGGTGAACACGGCGTGGGGGTGGAAAAGCTCAACAGCATGTGTGTGCAGTTCACGGCGGAGGAAAACGCGCAGATGTTTGGGCTGAAACATGCGTTCGACCCTGCGGGGTTGTTGAACCCGGGGAAGGTGATTCCGACGCTGAACCGGTGTGCGGAGTACGGGAAGATGCTGGTGCGTGGGGGGCAGATCAAGCATCCGGATTTGCCGCGGTTTTAACCGGGATATCTCGCCGAGAACTAGGGGAAGAGCCGGTTAGAACCGACGACCCAGTGCGGTTGGTGAAGAAGCATGTCTTAGCTTCCAGTCAAGCTGCGAGCGATCTTTGACAAAACGTGTCCAGGCATCTCGCATTGCTCAAAATTTTCCTGCGCTTTCTGCGGGGTGCATTTCGTTAGGAGAAAAATGCCGCTCAACCATACGTCCCAGTACTCAGAAATTACCGAAGCCCAGTACGCAGCATTAGGCAAGGCAGTCGTCGAGTGGGCAAATGTCGAATTTTTGCTCGGAGTTTTGCTGAGTCGTTTGCTGGGCACGCCTGAGTTCCTTGCTCGAACATACACAGACTCCATTTCAGCAGTGCGGCTTCAAGAAGCGATCACTGAGGCTGTCGAGATTCACCGAGTACGTTACAGGCATCGCCTCGCATCCGAGCAAGTGCTGCTTGAGATCAGTCAAGTCAACTTAGAGGTCACCACTCTACGAAGCATGCGAAACAAAATCGCTCATTTTTGCTGGGTGCGAAGTCACGACGAGGAACTCTTCGGTACCAGCTTCCGCGGGGGTGCTCTATCAACAAAAAAAGAACGTCGCGATCACGCCGTTCTTACCTCAAGCGAGTTGTCGAAGCTCAACGACGATGCTTACTCGCTTGTTGAACAACTGATGAAACTGATTGCCAAGTTTCCGGAGGTTCACGAGGAAAGCATCCTAAGTAATTCAGCAGATCCCGCCCATGATGCGTAAGCGCATCTTTCTGTCGGAACTGACAATTCATAGCCGGCGGTAGTCGACAAAACCATCGACAATCCGCAGCCTAAATCGTCCTCTCCCCCGACTCCATGCCTACCGAATCCCCCGCCACCCTACTCCAATCCGGCAACGCCCTCGTCGCCCAAGCACAGGCCGTCGCTACGCAGGACTTTGCCGCCGCGCGGACGTTGTGGCGGCAGGCAGGAATGCTTTTTCAGCGGGCGTATGACGCCGACCCCGAGCAACACGCTGCGGCGTTTCGGCTGGGCCAGGCGTGGGTGGCCGAAGCCCATGCGCTGCAGAAAGAAGGATCAGAGGATGCAATCGCCATGTGGCGACAGGCGGCGCTGCAGTGCGAGGTGGCCTTTGCGCTCGACCCGCGCCATGCGGTGACGGCCATGCACATCGCCAGTTGCTACGCGTGGGCGCAAGACGCCGAGGCTAAGCAGGCCTGGGCGCAGATTGCGCAGCATCTGCAGGAAGAAAACACGGCCGACATAGCGGCGGATCAGGCGGCGCGCTAGCAAGGCGCAGACTGGATCGACGGCAGCGTCCCTGCTAGCTGCTTGGCGCGACCATCCTAAAAACCAGCGTGGCCACGAGCGGTACCGTATCGGGCGAACACGGCGTGGGCGTGGAAGAGCTCAACAGCATGTACACCCAATTCACGGACCCTGCTCGCGTCTTAGCGGCTGCGCGACCATTCAGCACCCGCCCGACGCACCCCACACCCACGCTCCTGCCTGTGCAGATCCCGCAGCGCTGCGTGTTGTCCGGCATGCTGCGGATCTGCTCGCGCGTTAGCGGCTGTAGGCGCTGCAGGGCGCCTAGCCGAGCGAGGCTGCGCATCAGCCGCCGAAGGCGCCCCGCGCCGCCGCATACAGCTCCCGCGCATGCGAGAGCGTGAACAGCACCAGCCCGATCATTCCGCCCACCACCGTGCCGTTGATGCGGATGTGCTGCAGGTCGCGGCCGATGTGCAGCTCGGCCAGATGCGCCATCTCGCGGCCGTCCCAGCGCTGCACGGTGTTGCGGATGTGTTCGGCCACCGACTGGGCCACGTCGGGCGCCCACTGCGCAGCCCAGAGTTCGAGCCGCACATTCAGCCGCACGCGCAGCGCCGCATCGCCGGCCAGCGACATGCCTAGCCACTGGCCCATGGCCGCCACTTGGCGCGACACCTCTGAATGCTCGTCGTGCAGGTCGCGGTGCAGCGATTCGCGCAGTTGGGCCCAGAGGTCGGCCACATAGGCTCCTAGCTTCGGATCGCCCTGCAGGTATGCGCGCATCTCTTCGCCGCGGCGCGCCCAGTCGGGGTCGGTCTGCAGGCGCTCCACCAGCCGCTGCACGGCGCCGTCCAGCGTGTCGCGCAACTGGTGTTGCGGGTCTTTCGCCACTTCTTCCAGCAGGCTTTCGATGGCGTGGGCGATGGCTCCCGCGCCCTTGCTGCTGAGCCAGTCGGTGGGCAGCACCTTCTGCTTCAAGGGGTGCTCGCGCTTGATCCACTGCATCAGCGTGTCGGCGATGAAGGTGCGCGTGTCGGCCGACTGCAAGATGGTGCCCAGGCGCTGCAGCAGATCGTCCAGCAGGGCCTGGTGGCGCCCGTTGTGGGTCAGCGCGCCCAAAGCGGCACCCATCGATTTGCTGAGGTCGATGCGCCCAATGAGCGCGCGCGCGGCATGGCCCAGCAGCTCCTGGATCTTGGTGTCTTCCACCGTGTCAAGCGCGGCGGCCGCCAGGCGCGCCACCTGCCGGCCGAGCAGGCCGGCATTGGAGGGCGCGGTGAGCCATTGCGCCAGCATGTCGGCCGGGTCGTGCCGGCGGATCATGCTGACCAGCGATGGGCCGTCCAGGAATTCCTCGCGCACGAACTCGGCCAGGTTGCCGCCGATGCGGTCCTTGTTGCGCGCGATGATGTCGGTGTGCTGGCTGACCCAGGGCAGCGGAATGCGCCTAAAGAGCGCTGATACGGCGAACCAGTCGGCCAGCGCGCCCACCATGGCGGCCTCAGCCACGGCGCGCACGCAGTCCACGGCCAACCCACGCGGGAAGGCGTAGGTGGCGGCGAACACCACCACTACGATCAGCAGCAGTCCGGTGGCCTGGAATTTGGCGCGCGCAAGCAGCGCCTCATGGTCTTGTCGCGTGGCTGGGGCGTTCAGTGGCATGGCCGCAGGATAGCCGCCTGCCCTGCGACCCGTCCAATCGGCGCGGCTTTGCCCCGCTGCCTCAGCGGGAGATGACCTGGCTCAGCGCCGTGCGCAAATGGCCCACGGTGCGGTCCACGTTGTGCCACTTCTCCAGGCCAAAAAGGCCGATGCGGAAGGTGCGAAATTCGGGGCCTTCGTCGCACTGCAACGGCACGCCGGCGGCGGTCTGCAGGCCCACGGCGGCGAACTTGGCGCCGCTCTGAATGCCGGGGTCGGTGGTGTAGCTGACCACCACGCCCGGCGCCTTGAAGCCGTCGGCGGCCACGCTGGGAAGGCCTTGCGATTCGAGCAGCTCGCGCACCTGAGCACCCAACGCGATCTGTTCCTGGCGCACCTTTTCAAAGCCGTAGTCGCGCGTTTCCAGCATCACGTCACGCAGTTGCACCAGCGCGTCGGTGGGCATGGTGGTGTGATAGGCGTGCTGGCCTTTTTCGTAGCCTTCGGCGATCTGCATCCACTTCTTCAAGTCGCACGAGAAGCTGGAGCTTTGCGTGCCTTCGATGGCTTCGCGAGCGCGCTCGCTCATCATCACCATGGCGCAGCAGGGCGAGCCACTCCAGCCTTTTTGCGGCGCGCTGATCAGCACGTCCACGCCGGTGGCGCGCATGTCCACCCACATTGCGCCCGACGCCACGCAGTCGAGCACGAAGAGCGCACCCACCTCATGCGCCGCATCGGCCACGGTGCGCAGGTAGTCGTCGGGCAGGATGATGCCGCTGGCGGTTTCGACATGCGGGGCGAACACGACCTTGGGGCGCTCAGCGCGAATGGCAGCGGCCACATCGTTCGCAGGGCACGGCGCCCAAGGCGCCTGCGGGCCGTCGCCCTGCGGGCGCGCCTTACACACCACCGCGCCGCCGCCCAGGCCGCCCGCGTCGAAGATCTGGCTCCAGCGATAGCTGAACCAGCCATTGCGCACGATCAGCACCTTCTCGCGGTTGGCGAACTGGCGCGCCACCGCTTCCATGCCGAAGGTGCCGCTGCCTGGCACCAGCACCGCCGTGTGGGCGCCGTAGACCTGCTTGAGCGTAGCCAGGATGTCTTGCACCACGCCGGTGAAGCGCTTGGACATGTGGTTGAGCGCGCGGTCTGTGTAGACCACCGAAAATTCGAGCAGACCGTCGGGGTCGATGTGGGGCAGCAGGCCAGGCATGTGGGATCTCCAAGTCACGACAAAAAAATGCGCGGGGCAGCTTAGCACGGCACTTGTCGGGCTTCGGCGGCCCGCGCAACCTCTGCGGTTTACCTAACTTTACGAGGGCGGCACGGGCACGCCATGCTGCCTTGGCACACTCGGTGGCATCGACGGCAAGCCCGCGCCCCGCGTGGACAATGCGCCGCCGTCCAGCCGACATTTCCAGGAATTTCATGTCCATCGCCCGCAAGATCTCCAAGCCCTGGCGCATCGCGCTGCTCCTTCTCGCGCTGGCCGCCCTCGCCTTCGGTGCCTGGCGCCTTTTCTTCCAGGCCCCGCCGGCACCGCGCTTCGTGACGACGACGGCGGCCAAGGCCGACATCGAAGACGCGGTGCTGGCCACCGGCACCATCCAGGCCTTCAAGCAGGTCAGCGTGGGCGCGCAGGTGTCGGGCCAGGTGAAGGTGTTGCGCGTGGAACTGGGCCAGACGGTCAAGAAGGGCGACTTGGTGGCCGAGATCGATTCCACCACCCAGCAAAACAACGTGCGCAATGCCGAGGCCGCGCTGGAGAACGTGCGCGCGCAGCTGACGGCGCAACAGGCGGCACTGAACGAAGCGGAGCTAAGTTACAAGCGTCAAAGGCAATTGCTAGACGCCGAGGCCGGCTCACGCGCCGACTTTGAAGCCGCCGAGGCCACGCGCAACACCACGCGCGCCAACATCGCGGCGCTGCAGGCGCAGATCAAGCAGGCCGGCATCACGGCGGAAACGGCCAAGGTGAACCTGGGCTACACAAAGATCGTCTCGCCCATCGACGGCGTGGTGGTAGCGCTGGTGGTGCAACAGGGCCAAACGGTGAACGCCAACCAGACGACGCCCACCATCATCAAGGTAGCGCAGCTGGACACGGTGACGGTGAAGACGCAGATCTCCGAGGCCGACGTCGTCAAGGTCAAGCCCGATCTGCCGGTGTACTTCACCATCCTGGGCGAGCCCGACCGGCGCTACAACGCCAAGCTGCGCACCATCGAGCCGGCCACCGATGCCATCCTGACCGACTCGACTGCGTCCACCAGCACCACCAGCTCCAGCTCGACCACGGCCGTCTACTACAACGGCCTGTTCGACGTGCCCAACCCCGAAAACAAGCTGCGCATTTCCATGACCGCGCAGGTCTCCATCGTGCGCGCCCAGGCCAAGGACGTGATCGTCATTCCATCGTCGGCGCTGGGCCGGCGCGGACGTGACGGCACCACCGTGCGCGTGCTGGACGCCGAAGGCAACCCGCAGCCGCGCAAGGTGAAGGTCGGCATCAACAACAACGTGAATGCCGAGATCACCGAAGGCCTGGCCGAAGGCGACAAGGTGGTGCTGGGCGAAGCCACCGCGCCGGGCGCCGGGCCGCAACAGGGCAACCGCCGCCCGCCGATGCGCATGTGATGCAGCTGCAACCGCGCCAATTGATCACATCGCCATGAAACAGGACCCTTCCTTTTCCGCCACGGGCCCGTCGCCTGCCGCGCCGTCCCATTCGGCACCAGCGGGCACGCCGCTGCTGGAGCTGCGCGATCTTCGCCGCGAGTTCCCCGCCGGCGAAGGCACCATCGCCGTGCTCAAGGACGTCAACCTGGCCATTCACGCGGGTGAGATGGTCGCCATCGTCGGGCAGTCTGGCTCGGGCAAGTCCACGCTGATGAACATCCTGGGCTGCCTGGACAAGCCCACCGCCGGCACCTACCGCGTCGCCGGTCGCGCCACCGGCCAGCTGGGGCCGGACGAGCTGGCTGCGCTGCGGCGCGAATACTTTGGCTTCATCTTCCAGCGCTACCACCTGCTGGGCGACCTGACCGCGCGTGGCAACGTGGAAGTGCCCGCTGTGTATGCCGGCACGCCCGCCGGTGCGCGCCACGACCGCGCGGCCGCCCTGCTGGGCCGGCTGGGCCTGTCGGACCGCACGGGCCACCGGCCGGGGCAGCTGTCGGGCGGGCAGCAGCAACGCGTGTCCATCGCCCGAGCGCTGATGAACGGTGGCAGCGTGATCCTGGCCGACGAGCCCACGGGGGCGCTCGATACGGCCAGCGGCGAAGAGGTGATGAAGATCCTGCAGGAGCTGCACGCCGAAGGCCATACCATCATCATCGTGACGCACGACATGGCGGTGGCCGAGCATGCCGAACGCATCATCGAGATCCGCGACGGCGAGATCATTGGCGACCGCCCGACGGCCCGCATGGCCGGCTTGGGGCCGCGCGGCGCAGCGCCTGCGCTGCCGCCGCGCCCTGCCGCGCGCAATGGCGTCGGCGCCCTGCGTGACCGCTTCATCGAGGCCTTTCAGATGGCGCTGCTGGCGATGAATGCGCACCGCCTGCGCACCTTCCTGACCATGCTGGGCATCATCATCGGCATCGCCTCGGTGGTGGCGGTGGTGGCGCTGGGCGAAGGCTCGCGCCAGCAGGTGCTCAAGAACATCAGCTCCATCGGCACCAACACCATCGAGGTGTTCTCGGGCACCGGCTTCGGCGACCCGCGTTCGGGCCGAGTGCGCACGCTGGTGCCGGCCGATGCGGCGGCGCTGGCGCAGCAAAGCTACGTGGACAGCGTCACGCCCACGCTGCAGAACTCGGTCACCGGCCGCTACCGCAACATCGAGGCGGCGATGACCGTGGTGGGCGCGGGCGAGCAGTACTTTCGCGTCAAGGGCGTGAAGGTGGTGCAGGGCAGCGAGTTCGGTGCCGACAACGTGGCGCGGCGCGAACAGGTGGCGGTGATCGACGACAACACGCGCAAGACGCTGTTTCCGAACACGCCCGAGCCGGTGGGCGAAGTGATTTTGCTGGGCAGCATTCCGGTGCGCGTGATCGGCGTGGCGGCCAAGAGCGAGTCGGCTTTTGGCAACACCGAGGCGCTGAACGTGTTCGTGCCCTACACCACGGCCATGAGCCGCATCGTCAACCAAAGCTATCTGCGCAGCATCACCGTGCGCGTGCGGGACGACGCTCCCACCAGCGCGGCCGAGCAAGGCATCAACCAGCTGTTGGAGCAGCGCCACGGCCGCAAGGACTTCTATGTGCTCAACACCGACAGCATCCGCCAGACCATCGAGGCGACCACACAGACGATGACGCTCTTGATCAGCTCCATCGCCGTGATCTCGCTCATCGTGGGCGGCATCGGCGTGATGAACATCATGCTGGTGAGCGTGACCGAGCGCACCCGCGAGATCGGCGTACGCATGGCCGTGGGCGCGCGTCAGAGCGACATTCAGCAGCAGTTTCTGATCGAAGCGGTGCTGGTGTGCCTGATCGGCGGGGTGCTGGGCATCCTCGCGGCGCTGGGCTTCGGGCAGATCTTCGCGCGCACCAGCAGCGACTTTCAGATGGTGTATTCGCACGGCTCGATGGTGGCCGCCTTCGTCTGCGCCACGTTGATCGGCGTGGTCTTCGGCTTCCTGCCCGCGCGCAGCGCCGCCCGACTTGACCCTGTGGAAGCGTTAGCCCGCGAGTGAAAACAATGCATCGCCCTTCTTCTCTTTTTCTTCGCCCCGCCACACTGGTGCTTGCACTGGCCCTGGCCGGCTGTTCGACGCTGCGCACCCCCTACGAAGCGCCCAGCGCGCTGGTGCCCGCGCAATGGCAGCATGCCGCCGCAGATGCAGTCACCCAACAAAGCGCGGCGCGCGACGCCACGGCCATCACTGGCCAATGGTGGAAGGCCTTCGGCGACCCGGTGCTCGACCAGTTGGTCGAAACCGCGCTCGCCCGCAACAACGACCTGGCCGTGGCGGCCATTCGCGTGCGGCGTGCGCAACTGCAGGCGCGCCTGTCGGAGAACCGCCCCAGTTTCAGCGCCAGCGTGAACAGCGGCGCCAACCGCCCGCTCGATGGCGGATCGACCACACGCTCCAACTCTGCATCGGTGGGCGTGAGCTATGAGGCCGACCTGTGGAACCGCCTGGGCGCATCGACCGACGCTGCGCGCTGGGAGACGCTTGCCACCGCGCAAGACCGCGAAGCGGCAGCGCAGGCGCTGGTCGGCACCACCGCCACGCTGTATTGGCAGCTGGGCCATTTCAACCAGCGGCTGGCGTCTTCCGCAGAGAGCATTCGCTATGCCGAACGCACGCTGGCGCTCATCCAGGCGCAATACGACGCGGGCGCCGTCTCCACGCTGGAAGTGGCCGAGTCGCGCCAGAGCCTGGCCAGCCAGCGCGCCGCCATGGCGCAGCTGCAGCAGCAGTATGTGGAAACGTCCAACGCGCTGGTGCTGCTATTCGACGGCTCGGCCAGCGGCCCGGCCGCACCGGGCTGGAGCGCGCCGCAGGCGCTGCCCGATACCGCCCTGCCCGACGTGGCCGCAGGCCTGCCAGCCGAGCTGCTGGGTCGCCGGCCCGATTTGCGTGCGGCCGAGCTGCGCCTGCGCGAATCGCTGGCCACGGCGGACGCCACGCGGCTGTCGTACTACCCGCGCCTGTCGCTGACGGGCGCGCTGGGCGGCTCCAGCAGCTCGCTGGGCAACCTGCTGGCCAACCCGCTCGCCACGCTGGGTGCGGGGCTGGTGCTGCCGTTCCTCAACCGCACCGAGATGCAGCTGAGCACCGACATCGCCCGCGCCGACTACGAGCAAGCCGTGGTCGCCTTCCGCCAGACGCTCTACCAGGCCTTCGTCGACGTGGACAACGCGCTGTCGGCTCGCCGCCAGCTCACCGAGCAGGGCGTGCAGCTAGAACAGTCGCTGGCCGACGCGCGCCGCGCCGAGCAGCTGTACGAAGTGCGCTACCGCGCCGGCGCCGTAGCGTTGCGGCCCTGGCTGGACGCGCAGGAAAAGCGCCGCTCGGCCGAGATCGCGCTGTCGGACAACCGCCTCTCCCGCCTGACCAACCACGCGACGCTGTACCAGGCGCTCGGCGGTGGCTCAGGCGGCCGCTGAGGCGGCGTTCGGCGCGGTGCCATCCCGCCACGCGGCACGGCGCCCGGGTGACGCCACCGTAGGATGCGAGGCTTGTTCGATTCATTGCCCTGCCGCACCACGCCATGCCTGATTTCCGCAGCGACACCGTCACCCAGCCCACCCCCGCCATGCGCGCGGCCATGCTCGCCGCCCCGCTGGGCGACGACGTTTTCGGCGACGACCCTTCCGTGAACGCGCTGCAGGAACATGCGGCCACCTTGCTGGGGTTCGAGGCCAGCCTGTTCGCGCCCACCGGCACGCAGACCAACCTGATCGCGCTGATGGGCCACTGCCAGCGCGGCGACGAGGCCATCGTCGGCCAGAGCTGGCACACCTACCGCTGGGAAGGCGGCGGCATGGCGGTGCTGGGCTCCATCCAGCCGCAGCCGGTGGAATCGCAAGCCGACGGCACGCTGGCGCTGGCCGACATCGCCGCCGCCATCAAGCCAGACGACCCGCACTTCGCGCGCACCCGGCTGGTGGTGCTGGAAAACACCACCGGCGGGCGCGTGCTGCCCACGCCTTACGTGGCCGACGTGGCGCAGCTGGCGCGATCGCGCGGGCTGGCCATGCACCTGGACGGCGCGCGCCTGTTCAACGCCGCCACTGCCAACGCCGAAGCCAACGGTACCGACGTGTACGACGAGGCACGCACGCTGACGTCGCACTTCGACTCGGTCTCGCTGTGCCTCAGCAAGGGGCTGGGCGCGCCGGTGGGCTCGCTGCTGCTGGGCTCGAAGGACTTCATCGCCCGTGCGCGGCGCACGCGCAAGATTTTGGGCGGCGGCATGCGCCAGGCTGGGCTGCTGGCTGCCGCCGGCCAGCACGCGCTGGAACACCACGTGCGCCGGCTGGCGCAAGACCATGCACTGGCACGCACGTTGGCCGAGGGCTTGGCCGAAGCCGGCCGCAGCCACCCTGTGCTGGCGGGCCGGCTGACGGTGGCATCGGCGAACACCAACATCCTGTTCACCGACCTGCACGCCGACGTGGCCCCCGCCTTTACCGACTGGCTAGCGCGCCACGGCGTGCGCGTGACCAGCGGCCTTTATGCAGGCCAGGCGCGTGTGCGATGGGTGACGCATCTGGATGTCACGGCGCAGGAAGTGGCCGATGCGCTGGACTGCGTGCAGCGCTTCAAAGCGTGACCCAAGGCATTTGCTAGCTTATTGATAGCTAGAAGCGCTTGATGGATAAGCGCTAGAGGCCTTTTTGGCTTAAGAACTGCGAGGGCTTCAAGTCGACGCCGGGTAGTGGCGCCCGCCGAAGATGCCGCTGCCCACGCGCACCATCGTGCTGCCCGCGCGCACGGCGGCTTCCAGGTCGGCCGTCATGCCCAGCGACAGCGTATCCACACGCTCCCAGCCTTGCATTCCGTCGCTGGCGAGGGCAGCGCGCACATCGGCCCACACGCTGCGGGCGCGCTCATGCACGGCGCACTGCGCGGCGAAATCTTCCACCGCATCGGGAATGGCCATCACGCCCCGCAGCGCAAGGCGTGGCAGCCGCGCCACAGCGCGCGCCAGGGCCACGGCCTCTTCGGGCGGCACGCCGGCCTTGGTGGGGCCGCCATCCACGTTCACCTGAATGCAGACCTGCAGGGGCGCAAGATCGGCGGGCCGCTGGTCCGACAGGCGCTCGGCAATCTTCAGCCGGTCCACCGTGTGCACCCAGTCGAAGTGCGCCGCCACCAGCCGCGTCTTGTTGCTTTGCAGCGGGCCGATGCAGTGCCATTGCAGCGCCTGCGGCAGATGCATGGCGGCCACCAAGGCCATCTTCTCGACGGCTTCCTGCACGTAGTTTTCGCCAAAGCACCGCTGCCCGGCCAGCGCGGCATCGCGCACCGCTTCAGGCCCGAAAGTCTTGGAGACGGCCAGCAGCGACACGTCGGCAGCACTGCGCCCGGCCGCCGCGCAAGCCGCGTCAATGCGCGTACGCACTTGTTGGAGGTTGTTACCAATCGTCGTCATAATGTTTGGGCGAGCGTACCAAACCCGCCGCAGACCGCACCCATACGACCGAGGGAACCCCGTGGACATCACCCAGCTGCTCGCCTTCAGCGTGAAGAACAAGGCATCCGACCTGCACCTCTCGGCCGGTTTGCCGCCCATGATCCGCGTGCACGGCGACGTGCGCCGCATCAACGTGGACGCGCTGGACCACAAGACGGTGCACGCCATGGTCTACGACATCATGAGCGACGCCCAGCGCAAGGTGTACGAAGAGTTTCTCGAAATCGACTTCTCGTTCGAAATCGAAGGCCTGGCGCGCTTTCGCGTCAACGCGTTCAACCAGAACCGCGGCGCCGCGGCGGTGTTCCGAACCATCCCGAGCAAGATCCTCACGCTCGAGCAGCTCAACGCGCCCAAGATCTTCGCCGACCTGGCCCTGAAGCCGCGCGGCCTGGTGCTGGTGACGGGCCCCACGGGTTCGGGCAAGTCCACCACGCTGGCGGCCATGGTGAACTACCTGAACGAAAGCGAATACGCGCACATTCTGACGGTGGAAGACCCCATCGAATTCGTGCACGAATCAAAGAAGTGCCTGATCAACCAGCGTGAAGTCGGGCCGATGACGCTGTCGTTCGCGGCCGCGCTCAAATCCGCCCTGCGCGAAGACCCGGACGCGATTCTGGTCGGTGAAATGCGCGACCTGGAAACCATCCGCCTGGCCATGACGGCGGCGGAAACGGGCCATCTGGTCTTTGGCACGCTGCACACGTCCAGCGCCGCCAAGACCATCGACCGGATCATCGACGTGTTTCCGGCCGAAGAAAAAGAAATGGTGCGCGCCATGCTGTCCGAATCGCTGCAGGCCGTGATCTCGCAGACGCTGTGCAAGACCAAGGACGGCGCGGGCCGCGTGGCGGCGCACGAGATCATGCTGGGCACCAGTGCCATCCGCAACCTGATCCGCGAGGCCAAGGTGGCGCAGATGTATTCCACCATCCAGACCAGCAACAGCGTGGGCATGCAGACGCTGGACCAGAACCTCACCGACCTGGTCCGCCGCAACATCATCAGCCCGGCCGAAGCGCGCGGCAAAGCCAAGATTCCGGACAACTTCCCGGGCTGAGATCCCCAGCCGGGCGCCCCCTTACAGACACAGCGGCCAGCCGCACACGGAGCATCCCATGAAAGGCATCCTCGGACTTCTGAAGTCCAAGTCGCGCAGCAAGGGCGCGGAAGAGCACGGCGATTCCGTGTTCTTCACCACGGCTTTCGCCGGACAGGGCGTGGACAGCGCCATGCTGGTGCCGTGGGAGGCCCGCGCGGTCGAGGTCGGCGCCAAGCGCCTGCCCGCCAGCCGGGGCGGCAAGCTGCTGCAGGCGCTGTGGTCGAAAGACAAGTACATGGCGCACCTGGACAAGGACGCCGTCGACCGCATGGAGCGCTTCTTCCAGTTCGCGGCCGTCTCTGCGGCGCGCGACGTGATCCGCCAGGACGAGTACGGCAACTTCATGGTCGTGCTGCTCACGGGCACCATCGCCGTGGACCGCGTGCAGCCCTGGGGCGAGCACCTTCGCCTGGCTGAAACACGGCCGGGCGACATCCTGGGCGAGATGTCGCTGCTGGACAGCGGCATCCGCTTTTCGGCCTGCACCACGCTGACCGACTGCGAGATCGCCGTGCTGAGCGCCGAGGCCATGGACGAGATGATGTCCAAAGACCCGCAACTGGCCGCCAGCCTGGTGGCCCTGCTGGCACGCAAGCTGTCGCAGCGCCTGCGCGTGGTGAGCGCGCGACTGAGCGAGGGCCAGAAATGAGCGCCCCCCGCGTTGAATCCGCCGCCCGGGGAGCCGTCTGATGGAACGCGATCAGGCCAGTAAATTCATCAGCGATCTGCTCAAGCTGATGGTCAGCCGGGGCGGCAGCGACCTGTTCATCACGGCGGAATTTCCGCCCGCGATCAAGGTGGACGGCAAGGTCACCAAGGTGTCGCCGCAGCCGCTGACGCCAGCGCACACGCTGACGCTGGCGCGCTCGGTGATGAGCGACAAGCAGGTGGCGGACTTTGAACGCACCAAGGAATGCAACTTCGCCATCTCGCCTTCTGGCATTGGCCGCTTCCGCGTGAACGCCTTCATTCAGCAAGGGCGCGTGGGCATGGTGATGCGGACGATTCCGCTGCAGCTGCCCACCATCGACGGCCTGGGCGTGCCGCAGGTGTTGAAAGAAGTGGCGATGGCCAAGCGCGGCCTGTGCATTCTGGTGGGCGCCACCGGCTCGGGCAAGTCGACCACGCTGGCGGCCATGGTCGACTGGCGCAATGAAAACTCGTTCGGCCACATCATCACGGTGGAAGACCCGATCGAGTTCGTGCATCCGCACAAGAACTGCGTGGTGACCCAGCGCGAAGTGGGCCTGGACACCGACAGCTGGGAGGCCGCACTCAAGAACACGCTGCGCCAGGCGCCCGACGTGATCTTGATGGGCGAAATCCGGGACCGCGAAACGATGGAACACGCCGTGGCGTTCTCGGAAACCGGCCATCTGTGCCTGGCGACCCTGCACGCCAACAGCGCCAACCAGGCGCTCGACCGCATCATCAACTTCTTCCCCGAAGAACGCCGCGCGCAGCTGCTGATGGACCTGTCGCTCAACCTGCGCGGCATGATCTCGCAGCGCCTGATCCCCAAGCAGGACGGCAAGGGCCGCGCTGCCGCCGTCGAGGTGATGCTGAACACGCCGCTGATCGCCGACATGATCTTCAAGGGCGAGGTCGTCGAGATCAAGGAGATCATGAAGAAGAGCCGCAACCTCGGCATGCAGACCTTCGATCAATCGCTGTTCGACCTGTTCGAGGCCAACGTCATCACCTACGAAGACGCGCTGCGCAATGCTGACTCGCTCAACGATCTGCGCCTGCAGATCAAGCTGGGCAGCCAGCGGGCCAAATCGGGCGACCTGGCATCGGGCACCGAACATTTCGCGATCGTTTAAGCACACGCCTCGGCGTTCAACGCGAACCGACCGATTTACCATCGCGTCTTCGCCGTCCGCCGCCACCCTGCCAGCCCGCGATTCGCGGGCTGCTTTTTTTCCAGGAGACCTTTCGCCATGCCAAGCACGAATCCTCGCAGCTACGAATCCGCACCATCCCGGAAGGTCGCCTTCCTGGGCCTGGGCGTCATGGGCTACCCCATGGCCGGTCATCTGGCGCTGGCGGGCCATGAGGTCACGGTGTACAACCGCACCGCTACCAAATCAATAGCGTGGAGCGCTGAATTTGCAAGCGCTGGAGCCGTAAAACATGCCCAAACGCCGCGTGATGCGGCACAGGGCGCAGACATCGTCTTTTGCTGCGTGGGCAATGACGACGACCTGCGCTCGGTGGTGCTGGGTGCCGACGGCGCCTTCGCCGGCATGCAGCCGGGCGCCATCTTCGTGGACCACACCACCGCGTCCGCCGAAGTGGCGCGCGAGCTGTACGGAGCAGCACGCACCCTGGGCCTGCAGTTCATCGACGCGCCCGTATCAGGTGGCCAGGCCGGGGCGCAGAACGGCCAGCTGACGGTGATGTGCGGCGGTGACGCGGCAGCCTTCGATGCGGTGCGGCCCACGGCGCTGGCCTTTTCTCGCGCCTTCACCCGCATCGGCGACAGCGGCTCGGGCCAGTTGGCCAAGATGGTCAATCAGATCTGCATCGCGGGCCTGGTGCAAGGCCTGTCGGAGGCCGTGGCCTTCGGCCAGCATGCCGGGCTCGACATGCCGCTGGTGCTCGACGTGATCGGCAAGGGCGCCGCGCAGAGCTGGCAAATGGACAACCGCGGCAAGACGATGGTGGAAGGCCGCTTCGACTTCGGCTTCGCAGTCGACTGGATGCGCAAGGATCTGGGCCTGGTGTTGGACGAAGCGCACCGCAATGGCGCCCGCCTGCCCGTCACGGCGCTGGTGGACCAGTTCTACGCCGACGTGCAGCAGTCCGGCGGCGCGCGCTGGGACACGTCCAGTTTGATCACCCGGCTGGGTGTGAAGAAAAAGGCCTGAGCGTCAGGCGCACGCTGCGCCTGGCTTCCATCCAGCGGGTGCTCAGCGCACGGGTTGGGTGACGACACCGGAAGCCGGTGCGGGCTGCGTGGCCGGCAATGGTGCCAGAGGCGCAGCCTGCACGCCCATGGGGGCTGCGGCAGGCGGTGGGTAGCTGGCAGCGGCCGGGTCTTGCACCACGGGGGCCGGCTGATGCTGCGCCTTGACCGGCGCGCGCGCCAGCTCTTCTTCCGACACGATCTCGAACACCCGCACCACCTTGCGCACGCCGTTCACGCCCCGGGCGATGTCGGTCGCGCGGGTGGCCTCGCGTTGGCTGACGCGGCCCAGCAGGTAGACGACCTCGCGTTCGGTCACCACCTTGAAGGTGTTGGCGACCAGGTCTTTGGCGTCCACCAGGCTGGCGCGTACCTTGCCCGTGATGAAGGTGTCGTTGGAGCGCTGCGTCAGCGATGACGCTGCCATCACGCCTACCTCGTTGACCACGGAACGCACGTTCTCGACCCCCAGCGCGATCTGTTCGACCCGCTGCTTGTCTTCAGCGCGTGTGGCCTCGCCGGTCAGCAGCACCTGCCGGTTGAAGCTGGTCACGTTGACGTGCACCCGGTCGCCCAGCGTGTCGCGGATGCGGTTGGTGGCGCGCAGCTCGATGCCCTCGTCTTCCACCTGCGTGCCGGCGGTGCGGCGATCGGTAGCCACCATGGCGCCCATCACGGCACCGCCACCGATCAGGATCGGGGCGCAGGCCGACAGGCCCGCCGTCAGCGCCGCGGCGGCACACAGAACGCACATCGTGCGGGACAACTGAAACTTCATAGCGGTATCTCCTGTTCACCAAGTAACTGGGCGTCCACCCCGTCGCACAGGCAGTGCAGCACCAGGGCATGGACTTCGCGCACCCGCGCAGCGCGGTCGTGCGGCACGGCGATCTGCACGTCGGTCTCACGCAGCAGCGCGGCCAGCGCGCCACCGGTGCGGCCGCACAGCGCCACCACCGTCATGTCGCGCTCGTGTGCTGCCTGCACGGCCTGCAGTACCGGTGCATCGTTGCCAGTGACCGACAAAGCGACCAGCACGTCACCAGCCTGGCCGAGCGCTCGCACCTGTCGCGCCAACGCCGACGCATCGTGGTCATCCGATCCGCCGCCCATCCAGGCGCTCCCGGGCATGAGCGCGACGGCGGCCAGTTCCGGGCGCTCCCTTTCGAATCCGCCTACGCACAGCGCGGCGAAGAGTTGGGCATCTGCTGCAGACGGGCCGCTGCCACAGGCCAGCACCTTGGCGCCGCTGGTCACGCAGGCCAGGATGGCTTGAATGGCGGAGCCGATGGGGTGGCTGAGGGCTTGCGCCGCCTGGTATTTCAGGTCGGCGCTGTCGATGAAGTGCTGTTGGATGCGTTGCTCTAGCATGGGGCGTGGATGATACCCAAGGGTGTTATGGATTTTGTAGCAAAGGGTACCGGCGTGGCGGGGTTGTTCGGGCCTAGGTGGGGTCTATCCTGCATCGAAGGCACCGCGCAGCCACTCGATCTCGGCGGCGCTCGGGCCTTCCACCAGCACCGCGTCGAAGCGACAGGCTGGCGGTGCCGGCCAACGCAGAAGATAGTGCCGCGCGGCCAGCACGATGCGCTGCTGCTTCACTTGGCCGATGCTGCCGCCCGCGCCCCCGAAGGCGCGGCTGGCCCGGCTGCGCACCTCGACGAAGACCAGCGTGCCGTCGCGGTCGCGCATGACGAGGTCGATTTCACCGCCACCCCGGCCAGGCGTCCGATAATTGCGCTCCATCAAAGTCAGCCGTGCGGCCAGCAGATGCGCCAGCGCACGATCTTCCGCCGCATTGCCGCGCTCGCGCGTCGTGCGCTTTGCTGCTGTCGCTGGCGCAGTCGCCGTCACGGCCTTGTCATCTCTGCCCCAGCCGAAGTTCTTTCCAAGGAATCCCATTGAGCGCCTCTTTCGCTTCAGCCCTGAGTGCCGCGCGCGATGCGGCGGCTAGCCAGCATTATCCGCAGGGCACGCTGTATGTGGTCGCCACGCCCATCGGCAATCTGGCCGACATCACACTGCGGGCCTTGCACGTGCTGCAGATGGCCGACACCATCGCCTGTGAAGACACGCGCCACACGCAGTCACTGCTGCGCGCCTACGGCATCGACAAGGGCGGCGCCCAACTGCTGGCCGTGCACCAACACAACGAAACCGAAGCCGCCGAGGGCGTAGTGGAGCGCCTGCGCCAGGGCCAGCGCGTGGCCTACGTCAGCGATGCCGGCACGCCGGGCGTGAGCGACCCTGGCGCGCGCCTGGCCCACGCGGTGGCCAGCGCCGGTTTGCGTTGCCTGCCGCTGCCTGGCGCCAGCAGCGTGACTACTGCGCTGAGCGCCGCAGGCGCCGTGGCGCACGGCCCGGGTGCCGGAGGATTTTTGTTTGCGGGCTTCTTGCCGCCCCGTGGCGCCGAGCGCACTACGGCTGTGCAGCAACTGGCTGTGGAGACCCGCTGCGTCGTGCTGCTGGAGGCTCCGCACCGCATCGAAGAACTGGCCAGCGCATTGGCAGTGTTGGGCGAACGGCCGGTCACGCTGGCCCGTGAGCTCACCAAGCAGTTCGAAGAAATCACCACCCACCCCGCCCGCGCGCTGACCGAGTGGCTGAACGGCAATCCGCAGCGCGCACGTGGAGAATTTGTCGTGTTGCTGCACCCGCTGCCGGCGGCGGCAAAGGACGATGACGCCGAAGGCCGCCGGGTGCTGCTACTGCTATTGGCGGAGCTGCCACTCAAAACGGCAGTCAAACTGGCCGCAGACATCACCGGCCGGCCGCGCAATGCGCTGTACGACCTGGCGTTGCAACTGCGCCGGGAGGTCGAGAGCAACGAAGACGAAGACGACGCTACCGCCACACATCAGGGCGAATGAGCACTACTTCGAGCCATTTTGGCCTCTAGCGCTCTCCAATCAAGCGTCAGTAGCTATTATTTTAATAGCATCATATCCGGCATCAGCTTTGGCTGTACGCCAGCCCAGACGCTACACCGCCGAACAGATCACCTTCCACCTGGGGAATGCCAGGAAACGCTTCGGTCAGCACGTCGCGCAAGGGGCGCAGGGCAGACGAGCCACCGGTGAGGTAGATCGCGCCGATGTCCTGCTGACGCAGCCCGGCCGTCGCCACGCACGCCGCAGCGCACGCAGCCACCTGTCGCAAGGCGGCGTCCAGATGGAGCGCCAGATCTTCGGGTCGCACTTCGGCGGTCAGTGTGGATTCCAGCCAGTCCAGCTCGATGGGCGCAGGCGCATTGAAGCGCGAGGCGTCGATCTTGGCCAGCTCGACCGCATTCGCCAGCCGATGCCCCCATCGCTCGTTCAACACCGTCATCAGGCGGTCGTGCAACCGGGTATCGGCATAGTCGGAGCGCAACTGCTGAGCTTCGCGCACCGACTTCTGCGCGTACTGCCACTGAATCAGGTGCCAGGTGGCAAGGTCGAAGAACACCCGGCTCGGCACTTCTCGACCCTGCGGCCCGATGTGGCGGAAACCCATGTGCCCCATCACCTGTTCCAGATTGAGCCGGCGGTCGAAATCGGTACCACCGATGTGGACACCCGTTGTTGCCAGCACATCGCGGCTGCGATCCGGCAGACCTCCACGGCTCGGCCCCAGGCGAACCACCGTGAAATCCGACGTTCCACCGCCAATGTCCACGACCAGCACGAGAGCGTCGTGCGTCATACGCTGCTCGTAATCGAGGGCAGCGGCGATGGGCTCCAGCTGAAAGGAGATGTTGGAGAAGCCCGCATCGGCTGCGGCCTGGCGCAATGCGTTTTCGGCGAGTCGATCGCGCGCCGGATCGTCATCGACGAAATGCACTGGCCGGCCGAGGACCACGCGTTCGGGCATGGCGCCATCCAGCGCGCCGCGCACCTGCACCGCGATGTGGCGCATGAAGATCGAGATGATGTCCTGGTAGCTGACAAGCGCATCGTGCACAGACGTCTTGTCTTGCAACAGCGTGCTGCCCAGCAGACTCTTGAGCGAGCGCATCAGCCGCCCTTCTACCCCTTCCAGATACTGGAGCACCGCGTCGCGGCCGTAGTGGGTCTTGTGATCTTCCGTGTTGAAAAAGAGTGCCGTGGGCATGATTGCCGCACCGTTGCCATCCAACGGAATCAGACGGGAACCCGCGCTGCCCTTGGTCAGCAAGGAGGCTGCTGAGTTCGAGGTGCCGAAATCGATGCCAAGGGTAGAGCCGGAAAGAATCGCCATGGAACAGAGAAATGAAAGGGAGTTCAGCGAAAAGCGCAGGCCACTGAATCAAACGATGGAGTGGAAGGCTGCGTACAGCATGGGAAACCTCGGCCGGTGTGCCATCAGGAGAGCAAAGCCCTATGACTTGCCCCGCCATCGCTTGCTCGCAGGTTCGCAGGTTCGCAGGTTCGCAGGTTCGCAGGTTCGCGTTTACAACGTTACCCGCAACCAAAGAGATGCCAAACGCTTGGCGAAGCGGCGACACAACGCTTTACTCGACAAAAACAAAAACGCCCACTATTGAGTGGGCGTTTTGTTACAGCATTTGCGTGCCGAGATTGGTTGCGCGAGAAGGATTTGAACCTCCGACCTTTGGGTTATGAGCCCAACGAGCTACCAGACTGCTCCATCGCGCGGTAAGAGTGAATTATAGCTTACTTTGCAGCTTCTGCGGAGGAATCTGCATTCTGTTCTGCAGCACGCTCCACCAGCTCGACAAAAGCCATGGGTGCGTTATCGCCCACGCGGAAACCCATCTTCAGAATACGGGTGTAGCCACCTGGACGTGCCTTGAAGCGCGGACCCAGATCGTTGAACAGCTTCGTGACGCTATCGCGATCACGCAGGCGGTTGAAAGCGAGGCGACGATTAGCCAAGGTGTCTTCCTTGGCCAGGGTGATCATGGGCTCGATCACACGGCGCAGTTCCTTGGCCTTGGGCACAGTGGTCTTGATGGCCTCATGCTCGATAAGCGAGTTCATCATGTTCTGCAGCATCGCCAGGCGGTGCGAAGAAGTGCGGTTGAGTTTGCGAAGGCCGTGTCCGTGACGCATGGTGCTTTTCCTTATCTGTAATTAAAACGGGCAGCCGTATCAGGTACTGCCCGGTGCACTGGCTCTATAAAGAGAGCCCAAAATTATAACTTAACGCTTGTCCAAGCCCGCAGGAGGCCAGTTTTCCAGTTTCATGCCCAGCGTCAAGCCGCGCGAAGCCAAAACTTCCTTGATCTCGTTGAGCGACTTGCGACCCAGGTTGGGGGTCTTGAGCAACTCGTTCTCGGTACGCTGGATCAGATCGCCGATGTAGTAAATGTTCTCGGCCTTCAGGCAGTTGGCAGAACGCACTGTCAGTTCCAGCTCGTCCACTGGACGCAGCAGGATCGGGTCGAACGTGGCATTGCCGCGAGGACCGGCTGGCGCATCAAACGCCGCCAACTCGCCGCCTTCCAGTTGCGCAAACACTGCCAGCTGCTCGACCAAGATCTTGGCAGAAGCACGCACTGCATCTTCAGCAGTGATGGCACCATTGGTCTCGATCTCGACAACCAGCTTGTCCAGGTCGGTACGCTGTTCAACGCGGGCGCTCTCTACCGTGTAGCTGACACGCTTCACTGGCGAGAAAGATGCATCCAGCACGATGCGACCAATCGACTTGGTCGACTCGTCAGCATAACGGCGCAGGTTGCCCGGCACGTAGCCACGGCCTTTTTCCACCTTGATCTGCATGTCGAGCTTGCCACCAGCAGACAGATGAGCAATCACATGGTCTGGGTTGACGATCTCGACATCGTGAGGCGTCTGGATATCACGCGCGGTGACAACGCCTTCGCCGTCTTTGCGCAAGCTCAAAGTTACTTCGTCGCGGTTGTGGAGTTTGAACACCACGCCCTTGAGGTTCAGAAGAATGTTGACCACGTCTTCTTGAACGCCGTCGATCGAAGAGTACTCATGCAGAACGCCTGCAATCGTGACTTCCGTTGCTGCGTAACCCACCATGGACGAGAGCAAAACACGGCGGATAGCGTTACCCAACGTGTGGCCGTAGCCCCGCTCGAACGGTTCCAGTGCAACTTTGGCGCGATTATGGCCAAGCTGCTCGACATTGATTGCCTTGGGCTTCAGCAAATTGGTTTGCATGCAGACTTCCTCTCAATACCCCCAGCTCGTTACACCGGTAAGGCTGTGAAGCGCCTAAACCGCGATGCCTCGCGGTTTAGGAACGAATTTCTCGAAAACGGGGATCAGTGCGAATTAACGCGAGTACAACTCAACGATCAGCGATTCGTTGATGTCAGCACCGAATTCATCACGATCAGGCACCTTCTTGAAGGTACCTTCTGCTTTGTCGGCATTGACTTCGACCCAGGCGGGCATACCGACTTGTTGGGCCAACTGCAGGGCCTCAACGATGCGGTTCTGCTTCTTGGACTTTTCACGCACGGCCACAATGTCACCGGTCTTCACCAGGTAAGACGCAATGTTGACCGACTGGCCATTCACGGTGATCGCCTTGTGCGACACCAGTTGGCGAGCTTCAGCACGCGTGGAGCCGAAGCCCATGCGGTACACGACGTTATCCAGGCGGGATTCCAGCAGGAACAGCAAGTTGGCGCCGGTGTTGCCCTTGCGGCGGTCAGCCATTTCGAAGTAACGGCGGAATTGCTTTTCCAGCACGCCGTACATGCGCTTGACCTTCTGCTTTTCACGCAATTGCAGACCATAGTCAGACGTACGGGCACCTGAGGTGCGACCGTGCTGGCCTGGCTTGGAATCGAACTTCGACTTGTCCGCGATGGAGCGACGTGCGCTCTTCAAGAACAGATCGGTGCCTTCACGGCGGGAGAGTTTGGCCTTGGGGCCGAGGTAACGTGCCACTTGAGCTTCCTTGTGTCATCTTCCGCAAAAGGATTGCGGGAGCCACCGCTGCGCAAGGCAAGCGGTGGCGGTGGGCTTCAGAGAAAAATCAGATACGGCGGCGCTTTTGAGGACGGCAGCCATTGTGGGGAACCGGGGTCACGTCAGAGATGGACGTGATGCGGATACCCAACGCACCGAGGGCGCGCACTGACGATTCACGACCAGGGCCTGGGCCCTTGATCTCAACGTCAAGATTCTTGATGCCTTGTTCAATCGCTGCGCGACCGGCCACTTCCGAAGCGACCTGGGCTGCGAAGGGCGTCGACTTGCGCGAGCCCTTGAAGCCTTGGCCACCGGACGAAGCCCAAGACAATGCATTGCCCTGGCGATCGGTGATCGTGATGATGGTGTTATTGAAGGAGGCATGCACGTGGGCGATGCCATCCGACACGTTCTTGCGAACCTTCTTGCGGACACGCTGTGCCGCGTTATTGGCAGGGGACTTAGCCATAGTGATCTCTCAATCTCTTTACTTCTTGAGTGCCGCTGCGCCCTTGCGCGGACCCTTACGGGTGCGGGCATTGGTACGCGTGCGCTGGCCGCGCATGGGCAGACCACGACGGTGGCGGAACCCGCGATAGCAGCCGATGTCCATCAGACGCTTGATGTTCATCGTCGTTTCGCGACGCAAGTCGCCTTCGATGGTGAACTGAGCGATCTGATCGCGAATTTTTTCCAGGTCGCCATCCGTCAGATCTTTGATCTTCTTGGAATAAGCGATGTCGCATGCTTCGCAAATCTTGCGAGCACGGGTGCGACCAATGCCAAAAATAGCGGTCAAGCCGATTTCAGCATGCTGATGCGGCGGAATGTTGATGCCAGCGATACGTGCCATGTGCGTCCTCTAATACTTTCCAGTCAACCTTGGCGCTGCTTGTGACGCAGATCCGTGCAGATCACGCGCACCACACCCTTGCGGCGGATGATCTTGCAGTTGCGGCAGATTTTCTTGACCGAAGCCGAAACTCTCATTTCATTCTCCTAAAACTTGCCATTCGTCCCGGCCACAGCGCGGAACACAAAATTTGCGCCCACGATGATCGGAGGCATCAATAACTGTAACCTGCTCAGGCGAACCCGCGACTATAGCGTAGTTCTCTGAAACACCCCAGACTTACGTCCCGGGCGTCGCTTTGAAGTTCGCCTTTTTGAGAAGCGATTCATACTGCTGCGACATCATGTAGTTTTGAACCTGGGCCATGAAGTCCATGGTTACTACCACAATGATCAGAAGCGACGTGCCACCGAAATAAAACGGAACGTTGTATTTCAGGATCAGGAACTCTGGCAACAGGCAAACGAACGTGATGTACACGGCGCCAGCCAGCGTCAGACGCACCAGAATTTTGTCGATATAGCGCGCGGTTTGCTCACCTGGACGAATCCCGGGGATGAACGCTCCGCTCTTCTTCAGGTTGTCGGCGGTTTCGCGGCTGTTGAACACCAGCGCCGTATAGAAGAAGCAGAAGAATACGATGGCTGCAGCGTAGAACATCACGTACACCGGTTGCCCGGGTGTCAATGCGCTCGATATATCACGCAACCAACGCATCGACTCGCCTGCGCTGAACCAGTTCACCACCGTTGCCGGCAACAGAATGATCGACGACGCAAAGATCGGTGGGATCACGCCAGCCATGTTCAGCTTCAGTGGCAGGTGCGACGATTGACCGCCATACACCTTGTTACCCACCTGTCGCCGCGCATAGTTCACAAGGATCTTGCGCTGCCCACGCTCTACGAACACCACGAAGTACGTTACCAGGCCGACCACGATTACGATGAAGATGGCAGCCAGAATGCTCATTGCACCTGTCCGCACCAACTCCAGCAAGCCACCTATCGAGCTTGGCAGACCTGCCGCAATACCTGCGAAGATCAAGATCGAAATCCCGTTGCCCAACCCGCGCTCAGTAATTTGCTCGCCCAGCCACATCAGGAACATCGTTCCTGCTGTCAGACTGACCACGGCCGTGAGACGAAATCCGAATCCTGGCGTCAACACCAAACCAGCAGAGCTTTCCAGCGCGACGGCAATGCCCAGCGATTGAAAGATCGCCAGACCCAGCGTGCCGTAGCGCGTGTACTGCGTAATCTTCCGACGACCGGCTTCGCCTTCCTTCTTCAACTGCTCGAATGTCGGTATGACGTACGTCATCAGCTGCATGATGATCGATGCCGAGATGTACGGCATGATCCCCAGTGCAAACACCGTGAAGCGAGACAACGCCCCGCCAGAGAACATGTTGAACAGGTTCAGGATGCCGCCTTGCTGGCCACTGAACAGCTGCTGCAGCTGCGCTGGATCGATGCCTGGCACGGGGATGTGTGCCCCGATGCGATACACGACCAACGCGAGCAGCAGAAAAACCAGCCGGCGACGCAAATCGCCGAACTTACCGGTTTTCGCAATTTGAGCTGCGTTAGTAGCCACGGATGCCTTCCTTCAGATCCGAATCAGGCGACGCTGCCGCCAGCGGCTTCGATGGCCGTCTTGGCAGCGGCGGTTGCGCCAATGCCTGACAGCTTTACAGCCTTGCTCAGCGAACCCGTGTTGATCACTTTCACCACCTTGGCGCGTTGACCCACCAGACCAGCACTCTTGAGTGCCAGCAAGTCGATGTCAGCGAGTGCCAAGTTGTCCAGCGCGGTCAACGTCACTTCTGCATTGAATTTCAGCAGATGCGACTTGAAACCCCGCTTGGGCAGACGGCGTTGCAGAGGCATTTGACCGCCTTCAAAGCCTACCTTGTGGTAGCCACCCGATCGCGACTTCTGACCTTTGTGACCGCGACCTGCGGTTTTGCCCAGGCCGGAGCCAATACCGCGGCCGACACGGCGCTTGGCATGTTTCGCTCCGTCTGCGGGCTTGATGCTATTGAGTTCCATCATCAACCTCTCAGAGGACCTTGACCAGATAGCTGATCTTGTTAATCATGCCGCGCACTTCAGGGCTGTCCTGCAGTTCGCTGATGCTGTTCAGCTTGCGCAGGCCCAGACCGCGTACGGTGGCACGGTGCGACTCTTTGGTGCCGATAGGGCTGCGCACCAGTTGAATCTTGACGGTTTGTTGCGTAGTCATTTGCTCAGCTCCGTTCAGGCGAAGATGTCTTCGACCGACTTGCCGCGCTTGGCCGCCACGTTCGAAGGAGTCGTGGAGTGAATAAGTGCGTCGAAGGTGGCGCGAACCATGTTATATGGGTTCGAGGAACCATGGCTCTTAGCCACGATGTCGGTGATGCCCACAACTTCGAAAACAGCGCGCATGGGACCACCAGCAATGATGCCAGTACCCTTGGGGGCTGGATGAAGTTCCACAAACGCTGCGCCGTGGTGACCCTTCACCGAGTGGTGAATGGTGCCGCTCTTGAGGGCAACCTTCACCAAGTTGCGACGGCATTCTTCCATCGCCTTTTGCACAGCAGCGGGCACTTCTTTCGACTTACCCTTGCCCATGCCTACACGGCCATCACCATCGCCAACCACCGTCAGTGCAGCGAAGCCGAGAATACGGCCGCCCTTCACGACTTTGGTGACGCGGTTCACCGCGATCATTTTTTCGCGCAGACCGTCGTCCTGGCCTTCGCTTTGCACTTTGGGTTGAAATTTAGCCATTTTGTATTTCGCTCCGCTTAGAACTGCAGGCCGGCTTCACGTGCTGCGTCGGCCAAAGCCTTGACGCGGCCGTGATAGGCAAAACCCGCACGATCGAATGCAACCTTCTCGATGCCGGCAGCCTTTGCCTTTTCAGCGATGCGCTTGCCGATGGCCTGGGCCGCGGCAGCATTGCCACCCTTGCCCGAACCACCCAGCTCTTTGCGCACGTCGGCTTCGGCCGTGGATGCACTGGCCAGCACCTTGCTGCCGTCGCCGGAGATCACACTGGCGTAGATATGGAGGTTCGTACGGTTCACCGTCAAACGCGCCACGCCTTGCTGTGCAATGCGGATACGGGTCTGGCGGGCACGACGAAGACGCTGCTCTTTCTTGGTCAACATGTTGCAGCTCCTTATTTCTTCTTGGTCTCTTTGATCGTGATCTTTTCGTCCGAATAACGGATCCCCTTGCCCTTGTAGGGCTCGGGTGGACGAACAGCACGAATCTCAGCAGCCAATTGGCCGACGCGTTGGCGGTCGGCACCCTTGATCACGATTTCAGTCGGGGTCGGGGTGGCAACGGTGATGCCTTCTGGCATTTCGAAGTTCACGGGGTGCGAGTAGCCCACGTTCAGGTTCAACTTGGCGCCAGAGGCAGCCGCCTTGTAACCCACACCGATCAGGTTGAGCTTCTTCTCGAAGCCCTTGCTCACGCCCAGCACCATGTTGTTCACCAACTGGCGTATGGTGCCGCTCATGGCATTGGCTTCGCGAGACTCATTGGCAGGCTCGAAGCCGAGCTTGCCATCGTTGTTGGACACTTTGACCAAAGCGTTCTGGGTGAGCGACAGCGTGCCGCCGGTCCCCTTCACGCTAATTTGATCGCCCTTGATGGACACATCCACGCCAGCGGGGATGGTCACCGGCATTTTTCCTACGCGGGACATTTCAGTTTCTCCTCAATGCCACGGTTAAGCGACGTAGCAAAGTACTTCGCCGCCGACACCGACAGCGCGCGCCTTGCGATCAGTCATCACGCCCTGCGGGGTCGTGACGATGGCAACGCCCAGGCCGTTCATGACCTGAGGGATGGAGTCGCGACCTTTGTATACGCGCAGGCCAGGACGGCTCACACGCTCGATGCGCTCGATCACCGGGCGACCGGCGTAATACTTCAGTGCGATTTCGAGTTCGGACTTGCCAGCTTCGGTCTTAACCTGAAAGCCGTCGATATAACCCTCGTCCTTCAGCACTTGTGCGATGGCAATCTTCACTTTGGAAGAAGGCACCAACACGGTGGCCTTGGAGACCATCTGCGCGTTACGGATGCGGGTCAGCAAGTCAGCGATGGGATCACTCATGCTCATGTTGTATCTCTCCTGCCTGCTTACCAGCTGGCCTTGGTGACACCAGGGATGTCGCCGGCAAAAGCCAGTTCACGGATCTTCGCGCGAGCCAGACCGAACTGGCGGAACGTGCCACGTGGACGGCCGGTGATTTCGCAACGGTTGCGTTGGCGCGTGGGATTCGCGTTACGGGGAAGCTTCTGCAGACCCAGACGGGCTGCATCACGCTCTTCGTCGCTACGCTTGGCATCGCCAGCGATAGCCTTCAGCTCCGTGTACTTGGCAGCGTACTTGGCGGCCAGTTTTTCGCGCTTCAGTTCGCGCTGGATCAAAGCTACTTTAGCCATACGCCGCCTCAGTTCTTGAAGGGAAAACGGAAGCCAGCGAGAAGCGCCTTGGCTTCTTCGTCGGTCTTGGCCGTCGTGGTGATGCTGATATTGAGACCGCGCAAGGCATCTACCTTGTCGTACTCAATTTCAGGGAAAATGATCTGCTCTTTGACGCCGATGTTGTAGTTGCCACGGCCATCAAAGGCGCGACCAGAAATACCACGGAAGTCACGCACGCGGGGCAGAGCCACCGTCACGAAACGATCCAGGAATTCATACATCTGAACGCCACGCAGCGTGACCATGCAGCCGATAGCCTGGCCTTCGCGGATCTTGAAACCAGCGATAGCCTTCTTGGCCTTGGTGACCACGGGCTTCTGGCCGGCGATCTTGGTCAAGTCAGCCACGGCGTTATCCATGACCTTCTTGTCGGAGACAGCTTCGCTCACGCCCATGTTCAGCGTGATCTTCGTCAGACGAGGAACTTCCATCGTCGACGTGTAACCGAACTGCTTGACCAGTTCAGGGGCGATCTTGTCGCGATATTGTTGTTGCAGTCGTGCCATGTTGACTCCTTACGCCGCCTTGATTTCAGCGCCGCTGGACTTGAACACGCGAACGCGCGAACCATCCGCCTGCACCTTGATGCCAACGCGATCGCCCTTGCCGGTCGCCGCATTGAAAATGGCCACATTGGACTGGTGGATAGGCATGGACTTCTCCACGATGCCGCCAGTGGAACCCTTCATGGGGTTTGGCTTGACATGCTTCTTGACCACATTAATGCCATCGATGACCACGTGGGAGTCATCCTTGCGCAGCGACACAGTGCCACGCTTGCCCTTGTCGCGCCCGGTGAGCACGACCACTTCATCGCCCTTGCGAATCTTGTTCATCGCGAGTCCTTAGAGAACTTCAGGAGCCAGGGACACGATCTTCATGAACTTCTCGGTACGCAGTTCACGCGTCACGGGCCCGAAGATGCGGGTGCCGATGGGCTCCAGCTTTGCATTCAGCAACACAGCTGCGTTGCCATCGAATTTGACGAGCGAGCCGTCGCCGCGGCGAATGCCCTTCGCCGTGCGCACCACCACCGCGCTATAGACCTCGCCTTTTTTGACGCGGCCGCGGGGAGCAGCTTCTTTCACGCTCACCTTGATGATGTCGCCCACGCTGGCGTAGCGACGCTTCGAGCCACCCAGCACCTTGATGCACAGGACGGACTTCGCGCCGGTGTTATCGGCGACGTCTAACCGAGTTTCTGTCTGGATCATTTTCAATATTCCCAACTTGCACCAGCGAAATGACAGCCCCAGAGAACTTCTCAAGGGCTGAAATCAGCCAGTCAGTCTTGGGCCCGTCGTCCATACCGCAAACCATTTGCAGCACTTCCGTCTGGGCAGAAACTTCACGTGATAAACGCGAAGCCCTCGATTCTGGCAAACCCTGCGCGCTGCGTCAAGCGGTTTGTTAGACGGGGACGTTCGCGTACTGTTGCGCCAGCGTCAAAAACGCCTCCAACTGGGGATCTGTGCCCAGTTCTTCGCGCAAAAGCGCTGCGACTGCGGGCGCCAGGGTGGCAGCAAGACGCGCGTCAAGAAACAGCAGCCGTGAGCGCCGGGCCAGCACATCTTCCACCGTGCGTGCATATTCATGGCGGGCGGCAAACCGCACCATGGCTTCGGTGAGCCCAGGCGCCAGTTCGATATCGCTCCCCGGCAACGCGGCTACCGCGGCCGCTTCGGTGCCGTAGAAGTGCAGCCCCTGCGCGTCGCAGAGACGATGGCGAACCGCATCGGTGGGCGCGCCAACGACCGGCATATCGCCGGTCTTCGACGCAGGGCCCGCGCGCAGCAAGCCCTCGGCGACGCATTTCTGCAACACGTCTTCAGCCATGGCGCGATAAGTCGTCCACTTGCCACCCGTCACGGTGACCAGGCCACTGCGCCCCACCGCCACCGTATGCTCCCGGCTGATGGCCTTGGTGTTGCCGTCATCGTCCTGCGGCTTCACCAAAGGACGCAGCCCTACCCAGATGCTGCGCACGTCGCTGACTTTCGGCGCACGGCTTAGGTAGCGCGCGGACTCGCCCAATATGAAAGCCACCTCTTCGCGCATTGCCAGCGGCTCGCGCACCAGGTCCTGGCGCGGGCTGTCGGTGGTGCCGAGGATCAGCTTGCCCAGCCATGGCACGGCAAACAGCACCCGACCGTCGGCGGTCTTGGGCACCATCAGGGCGTGATCGGAAGGAAGGAAATCGCGGTCCACGACGATGTGCACGCCCTGGCTGGGCGCCACCATCGGGCGGACCGGATGGCCGGTGGCCTCGCCGTCTTGCTGGCGCAGGCTGTCCACCCAGACACCCGTCGCGTTGACCACGCAGCGCGCCTTGATCTCGAAGCGGCGCCCGCTCTCTGCATCTTCACAGACCAGACCGGTTACTTTGCCGGCCTCATGGATGAGTTCACGTGCCGGGCAATAGTTGACCAGCAAGGCGCCCTTGATCGCCGCCGTACGCGCCAATGCCAGTGCCAGGCGCGCGTCGTCGAACTGGCCGTCCCAATATTTGACGCCGCCCTTGAGCCCTTGGGCCAAGGCCGTGGGCAGGCAGCGCAGCGCCTCGGCGCGCCCCAGAAACTCGGTCGAACCCAGGCCGGCCTTGCCTGCCAGGGCGTCGTACATCTTCAGGCCGACGCCATAGAAAGGCGTCTCCCACAGCTTGTAGGAAGGCATGACGAAAGCCAGCGGCTGCGCCAAATGCGGGGCGTTGTGCAACAGCGTGGTTCGCTCGTGCAGCGCCTCGCGCACCAGGGCGATGTTGCCCTGTGCCAGATATCGAACGCCGCCATGCACCAGTTTGGTGGCGCGCGACGACGTTCCTTTTGCAAAATCGTGTGACTCCACCAGCACCACGCGATAGCCGCGCGCCGCCGCATCCAGTGCCACCCCCAGCCCCGTGGCACCGCCGCCGATGACCGCCAGGTCATAGGCGACTGGCTCGGCCAGTCGGGTCAGCAAGTCAGCACGGAGGGTCGGCAGGGGAGCGGAAGCAGTGGTCATGTGTCGAATTGTCATCTGTTCGGCGGGCGTCTTTAGGGGTAAACCCTCAAATCCTGACGCACCTCCAGGATTTTGCGATTTCAGACCGGCGGCTTGCCACCTGCTGGCAAGGCGAGGGTGCCAGCACGCACACCCGCCCTGCCTGGGTCATCGCATCAGCGAAGGCGCTCAGCGCGTCTTGCCATCTTTCCAAGCCTGCAGCAGCGTGCCGTAGGCAATGGTTTGGCCCTTGGGCTTTTCGTTGGCCAGCTTGGCCCACGGTGCTTGCTTGTCGCTGAGCCACTTGGCCGGATCGCCCTTGGCGTTCAGTTTGGGCGCGCAGTTGGCCATGCCGGCGCGCTGCAGTCGGGACATGACCTGGTCCATCTCGTCGGCCAGGGTGTCCATGGCGCCCTGCGGCGTCTTTTCACCCGTGACGGCCTGCGCCACGTTCTTCCACCACAGCTGTGCGAGCTTCGGATAGTCGGGCACGTTGGTGCCGGTCGGCGACCAAGCCACGCGCGCCGGGCTACGGTAGAACTCGACCAGCCCGCCCAGCTTAGGCGCCGCATCAGTCATGGCCTTGGACTGGATGTCGCTCTCGCGGATCGGCGTCAGGCCCACCAGCGTCTTCTTGAGCGACGTGGTCTTGGCGGTGACGAACTGGGCGTACAGCCAAGCCGCAGCCGTCTTGTTGGCGTCGTGGCCCTTGAAGAACGACCACGAACCCACGTCCTGGTAGCCGTTCTGCATGCCCTGCTTCCAATACGGGCCGTTCGGGCCGGGCGCCATGCGCCACTTGGGCGTGCCGTCCGCGTTCACCACAGGCAGTCCCGGCTTGACCATGTCGGCCGTGAAGGCCGTGTACCAGAAGATCTGCTGAGCGATCTGGCCCTGCGCCGGCACGGGGCCGGATTCGCCGAAGGTCATGCCCATGGCTTCCTTAGGCGCGTACTTCTTCATCCAGTCGATGTACTTGGTGAGCGCGTACACCGCTGCTGGCGAATTGGTGGCACCGCCGCGCGACACCGAAGCGCCTACCGGCGTGCACTTGTCATCGGCCACGCGAATGCCCCATTCGTCGATGGGCAAGCCGTTGGGCGTGCCGATGTCGGCGCTGCCCGCCATCGACAACCAGGCGTCAGTGAAGCGCCAGCCCAGCGATGGATCCTTCTTGCCGTAGTCCATGTGGCCATAGATCGGCTTGCCGTCGATGTTCTTCACGTCCACGCTGAAGAACTCGGCGATGTCTTCGTAAGCGCTCCAGTTCAGCGGCACGCCCAAGTCGTAGCCGTACTTGGCCTTGAACTTGTCTTTCAGATCCTTGCGCTCGAATAGGTCGGCGCGGAACCAGTACAGGTTGGCGAACTGCTGGTCGGGCAGTTGGTACAGCTTGCCGTCGGGCGCCGTGGTGAACTTGGTGCCGATGAAATCCTTCAGGTCCAGACCGGGGTTGGTCCATTCCTTGCCGTCGCCTGCCATGTAGTCGGTCAGGTTCATCATCTTGCCGTAACGGTAGTGCGTACCGATCAGGTCGGAGTCACTGATCCAGCCGTCGTAAATCGACTTGCCCGACTGCATCGAGGTCTGCAGCTTCTCGACCACGTCGCCTTCCTGGATCAGGTCGTGCTTGACCTTGATACCTGTGATTTCCTCGAAGGCTTTGGCCATCGTCTTGGACTCGTACTCGTGCGTGGTCAGCGTCTCGGACACCACCGAGATCTCTTTCACGCCCTTGGCCTGCAGCTTCTTGGCTGCGTCGATGAACCACTTCATCTCGGCCATCTGCTGATCTTTGCTCAGCGTGGAAGGCTGAAACTCGCTGTCGACCCACTTCTTGGCCTCGGCCTCGCCGGCCATGGCGGCCTGGCCCGCCATCACCCCGACCGCCAAAGCCAGCGCTGTCAACCGCGCCATGTTCTGCGTCTTCATAGTGCCTGTCTCCTCATCTCTTTGTCTCCCCTGTTGGACGGATGGATCGACCGGCCCCGGGGAAGGGTGAGCCAGCCAAGAACTGCAATGCAAGAAACGATAAGTTGCCCGCTCAACCTTTGCGCATGATGAGCGCCAGCAGCAGCATGGACAGCACGAAGCTGATCCAGATCGACGGCTCGGCCGCCAGGCCCAGCCACTCGACCAGCTTGCCGCTGATGCCCACGAAGATCAGGTTGACGTAGGCCGCCGACAGCAGGCCGATGAAGAGCCGGTCGCCGCGCGTGGTCGCCAGCGGCAGGAAGCCGCGGCGCATGACCGTGGGCGACTTCACCTCCCACACGGCCATGCCGGCCAGCATCAGCACGATGCAAACAAAGAAAACGGCCACCGGCGTGGTCCAGGCCATCCACTCAAACATGGCCACCCCCCTGAGCGCCTGCGGCGCTTCCCCCCAGGGGGACGCAGCCAGTGGCCGGGCGAAGCCCGGTCCACGGCTGCCGCTGGCCTCGGAAGATCTGCGCACTCTGCAGCGAATGGTGGTAGTTCATGGTTCTCTCTCTCTTCACGCTAAACGCGCCCCATGGCAAAGCCTTTGGCGATGTAGTGCCGCACGAACCAGATCACGATCGCGCCGGGCACGATGGTCAGCACGCCGGCAGCGGCCAGCGTGGCCCAGTCCATGCCCGAGGCACTGACGGTGCGCGTCATCGTCGCCACGATGGGCTTGGCGTTCACGCTGGTGAGCGTGCGGGCCAACAGCAACTCGACCCAGCTGAACATGAAGCAGAAGAACGCCGCCACGCCCACGCCGGCCTTGATGAGCGGCAGGAAGATGGTGAGGAAAAAGCGCGGAAAGCTGTAGCCATCGATGTACGCCGTCTCGTCGATCTCGCGCGGAATGCCGCTCATGAAGCCTTCCAGAATCCACACCGCCAGCGGCACGCTGAACAGCAGATGCGCCAGGGCGACAGCCACGTGCGTGTCCATCAAGCCCACTGTGGTGTAGAGCTGAAAGAACGGCAGCAGGAACACGGCAGGCGGCGTCATGCGGTTGGTCAGCAGCCAGAAGAACACATGCTTGTCGCCCAGGAAGCTGTAGCGCGAAAACGCATAGGCCGCGGGCAGGGCCACGGTGAGCGTGATCACCATGTTGATGCTGACGTAAATCAGGCTGTTGATATAGCCCGAATACCAGGACTCGTCAGTGAAGATGGTGCGGTAGTTGGCCCAGGTGAAGTGCTGCGGCCAGAAGGTGAAGGTGGACAGGATCTCCGCGTTGGTCTTGAAGCTCATGTTGACCATCCAGTAGATGGGCAGCAGCGCGAAGACCAGATAGGCCAGCAGGAAGATCGTTCGCTTGCGGAAACGGCGCTCAAACATGATTGCTATCCTTTTCATAGCTACTTGCGCTTGATGCATAAGCGCTAGAGGCACTTTTGACCATTATTTCTCCACCTCAGGCTGCTGGGTGCCCACGCGCTGCATCCAGTTGTAGAGGATGAAACACAGCAGCAGGATGATGAAGAAGTAGATCAGCGAGAACGCCGCGGCCGGCCCAAGGTCGAACTGGCCCACGGCCTTGGTCGTCAGGTACTGGCTGAGGAAGGTCGTCGCGTTGCCCGGCCCGCCGCCGGTCAGCACGAAGGGTTCGGTGTAGATCATGAAGCTGTCCATGAAGCGCAGCAGCACGGCGATCATCAGCACGCCGCGCATCTTGGGCAGCTGGATGTAGCGGAACACCGCGAACTTGCTGGCGCCGTCAATGCGCGCGGCCTGGTAGTACGCATCGGGAATCGACCGCAGCCCGGCAAAGGCCAGCAGCGCGACCAGCGGCGTCCAGTGCCACACGTCCATCAGCAGCACCGTGAGCCAGGCATGCGTGGCGTTGCCGGTGTAGCTGTATTCGATACCCAGTTGCTGCAGCAAGCGGCCCATCAGCCCGATGTCCGCACGGCCGTAGATCTGCCAGATGGTGCCCACCACGTTCCACGGAATCAGCAGCGACAGCGCCACCACCACCAGCACGGCCGACGAGCGCCAGCCCTGCGCGGGCATGGACAGCGCCAGGCAGATGCCCAGCGGAATCTCCACCAGCAGCACCGCCAGCGAGAAGGTGATCTGCCGCAGCAGCGCGGCGTGCAGCTCTTCGTCGCGCATCACGGCCGCGAACCATTCGGTGCCGACGAACACACGGCGGTCGGGCGAGATGATGTCCTGCACAGAGTAGTTCACCACCGTCATCAGCGGCAGGATGGCCGAGAACGCCACGCACAGGATCACCGGCAGGATGAGGAACCAGGCCTTCTGGTTCACGGGCTTGGTCGTCGTGCTCATTGGAAACCTCCGTGCTGCGCACTGCGGTACTGAGCGCCTTCGGGCGGCCGGGCGGCGCTCATGGGGCGACCTCCGCGGCCAGCAATTGTTCGTTCTGGTAGAAGCAGGTGTGCGCATTGAGCACCTGCAGCCAGGCCGCATCACCGGCCGACGGCAAACGGGTTTCGGGCGCAAAGCGCGCCTTGAGCGTGTGCTCGCCCACCTTGGCGGTGAGCATCTGGTAGGTGCCGATGTCCTGCACCTGCGCCACGGTGGCGGGCAGCGCGCCCGGCTGATGAGGCTCGGCCAGCGCCAGGTATTCCGGGCGAATGCCGATCTTCAGTGCGCCGTCGGGCAACGAGCGCGACAGGCCACCGAGCGCATGACCGTCCACCTGCAACTGGCCGCCGCCCGCTTGCGCAGGCAGAAAGTTCATGCCAGGCGAGCCGATGAAGTGGCCCACGAAGGTGTGCGCGGGGCGCTCGAACAGCGCGTCGGCCGAGCCCACCTGCACGGCGCGGCCGCGCGTCATCACCACCACCTGATCGGCAAAGGTCAGCGCCTCCACCTGGTCGTGCGTGACGTAGATCAACGTGAGTTTCAGCTCGTGGTGAATCTGCTTCAATTTGCGCCGCAGCTGCCATTTCAGGTGCGGGTCGATCACCGTGAGCGGTTCGTCGAACAGCACGGCCGCCACGTCCGAGCGCACCAGGCCGCGACCCAGCGAGATCTTCTGCTTCTGGTCGGCCGACAGGCCGGCCGCGCGCTGGTCAAGCTGGTGGCTCATTTCCAGCATCTCGGCGATGACGCCCACGCGCTGCTGGATCTGCGCTGAGGGCACCTTGCGGTTTCTCAAGGGAAAAGCCAGGTTCTCGGCCACCGTCATGGTGTCGTAGATCACAGGGAACTGGAACACCTGGGCGATGTTGCGCTCCTGCGGCGACGTGCGCGTGACGTCACGGCCATCGAACTGCACCGTGCCGTGCGAAGGCACCAGCAGGCCGGACATGATGTTGAGCATGGTCGTCTTGCCGCAGCCCGACGGGCCGAGCAGTGCGTAGGCACCGCCGTCTTCAAAGTCCATCTTCAGGGGCAGCAGCGCGTAGTCGCCGTCCTGCTGTGGGTTCGGCTTGTACGAGTGCGCCAGATCCAGGCTGATGCGTGCCATTTCAGCGCCCTCCCCGGCGCTCGGGCGCGCGGGCCAGCAGGCCGTCGGCGCCGAAGACATAGACCTGCTGCGCGTCGAGGTGCAGCGTGAGCGGCGCGCCCAGCTCGAAGTGGTGCACGCCCGTGAGCTGCGCCACCAGGCTGCCCACCGGCGTGGCGGCATGCACGAAGGTGTCGGAGCCGGAGATTTCCGCCAGCTCGACCGTGCCGGCGAATGCCAGGTCGCCCGGCCGCGCCTTCACGCGCAGCGCACTGGCACGGATGCCGACCGTCAAGCCTGCCGCACTCAAACCCGGCGGCAACGCCACTGGCAACACCGGGCCACCCTGAGGCTGCACGCCGCCCGCTACGGCACTGGCCGGCAACAAATTCATGGGCGGGTCGCTGAAGGCGCGAGCCACATCCAAGGAACAGGGCTCGTGAAAGACCTGTGCGGTGGGGCCGTATTGCAGCAAGCGCCCTTCGTTCAGCACGGCGGTGTAGCCACCCAGCAGCAACGCCTCGGCCGGCTCGGTGGTGGCATAGACCACGGTGGACTGGCCGGCGGCGAACAGCTGCGTCAACTCTTCGCGCAGCTCCTCGCGCAGCTTGTAGTCCAGGTTGACCAGGGGCTCGTCAAGCAGCATCAGCGGTGCGCTCTTGGCCAGCGCCCGAGCCAGCGCCACGCGCTGCTGCTGGCCTCCGGACAGCTCGGCCGGGTAACGGTCCAGGAACATGTCGATGTGCAGGCGGGCGGCGATCTCGCGCACCCGGGCGTCGATGTTCTTTTCGCCGCGCAGCTTCAGGGGCGAGGCAATGTTGGCAGCCACCTTCATCGAGGGGTAGTTGATGAACTGCTGGTAGACCATGGCCACGTTGCGGTCGCGCACGGGCACACCCGTCACGTCCACGCCGTCGACCTTCACCCGGCCGGTGCTGGGCACGTCCAGTCCCGCCATGATGCGCATCAGGCTGGTCTTGCCCGCTTGCGTCGCGCCCAGCAGCACGGTGACCGCGCCGCTTTCCAGCGCCAGGCCCATGTCGTACAGCCAGGTTTGCGCACCCACCCGCTTGCTGATGTTCTCCAGTGCCAGCTGCATGCAGCGACCCCTTTGTTTTGCGACCCTGACTTAAGGCACGCAAAGCGCGCACAGCCGAAGTCTTCGTTGTTCGATTGCGATCATTTTTGTTGCTTTGTGATCGTTTCGAATCAAGGTTTACCCTTGCAATTTTCGTTTCCGTTCGCTTGAGGCAGATTCGCCCTGTCTCTAAAACGCCTAAGCCGGGCTTTCCACCATTTACCCCTGGAAACATACCGCCTAGTCTCGGCCTCCGATGAGCCCTGACGTTCCTCAGGCTCCAATCCGTTCAATTCAGCAGGGGGAAAGACGTTATGAAGAAGTTGCATGCCTTGACAGTTGCCGTGCTCGGCAGTGTTACGTCCCTGGCCATGGCTCAAAGCACCATGGGCTCGAGCAGCGTCACGATGTACGGCCTGGTCGATGTCGGCATCAACCGTGTCACCGGCGCGCCCGGCGGCTCCGTGACCAGCCTGACCAGCGGCAACATGGAAGGCTCGCGCCTTGGCTTCAAGGGCAATGAAGATCTGGGCGGCGGATACCGCGCCATCTTCACGCTGGAATCGCGCCTCGAAGCCGATACCGGCACGCTCAGCAACCGCCCCATCTCCGGCGGCCGGCTGCCAGACCGTCTGAGCACGGCCACGTCGCTGGGACTGCCAGCGGCACTGCAGCCCGCCGTTTCCGCCGTCGCCGCACAGATCGGTTCCTCCGTTGGTGTGAACCTGAGCAACAATTTCTTCGACCGGCAGATCTTCACCGGCCTGGTCACGCCCTTCGGTGCGTTCACCGTGGGTCGCCAGTACACGCCGGGCTACCTGGCCACCGCCAATTTCGACGTGATGAAGACGGAATCCAGCCTGTCGCTGGGCCAGCTTGTCGCCATTCCGGCATCGTTCGACATCCGCGTGAGCAATTCGCTGCAGTACGGGCTACAACTGGGTGGGCTGAGCGCCACCGCGATGTACGCCGCAGGCGAAGTGGCCGGCCGCTCGACCGCACGCCGCCTGATGGGCGTGATGGCCATCTACAAGGGCGGCGGTTACTCCTTCGGTGGCGGCTACAACACGCGCAACAACGAATTGGGCCAGAAGTCGCTGACGACCGCGATCGTGGGCGCCACGGTGGACGTGGGCCCTGGCACGCTGTCCGGCCAGTTCGCCACCATCAAGGACAACAATCCGACCGACCTGTCCAGCATCGGCGCCAGCCTGTCGGCCAACCCGGCCACCGCGCCAGTCGCCGGCCTGGTGCAGAACGCCTTCATTCAGGGCTTCCGCCAGGACGCCCGCCTGTTCCAGATCGGCTACCGCATCACCAGCGGCGTGCACACCGTTTCTGCGGCTTACAACAGCATGGACGACAAGCGCCCGTTCAACGCAGACCGCTCTTCATATGGCGCGGCCTACACGTACGCTCTGTCCAAGCGCACTGACCTGAATGCGGTCTTCACCCACCTGAACAACAAGAACACGTCACAAGACCTGCTGGGCGGCAACGGCTTCCTGGGCGGCGTGGCAGCGGCTCCCGGCAAGGACGTCAACAGCCTGGCCCTGTCGATTCGCCATCGCTTCTGACAGGCCTCTGCCGGGTTGTGCCGGCCCTCACGCAAATCCCCCGCAAGGGGGATTTTTCATGGGCGCTTGATGGCTGCCTTCCTGCGGCCCTGGTGTTTGCAAGGCTCCGTTGTGCTCGCGTTTTTGTCCCGGGTGGTCGTATGGCCCGGCGGCAGCCGTCATCCGCCATCGGCTCCATCCCTATTCCAAGAGACGGTTCGATTCGCATCGAGGTTGTTGCTTTGTGATCGTTTTTCATCAAGGTATACCCTTGAACGGTTCGTTTTCGTTCGATTTAAAGTCAGGCCATCTCCTCCTTTGCTCCACGCTTTACTGTCGTTTCGTTGCCGGATCTCTACGTGAACACCAACCCCCGCCAGTTGCGCCTGCTCGAAGAGGTGCGCGCGCGCCAGTCCGCCACGGTAGAACAGCTGGCCGAGACACTGGGCGTGACGCTGCAGACGGTGCGGCGCGACGTGCAACGGCTGGCCGAACTGGGGCTGGTGCGGCGGTTCCACGGCGGCGTGCGCGTGCCGACTTCCACCGTGGAAAACCTGGGGCACACGCAGCGCGAAACGCTGCACGCCGACGGCAAGGCGCGCATTGCGCGGGCCGTGGCAAGCGAGGTGCCCAACGACTGCTCGCTCATCCTCAACATCGGCACCACCACCGAAGCCATTGCCCGCGCACTGATGCACCACCGCGGCCTGCGCGTGATCACCAACAACCTGAACGTGGCCGCCATCCTCAGCGGCAAGCCGGACTTTGAAGTGATCGTGGCCGGCGGCGTGGTGCGGTCGCGCGACCGGGGCATCGTAGGCGAAGCGGCGGTGGATTTCATTCGCCAGTTCCGCGTCGACATCGCGCTCATCGGCATCTCCGGCATCGAAGCAGACGGCACGCTGCGCGACTTTGACTACCGCGAGGTGAAGGTCGCCCAGACCATCATCGCCCAGGCCCGCGAGGTGTGGCTGGCCGCCGACCACAGCAAGTTCAGCCGCGCGGCCATGGTGCAGGCTGCAACACTCGAGCAGATCGGGCGGCTCTTCACCGACGCGCCACCGCCGGAGCCCTTCCCAGCCCTGCTGCGTGAGGCCGGCGTCCACTGCACAGTGGCTGCCTGATCCTTGCGCCCGTTTTCCTTATTCTTGCCCGCCATGACCTACCTGCTCGCACTCGACCAAGGCACCTCCAGCTCCCGCAGCATCGTCTTCGACGAGCGCGGCCACATCGTGGCGCAGGCCCAGCAGGAATTGCCGCAGATCTACCCCCAGCCCGGCTGGGTGGAACACAACCCGCTGCAGATCTGGCGCACGCAACTGGCCACGGCGCGCGAGGCGCTGGCCAGCGCCCGGATTCACGCGCGCGATGTCCGCGCGGTGGGCATTACCAACCAGCGCGAAACCACGGTGCTGTGGAACCGCAAGACCGGCCAGCCGGTGCACCACGCCATCGTCTGGCAGGACCGCAGGGCCGAGCCCGCCTGTGCGCAGTTGCGCCACGATGGCTACGAACACACCATCCATTCCAAGACCGGCCTGCGCGTGGATGCCTATTTCTCTGCCACCAAGCTGCAGTGGCTGCTCGACAACGTGCCCGGCGCACGCGAACAGGCCGAGCGTGGCGACCTGGCCTTCGGCACGGTGGACAGCTGGCTCATCTGGCAGCTCACGCACGGCCAGGTGCACGTGACCGACGTGACCAACGCGTCGCGCACCATGCTGTTCAACGTGCACACCAACCAGTGGGACGACGAGCTGCTGGCGCTGCTGCGCATTCCCCGCGCACTGATGCCCGCCGTGCAGCCGTCGGCCAGCCACTTCTGCGACGTGGCGCCCGACCTGCTCGGCCACGCCATCCGCGTGGGCGGCGTGGCGGGCGACCAGCAGAGCGCCCTCTTCGGCCAGGCCTGCTTTTCGGCCGGCATGGCCAAGAACACCTACGGCACCGGCTGCTTTTTGCTGATGCACACGGGCACCACCTTCCAGGCCTCCACCAACGGCCTGCTGACCACATCGGCCGCCCAGCCCAGCGATCAACCCGAATTCGCCATGGAAGGCAGCGTGTTCGTGGGCGGCGCCGTGGTGCAGTGGCTGCGCGACGGGCTGCGCGCCATCTCTTCGAGCAGCGAAGTGCAGCCGCTGGCCGAAAGCGTGCCCGACTCGGGCGGTGTGATGATGGTGCCGGCCTTTACCGGCCTGGGCGCGCCCTATTGGAAGCCCGAGGCGCGCGGCACCATCACCGGCCTGACGCGCGGCACCACGCTGGCGCACATTGCGCGCGCCTCGCTGGAGAGCATCGCCTACCAGAGCGCCGCGCTGCTTCAGGCCATGAGCCGCGACGCGGTGGCCGCCGGCGGTGCGCCGGTCAGTGAATTGCGCGTGGACGGCGGCGCCTGCGTGAACGATCTGCTGATGCAGTTCCAGGCCGATTTGCTGGGCATTCCCGTGGTGCGTCCCGCCGTGGTGGAAACCACCGCTTTGGGCGCGGCCTACCTGGCGGGGCTTTCGAGCGGCGTGTATGGCGGCACCGGCGACCTCTCGTCGCTGTGGCGCGCAGAGCGGCGCTTTCTGCCCACGCTGGGCCAGGCACGCGCGCAGGAGCTGATGGCCCGCTGGGAACGCGCCGTGCGGCAGGCCACGGCCGAATAGGCTTTTTCTGGCCCTCGCCGCTCAGGGCGCGGCAGACGAGGCCTGCTCTTCAGGCAGGTAGATGCGCGCCAGCCCGCGCGCAATCGCATCGACGATCTGGTCGCGTCGCAGGGCGATGTGCGCAGACAGCAGACGCTCGCTGAGCGCCGCATCGCGCGTGCACAGCGCATCCAGAATGTCCTGGTGCTCATGCTGGGTGGAATCGCGGCCGACGTTTTCCATGTCGATCCAGCGAATGAACCGGATGCGTTCATTGAGGCTCAGCAACATGCGCCGCAGCTCGGAATTGCCGGCCATGTCCGCAATGCGCATGTGAAAGCCCTCGTCCAATTCCACCAGCCGCTGCACCGGCGTTTCTGCGGCCACGCCCAGGCTTTCTTGCAGATAAGCCCGGGCTTCATCCAACTGCGCGTCGGTGCCGCGTTCCAGGGCCAGCCGCAGGCACTCGCGCTCGATGGCCACGCGCGCTTCGTACAAGTCCAGCGTTTCCTGCACGTCCAGCGGCCGGCGCATGTAGCCGCGCGTGGCGGGCAGCAGAAAGCCTTCGGTCACGAGCCGCCCCAGGGCCTCTCGCACTGGCGTGCGGCTCACACCCAGGCGCTCGGCCAGCTCGATCTCGCTCAGGCGTTCGCCGGGCTTGAACTGATAGGCGATCGCCATGTGCCTGAGCGTGTTGTAAACGCCAGAACCTCTCTCGCGGCGGACCGTGGCAATGGGGGCTGTCATGGCCCGTATTGTGACCGCATGACCGAGTATTTATTTAGGTATACTTAAATGCATTCTTTGTGAAACGCCGCAAGGCGACGGAGGCATTTCGACATGACGACCCCTTTCACTGGCGCCGACGCGATGGTGCGCATGCTGCAACTCAACGGCGTGAAGCACATCTTCGGCCTGTGTGGCGACACCAGCCTGCCCTTCTATGACTCCATGGCGCGGCTGGACCACGGCATCGACCACATCCTCACCCGCGACGAACGCAGTGCCGGCTACATGGCAGACGCCTACGCCCGCGTGACGGGCAAGGTGGGCGTGTGCGAAGGCCCCAGCGGCGGCGGTGCCACCTATTTGCTGCCCGGCTTGGTGGAGGCCAACGAATCTTCCGTGGCGGTGCTGGGCATCACCTCGGACGTATCGGTGGGCGCGCGCGGCAAGTTCCCGCTCACCGAACTCGATCAGCAAGCGCTCTACCGGCCGCTGACTAAATGGAACACCACCATTGATCGGGTGGACCAGATTCCGCATGCCGTGCGCAGCGCCTTCCGCGCGATGACCACCGGCCGCCCCGGCGCAGCGCATATCTGCCTGCCTTACGACGTGCAAAAGCACACGCTCGATGCGAATGAGGTCTGGGCACAGCCAGGCCACGGCCAATTCCCAGCCTACCGCTCGGCGCCCGACCCTGCGGCGGTGGACGACGCCGCCGACCGCCTGGTGGCCGCCAAGTCGCCTGTGCTGATCTGCGGTGGCGGCGTGGTGATCGCGGGTGCCAGCGCGGCGCTGGACGCGCTGGCCACGATGCTCAACGCGCCCGTCTGCACCAGCGTGAGCGGCCAGGGCAGCCTGGCTGATACGCACCCGCTCAACGCGGGCGTGGTGGGCACCAACGGCGGCGTCGACGCCACCCGGGCCGTAGTGGCGCAGGCCGATCTGGTGCTGTTCATCGGCGCGCGAGCTGGTTCGACCACCACAGAGCACTGGCAGATGCCTTCCCGCACGGTGACCATCCTGCACCTTGATGTGGATGCGATGACCATCGGCACCAACTACCGCACCGACGTGGCGTTGGTGGGCGACGCCCTGCTGGGCATGCAGGCACTGCATGCCGCAGTGCAGGCACGCGTTGCCCGCCGCCTCGCGCAGGTGGCCGACGGCCGGGCGCTGGCTGCGCAGGCACGCGCCGCCAAGCAGGCTTTCTTCGCACCCCTGGCCGCTTCGCTGGACCGTCCCATCAAGCCCGAACGCGTGGTGGACGTGCTCAACCGCCTGCTGCCGCCGCGCGCCATCATCGTGGCCGACCCCGGCACGCCCTGCCCGTACTTCACCGCTTACTTCAACGCCCCGCAGTCGGGCCGGCACTTCATCACCAACCGCGCGCATGGCGCCTTGGGCTTTGCCATGTCGGCCGGCGTGGGCGCGCAGTTCGGCCAGCCCGACTCGGTGGTGGTGGCCGTCATGGGCGACGGCAGCTTCGGCTTCACGTGCGGCGAGCTGGAAACCATCGTGCGCCGCAAGGTGCCGCTGAAGATGATCGTTTTTTCCAACGCGGTCTATGGCTGGATCAAGGCCAGCCAGAAGACCGGCTACGACGAGCGCTACTTCTCCGTCGACTTCAACCGCACCCACCATGCGCGCGTGGCCGAAGCCTTCGGCGTGAAGGCCTGGCAGGTGGAAGACCCTGCCGATCTGGAAGGCGCGATCAAGGCGGCGCTGCTGCACGATGGCCCGGCGCTGGTCGACGTCATCTCGCAGGAGCTGCAGGAGACCGCCGTGCCCGTGAGCCAATGGATGGGCTGACGCCTGCAACGACGATGGGATGATGGAATGACCCGAGGGCGCCCGCTGCGGCGTCTGGTGCTGATTCACTTCAAGAGGAGTTTTCATGAACTGCATCGCCTCCCGCCGCCAGATTTTGTCGGCCGCACTTGTCTCGGCACTGGGGCTCGGCGGCCCCGCGCTAGCCAGCAACGACGCCAACCTCAAGCTGGTGATCACCTTCCCGCCCGGTGGCAGTACCGATATCGCCGCGCGCATTCTGCAGCCGCGCCTGTCCGAGAAAGCCGGCCGCCCGGTGATCGTGGAAAACCGTCCGGGCGCGGCCAGCCAGATCGCCACGCAGTACGTGGCCAAGTCGGCGCCGGACGGCAACACCGTGCTGGTGAGCTTCGACACCCATGCCATCAACCCCATCGCCAAGCCGCGCCTGCCCTACGACACGTTCAAGGACTTCACCGGCGTGTCGCTGGCGCTGCGGTTTCCGCTGGTGATCGGCGCGTCGGCCTCGGTGCCGGCCAAGGACCTGCGCAGCTTAATCGAACTGGCCGCCAAGGCGCCGGGCAAGTACAGCTACGCGTCCACCGGCCTGGGCTCGATGAACCACCTGGTGATGGAAGACATCAAGCAACGTTCGAACACCTTCGTGCTGCACGTGCCCTTCGGCGGTGGCGGCCCTGCTGTGCAGGCCGTGCTGGGCGACGTGACCAGCCTCACCCTGCTGAGCTACGCCGCACTGCGTGGCCAGATTGCGGCTGGCAAGATCAAGCCGCTGGCCGTCACGGGCGCCAAGCGCCTGCCCGAGCTGCCCGACGTGCCCACCGTGGCCGAGTCGGGCTTTCCCGGCTTTGAAGCCTATTCGTGGATCGGCTTGTTCGTGCCCGCCGCCACGCCGGCCCAGACCGTGACGCAGCTGACCGAAGATTTCCAGGCCACCCTGAACACCCCCGACGTTAAGGGCAAACTCACGCAGGCCGGCTTCGAAGTCATCGCCAGCGACGGGCCGAGCCTGGATCGCCATGTGCGCACGGAATACGAGCGCTGGGGCCAGTTCGTGCGCAAAACCAAGCTGAAGCTCGAAGACTAGAAGGGCCGCCACCACATGCCTTTCGCACTCGATCACATCGTCATTGCGGTGACCGACCTGGAGGCTGCCGTTGCAAACTACGGCGCGCTCGGCTTCCAGGTGCTTGCCGGCGGACAGCACCCCGGACGCACCTCGCACAACGCGCTGGTGGTTTTTGCAGACGGCGCCTACCTGGAACTCATCGCATGGCAGGCCCCGGCCCCTGAAGAGCGCTGGTGGCGCACGCTGCAGGGCCACGGCGAAGGTCTGGTGGATTTCGCGCTGCTGCCGCAGAGCACGGTGCAAGCGCTGGCGGATGCACGCGCCCGCGGGCTCGTCACGCTGACCGGCACGCTCGACGGAGGCCGGCTGCGGCCCGACGGCGTGCAACTGCGCTGGCAGACCGCCCGCCACGCCACGCCGGACGTCCCGTTCCTGTGTGGAGATATCACGCCAAGAGCCTTGCGCGTGCCCGAAGGCGACGCCCGCATCCACCCCAACGGTGCCCAGGGCGTGGCGCAGGTGACGGTAGCCGTGCGCGACCTCGATACCACGCTGGCGCGCTACCAGGCCTTGCTGGGCGAGCAGGGGCAGACGGCGCCGGTTGCCAGTGCCGAGGGCATCCGCAGCGCTCGGCTGCAGTTGGGCGCCACGCGTCTGGTGCTGCAAAGCCTGGAAGACGAAGGCACCGTGCCCGGCACCGCCGCCCATACCCTGCGCGAGCGGCTGGCCTCGCGCGGCGAGGGTCCTTGCGCAATGGTTGTCCAATGCGCCCAAGCCCCGTTGCAGCCCATTCCATCTTTGTCGGCCACGCACGGCGTTGCGCTGCAATGGCAGACGGCAGGCATTGCCTAAACTGCCCACCTTTGAACCTTTCGACGCACTCGCCATGAACACCACTGCCACTGCAATCATTCAGCCCCAGATCGCCTTCATTGGCGGCGGCAACATGGCCAGCGCCGTCATCGGCGGGCTGATCCAGCAAGGCGTGCCGGCCGACCGCATCGATGTGGTGGAACCCTGGGCCGAGGCGCGTGCCGCGCTGCTGCAGCACTACGGCATCACCGCCCTGGAGCAAGCCGGCCCCGCCCTGCAGCGTGCAGACCTGGTGGTGTGGGCCGTCAAGCCGCAGACATTCAAGGACGCTGCCGCTGCTGCGCGCCCGTTCACCAGCGCGCAGGCAGTGCATCTGAGCGTGGCCGCAGGCATCCGCTCGGACAGCATCGCCGCGTGGCTGGGCTCTGATCGCATCGTGCGCACCATGCCCAACACGCCCGCGCTCATCGGCCGCGGCATGACCGCCCTGTTCGCCCGCGCCGCCATCACTGCGGCCGACCGCGCGCTGGTGGAGCGTACGCTGGCCAGCACGGGCGAGCTGCTGTGGGTCGATAACGAAACGCAGCTGGATGCCGTCACCGCGCTGTCCGGCTCCGGCCCCGCGTACGTGTTCTTCTTCCTGGAAGCCATGGCGACGGCCGGCGTGGAGATGGGCCTGTCGGCCGATCAGGCGCATCGCCTGGCCGTGGGCACCTTCACCGGAGCGGCCGAGCTGGCCCGCCGGTCAGAGGAAACCCCGGCCGTGCTGCGCCAGCGCGTCACGTCCAAGGGCGGCACCACCTACGCCGCCATCACGTCGATGGAGCAGGACGAGCTGGGCCAGAAGTTCGCTCGCGCCCTGCATGCGGCAAAAGACCGGGCACGCGAGTTGGGCGACGAGTTCGGCGGATGAACAAGGCTCGTAGCGCACTGGCCTGGATCGGCGGGGGCGGCCTGCCCCTCCCTTCGCAGGGTTGGTGACGGGCTGCATCTGTGGTTCACTGGCGCCTGGACAATTGCTCAACTTCCAGGAGTTCGAGCCCGAACCCGGCATGTGGGCTTTCGACAATGAATTGAGTGGCAAGCCGGGGCGCAGCCTGCAGATCGACATGCAAAACGGCCGGGCGATGATCGTGTCGTACTTGGGCTACCGCAGCGATGGCTCGGCAGTATTCCTGCAGGCCAGTGGGCTGCGGGCGCCCGATTCCTCGGCATTCGCGGGCACGCTGCAAGAGTTCCGGAATGGCCCTTCGATCGGCACAGGGGGTGAGGCAAGCAACGGCGAACAAGCGGCAAGCCTCGGCCCGATCCAGCTGACCTTCGACTCCTCCACAACGGGCACCGTCACGCTGCCCGGTGACGCTCCAAGGCGCATATCGCGCTATCACTACGAGGAATATCCGATTCGGTTCAACAACCGTTTCGCGGTGTACGGTGGATTCGATCCCTTTGTGGGCGACGTACTGCCCGCCACGCTGACTGTCACCGCGAATGAAGGGGTGTTCAGAATGCAGATCGCGACGCTGAACAATTCAACGTGTCAGCTGACGGGTGCGTATCGGTTGGCGGGCGGAGGTTTGGAGTCTGACGGAACCGCTACGTGCAGCGGAAACATTACAGGTTCGGCCAATGGCTCCTATCGACTCGAACGATTCACAGTCAGTCGCACTGGAATGGTGACAGGCCGGATGTACATCGACGGCTACGCCAGAATCGACTTCGCTGGTGCCTGCCTGGGCTCCAGGGACCCGGTCTTCGCGGTGGTGACCGGTGGCCGTAAGAGTTGCTCCTCGACGGATCTGGGGCTGCCGCGTTAAACGCCGGAGCGTCGACACTGATTGCGGCCGCACAGCTGATAGCTGCGCGAACTGATCCACGCCCGATGGTTCAGCGCCTCGCTACTGAGTTCATGTAGGGGGCTTGCGCCTCACCCAGCAACTCTGCCAGCCGCCGGCAGGCATGCGCCACCGTCTGCGCGCGCACGGCGGCTCGGTCGCCGTCAAAGCGGCGCATCTCTGTCAGCGTGCGCTCGCCCACGCGCCAGCCGAACCACACCGTGCCGACGGGCTTGTCAGCACTGCCACCGCTGGGCCCTGCCACGCCGGTGACGGCCACGCTGACCTGGGCGTGTGAATGCGCCACGGCGCCATCCGCCATGGCGCGCGCGACGGGCTCGCTCACCGCGCCATGGGCGGCGATGAGGTCGGCGGGCACGCCCAGCAGTTCTGTCTTGGCGGCGTTGGAATAGGTAACGAAGCCGCGTTCGAACCAGGCGCTGGAGCCCGCCAGGTCGGTGCAGGCGCCTGCGATCAGGCCACCGGTGCAGCTCTCGGCGGTGGCCAGCATCCACCCGCGCGCGGCCAGCAGATGGGAAATATGAGTCAAATCGGCCTCCAGCGCTTGTCCATCAAGCGCCGACAGCTCCTCTTTTGATAGCAAATCGATGCGACTCACCAGAACCACCGCCACAGCGCAATGACCAGCAGCGTGCAGAACGCAGCCACCAGGTCGTCGAACAGAATGCCGAAGCCGCCGCGCCAGCCGAAGCCCTTGAAGCAGCTGTCGGCCCAGCGCACCGGGCCGGGCTTGGCCGCGTCGAAGTAGCGAAACAGCGCGAACGCCGCCAGTTGCCCCCAGAAACCCATTGGCATGGCCAGCCACAGCACGATCCAGATGGCGACGACCTCGTCCCACACGATGCTGCCCGGGTCGGCCACGCCCATGTGCCGTGCGGACACCGTGCATGCCCACCAGCCCACCACCAGCGACACGGCAATGACGATGCCGATGGCCGCCGGCGTTAGCCAGGCCTGCAGCATCAGATACGCCAGCCAGCCCCACGCCGTGCCGACGGTGCCCGGCGCCACGCGCGAAAGGCCGCTGCCGAAACCCAGCGCGATGAAGTGTGCAGGGTGCGACAGCAGAAACCGGCGCAGCCCGGCAGGAGGCGGCACGTGGGGGGCGGACGACGACAAGGGCATGGGTAACGGGCAAAGGCACGATGCGGGGATGGGAGCGCTGAGGCCAACAGCAGAGCCACCATTGGCGCCGGGCGCAAGAGGCCGGCGCGCAGGCGCCCATGCTAGCAGCGCACATGGCTGCACACGTGGCAGCACAATGGCGCCCGCTCCTCTTTTGCACCGCCTCCGCACCTCACGCACGATGACACCACAGGCCCTGTCCCCGCTGCAATCCAGGCCCCGCCGCGCACTGCGGTGGGCTGGCCTGGTCGTTTTCACCCTGGTCTTGCTGGCAGCCGGCGGCTGGACCAGCCTGGCGCTGTGGTTCCAGCTTCCGGTGCCTGCATGGCTGCGCACGGTGGCGATAGTGGCTTGGGGCCTGCTCACGTTGTGGGTGGCGCGCACCGCCTGGCGCCGCCAGGGTGCAGCGGCCGCCTGCACGACCTACGCAGTCGCGCTGGTGGCGTTGCTGGCGTGGTGGGCCACCATCGCGCCGCAGCAGCAGCGCGCATGGGCCGACGATGTGTCCCAGCTGCTGGACGCGCGCGTAGAGGGCTCGCGCGTGACGCTGGACAACGTGCGCGACTTCGACTGGCGCGGCGAAGCCGACTACACGCCGCGCTGGGTGCAGCGCGAGGTCGACCTGAATGCGCTGCGCTCCGTCGACATGGCCCTGTCGTACTGGATGGGGCCGGCCATCGCCCACACGCTGGTGTCGTTCGGTTTTGCCGACGGGCGCTTTCTGACCTTCTCGCTGGAGATCCGCAAGGAACGCGGTGAGCAGTTCTCCGCCCTGGGCGGCTTCGTCAAGCAGTTCGAGGCGACGCTGGTGGCGGCCGAGGAGCGAGACATCCTGGGCGTTCGCGCACGGGCGCGCGGTGAAGACGTGTATCTGTACCGCGTCGCGATGAGCCCGGCCGCCATGCGTTCACTGTTCCTGGCCTACGTGGACACCGCCCAGCAGTTGCGCCGCGCGCCGCGCTTCTATCACACGCTCACCGGCAACTGCACGACGGTGGTGTTCGACATGGCGCGCCGCATCGCGCCCGGTCTGCCGCTGGACGCGCGGCTGCTGGCCTCGGGCTATCTGCCGGGCTACCTGCATGCCCTGGGCGTGCTGGCGCCCGGCATGGCACTGGCCGATTTGCAGGCGGCCAGCCGGATCACCGAGCGCGCAAGGCAGGCGCCGACGGCGACACCTCAGGCGTTCTCGCAGGCCATCCGCGTCGGCTTGCCCGAACTGAAGGCGGCGAAAAAGGAGGCACGGCCATGACATCGGAGCGCCAGACAACGTGGGCTGCGTGGTTGCGCACCATCGCACTCGCAGCGGTGGCCGCCCTGCTGGCAGGCTGCGCCGGCGTGCAGGTGGATTCCATCTCCACGGCCGACTACCTGCGCCAGCGCCGCAGCGACGTGCTCACCACCGGCGAGCTGAGCCCTGCTGCACGCGAGGTGCTGCGCGTGGTGGGCCTGGACGAGACGCTGTGCGAGCGAGATGCACCGGCTTGCCGCGAGACCCTGCGCCAGTCCCCCGGCATTACCGACGAGCAGCGGCTGGCCACGCTGGCAGAGGTGTGGCTGGATGCGGCCCAGGCCGGCGCGCGCGCAGCGGCCACCGACGCACCGCCGCTGGACGTGCAGATCGGCCTGTGGCTGGAGGCCGCCCGCCACGCCTACGCCTACCTGTTCTTCAGCGACCGCGCGCCCAGCGAACGCGCGTTTGAAGACCGCCAGGCGCAAGTGCGCGACTACTACAACTACGCGGTGCAAGAGGCGCTGACGGCCATGTTCAGGGCGCGGCCGGGGCTGGACGACCCCAGGCGGCGCGAAGAAGATGCCCGCCAGACCGCCACCGTAGGCGACTGGCACCTGGACTTCAGCGCGCTGCAACGCGACAGCTTCGATCCAGACGCAGTGCGCGAGATCATTCCCGCGGCGTCGCTGCGTTTTTCGGGCCTGCGCAACGTGTATCGCCGTGACGGCTTCGGGGCCGAACTGGTGCTGGTGATGGCGCCGCCCAAGGCACAGGCGGCAACACCGCCGGGCCGGGCCGATGAAGCGGCCGCGCCGTTCCAGACCATGCAGTTTCCGCCTGCAACCGCGCTGATGGCCTTCGAGGGTGCGACCCGCCAGCAGGTGCTGGCCACGCGCGACATCCGCGTGCTGGTGCGCGACCCGTATCGCACGGCGTCGGAGACCATCGCCGCACATGCCGTTCCGCTGGCCGCCAACTTCACGGCCGGCTACGGCCTGTGGCTGGCGCGCTCGGGCTTCGCCACGCAGGCGCTGAACACGGTGCTGGGCCGCGCCGGCGGCATCGACCGCCCTCGTGTAGACCTGCTGCAGCCGTACGACCCCGACCGCCGCATCATCGTCATGCTGCACGGCCTGGCCAGCAGCCCCGAGGCATGGATCAACGTCGCCAACGAAGTGCTGGGGGACGAGACGCTGCGGCGCAACTACCAGATCTGGCAGGTGTACTACCCTACCAACGCGCCGCTGGCAGTGAACCGCCACATGATCGGCGCCGCACTGCACGACACGCTGGCCCACTTCGACCCCGCGGGCACGGCGCGCGCATCGCAGCGGATCACCTTGGTTGGGCACAGCATGGGCGGCGTGCTCTCGCGCCTGCTGGTGTCGTCCTCCGGCGACCGGCTCTGGAACGCCTTGCAGAGCCGCTACGAGTTGCCCGACGACGAGCCGGGGCCAGAGGCGCCTGCAGAAGTCGGCCCGCAGCCCCAGCAGGCGGGAGCACGCCAGGCCCTGGATCGCTATCTGCGCTTTGACGCCATGCCGCAGGTCAGCGACGCCATCTTCATCGCTGCGCCGCACCGGGGCACCCCCTTTGCCAACCAGCGCCTGGCGCGGTGGGCCGCCAACCTGATCAGCCTGCCGGTCAGCATGGTGCGGCAGCTGGCTGACATCACCCGCGTAATGGGCAGGCTGCGCGCTCGCGAGGTGTCGCCCGAGACCGGCGCACGTCCGCTGGCGCAGATACCGAACAGCATCGACAACCTGAGCGACCGCGATGAGTACGTGCAATGGACGGCAGACCTGCCCGTTCGCCCGGGGGTGCGCTACCACTCGATCATCGGCAACAACACCCCGGGCGTGGCGCTCACGCAGTCGTCCGACGGCATCGTGCCCTACGCCAGCGCGCACCTGCCCGGCGCCCTGTCAGAGCTGGTGCTGCCGTCGGCCCACAGCGTGCAGGAGCACCCGCGCGCGATTTTGGAGATACGCCGCATCCTGAGCCAGGAACTGCAAGACGACGGCGGGGGTGTCACGCCGTGAGGACGCATTGACGCCCTCGCCGCCTGGGATGTGAGGCCGCGCCTTAGCTCCCCGTGGAGGCGTGCCGCCGCAGACCCACGCCCCAGGCGGCGAATGCCAGCGCCAGGAACACGAAGCCCGCCAGCGGCGACACCCAACCGACCCAGCCCGGCGCGCCCAGCGGGTCGGCCCGCCCCAGAATGGCCAGCGCCGGGTAATAGCTGACGGCCGCCAGCGGCACGGCGAAGGTCAGCAGCCGCTGGAACCAGCGCGCGTAGATCGCCAGCGGGTACTGGCCCGCCTCCACCCCGCCATAGGTGAAGACGTTGGCGATCTCCAGGCTCTCCACCGTCCAGAACGCGAGCGTGCCCTGCAGCACCAGAATGCCCAGGAACAGCGCCACGCCGCCAGCCAATGCGAAGAGGCCCAGGGCGATGGTGGCCGGCGTCCACGCGATGCCGGCCTGCGCGGTGGCGAAGGCGATCACCAGCGCGGCCTGCAGCAAGCGGCCCAGACGGCTCAGTCGCACGTCCTGGCCCATCAACTGCAGCGCCATCGGGCGCGGGCGCAGCAGCAGCCGGTCGAAGGCGCCGGTGCGCAGCAACTCGGTGCCCAGCACGTCGAAGCCCCGCCCCAACCCGTCGGCGATGGCGAACATGGCATTCACCAGGCCATAGAACAGCGCGACCTCGCCAATGCCCCAGCCCTGCACCGCACCGAAGCGATCAAACAGCGCCCAGACGGCGATCACCTCGATACCGGTGGCGAGGAACTGGCCCACGGTCAGCAGCAGTGCAGAGCCGGGGTAGCGCATCTGCCCCGACAGCGAGGCACCGGCAAAACGAAAGAAAAGCGCCAACGAGCCCATCGTCAGCCGCCTTGAATATCGAGCCGCGCCAGCGTGCGGACCAGCGTGAGGCGGCCCACGGCCACCACCACAGCCACCCAGAACGCCTGCAGCGCCAGCCCGCCCACGGCCTGCCAGCCGGCGAGGCGGCCGAAGTACAGCCGCACCGGAATGTCGAGCAGCCCCGCCAGTGGCTGGGCTAGCAAGGCGGCCTGCCAGGCGTCGGGCATGAGCGCCAGCGGCAGCAGATTGCCCGACAGCACCACCACGGCCGGAATGGCAAAGGCATTGATGCCGCGCGCGTCCAGCGCGGCTGTAGCCGCCACATTCAGCAGCATCACCAGCGCGGTGGACAGCAGCAGCGCCAGCACCATCGATGCTGCGAAGAACGCCGCCGCCCACGGCCCGGCCGGCGGCTGCCAGCCCCAGTCGCCCTGGCCGGCCAGCGGCAAGGCCACGGCCGCGAAGGCCAGCATCAGGCCCACGCGCGGCAGCACGCGCGCGGCGATCCAGCCCGCCGTGCGTGCGTACCAGAACACATAGGCATCCACTGGCCGCAGCCGGTCGTAGGCCACCGCGCCGGTGCGCACGGCTTGCGCCACCTCGGGGTCGCCCGACCAGGGCAGCAGCGCCAGCAGGCCCTGCGCGATCCAGGTGTAGGTGATGGCGTGCCCCAGCGGCATAGTGGCCACGCCGCCCTGCCCGCCCGCATAGAACGCGGCCAGCACCATGACCTTGATGCCGCCCCACCAGCATTGCGTGGCAAAGCCGGCCAACGCAGCGGCGCGGTACTGCAGCATCTGCAGAAAGCGTGAGGTGAAGGCGGCGTAGTAAGGGCGCCAGCGGGACGTGGCCTGGCGCGCCGTCACTCGCTAGCCCCGTGCAAGGCGTAGAAGCGGGTGATGACCTCTTCGATGGGCAGTGACTCCAGGCGAATGTCCTGCACCGCATGGGCCGCAGCCACCTGCGCGATCAGCACCGGGGCGGGCGTGATGACCGGGTCGAACCCCAGCACCAGGCGCTGCGCATCCCGCGCGTGCACGGCCACGCCGGGCAGTGCAATGCCCTCCGGCGCCGGGCCGGCAAAGTCCACCACCAGCCGCCGCTCGGCCAGCACCTGGGCGCGCAGCGCGTCGACGGGCGCGTCGGCCAGCACGCGGCCATGGCCGATCACGATGACGCGGCCGGCCAGCGCCTCGATGTCGTGCATGTCGTGCGTGGTCAGCAACACGGTGGTGCCGCGCTCGCGGTTGGCACGCAGCACGAAGTCGCGCACCGCCAGCTTGGACGGCGCATCCAGCCCGATGGTGGGCTCGTCCAGAAACAGAATGGCCGGCTCGTGCAGCAGCGCCGCCGCGATCTCTGCGCGCATGCGCTGGCCCAGCGACAGCTGCCGCACCGGCTGGGCCAGCACGCCTTCGAGCCGCAGCAGATCGACCAGCTCGTCGCGCGTGGCCTTGAAGCGCGCCGGATCGACCCGGTAGATATCGCGCAGCAGCGCAAAGCCGTCGTCCACCGGCAAGTCCCACCACAGCTGGCTGCGCTGGCCAAAGACCACGCCGATGCCGGCCACATGCCGCTCGCGGTCGGCGAACGGGTCGCGCCCATCCACGCGCACCGTGCCGCCGTCGGGCCGCAGAATGCCCGAGAGGATCTTGATGGTGGTGGACTTGCCCGCGCCGTTGGGGCCGACGAAGCCCAGCAGCTCGCCGCGCTCGAGCGCGAATGACACACCAGACAATGCCTGCACCGTGCGATGGCGGCGGTGGAATACGCCGCGCACGGCGCCCCACAGGCCCGGCGCGCGCTCGGCCACGCGGTAGGTCTTGACGAGTTGGTCTACGACGATGTGGTGCTGCGGCATGGGGGCGCGATGCTATCCGAAACCGCCTCCGTCCCTCCCGCCCAACGCCTGTGCCTGCGTCAGTGCGCCCGCCGCGCCAGCACCTCATCGCGCGGCCCCGCATCGACCACACGGCCGGCTTCCACCACCACCACGGTGTCGAAGCGCGGGAGCAGGCTGGGCCGGTGCACCGACGCGACGATGCACGCGGCGGGAAACGCTGCATCCATGCGGTCGAACACGCGGGCCTCGGCCTGCGGGTCGAGCGCGCTGGTGGGCTCGTCGAGCAGCAGCAGCGAGCTGCCCTGCGCCGCCAGAGCACCACGTGACAGCGCCAACCGCTGGCGCTGCCCGCCCGACAGATTGGCGCCGCGCTCGGACAAAGGACTGTGCAGCCCGGCGGGCAGGCGCTCCAGCACCTCGTCGAACACGCCGGTGTGCACGGCCCGATTCAGCGCAGCGGCGTCGGCCGGTTCGCCGAAAGTGAGGTTCTCCTGCACGCTGGCCTCGAACACATCGGCCTCCTGCGGGATCAGCGTGGCCAGCGTGCGCAGCTCGCCCCACGGCACCGCCAAGCCGTCGCGCAGCAGCGTGCCTTCCTGCGGCGCGTAGAGGCCCGCCAGCGTGCGCAGTAGCGTGCTCTTTCCGCCACCGCTAGGGCCGATGAGCGCCACGCGCGCGCCGCGCCGCAGCAGCAGGTCCACGCCGTGCAGGCCGCCACGCGCATCGCCCTCATAACGCCAGGTGGCGCCGCGCAATTGCAGCGTTTGCCAGGGCGCGTCAGCCACCACGGCGGGCACGGCGGCAGGGACGGCAGTGGCAGGGTCGGCAGGTGCGGCCCAGATCGGCTCGGCGCTGCTGTAGTCGGTGTGCATGCGTGCGAAGCTCTGGAAGTTGGACGCCATGGCGCCGACGACCGATGCGGCCTGCTGCGCGTACTGGTAGATCATGAACACGGTGCCCAGCGCAATCGCCTGCCCCGGCTGGCGGTGCTTCAGCACGTAGACGACCACCAGCAGCCACGTCAGCCCCATGCCCAGCAGATCGACCGCGAACCACTTGCCTTCATTGACCATGACGGCGCGGCGCAGCGGCGCCATCACGGCCTCCATGCGCCGGCCCAGCACGCGGCGCGAGGCGGCCTGCAGCCGCAGCCCGATCACCGTGCCGGCGTTGCCGACGAAGTCCAGCAGCGCGGCGGCATAGCGGCGCTCGGCGTCGTTTTCCGCGCGCGCCAGCTGCATCAGCGCGCGGTCGAAGCGCACGATGATGAGGGCGATGACCACATACCCCGTGACCGCGATGGCGCCGCTGGTGGCGGACAGCAGCGCCAGTGCGACCAGCGGCCCGACGAAGTTGAACGCGCTTTGCAGGTAGCCGAACTGGCTCTGGGCGAAGTCCGACAGCGCGCGGCTGGCCTGCATCACGCGGTGCTGCAGCTCGCCCGAATGCCGCCCATCGCGCCAGGCCAGCGGGGCGGCGGCGATGCGCGCGTAGAGCTGGTCGGCCAGCCGTTCGCGCACGCGCACGCCCACGTTGCGCTCCAGCACCCGGCCCGGGCCGTGCAGCAGCCACGACAGCAGGTAGATGCCGATCAGGTAGACGATCCAGCGGCCGGCCGTGGTAAGGCTGCCCTGCTGCAGCGCGTTGATGGCCTGCGCCGCCAGCCAGGGCATGGTCAGGCGCATCAGCTGCGCGCCGGACAGCAGCCCGGCGGCGCCCAGCAGTTGCGGGCGCACGCCGGCCGCGTGCTGCCAGAGCGCGCGGAACAGGTCTTGCGCCGCGCGGCCCAGGCCGATGGCGGGCGGGCGGGTTGCCTTGTCAGAGGAAGTTGGGGCGTCTGTCATGGGGTGGGTTGTGAAGGCGCGGCTTCGCTGCCGGAAGGTGACGGGCCGGCCCAGCTTTCGGCATGGCGCAGGTCGACATGCGCCTGCAGAAAGTCGAGCACCGCCCGGGTACGCGGCGGCAGGCGGTCGGGCTTGCCCAGGTAGACGGCGTGGATCGGCTCCAGCTCGCCGGTGTCGAATGCCTCCAGCACCGGCACCAGGCGGCCGGCCTGCAGGTCGTGCCACACGTGATAGAGCGACAGGCGCGCCAGGCCGGCGCCGTCGATCGCCAGACGCCGCAGCACGTCACCGTCGTTCACGCGCACGGTCTCGCCGATCTCCACCTCCACCCGTTGGCCATCCACGGTGAAAGGCCAGTGCGGCACGGCTCGGCGGTAGCTCCAGCCCAGCCGCCGATGCTCCGCCAGATCGCCCGGATGCTGGGGCGTGCCGTGAGCGGCCAGGTAGTCGGGCGCACCGACGATCACCTGCCGGGTGCGGCCCAGAAGGCGCGCCACCATGTCGGAAGAAGGCAGCCGGCCCCAGCGGATGGCGATGTCCACGCCGTTTTCCACCAGGTCGACCACGTGGTCGGTGAAGCTCAACTCCAGCCGCAGGCCCGGGTGCGTGGCCAGCAGCCGGTTCACCAGCGGCACCAGCAGCCGCTGGCCGACCGAGGTGCTGGCACTGATGCGCACCAGCCCGCGCGGCGCGCTGCGCACGGCGACGGTCGCCTCGGCGTCGTCCAGATCGGCCAGCACCTGCTTGCCGCGTTCGACCAGTTGCGTGCCTTCGGGCGTCAGCTGCACGCGCCGGGTGCTGCGCTGCAGCAGCTGCACGCCCAGCCGCGCCTCCAGCCTCGACATCGTCTTGCTGACGGCCGACGGCGACACGCCCAGCTGGCGCGCCGCTGCCGACAGGCTGCCGCGCTCGGCCACGATCACCAGCACCTCCAGCTCGCCGGAGCGGTTGGTGTCGGCGCTGGACGATAAGGAAGGAGTGGTCGTTTGCGTCATGGGAAGGGCTTTTGGGCTGTGCCGCTCAGGCACAGATGCGTTTCCATTATTCCAGCTACCCACCCAGCAAGGGATGCGCGACAGTCTGGGGCTTGTACTCCCACCGGACTTCTCTCATGCCGCTTTCCCTTCTGGCCCTGGCCGCCGGCGCCTTTGGCATCGGCACTACCGAATTCATCATCATGGGGCTGCTCACCCAGGTCGCGGGCGACCTGCAGATCTCCATTCCGGCCGCCGGCACGCTCATTTCGGGCTATGCCTTCGGCGTGGCCGTGGGCGCGCCGGTGCTCACGCTGCTCACGCGCCGCTGGCCGCGCAAGCGCCTGCTGCTGGCGCTGATGCTCATCTTCATCGCCGGCAACGCCGCCGCCGCGCTGGCGCCCAGCTATGGCTGGCTGATGGCCGCGCGCGTGCTGACCTCGCTGACGCATGGCACCTTCTTCGGCGTGGGCGCGGTGGTGGCGACCGGGCTGGTGGCGCCGGACAAGCGGGCCTCGGCCATCGCGCTGATGTTCTCGGGCCTGACGCTGGCCACGCTGCTGGGCGTGCCGGCCGGCGCGTGGATCGGCCAGCACCACGGCTGGCGCATGGCTTTCTGGGCCGTGGTGGTGGTCGGCGTGGCGGCCTTCACCATCCTGGCCGCGTTCGTGCCGAAAGACACCGGCCGCCCGCCCTTGGTGCCGCTGCGCCAGGAGCTGGCGGTGCTCGCGCGCGGCCCGGTCTGGTTGGGCCTGGGCGTCACCGTGTTCGGCTTTGCCGGCGTGTTCGCGCTCTACACCTATGTGGAGCCGCTGCTGACCCAGGTCACGCACATGGCCGGTGGCCTGGTCGCGCTGACGCTGCTGCTGTTCGGCGCAGGCCTGGCGGCCGGCAACCTGCTGGGCGGGCGGTTGGCGGACCGGGGCGTGGTGCGCGCCCTGCTGCTGTCGATTGGCGCACTGATGCTGGTGCTGGCCGCAGGCCGCTGGGCCTTCGGTGCACCGGGGGTGGCGATGGCGTATGTGGTGGTGCTGGGCACCGTGGCGTTCGCCACCGTGGCGCCGATGCAGATGCGGGTGCTGCAACAGGCGGGCGACAGCGGCGCCAACCTGGCGTCGAGCCTGAACATCGCTGCCTTCAACCTCGGCAACGCGCTGGGCGCGTGGGCGGGCGGCGTGGTGATTTCCGCCGGCCTGGGGCTGCTGTCCATCAGTTGGGCAGCGGCCGGGCTCACGGCCATCGGCTTGCTGCTGGCGCTGTGGAGCAGCCGGCGGCCAGTGGCTGCTGGGCCGGCGCTGGCGTCCTGCAGCTGAAAGCCGCGATCTAAGCGAAATGGTCGAACGACGCGTAGTGCTGCACCGGCAAGGCGCGGCCGGCTTCGTCCACCAGGCGCAGGCCGGCGCCGGCTTCGATGCGGCCGATGCGCGTGACGGGCGTGCCCGCCTGGTGCGCGGCGGCCAGCACGGCGGCCTGGCGTGCGGGCGGCGCAGTGAAGGCCAGCTCGTAGTCGTCGCCGCCGGCCAAGGTGCATTGGCGCAGAATTTCAAGGTCAAATTGGCCTCTAGCGCTTGATCCATAAGCGCTAGTAGCTATTAACTTAATAGCAACAGAAGCATCCAGGCAAGCACCCACGTTCGAGGCGGCCAGGATGTGGCCCAGGTCGCCCAGCAGCCCGTCGCTCACGTCGATGGCGCTGGTCGCCACGCCCTGCAGCGCCTGGCCCAGCGCCACGCGCGGGGTGGGCCGCTCCAGCCGCTGGCGTGCCGCGGCCAGTGCATCGGCCGGCAGGGCGATGCGGCCGCGCAGGGCTTCAAGCGCCAGCCGCGCGTCGCCCAGCGTGCCGCTGACCCACACGTCGTCGCTCGCGCGTGCGCCGCTGCGCAGCAGCGCCTGGCCGGGCGGCACTTCGCCAAACACGGTGATGCAGATGTTGAGCGGCCCGCCCGTGGTGTCGCCGCCCACCAATTCGCAGTCGTGCGCATCGGCCAGCGCCAGCAGCCCGCCGGCAAAGGCCTGCAGCCAGTCGGCGTCCACGCGCGGCAGCGACAGCGCCAGCGTGAAGGCCAGCGGGCGCGCACCGCAGGCGGCCAGGTCGCTCAGGTTCACGGCCAGCGCCTTGTGGCCCAGAGCGGCTGGATGAACGTCGGCAAAAAAATGGCGGCCTTCCACCAGCATGTCGCTGGACACGGCCAGCTGCATGCCGGGCGCAGGGGCCAGCAGAGCGCAGTCGTCGCCCACGCCCAGCGCGGCGCGGCGCACGGGACGCTGAAAGAACTGGCGGATCAGATCGAATTCACCCATGGAGCTGGTCTTGGTTGGAGAGGTGCGGAAGGCGCGTGGCCACAGGCGCGCATGGTACGGCGCCCCCGCGTCAACCGGCGGGTGGCGGCGGCGAATGGGCGCGGCGCCGGAAGGCCTCCGGCGAGTCGCCCAGGTGCCGACGGAACATGGCAATGAAGGCAGAGGTGCTGCCGTAGCCCAGATCGAGCGCGATGGCCTGCACGCTGCGTGTGCCCTGCAGCGCGTCGAGCGCACGCAGCAGGCGCAGCCGCTGGCACCAGGCGCCGAACGACATGCCCAGGTCGCGCTGGCAGCGCCGCGACAGCGTGCGCTCGGTGGTGTGCACGTCCTGCGCCCACTGCGCCAGCGGCTTGTCGCAGGCCGGGTTCTGCTGCAGCGCATCGAGCACCTGGCGCAAGGCGAGGTCTGCGGACAGCGGCAAATAGCTTTCCTGCGGGAGGCTCAGCGCCAACTCGTCCAGCAACACGTCGAAGAGCCGCTGGTGGGCGGCGGTCACCGGCACGTCGATGCCGCGCTGCTGCAGCGTGGCCAGCATGGTGCGCGGCAATGGCGCGATGGCCAGGGTGCAGGGCTCGCCCGGCATGCGCGCGCTGCGGGCCGCATCCAGGCACAGGGCGCCGAAGGAGCTTTCATGCCGCGCGCCGCCCACGTGCTCCACGCCCGGCGGTATCCAGATGCCGTGGCGCGGCGGCGCCAGGAAATGGCGGTCGGCCACGGTGATCTCGATCACGCCGCTGAAGGCGTAGATGAGTTCGCCCCAGCCGTGGCGCAGCGACGGATACACGCTGTGCGCGGCGATGGTGGCGGCCCGCAGATGCAGCGGCTGCGGCGCCTGGTCTGCGAACAGCGCGGGGATCGGTCGGGGATCGGCAGCACGCCGGCGACGGGCGGGCGCGGCTTGTCGGGATTGCGGCATGGGTTGTCCGGTGCGCTGCATCAGCTGCGAGCCGGCCATCCTAGACTGATCACCACCGTTCAACCAAGGAAACCCATGGCGCGCAAATCGATCGACGCATCCGCCGCAGCGCTGATGGTGCTGCTGTGCGCCTGCTGGGGTCTGCAGCAAGTGGCCATCAAGGCGGCAGCACCCGCTTTGCACCCAGTGCTGCAAGTGGGCTGGCGCTCGCTGATCGCCGCCGGGCTGCTGCTGGGGGTGATGGGCTGGCGCCGCGAGGGCTTCTCGCTGCGCGACGGGCGGCTTGGGCCCGGGCTGCTGGCCGGCTTGCTGTTCGCCGGCGAGTTCGTGCTGGTGTCGGTGGGCTTGCTGTACACCAGCGCATCGCACATGGTGGTGTTCCTCTACACCGCGCCGATCTTCACGGCGCTGGGCCTGCACTGGTGGGTGGCCGGCGAGCGGCTGTCGCGCTGGCAGTGGGTGGGCGTGCTGCTAGCCTTTGCCGGCATCGCCATCGCTTTTTCTGCCGGCTGGTCCGGCGCGGGGCCGGCTGCTGCGCACGGGCTGCTGGGTGATGTGCTGGGCGTGGGCGGGGCCGCGCTCTGGGCAGCCACCACGCTGGTGATTCGCGGCAGCTCGCTGTCGGAAGCGCCCGCGTCGCAGACCCTGCTGTACCAGCTGGTGGCGGCGGCCGTGGTGGGCCTGGGGCTGGGCCTGTGGTTGCAGGGTGCCGCGCCGCGCGAGCCCATGGCCGCCATCACCTGGGGCAGCCTGCTGTTTCAGTCGGTGGTTGTCACGTTCGCCAGCTTTCTGGTGTGGTTCTGGCTACTGCGGCGGTATCTGGCCTCGCGCCTGTCGGCGTTCTCGTTTCTCACGCCACTCTTCGGCGTGGGGTTCGGCGTGCTGCTGCTGGGTGAGCGGCTGGCGCCGCAGTTCATCGCAGGCGGCGTGCTGGTGCTGGCGGGCGTCGTGCTGGTGAACCTGCGGCGCTGAGCGCCGCGCGGTCAGCCCGGCGTGCCGCGAAACCGCTGCGCCGCCTGGCGGCTGACCTCGGCCAGCAACTGCTCTTCGCGCTGGCGCTCGCGCAGCCAGCGGGCGTCGTTCTGGCCGGCGGAGGCCTCGCTGTGCAGCATGTGCAGCGCGCCCGATGCACCATGCGCGCCGGCGTGGCGGGCGATGTGGTCGAAGGTGTGCAGGATGTGGTCGCGCAGCGGCATGTGGTCGCCGGTGGCCGGGTCGACATATACCGCCTCCATGCCGAAGCGGCACGCCTGAAAGCGGTTGTAGGTGTAGACGAGGTAGTCGTCTTCGGTGGGCGTGAAGGGTTGCTCGGCAAGGAACCATGCGCCCAGCGACTGCACGAAGGCCGACAGCGCAGCGGCCCGCTCGATGGTGAGCGGGGTATCGAACACGCGGATCTCGATGGTGCCGAACTCGGGCTTGGGGCGAATGTCCCAGTAGAAGTCCTTCATGCTCTTGACCACGCCGGTGCGGGTCATCTTGCCGAAGTACGTCTCGAAGTCTTTCCAGGTCAGCACCATGGGCGCGCGGCCCGACAGCGGAAAGGCAAACACCGAATTCAAACGCGCGGAATCAAAAGCCGTGTCCTGCCCCTGCACGTACGGGCTGGACGCCGACAGCGCGATGAAGTGCGGGATGTAGCGCGACATGCGGTGCAGCATCAGCAGCGCTTCGTCAGCGCCGGGGCAGCCGATGTGCACGTGCTGGCCGAAGATGGTGAACTGCTTGGACAGGTAGCCGTAGAGCTGCGACAGCTCCTGAAAGCGCGGCTTGTCGTAGATGCGGCGTTCGTGCCATTGCTGGAACGGGTGCGTGCCGCCACCCACCACGGCGATGTTGAGCTTGTCGGCGCTCTTGACCAGCGCGTCGCGGATCTGCGTGAGCTGCCCCAGCACCTCGTTGCCCGAATGGCAGATGCCCGTAGAGATCTCGATCATGCTGTTGGTCATCTCGGGCACCACGCTGCCGGGCAGCGGTTGCTTGGCCATCAGGCGCAGCATGTCCTCGGCATAGGGCGCCAAGTCGTAGTCGTGCGTGTTGACGAGCTGCAGTTCCAGCTCGACGCCCAGCGTCAGCGGCTCGGATGTGTGGAAGGCTTCAAGACTCACGGGGGGCTTCTCCGGCGGTAGGGGCGCTGCTGGTCGCGGTGTTGTTCTGGGCACCGGTGCTGCCGGTGCGTGCGGCCCGCGTCAGCGGCGCCCACGGCTTGGAGCTTTCGCCCGCGCGGTAGATGGCCACGGTGGCGATCACCGCGCCCAGCACCTCCATCAGCAAGATGGCGGGCAGCGCCACGCGGGCGATGAGGTGCCCGGTGGAGGCCGATGCCAGCACGAACTGCGACGCGATCAGCAGCGCGATGGAAGACATGGGTGTCATCGCGCAGCTAACCCAGAAGGCCTGCTGCCAGCTGGCACCGCTGCCCACGTTGCCCACGCCCACGCCAACGGCCTTGGCCACCAGGCGCACCACAATCAAGGCGAGCACCACGCCGGCCACCGGCCCGCTCCAGTCGGCCTGCGCAGCCACGGTGGACACCAGCACGAACATCAGCATGGTGAGCAGCGAAGAGGCCGTGCCCATCTGGCGCGGCCAAGCCCAGGGGCGCGGGTTCAACTGCTTGAGCAGCATGCCGCCCAGCAGCGCCGCCAACGGCGCCGAGCCGCCCATGAAGCCGGCCACCGTGGTGGTGGCCGCGATCAAGGTGAGCAGCAGCATGGACGTGTTCTCGCTGGCGGGGCTCATGAACCGCAGCGCCATGCGCAGCGCTAGCGCCAGCACCGCGCCCACGATGATCGACACGCCCAGCACCACCATCACGGGGTAGATGGTGTCGGCCAGGCGGGCGGCAGGTCGGTTGATGAGCTCGGCCTGCGCGCTGCCCAGCGTCAGCGCATACAGCGTGGACAAAGTGGCCAGCACGATGGCGCGGTCGGTCACGGGGCCGGCAGCGTTCGTGTCCTGCACCACGCGCGTCAGGATGGCGGGCGATGCGGCCAGCGCCACCAGCGCCAGCGGCCCGGCAACGCGCGCGGGCACGTCCAGCCACAGCAGCACCCAGTAGACGGCAAAGTAGGTGAAGGCCGATTCGGCCACGCTTTGCACCAGCACCATGGGGTTGTGGCGGAACCAGCGCAGCGGAATGCGCGCGCCGGCCTCGAACAGTACCAGCGCAATGCCAAGCTCCAGCAGGAAGAGTCCGATGCCTTGCAGCGGCCAAACAGCGCCGCTGAAGCCCAGCAAGCCGGCCACAGTGCCCACCAGCGTATAGCCCACCACCTTAGGCAGGCCGGTATGGCGTTGCACCAGATAGCCGGCCATGGCGGCGCCGGCCAGCAGCAGCGACCACTGCACGGTCGGCAGCCCCGCGGAGGGGCGCAACCACTGCGCCCAGAAGCTCATCAGCTCATTCATTTTTGAATCAATCCTCTTGGCAATCACGCAGGTTGTCTGCACCCGCTGTGGGATTCGAAAAAAGGCGCTCCCCAGCGCGCGCACTCGCCCATTTCGACAGTCGCCCGAATCTACCCGCCAAGCGCTTGTTTCACTGTAGGACGTGGACTGCGATGCCGAGTTGCGTATTTGGCGGCCAGGGCATGCATCAATCCCGTTCGGCGGGCACGGCGCGCACGCGCACCGGCATGAAGAAACTCAGCGGCGAGCGCCACAACCGCGCCCGCAGCGCGCGGTAGATCCGGGACTTTTCTCCGCCCGTTGCGTTCTCGGCACGCAGCGCGACCCGGAAGGCCAGGTAGAAGCTGACCGACACGTTCAGCGCACCGATCAGCGGCAGTGTGGCTGCCGCCCACCAGAAGGCCGAATCATGCAGCACGCCCATGCCCAGCGACGTGGCTGCGGCGCCCATCTGCCCCGTAGAGAGCGTGACATGGCGTGCATCCAGCCCCAGGCCGAAGAAGGTGGCAAAGGTGGGCACCAGGCCCAGCATGAAGCCCAGCGAAATGTTGGCCGCAAAGCCCGAGAGGTTGTCGCGCATGAACTGCGCCCAGCGTGCGGCGCGGGGCTTGCCCAGTAGGCGGGTGATGCGTGGGTTGTACTGGATGGCCGAGTCAAGCCGGTGCAGAACGAACCAGTTCTCTGCCCAGCCGGCGATGATGCTGGACGAGAACAGCAGCACGCCGGTAAAGGCCGCGAAGAACAGCGATGGTCCCAGTAGGTGCAGCGATTCGAGCACATGGCGGGCCTGCTGCGCGCTGATGGCCGGTGCACCGCTGAAGTGCGCAATCGCCCAGGTGATGCCGACCACGGCCGGAAACACCACCAGCACGTTGCCCAGCACGGCGGCCACCTGCGAGCGCACCAGGTGCGTCACCTCGTCCACGAAGGATTCCACGGCGGCATCGTCGTGCAGATCTTTCAGCTTGGCCGCCATGGCCGGCGCCGTCATGGCCGGCTGCTTGGTGGCCACCGTGAAATGCAGCAGCTGAATCAGCACGAAGCTCGCCGCGTAGTTGACGCCCGCCCAGAAACCGCCCCAGAAGGCCGACAGGGCCAGCGCGGCCAGGCCGAACTTCATCAGCGTGGTGAAGGCCATGACCAGGCCGCCGCCGGCCGCCTTGGCGAACATGGCGCGGTATTCGGCTCCGGTGCGCGTGATGTAGTGGCCGCCCGTCTCGGCGCTGCGCTCAGCCACCTTGGCGGCCAGCAGCGACGTGTTGGATCGCAGCAGCGCTCGCAGGCTGCGGCGCTCCCGGCCCACGTTGACCAGCCGCGCCATCAGCTGCGCGGCAGTCACGGCGGGCGTGGGTGACAGCACGCAGTCGAGCAGCGCTCGCACGCGAAGAATGCGCTCGCGCAACTGCCGCAGCCGAAACACCAGCCCCACCGAGATGCCGTTGTCGTCGAAGTGCGAATACACGGTGAAGGCTGCCGCGCGGCAGGCGTCCAGCCGGTCGCGCAGCCGCAGCACGGCCTCATCGAGCCGGTCGCTGGTACGCAGCTGGTGCAGCACCTCGACGCGCAGGCTTTCCACGTCGCGAATCAGTGCATGAAAGGGCTGCGCATCGCGTGCGGACTCGGTCATGCGCAGGCGCAACTCCGGCGCGAAGCCGGTGGACAGAATCTGCCCCGCGCAATAGGTGATCGCATCGAGCAGCGAGCGCTGCCAGCGGGTGGCACCCGGCTCGTCAGAGGGCGAGAGCACGGCGAGCAGGCGCGTCAGCAGTGGCTCGTCAAGCGCAGCCAGCCAGCGCGCGTCGAAGTCACTGGCCAGGGCCAGCATGAACAGCTCGGACGCGTCGATGGTCTCGGGGCTGGCCGGCAGCAATTTGTAGCGCAGGCGTTCACCGATTTCGCTGATCAATGCGGTGCGGGGTGCAAAGCCGAAGTCGGCCAGCAGCGTCGTGATGTCCACCGTTTCGATCAGCGCCGACCACCAGGCCTGCACGCGGGCCTGCAGCGGCGGGTCGTTCTCCACAGCCTTCACCAGCAATTGCAGGCGGCCCACCGCGCCCTCGACCGAGCGGCGGTCGCCGCGCACCCAGTCGAGCAAGGCAATCAGCCATAAATGCCGCTGCGCCAGCGACGCGGCCGGGTCGAGATCTGCGAGCAATTGCCCCAGATCGACGGCAGAACGCCTCAATGCAACACCCGGTGGGTCAGCGGCTGACCCGAGCTGCCATCGCCCACCGCTTCGAGTACGAAGAGGTCGACGGCACAGCTGAACGACTCCCCGTCTTCGGCCACGCAGAAATAGGTGCCGTGCATGCTGCCGCTGGCCGTGCGCAGACGGCAACCGCTGGTGTACTGGAACGCTTCGCCAGGCTTGAGCAGCGGCTGCTGCCCCACCACGCCCAGGCCCTTGACCTGTTCGGTGTGGCCGCGGGCGTCGCTGATGATCCAGTGACGCGATATGAGCTGCGCGGGAACGTCGCCAATGTTGGTGACGGTAATGGTGTAGGCGAAGCTGTACACGCCTTCGGAGGGCGAGGATTGCTCGGGCAGATACTCTGGCTGCACCTCGGCCTGGAACTGGTACTTCGGCATGGCGGCAATGGTAAGGGGTAAGTACGGGGACCGGCGCGGCAGTCAAAGGGAGGGGTCTGGCAACTGCGACAATCTCGGCATGAGCCGCCCCTACCGTATCGCCCCCTCGATTCTGTCCGCCGACTTTGCCCGCCTGGGCGACGAAGTGAAAAACGTCATCGCCGCTGGCGCTGACTGGATTCATTTCGACGTGATGGACAACCACTATGTGCCCAACCTGACGTTCGGCCCGATGATCTGCCAGGCACTCAAGCCCCATGCCAAGACGGCGGAAGGCACCGCAGTGCCCATCGACGTGCACCTGATGGTGCAGCCGGTCGATGCGCTGGCTGCCGCTTTCGCGGACGCGGGCGCCGACTACATCAGCTTTCACCCCGACGCGTCCGGCCACGTGCACCGCAGCATTCAGGCCATCCGCTCGAAAGGCGTGAAGGCCGGACTGGTGTTCAACCCGGCCGCGCCGCTGGACGTGCTGGACTGGGTGATCGACGACATCGACCTGATTCTGATCATGAGCGTGAACCCCGGTTTTGGCGGGCAGAGCTTCATCGACTCGGCTCTGCGAAAAACCGAAGCCGTCCGGCGCCGCATCGAGGCGAGCGGCAAGGACATTCGCCTGGAAGTCGATGGCGGCATCAAGGAAACGAATATTCGCCAAGTGGCAGACGCGGGTGCGGACACTTTCGTGGCGGGCAGCGCGATCTTCGGCAAGCCGGACTATCGCAGCGTTATTGACGCAATGCGCACTGCACTGGGCTGACGTGAGTGCCATCACACCCGGCAGGCCCTTGAGCAGCCCGCGCCAGGTGTGATCCTTTAGCGCGGCGAGGCCGGAACAGTCGTCACCGTCTCGCGCAGCACGCCGCCGCCACTCACCGAGCCTTCCGTGGCGCCCCCACGAACCCGATCCACGCACGCCGCCTTGTCCGCCGCGTCGGTGAACGTGGAACAGCGCTGCAGAGCATTGTTTTCGTAGTTGCCTGGCTGCACGCTCGTCAACTGGCCGGTGCGCGCAGCCTGCTGGGCTGCGCCGGCTTCATGAATGCAGGCCGCCTTGCTCTCAGGCGAGCTGATCTGGGCGCATGCCGCGCGATCCTGCTGGTAGGTGCTGCTGCGCGCGCCGTCGCCCTGCGCGGAATGGGCAACGCCTGCAGCGGCAAGCAGAACGACGGGAAGACAACGAACGAGGTGGTGCAGTCGCATGGCGAATCCTTGGGTCGAGTGGTGATAAGTTGCCACCAGCCTAGGTGCCAGGCCCCGCACACGCTGTCGGACGGATCAGACAGCGTATGCCGGCCATGGCGATGCATCAGCGTGCACTTCTCAGGCAAGTCCATGGGCAACCCCATCGGCACGTCGGCAAAGCGAACAACAGGGCCAAGACCAGTGAGGCAGGCTGATAAAGCCTCCTTAAGCCATGCTGGCCCGGTGCGCCGCCACGCCAGCCATGGCCCCATCGGCCACTGCCAGGGCAATGTTGCCCGCACCTCGGGCCGCATCTCCGCAGGCGAATACCCGGGGCACGGAAGTCTGCTGAAAAGCGTCTACTTGAATGAAAGGCCCCATGGGCCCTTCTGCGATCGCGCAGCCAAGCTGCACAGCGACCGGGCTGGCGATGGAGGTGCGCGGCTGGGTGAAGAGGCCGTTCATCTTGAGCACCCGTCCGTCGGTCAGTAACACGTCCGCCACGCCGTCGATGCGCGCGATGGGCGTGGCCTCCACAGCGGTGCCACGGCGCGCCAACGTGGCCAGATCCTCCTGGGTCGGCTGGTAAGCGCCATGGAGAAACAACGTGGGCTGCCCCCAGTCGGGCAGCATGATGGCGTGATGCTGCGCCGTGGCGGACCAGGCGACGATGCCTATCGCCCCCGCATCCAGCTCGTAGCCGTGGCAGTAGGGGCAATGGAACACGCTGCGCCCCCAACGCTGTGCCAGTCCGGGCACGGGCGGCAGCTCGTCACGCACCCCTGTGGCCAACACCAGCTGCCTGGCGCGGAGCGTCTCATCACGCACCTGAAACGCGAAGCGTCCATCATCTGCCAGGCTCGCATTCTCGGCCGTGCCTTCCAGCCATTGCACCGTGGGGTAATGCATCAACTGGCGCCGCGCCTCGGCGGCAATGGCACCGGGCGCCTCGCCATCGCGCGACAGGAAGCCGTGCGAGGTTCCACCCACTGCGTCCACGAAGCGATTGCGCCGCTGGCCGGCATCCACGACCAGTACCTGCCTTCGAGCGCGAGCCAATTGCAGCGCGGCCGACAAGCCCGCGTAGCTGCCGCCGATGACAGCGAAATCCGTTTCAATCATGGTGATGGTCTTCCAGGCGATGGAGTGCGAGGGCGCCTGCGCGCTGGCGGCGACGCAGGCGGTTGTTGAATCCACGCGACAGCTCCGCCAACGTGATGCCGTCCAGGCGAGCCAGCAGATCAGCCTCTGCCTGGCGCATCGCGGCCTGCAGCGACTCGTTCACGATCTGGGCCACCAGGCACTCGGGCCGGTCTTCACGAAAGCCCAGCGACACCAGGGCCGGCGCGCCCAGCGCTACATGCACGTCGCGCAGGGTGACGCTCTCCAGCGGCACTGCGACGACCCAGCCCCCGCCATGGCCTTTTTCGGAAGTGACGAAGCCCGCGTTGCGCAGACCGCCCATCAGGCGACGGAGTACGACCGGGTTGGTCCCCATCGCGGCCGCAAGCACCTCGGAGGTCATGGGTCGCTCGGCCTGCGCCATGTGCAAGAGCACATGCAGCACGTCGGAAAGCTGGCTATTGCGCGTACTGGTGTGTAGGCCTTCGCGTTTCATGCAACTATTTTAGTTGCATGACTTTAACCTTGCGATGCAGCGGGCCAATCAACGCTCTTCACGCCAACTTTTCAGTAGCCGCCTTGAACGAAAGAGTTGGCACAGGCGCCTCCACTGGAGACAACCTCAGCGCACCATGCAAGGCCGCTTGTTGTCGAACTTCCAGCCGGGAATCAGGTACTGCATGCCCTGCGCGTCGTCACGCGAACCCAGGCCGTGCTGCAGATACAGCTGGTGCGCGCGTTCGACGGCTTCCATGTCCAGCTCAAGCCCCAAGCCGCCACGCTGCGGAAGCTCGACATAACCGCCCTTGATCTGTAGCGGGTTCTTGGTCAGGCACTGGCCGTCCTGCCAGATCCAGTGCGTGTCGATGGCTGTGACCCGGCCCGGTGCCGCGGCCCCCACATGCGTGAACATGGCCAGGGACACGTCGAAGTGGTTGTTGGAATGCGATCCCCAGGTCAGCCCGAAGGCCTGGCAGAGCTGCGCCACACGCACCGAGCCCGCCATGGTCCAGAAGTGGGGGTCGGCCAGGGGAATGTCCACCGACTGCAGCGACAGCGAATGCGCCATCTGGCGCCAGTCGGTGGCGACCATGTTGGTGGCGGTGGGCAGGCCGGTGGCGCGGCGGAATTCCGCCATCACTTCGCGGCCCGAAAAGCCCTCTTCCGCGCCGCAGGGGTCTTCGGCGTAAGCCACCACGCCATGCAGATCGCGCATCAGGCGAATGGCGTCTTTCAGCAGCCAGCCGCCGTTGGGGTCGAGTGTGACGCGTGCCTGCGGAAAGCGCTCGTGCAGCGCACGCACGGCTTCCACTTCTTCTTCGCCGCGCAGCACGCCACCCTTGAGCTTGAAGTCCTCGAATCCATAACGTTCGTGCGCGGCTTCGGCCAGTCGCACGATGGCTTCGGGCGTCATGGCCTTTTCATGGCGCAGGCGCTGCCAGTCGTTGCTGGCTCCGGCGTCGGACTGGTAAGGCAGGTCGGTGAGTTCGCGGTCGCCGACGTAGAACAGGTAGCCCAGCATCTGCACCGAGGTGCGCTGAACGCCCTCGCCCAGCAGCGCGGCGACGGGCACGCCCAGGTGCTGGCCCAACAGGTCGAGCAGCGCCGACTCGGCGGCGGTGACTGCGTGGATGGCGGTGCGCAGATCGAAGGTCTGCAGTCCGCGCCCGCCGGTGTCACGGCTCTCGAACTCCTTGCGCATGGCATTGAGCACGGCGTTGTAGTTGCCCACGGGCTGACCGACGATCAACGAACGGGCGTCTTCCAGCGTCTGGCGAATCTTCTCGCCACCAGGCACTTCGCCCACGCCAACATGGCCGGAGTTGTCGGTCAGCACCAGCAGGTTGCGTGTGAAGAACGGGGCGTGCGCGCCGCTCAGGTTGAGCAGCATGCTGTCATGGCCCGCCACGGGGATGACGCGCAACTGGGTCACGACGGGCGTAGAGGACGTTGAGTGTGTGGAGTGAGAAGACGTCATGGTGCAACGAGGCTCCGAGGAGGGAAATGGCTCGACGGACGCGTCGAGCCTGGGATTTGTTGACTGGCGATCCTTCAATTGGCCGTGATGCCGCCGGTGTCGATCACCTGCTTCCAGCGGGCGAATTCCTTGGCCTGGAACTGCGTGAACTGCTCAGGGGTGTTGCCGACGATCTCCAGCCCCGCGTCGGTGAACTGCTTGGTCAAGGCCGGGTCTTTCAGCGCCTTCACGATACCAGCGTGCAGCTTGGCTTTCACGTCCGCAGGCAGGTTCTTGGGCGTGGCAATGCCCTGCCACGCATAGACGTCGAGCCCCTGCACGCCGGCTTCGGCCATGGTGGGCACGTCAGGCAGTACGGGCGAGCGCTTGTCACCGGTCACCGCGATGGCCTTGAGCTTGCCCGAGCGGATGTGCTGGATGACCGTGTTCACGTTCTGGAACGACATGTCGACCTGGCTGCCCAGCAGGTCCGTGACCGCCGGCGCGCCGCCCTTGTAGGGAATGTGCAGGCCCTTGGTTCCCGTTTTCTGCCAGAACAGCTCGGCGGTCAGGTGGTCGGACGAGCCCGCACCCGACGTCGCAAAGCTGACGGTGCCCGGCTTGGCCTTGAGCAGGGCGATCGCGTCCTGCACGCTGTTCACCTTGGGCGCCAGCGCCGGATTGACCACAAGCACGTTGGGCGTCTGCACGGCAATGGTCAGGTAGGTGAAGTCCTTGAGCGGGTCGTACGGCAGGCCCTTGATGAGATGCGGCGCCACGACGAACGGCGCCAGCGAGGCCACCAGCAGCGTGTAGCCGTCACCCGGCGCACGAGCCACCTGGGTGGCGCCGATGCTGCCCGTGGCGCCGGCCTTGTTGTCGACCACGAAGGATTGCTTGAACTGCTCGCCCAGGTGGTTGCTCACTGCGCGGGCGATGGTGTCGGTGGAGCCGCCTGCGGGAAACGGAACGATGACCGTCACCGGCTTGTCGGGCCAGGCCCAGGCCGACGTGGCGACGCAAAGGGTCGCGAGGCCGGCGCAGATTGCGGTCTTGGCAGTACTGAGCACGTTCATGGAAGGTCTCCGTTGGATTTGATGGGGCAGGCAAGCAAGCCGGAACCACCTGGATGAAAGTTAACGATAACAATCGGCAGATGTCGCATTGTTAACGTGAACATTCTGTGAGTCATGAGTGTTTACCCGAATCGAAGCAAGGCGCTTGGGATCTAACGGCGCGCATGGAAAAGTGTTCCCTACAATCGCCACGCCTCCTCGCCTTCGATGGAGGTTCTCAGCGATCGACCTCTGCAGCGCAGTGCCTGCGCCCCCATGAACTCACCCAGAAAACCCGCCACCGTTCAGGACGTCGCAGCACTGGCAGGCGTGTCGGCCATGACGGTGTCCAGAGCGCTGAACGCGCCCCAGAAGGTAACCCCGGACACGCTGGCGCGCGTGCGGGCTGCGGTCGATCAGCTGGGCTATGTTCCCAACGCCATGGCCAGCGGGCTGCGCAACGCACGGGCGCGCATGGTCGCGGCCCTGCTGCCTACGCTGGTCGGCCCCGTGTTCCAGGAGCTGGTCGAATCCTTGGCTGCATCGCTCAACCGCAACGGCTACCAGCTGATGATCGGCCAGGCCGGATACGACGCTGCGCAGGAAGAGTCGTGGATCAGGGCCGTCATCCAGCGCCGGCCGGACGGCATCGTGCTGGTGGGCGTGGTGTCGTCTCCCGGCGCCCGCAATGCCCTGCTGGCCTCGAACATCCCCGTGGTGGAGACCTGGGACTTCACCGACGACCCGGTCGATATGCTGGTCGGCTTCTCCCACGTCGCGCTGGGAGAGTTCGTGGCGCAGTTCCTGTACGACCAGGGTCATCGACACGTCGCCATCATCACCGGGGACGACGCCCGTGCGCGCGCCCGCGCTAACGCATTCATCGCGAAGTCGAAAGCACTCGGCGCCAGCTCCGCACATTGTTTCTTCACCAAGGCGCCCAGCACCCTGGGCGCAGGGCGCCAGGGACTGGCGAATCTGATCAGCACCGCACCGGGCATCTCTGGCGTGTTCTGCAGCTCGGACAGCCTCGCGCTGGGCGCGTCAATCGAGGCGCAGCATCAGGGCATCGCCGTTCCAGCACAGCTGGCCATCGTCGGAATGGGCGACCAGAGCTTTGCGCAAGATGCCCAGCCCGCACTGACGACGGTGCGGCTGGACGGCACCCGCATCGGCGAGCTGGCGGCCGAGTTGATGATGGCGCGGGCCGAGGGCCGGCCCATCGAGCACCGCATCGTGAACGTCGGCTTCAACATCGTCGTGCGCAGCAGCACGTAGGCCGGCCGCAGAGACCCGCCACTGCCAGCAGGACTTGGATTCGCGCTGGCTTACGATCCCATTTCGCCTCCATTCCTTCCAGGCCGATCTCGTGACCCAGAACATCCTTCCGCTGAACCCCACCGCTTTCGATGCCGCCATCGTCGACCTGGACGGCACCATGGTCGACACACTGGGCGACTTCGCCGAAGCGCTCCATCGCATGCTGAGCGATCTTCTATTACCACCCATCGATGCGGCGCACATCGAAGGCATGGTGGGCAAGGGCTCCGAGAACCTGCTGCGTTCAGTGCTAAAACACGTGCTAGCGCTTGATGGTCAAGCGTTTAGTGCTATCAAAGTTGAAGAAATGTACCCCGCTGCGTGGGACAGCTACCAGCGCCACTACCTGCAGATCAACGGCCAGCATTCGGCGGTGTATGCCGGCGTGATACAGGGCCTGCAGGCGCTGCGCGGCGCCGGCCTGCGCCTGGCATGCCTGACCAACAAGCCCACGGACTTCGCCGTGCCGCTGCTACAAGCCAAGGGTCTTCACGGCTACTTCGACCAGGTGTTTGGCGGGGACGCTTTCGAGCGCAAGAAGCCCGACCCCTTGCCGCTGCTCAAGACCTGCGAAGCCCTGGGCACAGCGCCTGCTCGCACCTTGATGATCGGCGACTCCAGCAACGACGCGCAGGCCGCGCGCGCCGCCGGCTGCCCGGTGGTGCTGGTCACCTACGGCTACAACCACGGCCAGCCCGCGCGTGACGTGGATGCCGACGGATTCGTGGATGCGCTGATGGAATTGCTGCCCGGCTGATGCGCCCTGCCCGGTTGCTCTGCATCCGTGTTTCAGTCATGGGCCGACCGGCTTGCCCAGCAATGCGTCCTTGAGCTGCCAGTCCGCCGGGCGCGGCCCCAGCCAGATGCCCAGCAGTGCATCGAAGAATTCCGGCTCCTTGAAGGCCTCGCCCTGCGGCTGGCCCTTCACGGTGATGATCGTACCGGTGCCGGGCAGCCAGTCCACCGTAAAGGTGTCGCCCGCCATCAGCTTCTTGTGCTCGGCAAAGATCTGCCCCATGCGCAGCACGCCGGGCACCAGGCGCGAGAAAGCGGCGCGGTCCATGTTGTCTTCCATGCCGCGAGAAAACAGCTTGCCCAATTCGGCCGAATCGATGTCGCGCAGCATGGTGATGGCCAGGCGCTTGGCGCCCCGCAGCGCGGCCACTTCAGCGGCGGAACCTGCAGGCTGCGGCAGATAGAGCCCGGCCGCATACACCTTGAAAACCGCCTTGTGGCGAATGCCTGCGCCGTTCAGGCGCAGCGCCTCGCCCTGCACCGTCACCGAAGGCTCGAAGCGGACACCGGAGACGGTGGTTACGGGCTGCGCTGTGGCGCAAAGCCCGGTCAGGCACGCGATAAGGCACACCGCGTGGCGGAAGAAAGACAACATGGGAAGACGCTCCTTGCAGAAAAAGAACGGTCGTTCTTTTTGGTGATTGTCCTGCGGACGCTGAACGCTCTGCAACAGGGTTTTCTCGCGGAGCGCGTACGCTGGCGGCGGCCGTGCAGCATAGCTTTGCTACACTTTGCGAGATGTTCATTCACCGCGTTTTCATTACAGGTTGCAGCGACCGGGGAGCCTGGCCCTGGCGTAAGCCACTCCTGTCTCACAACGCCTGACAGCACCTGGGTCACGTCCCAGCGTGCGCCCGTGGCCCCTTCGACTAGGCGGCCGACCCTTTGGAATGAACTGCGGCGCGGTGCACACACCGCCTTGGTTGCACGACACGTGCACGAGCCGCACGAGCTGGGAACTCTCCTGTGATCACAGAACTTGAATTCAAAAGCCTCGCCGGTGAAGGCTACAACCGCATTCCGCTGATGGCGGAAGCCTTTGCGGACCTGGAAACTCCTCTTTCCCTCTACCTCAAGCTGGCCCACGGCAACGGCGGCAGCCAATACAGCTTCTTGCTGGAATCGGTCGTCGGCGGCGAGCGCTTCGGGCGCTACAGCTTCATCGGCCTGCCGGCGCGCACGCTGCTGCGCACCACCGGCTTCGGCGACCAGGCGAAGACTGAGGTGGTGACCGATGGCCAGGTCGTGGAAACCGCGCCGGGCAACCCGCTGGACTTCATCGCCGCCTACCAGCAGCGCTTCAAGGTGGCGCTGCGCCCCGGCCTGCCACGCTTTTGCGGCGGCTTGGCTGGTTACTTCGGCTACGACGCGGTGCGCTACATCGAAAAGAAGCTGGAAAAGACCTGCCCGCCCGACACGCTGGGCTGCCCCGACATCCTGCTGCTGCAATGCGAAGAGCTGGCCGTCATCGACAACCTGTCGGGCAAGCTCTACCTCATCGTCTATGCCGACCCCGCACAGCCAGAGGCCTACGGCCGCGCCAAGAAGCGTTTGCGCGAGTTGAAGGAGCAGCTGAAGTATTCGGTCAGCGCCCCCGTCGTCAAACCCACCGAAAGCCACCCCGCGCAGCGCAGCTTCGCCAAGGCAGACTATCTGGCCGCGGTGGATCGCGCCAAAGAACTGATTGCCGCCGGCGACTTCATGCAAGTGCAGGTGGGCCAGCGCATCCACAAGCGCTACACCGAGAGCCCGCTGAGCCTGTACCGCGCTCTGCGTTCGCTGAACCCGTCGCCGTACATGTATTACTACCACTTCGGCGACTTCCACGTGGTGGGCGCCAGCCCCGAGATTCTGGTGCGCCAGGAGAGCACGCCCGAGGGCCAGAAGATCACCATCCGCCCGCTGGCCGGCACGCGCCCGCGCGGCGCCACGCCTGAAAAAGACAAAGCCACCGAGGTCGAACTCATCAACGACCCGAAGGAGCGCGCCGAGCACGTGATGCTGATCGACCTGGCCCGCAACGACATCGGCCGTATCGCCAAGACCGGCACCGTGAAGGTGACCGAGGCCTTTGCCGTGGAGCGCTACAGCCACGTGATGCACATCGTGAGCAACGTGGAAGGCATCCTCAACGACGGCATGACCAGCATGGACGTGCTGAAAGCCACCTTCCCGGCCGGCACGCTGACCGGCGCGCCCAAGGTGCATGCGATGGAACTGATCGACCAGTTCGAGCCGTCCAAGCGCGGCCTCTACGGCGGCGCCTGCGGCTACCTGAGCTATGCGGGCGACATGGACGTAGCCATCGCCATTCGCACCGGCATCATCAAGGACGGCACGCTCTACGTGCAGGCGGCAGCCGGCGTGGTGGCCGATTCGGTGCCCGAGCTGGAATGGAAGGAAACCGAGCACAAGGCCCGCGCCCTGCTGCGCGCGGCCGAACTCGTCGAGGAAGGCCTGGAATGACCACCACGACCCAGCCCGCCCGGGCCATCGACAGAACCCGGCCCTGCCGCAACATGGCCGAGGTGCGCGCCCAGGTGGATGCGCTCGACGACATCCTGGTGCCGCTGCTGGTCGAGCGCGGCGGCTACATGACGCAGGCCGCGCTGAACAAGCCGCTGCAGTCGCAGGTGCGTGATGAAGACCGCATCGAAACCATCGTCGCCCGCGTGCGCCAGCGCGCTGCGCAGGAAGGCGGCGAGCCCGACGTGATCGAGGCCATCTACCGCGCCATGATGGAGGCGTACATCGCCTACGAACACCGCGAATTCGACCGCCTGGCCGCCGCCGGCCACAAGGCACAGACCGAGGAAACCGCGCCATGACGACGACCACAACCAAGACGAAGCTGCTGATGGTCGACAACTACGACAGCTTCACCTACAACATCGTGCAGTACTTCGGCGAACTCGGCGCGGAGGTGGAAGTGTTCCGCAACGACGAGATCACGGTGGACGAGATCGCAAGGCGCCTGGCCGCCGGCCAGCTCGACCGGCTGGTGATTTCGCCCGGGCCGTGTTCGCCGGCAGAAGCGGGCATCTCGGTGGCCGCCATTCAGCACTTCGCAGGCAAGCTGCCGATTCTGGGCGTGTGCCTGGGCCACCAGGCCATCGGCGCGGCCTTCGGCGGCACCATCGTTCGCGCGCAAGAGCTGATGCACGGCAAGACCAGCGTCATCACCACCACGCAGCAAGGCGTGTTCGCCGGCCTGCCCGAGCAGTTCACCGTGAACCGCTACCACTCGCTGTCCATAGAACGCGCCAGCTGCCCCGACGTGCTGGCGGTGACGGCCTGGACGGATGACGGCGAGATCATGGGCGTGCGCCACAAAAGCCTGGACATTGAAGGCGTGCAGTTCCACCCGGAAAGCATCCTCACCGAACACGGCCACGCCATGCTGAAGAACTTCCTGGAACCGCGCGCATGACGGCAGCGCTGGGCCTCGATGCCCACCAGCTGCTGCTGTTCATCGCCGCCGGCTGGCTGCTGAACCTCACGCCCGGGCCGGACGTGTTCTACATCGTCACGCACGCGCTGCGCTCGGGCGCACGCGCGGGCATCGTGGCGGGGCTGGGCATTGCCGCCGGCTGCTGCGTGCACGTGGTGGCCGCAGCACTGGGCGTGGGTGCGCTGCTGGCCGCATCGGCCACCGCCTTCACCGTGCTCAAGTGGCTGGGCGCGGCCTACCTGCTGTGGATGGGCGTGCGCATGCTGCGCTCCCAACCCGGCACCGGGCTGGCCGCCGTGGCACGCGATGCACGCAGCGCCACTGCGGCGGCCACCCCGCTGCGCCAGGTCTTCCTAGGCGGCTTCTGGACGAACGTGCTCAACCCCAAGGTGGCGCTGTTCTTTCTGGCCTTCGTGCCGCAGTTCATCGCGCCCGGCGCCGAACACAAGACACTCGCCTTTCTGCTGCTGGGCCTGCTGTTCACCGTGAACGCCCTGCCCGTGTGCGCCGCCTGGGCGCTGGGCGCGGCCTGGGTGGCGCGGCGCGTGGGCGCGCTGCAGCAGCACATGCATTGGCTGGACCGCGCTGCCGGCGCCCTGTTCATCGCCTTCGGCATCAAGCTGGCGCTCACCGACCCGCCCACGCAATGAAGCACCCACTGAGCCGCTTCGCGCCATCCCCCTGTCCTGCACTGGCTTCGGCCGCGCCCCTAGCCTGCCATGCGCGCACGGCAATGCCTCACTGAATCAACGCAGACAAAGGTCATCACCATGTCCATCACCCCCCAGGAAGCGCTGCAGCGCACCATCGAGCACCGCGAAATCTTCCACGACGAGATGCTGCACCTGATGCGCCTCATCATGCGCGGCGAGCTCTCGCCTGTGATGACGGCGGCCATCGTGACCGGCCTGCGCGTGAAGAAGGAAACCATCGGCGAGATCACCGCCGCCGCGCAGGTGATGCGCGAGTTTTCCACCAAGGTGCACGTGCAGGACGCGCGCCACCTGGTGGACATCGTGGGCACGGGCGGTGACGGCGCCAACACCTTCAACATCTCCACCTGCGCCATGTTCGTGGCCGCCGCCGCCGGCGCCAAGACGGCCAAGCACGGCGGGCGCGGTGTTTCCAGCAAGAGCGGCAGCGCCGACGTGATGGAGTCGCTGGGCGTGCACATCAACCTCACGCCTGAGGCCATCGCGCGGTGCATTGCCGACGTGGGCATCGGCTTCATGTTCGCGCCCAACCACCACCCGGCCATGAAGAACGTGGCCCCGGTGCGCAAGGAACTGGGCGTGCGCACGGTCTTCAACATCCTGGGGCCGCTGACCAACCCGGCCGGTGCACCCAACATCCTGATGGGCGTGTTCCACCCCGACCTGGTGGGCATTCAGGTGCGCGCACTGCAGCGCCTGGGCGCCGAGCATGCGCTGGTCGTCTACGGCCGCGACGGCATGGATGAGGTGAGCCTGGGCGCCGCCACGCTGGTGGGCGAATTGAAGAACGGCCAGATCACCGAATACGAGATCCACCCCGAAGACTTCGGCCTGGCCATGGCCAGCAACCGCACGCTCAAGGTCGACACGCCCGAGCAGTCGCGCGAGATGCTGATCGGCGTGCTGCGCGGCCAGCCCGGTCCGGCGCAGGACATCGTCTGCCTCAATGCCGGCGCGGCGCTGTATGCGGCCGGCGTGGCCGGCTCCATTGCCGAAGGCCTGCAGCAGGCTCGCAGCGCCATCGCCAGCGGGGCGGCCCTGGCCAAGCTGGAACAGCTGGTCGCGCGCACGCACGCACTGGCAGGATGAGGAACATCCCCCTGAGCGGCTATGCCGCTTCCCCCTTCTCCTGCGGGCAGGGGGACGACACCAGCAGCCTGGCAAAGCCAGTTCTGCGGTGTCTGCTGGCCCGGGCCGCGCGGGCTTTGCGCGCAGGCTATGTATCAACACCGTTAAATGGCAGCCCCGCCTGGGGCGACAAGGCAAATTTCCATGAGTGACATCCTGAACAAAATCATCGCCGTCAAGCGCGAGGAAATCGCGGCGGCGCAAAAGAAGACGCCGCTGGCCGCCATGCGCGCCGATGCCGAGAGCCGCGTGCTCACGCGCGACTTCGAGGGCGCGCTGCGCGCGAAGATCGCCAAGGGCCACGCCGCCGTGATCGCCGAGGTGAAGAAGGCCAGCCCCTCCAAGGGCGTTTTGCGCGCCGACTTCATTCCCGCCGACATCGCGCAGAGCTATGCCGACGGCGACGGCAAGACCAGCGCGGCCTGCCTGTCGGTGCTGACCGACCGGCAGTTCTTCCAGGGCCAGCCTGACTACCTGAAGCAGGCGCGCGCCAGCTGCCAGCTGCCCGTGCTGCGCAAGGACTTCATGGTCGATGCGTACCAGATCTATGAAAGCCGGGCGATGGGCGCCGACGCGATCCTGCTGATCGCCGCCTGCCTGGATGACGCGCAGATGGCCGACCTCGAAGCCATCGCCCGCAGCCTGGACATGGCCGTGCTGGTGGAGGTGCACGACGGCGCCGAGCTGGACCGTGCGCTGAAGTTGAAGACGCCGCTGGTGGGCATCAACAACCGCAACCTGCGCACCTTCGAGGTGTCGTTGCAAACCACGCTCGACCTGCAGAAACACGTGCCGGCCGACCGGCTGCTGGTGGCCGAATCGGGCATTCTGGCGCCGGCCGACGTGAAGACGCTGCGCGATGCCGGCGTGAACGCGTTCCTGGTGGGCGAAGCCTTCATGCGGGCCGAAGACCCCGGCCTGGCGCTGGCCCAATTGTTCGGCTAATTGCTACTATTTTAATAGCTGCTTGCGCTTGATAGTCAAGCGCTGGAGGCCATTTTGACCACAAACCCCTCACCCGACGGCACCACAACCGCAGCCACCCAGCTGCAAAGCGCCGACCCTGCCGACTGGCCCGTCGCGCCGGGCTGGCAGCCGCTGGTGGACGCCTACTTCGCCAGCCCGCGCGGCCAGGCGCTCCGCACCTTCCTGCGCTCGCGGCTGGAGGCGGGCGCGGTGATCTTTCCGCCCAAGCCCTTGCGCGCGCTGGAGCTCACGCCGCCCGAGGCCGTGCGCGTCGTCATCCTGGGCCAAGACCCGTACCACGGGCGCGGGCAGGCCGAAGGGCTGGCATTTTCCGTCGCGCCTGGCGTGCAGTGGCCGCCCTCGCTGCGCAACATCTTCAAGGAGATGCAGCGTGACTTGGGAACGCCCTTCCCTGCCTTTCCCGAGCCCGGCGGCAGCCTGGTGAAGTGGGCCAGGAACGGCGTGCTGCTGCTCAACACCGGTCTCACCGTTGAAGAAGGCCAGGCCGCCAGCCACGCCGGCAAGGGCTGGGAACAGCTGACCGACGAGGTGATTCGCCACGTGGCCGAGGGCGAGCGGCCGGTGGTGTTCATGCTCTGGGGATCGCATGCGCAGTCCAAGCGCGCATTCATTCCTGCGGATCGGGGGCACTTGGTGCTCACGTCGAACCACCCCTCGCCGCTGTCGGCGCTGCGCCCGCCGGTGCCGTTCATCGGCAACGGGCACTTCGGCCAGGCGCGGGCGTTTCGGCAGCAGCACGAGTCGCAGGGCTGAGGGCGGAGTCCGGAGACATACCGGGAGGCTTCGACAAGCTCAGCCCGAACGGATTTACGCCCCGCGACTGGCCCCACCCGTTCGCACTGAGCCCGTCGAAGTGCTGTGCACCCCAGGCCAAGGCTTCGACAAGCTCAGCCCGAACGGATTCGTGCCCGCCCTGGCGCCCTCGCTCAATCGCCCGCCAAACGCTCCTTCAACAAATCCAGAAACGCCCGCGCCGCCACCGGCAGGCTGCGCCCGGCCAGGGTCTGCACTTCGATGTCGCGCAGGTCCATGCCCACATCGGCCAGCGGCCGGGCCAGCACCAGGCCTTCGGCCACCATGTGGCGCGCGCCCACCTCGCTGGAGACCGACACCCCGCCGCCGTGCGCGACGAAGTTCAGCAGCGTCTTGGCGTGGTTCGACTCGATCACCGGCGCCAGGCGCAGGCCTTGCCGGCTGCAGGCGATGTCCACCATCTGCCGCACGGCGGTTTCAGGCGGCGGCAGGCCCAGCGGGTGCTGCGCCATGCGCGCCAGCGTCACGCGCGGCGCGGCCGCCAGCGGGTGGCCGGGCGGCAGCAGCGCGATGACCGGGGCGCTCTGGCGGTATTCCATATGGATGTCTTTCTGCGGCGCGCGGCTGAAGCACACGCCGATGTCGGCCGTGCCCGCGCGCACCGCCTCGGGCACCTGCGGCGTGGGCAGCGACTGCACCGTGAACGCGATGCCGGCATGCGTGCGCTGGAACTCCACGCACAGGCGCGGCACCAGCTCGTTGGCGAAGGCGTCGGACGTGGCCAGCCGCACCTGGCCGGCGCGCAGGCCCTGCAGCGCGCCGATCTCGTCCAGCGCCCGGTCGGCGTCCAGCCCGGTGCGCCGGGCGTGCGCGGCCAGAATCTCGCCCGCTGCCGTCAGCACCATGCCGCGCGGGTGGCGCTCGAAGAGGGGCGAGCCCAGCTGCGATTCCAGCCCCGCGATCTGGCGGCTGAGCGCTGACGCCGCCACGTGCAGCCGCGCCGACGCTTCGGTGAGCGAGCCGCTCTGCGCCACTTCCAGAAAGTAGCGCAGGGCGGTGTCTTGCAGCAGGTGGCGGCGCATGGGATGGAAGGTTGAGTTGCCGCGCAGCCTTGCCGCGCGAGGCTGCCAAGTATCAGGTGCTTTGCCGCCACGGCAAAGCGGTTTGCCCAATCGGTGGTGGCGGCCGGGCGCCGGCGTTTCTAAGATGACCCTCTTGTCGGGGCTCGTCGCCCCCGCCGCGGCGCCCCTTGCATGGAGCGCCTTGTTGCCGTTGCCTTTATTCGCGGAGCTTCTGCCATGCGTTTTCTTCCTGTCCTGGCCCTGTTGATGGCCGCCGCGCTGGGCGCGCAAGCCCAACCCACCTGGCCGCAAAGCCCGGTGCGCGTGATCGTGCCCTTCCCGGCCAGCGGCGCGACCGACCTGGTGGCCCGCGTGGTCACGCAGCGCGTGGGGCAAGAGCTGGGCCAGCAGTTCGTGGTGGACAACAAGCCCGGCGCGGGCGGCACCATCGGCGCGGCCGAAGCCGCCAAGGCCAAGCCCGACGGCTACACCTTGCTGCTGACCACCAGCAGCACCCACGCCATCTCGCCGCACCTGATGCCGCGCCTGGCCTACGACGCGCGCCGCGACTTCGTGCCCGTGGCGCATGTGGCCGACGCGCCCAGCGTGCTGCTGGTCAGCAACTCCCTGCCGGTGAAGTCGGTGGCAGAACTCATCGCCTATGCCAAAGCGCACCCCGGCCAGCTGAACTACGCCACCAGCGGCAACGGCACCATCGTGCACCTGAACACCGCCGCCTTCGCCGCGCAGGCCGGCATCGAGATGACGCATGTGCCGTACAAGGGCACGGCCCTGGCCATTCCCGACCTGGTGAGCGGCCAGGTGCAGGTGCTGTTCGACTCGCTGCCCACCGGCATGCCGCACGTCAAGAGCGGCCGCCTGCGCGCCCTGGCCGTGACCAGCGCCCAGCGCAGCGCGCTGGCGCCCGATCTGCCCACGCTGGCCGAGTCGGGCCTGCCCGGCTTCTCTTCGGTGACCTGGTTCGGCGTGTACCTGCCGGCCGGCGCGCCACCCGCCCTGGTCGAGCGCGTGCACGCGGCCTTCGCCAAGGCCATCAAGGCGCCCGAGTTGGCAGAGAGCCTGGCCAAGCTGGGCGTGGAGCCCGCCAAGCCCAGCACGCCGGCACAGTTCGGCAGCCTGGTGCAAACCGACAGCGACCGCTGGGCCTCCGTCATCCGCCAGCACAAAATCACTCTGGAATGAGCATGTACAACCCCCTGAGTCGCCTTTGGCGCCTTCCCCCTTCTCTCGTGCTTCGCACGGGAAGGGGGACGCACCCAGCGGCCTGGCAAAGCCAGTTCCGCGGGTGCACTGACGTGGCCTGCTCCGCGGCCTCCTGAAGGGTTGACGGCGTGACAGTCGTTGAAATCTCGTTCCCCTCGCGCGCATAGACACATAGACGCATAGACATTGGAGACTCACCTCATGCAAGACAACGCAAAGCCCCTCGACTGGACCCTGCCCTACGCCTCCCACCGCAGTGCGGTGATGGGCCGCAATGTCGTCTCCACCTCGCAGCCGCTGGCCGCGCAGGCGGGCCTACGCATGCTGCAGGCCGGCGGCAATGCGGTGGACGCCGCCATTGCCGCCGCCATGGTGCTGACGGTGGTCGAGCCCACCGGCTGCGGCCTGGGCAGCGATGGGTTCGCCATCGTGTGGGACGGGCAAGAGCTGCACGGCCTCAACGCCTCGGGCCGCTCGCCCGCCGCGTGGACGCCGGAGTATTTCGACAAGCTGGGCGGCATTCCTGAAATGGGCTGGAATGCGGTCACCGTGCCCGGCGCCGTGTCGGCCTGGGTGGCGCTGTCCAAGCGCCTGGGCAAGCTGCCCTTCGCACAGCTGGCGCAGCCGGCCATCGACTACGCGCGCAACGGCTTTCCCGTCTCGCCCACCATCGCCCGCCTGTGGGCGCTGGGCGCGCAGAAGTTGGGCGGACAGCCGGGCTTTGCCGAATGCTTCATGCCGGGCGGCCGCACGCCCCAAGCGGGCGAAATTTTCAAGAGCGAAGCGCATGCCCGCACGCTGGAGCTGATCGCCGCCACCGAAGGCGAGGCGTTCTATCGCGGCGAGCTGGCCCAGGCGATGGCCGCGCATTCTCAGGCCAACGGCGGCGCGATGACGCTCGAAGACCTGGCCGCGCACAGCGCCGACTGGGTCGGCACGGTCAGCCAGCGCTTCGGTGATTCGGTGATCCACGAGATCCCACCCAACGGCCAGGGCATTGCCGCGCTGATGGCGCTGGGCATGCTGGACGCGCACGGCATCGGCGCGCACCCGCTCGACAGCGTGGAGACGGTGCACGCCAGCATCGAGGCCATGAAGCTCGCGCTGGCCGACCTGTACCAGCACAACGCCGATGGCGACCATCTGCAGGTCGCCTCGGCCGACTTGCTGCATGCCGACTACACCGCCCGCCGCGCCGCGCTGATCGATACCGAGCGCGCGAGCGACCCGGTCTACGGCACGCCGCGCCGAGGCGGCACCGTGTACCTGGCGGCGGCCGATGCGTCCGGCATGATGATCTCGTTCATCCAGTCCAACTACATGGGCTTCGGCTCGGGGGTGGTGGTGCCGGGAACCGGCATCAGCCTGCAGAACCGGGGCCACGGCTTCACCACCGAGGCCGGCCACGCCAACCAGGTGGCGCCCCGCAAGCGCCCGTCGCACACCATCATTCCCGCGTTCGCCATGCACGCCGACGGCACGCCGCAAATGGCCTTTGGCGTGATGGGCGGGCCGATGCAGAGCCAGGGCCACACGCAGATGGCCCTGCGCGTGCTGCGCTACGGCCAGAACCCCCAAGCCGCCGCCGACGCACCCCGCTGGCGCGTGACGGGCGGCAAGGGGGTGGCCGTGGAGCCGCACTTCGACGCCGCCGTGGTGGAGGCCCTGCGCGCCAAGGGCCACGAGGTGACGGTGGAAGCCGGCAACGGCGTGTTCGCCTTCGGCGGCGCGCAACTGGTGCTGCGCGAGGGCGGCCACTACATCGCCGGATCGGACCCGCGCAAGGACGGCCACGCCGTGGCTTTCTGATATTTGCTACTGTTTTTATAGCTTCAAGCGCTTATCCATCAAGCGCTAGAGGCCCATCTGGCTTGAATTCCAGATAACCAGCGCTCAGAACAGGTGCCGCACCCCCACGCCGATGGCCCGCACGTCCTGGCCGGCCAAGGCGGCGGGCGAATCCTGGCTGATGGGAAACAGCATCGTCGTCGAGCGGCCTTCGTTGCGCAGCTTGGCGAAGGACACATAGACCTGCGTGCGCTTAGACAGGAAATGCGCGTAGCCCAGCGCCAGGCGCCGCACGCCCGCATCGCCCGGCCGGTCCCAGTGGCCGAATGCCGCACGCAATTCGCCCGAGCCCACCGGCACGGCCGCGCTCAGGTTGGCGGAATTCGCGTTGCCCAGCCCCGGCACGCGGTTGCGCTGGTAGTAGCCGTAGAGGCGCGCCACGCCAAAGTCGTACGAGCCGCCCACGCCCAGCGTCTTGGCACGCACGGCGGCAGCCGGCAGGCCGACGGTGCTGCCCGCAATCTGCGCGCTGTCGAAGGCCAGCCCCACAAAGGCCGGGCCGCGCGTGTAGTCCAGCGCCAGCGCGTAGTTGCGGCCGGTGGGCGCCCCTTCGGCGGCCTGCACGTAGGCCCGGCCGAACACGTCGCCGATCTTGGGGCTGATGTACTGCACCGCGTTGTTGAACTGGAAGGTGTTGCCCCGGTTGCCCGCGCCCTGCAGCAGCGTCTGCACCGCGCCCAGCTGCGCGCGGCCGAAGGCGTCGGCCTTGCCGGAGATCCACACCGACGGCCCCCACATCGAGCCCAGTTGCAGCGTGCCCAGCCGCTGGTCGGCCAGCCCCACATAAGCCTCGCGGTTGAAGAAAGTGGCAGTCGATGCGCCGCTGGACATGTCGAACTGGCTCTCCAGCTTGAAGATGGCGCTGCGCCCGCCGCCCAGATCCTCGCGGCCACGAAAGCCGAAGTGGCTGGTGTCCGACGACAGACTGACCTGGCTGGCCCCGGGCTGCGAGCGCGACTGCGCGTAGATGGCGCCGTCCACGCGGCCGTACAGCGTGACGCTGGTCTGCGCGCCAGCCCCCAGGGCGCTGGCGCCCAGCAGGGTGAGCGCGGCATGGCGCGCGGCGCGGGGCCACGTGATGCGGGTGGTGGTGATGGTCATGGCGATGTCTCCTTGTGTGGTGGTGAATGCAGGGACCAGCGAACAGGCAAACCGCTGGCTGGTCGGATTGCCGCGCGCACGGCTGCGCCGGCCACGGCGCGTTGGGCGGTGGCGGCGGCCTCACGGCGCGCGCTGGGCGCGGCGGTTCAGGTCAGATCAGATGAGGTCAGGTGAGCGTGGTGCGGCGCGTGATGGCCTGCGGGTCGCGCTTGACGCCGGGCGCCAGTTCGGTGCCCAGGCCCGGAGCGGTGGGCCGGTCCAGGAATCCCTGGCGCAGCACCGGCAGCTCGGTCACCAGGTCGCGGTAGAAGGTGGCGAGAAAGGCGCGCACCACCTCCTGGAAGATCGCGTTGGGCGAGGCCAGCGCCAGGTGCAGCGACGCCCACAGCACCACGGGCCCGGTGCAGTCGTGCGGCGCGATGGGCTTTTGGTAGACGTCGGCCAGGCTGGCGATCTTGCGGCCCTCGGTGATGCCGCCGCACCACGACAGATCGAGCATCACGATGTCGAGCGCCTGCGCGGCCAGGTGGTCGCGAAAGGCGCCCTGCGCCGCCAGCGTCTCGCTGCCGCACACGGGAATGCCGGCGCCGCGCCGGTAGTCGGCCAGCGCGCCGGAGCTGTCCATCTTGATCGGGTCTTCGGCCCAGAAGGGGCGGTACTGCTTCAGCTCGCGGGCGATGGACAGCGCCGAGGTCAGGTTCCACATGGAGTGGAATTCGCACATCACCTCGATGCGGTCGCCCACGGCTAGGCGGATCTTCTCGAACACTTCCAGGCCCTGGCGCATCTGCAGCGCGCTCACGTACTGGCCGTCGGTGGCAGCGGCCGCGCCGTCGAAGGGCCAGATCTTCATCGCGCCGAAGCCTTCCTCGATCAGGCTCTCGGCCAGCTCGGCCGGGCTTTCGATGAAGGCGATCTGGTCGTCGTAGCGGCCGCGCACCTTCTGCGCGCCGGGCTCGATCAGCCGGCGCTGCAGGCTGCGGCTGTTGTAGTCCACGCCCGCGCACGTGTTGTACGCCCGCATGCGCTCGTGGCAGGCGCCGCCCAGCAGCTGGTAGACGGGCTGGCCGGTGAGCTTGCCGAAGATGTCCCAGAGGGCGATGTCGATGGCCGAGGCGGCGCGTGTTTCCACCCCGCTGCCGTTGAAGCCCAGGTAGCCGCGCAGCAGCAGCTTGTGCAGCCGCTCGATGTCCAGCGGGTTCTGGCCCAGCACCAGCGGCGCGGCCATGGTGTGCAGGTAGGTTTCGACGGCGGCGGCGCCCCGGAAGGTCTCGCCCAGGCCAATGATGCCGGCGTCGGTTTCGACCTCCACCCAGATCAGGTTGGGCTGCGATGCAAGGCGCGTGGTTTCGATGGCGGTGATGCGCATGGGGGTCACTCCGCCGAAATCTTCTGGCTGCGGATCAGCTCCGCCCACTTGTCGTGCTCGGCACGGATGTGCTGGCCCAGCGCCGCGGCCAGGCCGCCCGCCGGGTTGATGCCCGCATCTGCCAGCGTCTTGCGCACCGCCGGATCCTGCAGTCCCTTGTTGAAGGCGGCGTTCAGCCGCTGCACCGCGGCAGGCGGCGTGCCGGCGGGCGCGCCGATGGCGTACCAAGGCTCGATCACGAAGCCCTTGTAGCCCAGCTCTTCCAGGGTGGGCACCTGCGGCAGGTTCGCCGAGCGGCCTTTTCCGGTCACGGCCAGCGCCTTCACCCGGCCAGACTGGATGAACGGCAGGATCGACGGCTCGTTGTCGAAGAACACATCGACCTGCCCGCCCAGCAGGTCGGTAATGGCCGGACCCGAACCCTTGTAGGGCACGTGCAGCAGCGGCACGCTGGTCATCTTTTTCAGCATTTCGCCCGCCAGGTGGTTGGAGGCGCCCACGCCCGACGATGCGTAGCTCAGCTGGCCGCCCCGCGCCTTGGCCAGCAGACCGTCCACGCTGGCGATGCCGGTGTTCTGGCCCACCGTCAGCACGTTGATGGACGAGCCCAGCAGCACCACCGGCGCCACGTCGCGGAACAGGTCGAACCCTGGGTTGGTGTACAGGCTGGCGTTGACTGCGCAGTTGCCGATGCTGCACAGAAAGATGGTGTAGCCGTCGGCCGGCGACTTGACGGCTGCGGCGGTGCCGATGTTGCCCGTGGCGCCCGGGCGGTTGTCCACCACGATGGGCTGGCCCAGTTCCTTGGCAGCGGCATTGGCCAGCAGGCGCGAGACCATGTCGCCTGTGCCGCCGGGCGGCACCGGCACGATCATGCGGATCGGTTTGGTGGGGAAGTCCTGGCCGGCGGCTGGGGCGGCCAGCCCGGCGAGGCCGGCCAGGGCGAGCACGAGCGCTGCGAAAGATCGCACGGATGGGTTCACGGGTTGTCTCCTCGTTGAATGGATGGAATCGCTACTCAATTAAAATAATACAATCATCATATGATTGAGGCAACGGAAAAAATCCGGGCCAACAGGCTGCAGGTATGCTCGGCGCTCCGATGCCTGCTGCCCCTGCCACCGCTCCCCGTCTGCGCAATTTCCACCACCAGGTGCTGGACGCGCTGGGCAGCCGCATCGTCATGGGCGGCTATGCAGAGGGCGAGCAGTTACCGACCGAGCCGCAGCTGGCCGAGAGCCTGGGCGCCAGCCGGCTGATCATTCGCGAGGCGATGAAAAGCCTGGCCGCCAAGGGGCTGGTGTCGATCCGGCCGCGCACCGGCACCCATGTGCTGCCGCGCACCCAGTGGAACCTGTTCGACCCGGCGGTGCTGGCCTGGCACGGCGAGCAACCCTTCGCCCCGCAGCTCATCGCCGATTTGATGGAACTGCGCCAAACCATCGAGCCGCTGGCCGCGCGTCTGGCCGCCCAGCGCGCCACACCGCAGGAGCTGCTGGCCATTGGCGAGGCCTGCGCCGCCATGGCCAGCGCCGGCACGCGCAGCGCCTACATCGAGGCCGACCTGCGGTTTCACGGCGCAGTGATGCGCGCCTGCGGCAACCAATTCATCGTGCAGTTGGCCAACGCCCTGTCAGCGGTGTGGAAGACGAGCTTTCAAGCCTCCAGCGACGACTGGGGTCCGGACGCACAGGCCATGGCGCTGCACCAGCGGCTGCACGACGCCATCGCCGCCCGCGACCCGCAGGCCGCCGAAGCCGCGGTGCTGGCGCTCATCGAGCGTGCTACCGCCCGCATCGAAGGCAGCGCCCGCGCCTGAGCCTGCACGCCGCCTATCGCGTCTCGTGCAAAGTCAGCCAGGCACTGGCCGCGCCACTGACCACGATGGCGGCGATGCCCGCCAGCGCCCAGGCATCGGGCACGTGCCGGTACACCAGCCAGCCCGCCAGGATCGCAAAGCCGATCTGGGTGTAGAGAAACGGTGCGATGGTGACTGGCGTGGTGCGCGCGTAAGCGTTGAGCAGCAGGGTGTGGCCGGCCGCGCTGGCCAGGCCCATGACGAACATGCCCGCCCACAGCCACGGGTTGTCCACCGCCTGCCAGGTGAAGGGCAGGCCCAGCGCGGTGATGCCGGTGGCGAGCCAGCTGGTGTAGAGCTGCGTGGTGGCAGGGCTTTCCTTGCCGGCCATGGTGCTGCTGAGCACCTGGTAGCCCGTATTCAAGGCGAGCATGCCCAGCGGCAGCAGTGTGGCCCAGCCGAATGCGCTGCCACCCGGGCGAATGACGGCCAGCGTGCCGGCCAGGCCCGCCGCCGCCAGCAGCCAGCGCAGCGGCCGCACGGGCTGGTGCAGCCACAGCGCCGCCACCAGCGTGACGCACAGCGGAGTCATCGCGACGATGGAGGTGAACTCGGCCAAAGGCATGTGTTGCAGGCTGAGAAAGCCGAACACGCTGGTGGCGGAAAACAGCACGGCGCGCAGCAGCTGAAAGCGCGGGTGTGCGGTGCGCCATGCGCCGCGACCGGCGCGCGGCAGCACGAAAGCGGTGGTGAGCAGGGCCTGAAAGAGATAGCGCGCCCACAGCGCCATCAGCAGCGGCACCCCGGCGCTGACAGCCTTGGTGACGGTGTCCAGCACCGCAAAGCAGGCGCAGGCACCGACGGTGAGGCCGATCCCAGCGAAAGCGGAACGCCGCCGTTGCAGGGGATCGGACGCGGGCATGGACGAGAGGCTACGCCGGTTCGGCTTGCGTGGCGGGGCGCGGGCGCTCCAGCAGCATCGAATCGCCGTAGCTGAAGAACCGGTAACGCTGCGCGATGGCGTGGCGGTAGAGGCCCATGACGTGCGCGTAGCCAGCAAAGGCGCTGACCAGCATCATCAGCGTGCTTTTGGGCAGGTGAAAGTTGGTGATGAGCACGTCCACCACGCGAAAGCCGAAGCCCGGCGTGATGAAGATGTCGGTGTCGCCCGTGGCCTGGCCCGAGCGCGCCCATGATTCGAGCGTGCGCACGGTGGTGGTGCCCACCGCCACCACGCGCCCGCCGCGCTGTCGGCAGCGCTCCAGGGCGGCCAGCGTGGCCAGCGGCACTTCGTACCATTCGCTGTGCATGCGGTGTTCGGCCAAGTTCTCGGTCTTCACGGGCTGGAAGGTCCCCGCGCCCACATGCAGAGTGACGCTGGCGCGCTCGACGCCGCGTGCGGCTAGATCGGCCAGCACGGCGTCGTCGAAATGCAGCGCGGCGGTGGGCGCGGCAACTGCGCCGGGCGCGCGTGCGAAGACGGTCTGGTAGCGGTGGCTGTCTTCGGCTTCGTCGGGATCGTGTTCGGCGTTTTGCTGGCGCTCGATGTAGGGCGGCAACGGCAGGTGGCCGTGGCGCTCCATCAATTCCCACGGGGTTTCGCCAGCGGGGCCGTGCAGCGCGAAGCGAAACAGCGGGCCGTTTTCATCGGGCCAGCGCGACAGCAGCGTGGCGTCGAAGCCGCCCGCGCGACGGCCGCCGGCCATCAGCACGGTGCTGCCGGGCAGCGGCTTCTTGCTGACCTTCATGTGCGCCACGACTTCGTTGCCCGCGCCGGCATCAGGGGACAGCACACGCTCGATCAGCAGTTCCAGCTTGCCGCCGCTGGCCTTCTCGCCGAAGAGCCGGGCCTTGACGACGCGGGTGTCGTTGAACACCAGCAGGTCGCCCGCACGCAGCAGGCCGGGCAGTTCGCGAAAGATGCGGTCGGCCGGCTGCATCGCACGCCCGTCGAGCAGGCGCGAGGCGCTGCGCTCGGGCGCGGGGTGCTGCGCGATGAGCTCGGGCGGCAGCGAGAAATCGAAGTCGCTGAGGGTGAACATGTGCGCCGGGGCGCTCGGAGAAGAAGAGAAAGAGGAAGGCGTCTGCATGTCGCTTGAGGGCCTGACAGGCCCGTGCCAAGGAGTGGGGAAAGAAGAAGAAGAAGGCAAAGGGCGAGGATAGCGCGCAGGCCGGCGCTACGTGACTCAGTTGACGACCGAGCCCGTCCAAAGCTGGTTGAGATCGACGAAATTCCAGCGCTCGGGATCTTCCCGCGCCACGATTTTCTCAGCGCAGCCCGGCGCGTCCAGATTCACCCGCTCGGGCGGAATGCGCAGGTCGGACTTGGTGGAAAAGAACACCTTGACGATCGGGGTGGTCAGGGCCTGCGGCGCTTGCTCCACCACCACGCCGATGCGCCCCGACGTCAACCGCACCAGCGAGCCCACGGGATAGATGCCGATGCTTTTTACGAAGGCCTGGAACAGGCGCTTGTCGAAATGGTTGCCGCTCCATTCGGCCATGCGGCGCAGCGACTCGGCCGGATCCCAGCCGCGCTTGTAGGGCCGGTCGGAGGTGACGGCGTCGTATACGTCGCAGATGGCGGCCATGCGGGCCATGACGCTGATGCCCTCGCCCTGCTGGCGGTGCGGGTAGCCCGTGCCGTCCATCTTCTCGTGGTGGTGCAGGCAGGCATCGAGCACCACCTCGGAGACACCGCCCGCTTCGCGCAGCATGTCGTAGCCATGGGACGGGTGGCCACGCACCACGGTGAATTCCTCGTCGGTCAGTTTGCCGGGCTTGTTCAACACGGCCAGCGGCACTGCGGCCTTGCCGATGTCATGCAGCAGGCCAGCCAGGCCCGCCTCGCGGATTGCCGCTTCTTCCAGCTTGATCTGCTTGGCCAGCGCCACCATCAGGGCGCACACGGCCACCGAGTGCATGTAGGTGTAGTCGTCGGCCGTCTTCAGGCGCGCCAGGCTGATGAGGGCGCTGGGGTGACGGGTGACGGAGTCGGAGATCTCCTCCACCAGGCTCTGCACACCAATGGCGTCCACCGCGCGCCCCATGCGGGCTTCGGCGAACATGCTGCACATGGCGTCGCGGGCCTGCGTGCAGATGGCGGCTGCGGCGCGCAGCTCGCTTTCCATCGATGCGGGCTCGCGCCGACGTGGACGGGCAGGCGGTGCGCGCATTTCAGGAGGAGCTGGCTCCGACAGGTCGGACAGATCGGCGAAATCGGTATCGATCTGGGCATCGGCTTCGGCGCGGCTCGTGCCGGCCACGCCCGTGGCCACGTCCAGCCCGCGGTCGGTGTCGATCCACACTTCCAGGATCTCGGTCTCGTGGATGCGGGCAAGATCTTTCGGATCGGTCAGCACAAAGCCCGTTCGCCAGAATGGGTGGTCCATCCAAGAGCCGCAGAACTGGTGCAGGTACATGCCCAGTGACAAATGTTGGACGCTGATTCGCTTGAGCATGGCGGCGGGAGCCTCGGGCGTCCGGCAAAGAGAGAGGGTGGATGGGGTTGCGCGCATGGTAGCCTTTTCCGTTCATGCCGGATCCGTACTTTCCACCTGTTGGCACCCATGCCACGCGCCTCTAGCTCTTCGCCTACCGCGGCGCGGCCTGTTGCCCCTGCATTGGGCGCGCCCGCCGCCCGCGCCCAGCCCAGCCCGGCGCAGAAGGCGCTGCACAAGCTCGGGCTGGTGCGCGACATCGACCTGGCACTGCACCTGCCGCTGCGCTACGAGGACGAAACCCGCATCACGCCCATCCGCAACGCCCGCGACGGCGAAACGGTGCAGATCGAGGCCACCGTCACCTCCAGCGAAGTGCAGCTGCGCCCGCGCCGCCAGCTTCTGGTGACGGTGGAAGACGAGACCGGCACCTGCGAGCTGCGGTTCTTCAGCTTCTATCCCTCGCACCAGAAGACCATGGCCGTGGGCGCCCGCCTGCGGGTGCGCGGCGAGATCAAGGGCGGCTTCTGGGGCCGGCAGATGCTGCACCCGGCTTTTCGCCTCGCCGGCGGCGAACTGCCTGCCGCGCTGACCCCCGTCTACCCCACGGTGGCGCAGTTGCCTCAGGCCTACCTGCGCCGCGCGGTGGCGGGCGCGCTGCTGCGGGTGGACCTGTCGGACACGCTGCCGCAGGGCGCTGAGCCACCCGTTCACCATTTTTATGATCAAAATGGCCTGCAACGCTTATGGGGCCTGCGCAAGGCGCTATTATTTTTGCACCACCCTACGCCTGACGTGGCCCTGGCGACGCTGCAGGACCACAGCCACCCCGCGTGGCAGCGGCTCAAGGCCGAGGAGCTGCTGGCGCAGCAGCTGTCGCAGTTGCAGTCCAAGCGCGAACGGGCTCGGCTGCGGGCGCCAGTGCTGTGCCCGCCCCGCGCCGCCGCGGGGGCGCTCGCCCTGCATGAGCAATTGCTGGCGGTGCTGCCGTTCGGCTTGACCGCCGCGCAGCGCCGCGTCGGGGAAGAAATCGCCCAGGACATCGCCCGGCCCGTGCCCATGCACCGGCTGCTGCAGGGCGACGTGGGCTCGGGCAAGACCGTGGTGGCCGCCCTGGCCGCCGCCGTGTGCATGGACGCCGGCTGGCAGTGCGCGCTGATGGCGCCCACCGAGATCCTGGCCGAGCAGCACTTCGCCAAACTCGTCGGCTGGCTGGAGCCGCTGCTGGCCGCCAGCGGCCGCCGCATTGCCTGGCTGGCGGGCGGGCAGAAAAAGAAGGACCGCGCCGCCATGCTGGCGCTGGCCGAAAGCGGCGAGGCCGCGCTGGTGGTGGGCACGCACGCCGTCATTCAGGAACAGGTGCGATTCAAGAACCTGGCGCTGGCCGTGATCGACGAGCAGCACCGCTTCGGCGTGGCGCAGCGGCTGGCACTGCGGAAAAAGCTGGAGCACCACGGCATGGAGCCGCATCTGCTGATGATGAGCGCCACGCCCATCCCGCGCACGCTGGCCATGAGCTACTACGCCGACCTGGACGTGTCCACCATCGACGAGCTGCCGCCCGGGCGCACGCCCATCGTCACCAAGCTGATTGCCGACAGCCGCAAGGACGAGGTGATCGAGCGCATCGGCGCTCAGGTGGCGTCGGGCCGGCAGGTGTACTGGGTGTGCCCGCTGATCGAAGAGAGCGAGGCGCTGGACCTGTCCAACGCCACCGCCACGCACGCCGACCTGAGCGAGGCCTTGCCCGGCATCCAGGTCGGCCTGCTGCATTCGCGCATGCCGGGCGCCGAGAAGAAGGCGGTAATGGATCTTTTCAAGAGCGGACAGCTGGGCGTGCTGGTCAGCACCACGGTCATTGAAGTGGGCGTGGACGTGCCCAATGCCTCGCTGATGGTCATCGAACATGCCGAGCGCTTTGGCCTCAGCCAGTTGCACCAGCTGCGCGGGCGCGTGGGCCGCGGCGCGGCGGCATCGGCCTGCGTGCTGCTGTATTCGACCAACGACAGCGGCCGGCTGGGCGAGACGGCACGCGACCGGCTCAAGGCCATGGCGGAGACCAACGACGGCTTCGAGATCGCGCGGCGCGACCTGGACATTCGCGGGCCGGGTGAATTTCTGGGCGCACGCCAGTCGGGCGACGCGCTGCTGCGCTTTGCCGACCTGGCTACCGACACGCTGCTGCTGGACTGGGCGCGCGAACAGGCGCCCCTGATGCTGGACCGCCACCCCGCGCTGGCCGAGCGCCACGTGCAGCGCTGGCTGGGCGGCAAGTCGGATTTTCTGAAGGCGTAAGCAGTCACTACGAACGCTGGCAATCATCAGACAACTCATTGCGTCGGCAACGAAAGCGGTTAACCTTGTTGCTTTGTTTTAGATGGGCAGCCCCCTGTCATGTGCAGCTGGCTGACCATGCGCCCGTCGCGCGCAGACACCGCGGCATGACGCGGCGCCATTGCGCCGCTTTCTCTGCCCCAAGAGCACCCATGACTCTCACCGAACTCAAGTACATCGTCGCCGTCGCCCGTGAGAAACACTTCGGCCGCGCCGCAGATGCCTGTTATGTCTCGCAACCCACGCTGTCGGTCGCCGTCAAGAAGCTGGAGGACGAACTGGAGGTCAAGCTGTTCGAGCGCAGCGCGGGCGACGTGTCCGTCACGGCGCTGGGCGAAGACATCGTGCGCCAGGCGCAGAGCGTGCTGGAACAGGCTGCCGCCATCAAGGAAATCGCCAAGCGCGGCAAGGACCCGCTGGCCGGCGTGCTGACCCTGGGCGTGATCTACACCATCGGCCCCTACCTGCTGCCCGAGCTGGTGCGCCATGCCATCGCGCGCACGCCGCAAATGCCGCTGATGCTGCAGGAAAACTTCACCGTCAAGCTGCTGGAGATGCTGCGCACCGGCGAGATCGACTGCGCCATCCTGGCCGAGCCCTTTCCCGACACCGGGCTGGCCATGGCGCCGCTGTATGACGAGCCTTTTCTGGCCGCCGTACCCAGCAGCCACGCGCTGGCCGCGCAGAAAAGCGTGTCTGCCTCGCAGCTCAAGAGCGAGACCATGCTGCTGCTGGGCTCTGGCCATTGCTTTCGCGACCACGTGCTGGAGGTCTGCCCCGAGTTCGCCCGATACGCCAGCAACGCCGAGGGCATTCGCCGCACGTTCGAGGGCTCGTCGCTGGAGACCATCAAGCACATGGTGTCGGCCGGCATGGGCGTGACGCTGGTGCCGCGCCTGTCGGTGCCGCGCGATGCCCTGCTGACCGGCACGCGCCGCCGCAAGAGCGACGACACGCACATCCGCTACCTGCCCATCGTGGAAGACGACGGCAGCGCCCCGCCCATGCGCCGCGTGGTGCTGGCCTGGCGCCGCAGCTTCACGCGCTACGAGGCCATTGCCGCGTTGCGAAACGCCGTATATGCGTGCGAGCTGCCGGGCGTGACGCGGCTGTCGTAAGACGCGTTGACGGGCACGGCAAAAGCCGGCCCCCGCCTACCCGCCATGCGGCACACCTTGCGCTAAAGTCATCGGCGTCGTGCCTTGCCGACTGCCGCGTGCGTGCAAGGCGCATCTGCCCATTTCTTTTCCACTCAGGAGATTCCACCATGGCCAAAGCCCCCGCCACCAAGCCCGCTCTCAGCAAGACCGGCGCGCCGCGCATCAACATCGGCATCAACGACAAGGACCGCGCGGCCATCGCCCAGGGCCTGTCGCGCCTGCTGGCCGACACCTACACGCTGTACCTGACCACGCACAACTTTCACTGGAACGTGACCGGTCCCATGTTCAACACGCTGCACACCATGTTCATGGGGCAGTACACCGAACTCTGGAACGCCGTGGACCCGGTGGCCGAACGCATCCGCTCGCTGGGCCACCCAGCACCGGGCTCCTACGCCCAGTTCGGCAAGCTGACCTCGCTGCCCGACGTGCCTGCCGAGCCGCCTTCGGCGCTGGAGATGGTGCGCATTTTGGTCGAGGGCCACGAAGCCGTCGCCCGCACCGCGCGTGAGCTCTTCCCCGTAGCCGACAAGGCCAGCGACGAGCCCACGGCCGACCTGCTGACCCAGCGCCTGGCGGTGCACGAGCAGACCGCCTGGATGCTGCGCTCGCTGCTCGAAGAGTAAGCTCGGCGGCGCTCTGCCGCGCCGCGCACCTACCGACGCCCGCACTTGCGGGCGTTGTCGTTTGTCCCCTGGCTCGCTTGCTTCGTTTTCTTTCTCTTTACCCCTCTCTTCGGCTCCGATCCATGCAGTCATCCGCTCTGCCCCCGTCCCGCTCGCGCCTGTCGCTGTACCTCGACCTGATCCGCTGGCACCGCCCCGCCGGCTGGCTGCTGCTGCTGTGGCCCACGCTGGCCGCGCTGTGGATTGCGGCGGAGGGCTTTCCCGGCTGGCACCTGCTGGCCGTGTTCACGCTGGGCACCGTGCTCATGCGCAGCGCCGGCTGCTGCGTGAACGACGTGGCCGACCGCGACTTCGACCGGCATGTCAAACGCACCGCGCAGCGGCCCGTCACCAGCGGCGCGGTGTCGGTGCGCGAGGCGCTGGCCGTGGGCGCCGTACTGGCGCTGGCCGCCTTCGCGCTGGTGCTGACGACCAACGCCGCCACCATCGCCTGGTCGGTACCGGCCCTGGCCGTGACGCTGGCCTACCCGTTCGCGAAGCGGTTCGTCTCCATGCCGCAGGCGGTGCTGGGCGTGGCGTTCAGCATGGGCATTCCGATGGCCTTTACCGCCCTAGGGCGAGACGTGCCCTGGCTGGCGCTGTGGCTGGTGCTGGGCAACTTGTTCTGGGTGCTGGCGTACGACACGGAATACGCCATGGTGGACCGGGATGACGATCTGAAGATCGGTATGAAGACGTCGGCCATCACGCTGGGGCGATGGGATGTGCCGGCGGTGATGTCTTTTTATGGGTTGCTGGTGGTGGTGTGGGGGGTGGCTTTGGCGCCGCTGTCTTTGGGGGTGGCGTGGTACCTGGCGCTGGGTGTCGTGCTGGTGCAGGTGGGGTGGCATTGGAGGTTGATTCGAGGGAGGACGCGGGAGGGGTGTTTTGCGGCCTTTCGGGCGAATCATTGGGTGGGGTTTAGTTTGTTTGCGGGGGTTGTTTTGGGGTTCTTCTTTCGCTAGGTTTGCTGCTTTTTTGATAGCTGCTTGCGCTTATCTATCAAGCGTTAGAGGGCTATTTTTCTTGTATCTTGCTAGTTGGTTGCTTCCTGGGGCGGGGTGATGCGGCCGGCTGAACGCTTGCTTTCTGTTGCCTCATCAAAGCGAAAGGAAGATTGGGGTCTTTTTGGCCTCTGGCGCTTATGCAGAAAGCGCTGGTAGCTATCTTTTTGGTAGTTATTGTGGGATTGCTTCCCGGGGCCGGGTGATGCGCCCGGCGGCGCACTCACTTTCTTTCGCTTCGCCGAAAGAAAGTAAGCAAAGAAAGGGCGACCCTGCTGTCTGCGTCCCCTTCGCTGCGCTACGGGGCAACCTGCGGTGCTCGCGGGCGGGGTGTGCCGCAGAACTCACTGCGCGCTTGCAGCGCTTCGTTCAAACAGCTGCGGCAAGCTAGATAACGAAGCCTGTGTGTCCTGCGGCACACAGGCCACCCCGCCCGCTGCGCTCCTCGGCGCATACAGAAGGGAGTTGAACAGCCAACAGCCCACACGGGCCATCGCTGCGCTCGGCCCTTGCGCGAGCGCTGCGCGCCGCGCCCCAGGCCCCAGGCCGAGCGCAGCGATGGCCCGGATCGGGCTGCCCAAATCCCGTGTGGATGGGCCTGTATCGGGCAGGGCGTGGGGTGGCGGGTGTGCCGAAGGACACACCCGCTTCAATTCTGACTCGCCGCGGCTGTTTGAACGTAGCTGCAAAGCAGCGCAGTGAGTTCCGCGGCGCACCCCGCGCCCTGCCCGGCACAGGTTGCCCCGCTCGCCGCAGGCGAAAGGGGTCGCAGACAGTCGGGTCGCCTTTCTTTTGGGTACTTTTCTTTGGCGAAGCAAAGAACAAGTACCTCGCCCGCCGGGGCGAGACCCGGCCCCGGAAAACAACCAACCAGCAACCATCAACCATCAACCATCAAAAAAGATAGCTACCACCGCTTACCAGACAAGCGCCAGGCCCCAAAAACCCTTAAATCCAACCCATCACCCCACCCCACCCACCCGATCAATCAAAACCGCACTAGCCCCCTGCAACCCCACAACCTCCACCCCACAACCATGACTGCGAAACCGCTGCACCACCTTCTCCAGCGCCCCCACCGCCGTCACATCCCAAAAATGCGCCCCTGACACATCGATCCGCACCGGCCGCCCCCGGGCAGACAGCACATCGAACGCCTCCACGAACGCATCCGCCGAAGCAAAGAACACCTGCCCCGTCACAAGCCAGGTCATCACCCCCGGCCCCGCGCCGTCCTGAAGCGTAACGTCGAGCATCCGCGACACCTTGACCGCGAAGAACACCCCGCTCAACAACACCCCCACGGCCACCCCAGCCGCCAGGTTGTGCGTGGCGATGGTGACCACCACCGTCGCCAGCATCACCACGCTGGACAGCCGGGGGTGCCGCACCAGCAGGCCCAGCGACTTCCAGTCGAAGGTGGACGCCGACACCATCACCATGATGGCCACCAGCGCAATCACCGGCACACGCGACACCCAGTCCTTGAGCACCACCATCAGAACCAGCAGGAACACGCCGGCGAACAGCGTGGAGAGGCGCCCGCGCCCGCCGTACTTCACGTTGCTCACCGCCTGGCCGATCATTCCGCAGCCCGCGATGCCGCCAAAGCAGCTGGCCGCGATGTTCGCCAGCCCCAGGCCCGCGCATTCGCGGTTCTTGTCGCTGGGCGTGTCGGTCATCTCGTCCACCACGGCGGCCGTGAGCACCGACTCCAGCAGGCCGACCATGGCAATCGCCAGCGCGGGCAGCAAGATGATGCGCAGCGTCTCCAGCGATGCGGGCACGGCCGGCAGGCCGAAGAACGGCAGGCTCTCGGGCAGCCGGCCCAGGTCGGCCACCGTGGGCAGATGCAGGCCCAGCGAGGAGGCCAGCAGCGTGAGCGCCACCACGCAGATCAGCGGCGACGGAATGGCGGTGAGCGCCCGCACCCCCAGCCGCTGGCCCAGCCACGGCAAGCCGTAGATGATGGCCAGCCCCAGTGCCAGCGTGGCCCAGGTAGCAGGCCCAGCGCCATGCAGGTGCGGCAGCTGCGCCGAGAAGATCAGGATGGCCAGCGCATTCACGAAGCCGGTGCGCACCGAACTCGACACGAAGCGCATCAGCACGCCCAGCTTCAGCAGCCCGAAAACCACCTGCACGGCACCCGCCAGCAGCCCCGCCGCCAGCAGATAGCCCACGCCGTGCGACGCCACCAGCGGTGCGGCGACGAGCGCCACCGAGCCAGCAGCCGCCGACACCATGGCCGGCCGGCCGCCCGCGAAGGCGATGACGATGCTGATGACGAACGAGGCGAACAGACCCACGGATGGGTCGACGCCGGCGACGAAGGAGAACGCGATGACTTCGGGAATCAGCGCGAAGGTGGCGACGGCACCGGCGAGCAACTCGCGCGGAATGCTGGGCGCCCATTCAGCGCGGAGGCGGGACAGGAAAGCAGGGTTCATGGAACGGCAACGCGCGCCGAAGCGCGCGTGAAAAGGAGTTCAAGAAGAACGGGCGAAAGTGCCTGGCGGCTGCGGCGCAATCAACCCGCGCCGTGGCACTTCTTGTACTTCTTGCCGCTGCCGCAGTTGCACGGGTCATTGCGGCCGGGCGTATCCGCGCGGCGCACGGCTTCCACGCGCGGGCCGATGCTCTTCCACAGCCGGCGCAGGTCGTACACCGCCCAGATGGCTTCGCCAAAGGCCTCCACGCGGGCCTGGCTGGTGCTGGGTGGGCCGTCTTCAGAATACATGCAGACCTCGGGCTTGCCGGTGTCGTCCTCGGTCAGGGCGACGACGGCTTCCAGCGCCTCGTTCAGCCAGTCGGTGGCTTCGCGGTCGCGCGGGGCGGCCCATTCCTCGGGCCAATTTTCGACGGCGAACATGAAGCCCAGCGCCCACACCTGGCCGAAGGACGGGATCTCCTGGCCTTCCATATCGGCACGCTCTTCTTCGGGCAGGCTGGCGATGGCGCCGCGCATGTCCATGGCTTCGGGCTGGAAGGCGTCGTCTTCGTCCAGCGACTGCACGTCGGCGTCGAGCTGCGCCACCACCTCGTTCCAGCGCAGCGTCCACAGCTCCAGAAAGCGGGCCTGCTGCGCGGCGTCGGCAAAAGCCGGCAGTACAGGCAGCGCGCCGTCTTCGCCCTCTTCCAGCTCGGCGCCGTCACCCAGCAGCATGGCCAGCCACTCGGCGGTGGGCACCTCGCGGCGGGTGCAGGCCAGCGCGGTCAGAAAGCCGTCGCAGAACTCCCACTGTGGAATCTCCTCGGCGCGCGTGCGCAGGTCGTCCAGCAGGGTGTCGAGTTCGTCGAGCTGGTCTGCACCCAGGGCGGCGGACGGTTCTTGCGAGGGCGTGTCGGCGGTAGTGGACATGGCTTGTGTGCGGGTAGGGGGTGGGTAGATGGCTTTTATGATGCGCGGGCAGGCGTGGCCGCCCGCTATGGGCAAAAAGGGCGAAACGCCGTGGGCGCGTTCATTCACCTTGCCGGAAAAGGCGGCCAGTTTATCCGGCCCGCATGAAAGCCGCTCGCCCCTCCCTTCGCCCCGCCATGCCACAGACGCCACCCGCCACGCCTGATTACGCCGCCTTTCTGGACCAGCAGCTGCCGCTGCAGGAGCCGCCTATCGCCAGCTATCAGATCGATGGCGAACAGGTGTGGATCAAGCGGGCCGGCCCCGGCATCGGCCCCTGGCGCTATCGCCTGCTGGGCCTGCTGGCCGGGCTGCTGCGGCTGCCGGCGCTGCGCCCGGTGCCCAACCGTGGGGGCCGCGAGGCCGTGGCCACCGAAGTGCGGCGCCTGCACGACTTTCAGTCGCGCGGACTGCGAGCGCCCGAGGTACTGGCAGCGCGCGGCGAAGGCTTTCTGATGCGCCACCTGGGCCGGCCGGGGCAGGACATGCCCTCGCTGGGCAACGAGATCCACCGCGCCGTGCCGCAGGGCGCTGCGCCAGTGCTGGCCCTGTGGCGCCTGGGGCTGGACGCCATCGCCCGCGTGCATACGCAAGGCACCTGCCTGAGCCAGGCTTTTGCGCGCAACCTGGTGCGCGATTCCGAGGGCGTGGTGGCGTACGTGGACTTCGAGGACGACCCGGCCGCAGCGTTGCCGCTGGCGACGTGCCAGGTGCGCGATGCGCTCTGCTATGCGCACTCCACCGCCATCTATCTCAGCGAATGCGGCGCCCTGGACGAAGCGCGCGCCCTGTGGGCCGACTGGTTGCAGCAGCCCGGCCACAGCGCCGAATGGCGCGCGGAACTGGAGATGACGGTGCGCCGCCTGGGCTGGTTGCGCCATCTGCCGCAAGACCGCCGCTGGGGACGCGATGCGCAGCGGCTGCGCGCGGCCTACGACCTGATGGTGGCGCCGCCGCGCGGCAGCTGAGACGCCGTCACGAACTGAACTTCAGTCTTCGCTGGTCCACTCTACCTGCACGCCCAGGCTGCGCAGGTTCTCGACGAAGCGCGGGTGGGCACGGCGGATCGGCGCAGCGTGCCGGATCTCCGAGCGGCCTGGAATGCTGGCCGCGACCATGAAGAGCGCGATGGCCACGCGGATGATGTAGGGGCTCTCCACCACCGCCGGCGTGAGCGGCCCGCCGCCGAAGGTGACGATGCGGTGCGGGTCGGACGAGAACACGTGCGCGCCGAACTTCGACAGCTCGCCCGTCCAGCCCAGTGCGCCGTCGTACACCTTGTTCCAGAACATGGCGTTGCCATCGGCCCGCACGCCCAGCGCGATGAAGATGGGCAGCAGGTCGACCGGAAAGTACGGCCAGGGCGCCGCCTCCACTTTGGTCAGCACGTTGCTGGTAAACGGCGTCTGCACCTTCAGCGGCCCGCCGGGCAGCGCACGCGACCAGCCGTCCTCATGCACGATGCGCACGCCGAACTTGGCGAAGGTGCGGTCGATGAGCGGAAAGTTTTCCGGGGCGCTGTTCTTCACCACCACCTCGCCGCCGGTGATGGCGCCCAGCGCCAGGAAGGTGGTGATCTCGTGGAAGTCTTCATCGAAGCGGAACTCGCCACCGCCCAGCGTGCTGCCGCCATGCACCGTGACGCGCGAAGTGCCGATGCCGTCGATGCGCACGCCCAGCAGGGCCATGAAGCGGCAGAACTCCTGCACGTGCGGCTCGCACGCGGCATTGGTGAGGGTGGAAACACCCTGCGCACCGGCTGCGCACAAAACGAAGTTTTCGGTGGTGGTGACCGACGCGTAGTCAAGCCAGTGGTCGGTGGCCGCAAGCGCACCGGGCGCGCCGCCGGGGCCACGCACCAGCAGCGAGCCCTCGGCCCGCTCCACGCTGGCACCAAAGCTGCGGAACACCTCCACATGCGGGTCGATCTCGCGCACGCCCAGGGTGCAGCCCTTCACGTTGTCTTCCAGCCGCGCCACGCCAAAGCGCGCCAGCAGCGGCGGCACCAGCATGATCGAGGAGCGCATTTCCTCGGGCAGCCGATGCGCTGCGGCGTCGAAGGTAGTGGCCTCGTGGTGCAGCTCCAGCGTGCCGCTGGCATGGTCCCATTGCACGTAGCTGCCCAGGGTGCGGAAGATGTCGAGGATCTTGCGCACATCGGTGATGTCGGGCACGCCCAGCAGGCGCAGCGGTGCGCGGGTCAGCAGCGTGGCGCACAGCACCGGCAGCACGGCGTTCTTGTTGGCGGAGGGGCTGATACGCCCGCGAAGCGGCGTGCCGCCGTGCACGATGAGGTTGGACATGGCTGGGAAAGAGAGTGCTGGGGAGGGTCAAAGAAAACCAGGCGCGTCACCTTTTCGAGGCCGCGCCAGCCCCGCGCACTTTACCCGTGCCGCGCCCTACGGGTTTTTCGTGCCAGCGCCGGCCTGGGCAACCGCTTCGGCACGCAGGCGGTCGTATTCCTGCCGGGGCACGGGCACGGCATTGGCGTCGCCCAGGTCACGCATTGGCACACGGAAGGTCTCTCGAGCGCTGAACGCCGCCACCGCCGAGATGATGGTGATACCGAACGCGATGGCGCCCACCGTGAACCAGATGTTGGTGGAGCCGGGAGGCGCGACGGCCGTGAACAGCGCGGGCAGCATGGCGGTGATGGCCGTGCCGATGTTCTGCGAGATGGCCATGGCCGACACCCGGGTGCGGGTGGGGAACAGCTCTGGGTAGAACGACGGGAACACCGCGTTGTAGCCCTGGTAGACCAGGCCCCACATCAGCAGCGACATGCAGATGGCGAGCGGCACGTTCTTGATGCTGATGGCGTAGAGGTAGCCGAAGGCCAACAGGCCAGACAGCAGCGCGCCGATGATGATGGGCGGGCGGCGGCCGATCTTGTCGGACAGGTTGCCCACGAAGGGAATCACCAGCACGGCCAGGATGTTGCCCAGCACGGGGATCCACAGGTAGATGTCCTTGGCAAAGCCGATGCCGTAGGCCGGCTGCACCGCATAGGCGGCGCCGAAGATGGTGGCGACGACGGGGATGACGTTCATCAGCGCCATGCACACCACGCGCAGCATGTCGGGCAGGTTGTACTTGAACGCATCGACGACGGGCGAACGCGCACGCTGCTTCTGCTCCGTCTTGTCAGTGAAGGCCGGCGTTTCGTCCACTTCGCGGCGGATGATCCAGCCGGCGATGATCACAATGAAGCTCAGCAGGAACGGAATGCGCCAGCCCCAGCTGTTGAACTGCTCGGTGGGCATGTAGTGCGCCAGCGGCAGGAACACGGCGGCAGCCATGATCTGCCCGGCCTGCACGCCTTGCAGCGTGAAGCTGGCAAAGAAGCCCCGGCGTCCGAAAGGCGCGTGCTCCAGGATCATCGAGCTGGCGCCCGAGATCTCGCCGGCCACCGCAAAGCCCTGAATCAGGCGCATCAACACCAGCAGCGCGGGCGCCCACAGGCCGATCTGGTCATAGGTGGGCAGCAGGCCGACGGCGATGGTCGAAAAACCCATCAGGAACATGCACCACACCAGCACCTGCTTGCGGCCGTGCGTGTCGCCGATGTGGCCCAGCACGAAAGCACCGATGGGCCGCGCCACGTAGCCCACGCCGTAGGTCGCCAGCGACGCGATGATCGCGATCGCCGGGTCGCCCTTCGGGAAGAAGATCTGCGGAAAGATCAACGCCGCGGCAGTGGCGTAGATGAAGAAGTCGTAGTACTCCAGCGCCGAGCCGATCCAGCCGCTGGCTGCGGCCTTTCGGGATTGCGGGCGGGGGCGAGCCCCGCGAGGCAGCGATTGGGACATGTGTGGGTCTCCGAAGGATGGCGCGGCGGCCAAGGAGCGCACGTGCCGACCCCCAGCGCATGCGCTGACGGATGGGGTTCCCCTTGCCCTGCTGCGTCGCTGGTGGTTCGACGTCTTTGTGTTGTGCGGGCGTGATTATTCACCCGCGGCAGGCGAGGCCGGCGAAAGGTCGGCTACCTGCCCGGCGCCGGTCATACCAACTGCGCGACCGCACGCAACGCTTCGGGCGTGGCGGTGCCGAACCCGAAGAACTCCAGGTACGCGGGAGCCATCTCGAACAGCATGTCGGTGCCGGGCTGCACGCGGCAGCCGCGCGCGAGGGCGGCCTGCAACAGGGGCGTTTGTTCGGTGGCCATCACCACTTCGCCCACCAGCGCGTCCGTGTCAATGCGGTCCACATCGAACGGCAGCGGATCGCTAGGCTGCATGCCCAGTGGCGTGGCGTTCACGACGATCCCGAAACCCGCAGGGTCGCGCGATCCGGTTTTCACGTACAGCCGAGGGTAGTGTTCGCGCAGCCGCTCGGCGAGCCGCTGCGCGCTGGCTCCGTCCACATCGAAAAGCATCAGTTCGGCCGCCCCGGCTGCCGCAGCCGACGCGGCGATCGCCGAGCCTACGCCGCCGCAACCGGCCACCACCACCCGCGCGCCGGCGAACGAGCACCCCTTGCGCTGCGCCCCCCGCACGAAGCCCGCGCCATCGAACTGGTCGCCCAGCAAGGTGCCGTCCGGGCGCAGCAGCACCGCATTGCAGGCCCCAGCAATGCGCGCGATGGGTGTGGCCTCGTCTACCAGCGCCATCGTGGTCACCTTGTGCGGCATGGTGATCAGCGCGCCCCGCACATTGGTGAAGCGAAAGATCTGCCGAAACGACACGGCATAGTCTTCGGGCCTGACGCCCATCGGGATCACCGCCGCGTCGATGCCTTGCCGTTCGAACCAGGGGTTGTAGATCAGCGGCGCCTTGAAGGCCGCAGTGGGATAGTCGATGTGGGCGATGAGAGTGGTCTTACCAGAAATCATGGGCGCGATTGGAACCCACCGCCGAGCCTCCGGGGCGCCCCGCGACACGCATCCACAGGTCGCGTGCGTTTCCGTAGCGCCGCGTGGGTGGCGTCCGACAGAGGCACGCTGTCCGGCCGAATAACGTCGCCCTCAGCGCTTCCGCTTTGTTTCGATAGCTTCGCATGCCTCCCTCTGCCTCCGCCGCGGCACCCCTGCCCCTGGCCGCCGACAACCCCGCCGGCCCCACCGATTCCTCGCGGCATGCTCCTTCCATGTCCATGGCGGCCTGGCGCCAGTTCATGAATGTCGCCAAGCCATACTGGCAGGGCGACAAGAAATTCGCGGCCTGGTCGCTGATGGGCCTGTTGGTGCTGTTGATGCTGCTGGAGACGCACCTGGCGGTGCTGCTCATCGACCGCAGCGGCGAGATGACCTCGGCCCTCGCCGCGCAGGACCGCGACCGGTTCTGGGACGCGGTGCAGACCTGCCTGATCGTGCTGGCCTTTGCGGTGCCGGTGTACGCTTTCTACTACTACATGCGCGACGCCTTCGCCAACCATTGGCGGCGCTGGCTCACCCACCGATTTCTGGACGGCTACCTGAACGGGCGCCGCTACTACGACCTGAACGCACAGGGCACCATCGACAACCCCGACCAGCGCATCAGCGAAGACATCAACAGCTTCACCGGGCGCTCCACGCACTTCCTGCTGATCTTCATCGGCGCAGGCATGCAGCTGGTGGCCTTCAGCGCCGTGCTCTGGTCCATCTCCCACGTGCTGGTGGCGTTTCTGGCTGTGTACGCGATCGTCGGCACGGTAGTGGCGCTCTATGTGTTCGGCGCGCCGCTGATCCGGCTCAACTTCTGGCAGTTGCGGCGCGAGGCCGACTTCCGCTTTGGCCTGATGCGCCTGCGCGAAAACGCTGAATCCATCGCTTTCTACCGCGGCGAGGCGCAGGAGCGCGCCCAGCTCGACCACAGCTTTCAGGCAGTGTTCAACAACTACGCAAGGCTCATCAAGCGGCAACGCTCGCTCAACCTGTTCCAGCGCGCCTTCAGCCAGCTGACCGTGGTGATTCCCAGCATCATCCTGGCGGACGCGGTGCTGTCGGGCGACATGGAAGTCGGCCGCGCCATCCAGGCAGCAGGCGCCTTCGCGGCGGTGCTGGCGTCGGTCTCGCTGATCGTGGACAACTTCGAGAGCCTGAGCCGCTTCGTCGCGGGCATTGGCCGGTTGGACACGCTGCGGCAGGCGCTGATGGGCGCACCGGAGCGCCGCGAGCCGCAAGAGCCTGAAGCCGTGACCGCCGCCCGCCGTGCCCACCGGCAGGAACGCCGAGAACAAAGGTTGGCACGCAAGCACGCTGGCACCACTGGCAACACTGGTAGCACCGGGAACGCCAGCACCGAGATGCCCGATGACGCAGATGGCGAAGTCACCGCAGCAGTTCCTCCTGCCGCGGCGCCCATCGCCTCGCTGTCACCGCCGCCCGCGCCTTTGCACAGCGGCGAGATCCAGGCCCGCGCTGGTGAGCGCTTTGCCATCGAGGGCATGACGCTCTACACCCCCGGCTTCGCCCGCCTGCTGGTGCGCAACCTCACGCTCGAGCTGCAGTCCGGCGACGCCCTGCTGATCACCGGTGCCAGCGGTTGCGGCAAGAGCTCGCTGCTGCGCGCCATTGCCGGTCTGTGGCGCACCGGCGAAGGCGTGGTGCATCACCCGCCGCTCGAAGAAGTGTTCTTCCTGCCCCAGCGCCCCTACATGCAGCCGGGCACGCTGCGCAGCCAGATGATCTACCCAGCCCGCGAAACCACGCTGACCGACGCCGAATTGCTGCAACTGCTGCGCGACGTGCAACTGCCCGATCTGGCCGAGCGCGTGGGCGGGCTGGAGTCGCGGCGCGATTGGGAAAAGCAGTTGTCCATGGGCGAGCAGCAACGCCTGGCGTTCGCCCGCGTGCTGGTGCGCCAGCCGCGCGTAGTGATCCTGGACGAAGCCACCAGTGCACTGGACAGCGCCAATGAAACCCTGCTCTACGCACGCCTGCGCGGCAGCGGCGCGTCGCTCATCAGCATCGCCCACCGCCCGGCGGTGCTGGCGCACCACACGCATGTGCTGCAGCTGACGGGCGACGGCAACTGGTCGTTGCACCCGGCCGAAGGATTCAAGTTCGATAGCGAATAGGCCTCCCTGGGGCAGCGCTCACTCGGGCTGGATGCCGGCGTCGCGAATGATCTTGCCCCAGCGCTGCAGCTCGGACGACTGGAAGGTAGCCAGTTCCTTGGGCAGCATGAAAGCGGCTTCCTGCCCAGTCTTCTCGATCACCTGCGCCACCGTGGGCGTCGCGACGGCGGCGCGCATCAGATCGCTCAGCCGCTGCACCACCGCAGCCGGCGTGCCGGCCGGGGCGTACAGCGCGTTCCAATACCCGAACTGGTAGCCCGGCAGGGCCTCGCTGATGGCGGGTACCTCTGGCACCAGGGGCGAGCGCGCAGGGCTGCTCATGCCCAGAGCGCGCAGCTTGCCGGCCTTGACCTGCGGCAGGCTGGTGGTCAGGTCCACGATCATCAGATCGATCTGCCCACCCACCAGATCCAGCACCGCAGGCGGGTTGGCCTTGTAGGGCACGTAGTTGAACTGGGTGCCGGTCGACTGCTGGAACAGCTCCATCGCCACGCGCGCCGACGAACTGCCCGAGCCGTAGTTCAGCTTGCCGGGCGATGCCTTGGCCAGCGCCACCAACTCGGCCACGTTCTGCGCCTTGACCTGCGGATGCACCACCAGCGCCATGTAGCCCTTGGCCAGCAGGGCGACGGGCTCGAAGTCCTTGATCGGGTCGTAGCCGATCTTCTGCAGCAGGTGCGGGTTGGCGGACTGCGTCGTGTTGGTCGTCATGAACAGCGTGTAGCCGTCGGGGTTGGCCTTGGCAACGTACTGCGCTGCGATACCGCCGAAGGCGCCCGCACGGCTTTCCACCACCACGGCCTGGCCGGTGGCCTTGGTGACCTCCGCCCCGATGGCGCGCGCCAGCCCATCGGTGGCGCTGCCGGGCGTGGAGCCGATGATGATCGTGATGGGCTTGGCGGGATAGGTCTGCGCCAGGGCAGGCGACGCGGCGGCTGCGGCAGCGGCGGCCAGGGCGAGCAGTGAACGGCGTGAAATCATGGTCTTGTGTCTCCTAAATGGTTGTTGTGAGGGGTGAGGGAAGAAGCCGGTCAGCGCAGCAGGTTCCAGCCCTGCAGCAGGGCGCTCAGTTCGTTTTGCGCTTTATCGGTCAGCGGCCAGGCCGATGGCGGCCGCGTGGCGCCACAGTCGTTGCCCATCAGCTGCAGCGCGGTCTTGACCACGGTGACGTTGGCGCCGTTGTTCTCCTGCGCGCGCAGCTCTTCGAAAGGCAGCATCTCGTCCACCAGGCGTGCGGCCAGCGGGTAGTCGGCCGCCTCCAGCGCGTTGTAGATGGCCATCGAGCGCTCCGGCAGCACGTTGATCAGGCCTGACGTGAAGCCCCGGGCACCCACCGCATAAAAGGGCGCGGCCCATACCTCGGCCAGCCCGCCCACCCAGGCCAGGTCGCGGTCGGCCACGCGGCGCATGGCAGCGGCCAGCACCAGCGGCGTGGGCGACGCCCACTTGATGCCCATCACCTGCGGAATGCGGCACAGCGCCTCAATGGCAGGCAGGCCGATGTTTTCGTTGCGCAAGTACAGCACCAGCGGCAGGTCGCCCGCCGCGTCGGCAATGCGGCGCACGTACTCTTCCACGCCGCGCGGCGCCACGAATGGGTCTGGCGGCTGGTGCACCATCAGCGCGTCGGCGCCGGCAGCGCGCGAGATGCGCGCCAGCGCACAGGCCTCGTGCACGCTGCGGCCCACGCCAGCCACCAGCGGCACGCGGCCAGCGACGGCCTGCGCGGCGATCTGCACGCCGCGCTCGGCCTCGCTGGCCTGCAGGCCATAGAACTCGCTGGTGTTGCCGTTGGCCACCAGCACGTGCACACCGGCCGCCACGGCGCGGTCCACCACGGGCTGCAGCGGCGCGGCCACCAGTTGGTCCTGCGCGTCGAAGGGCGTGACGAGAATGCCGGAAATGCCGTTGAGCGCTTCGCGCATCGCCGGTTGTGGAAATGATGCCATGGTGGGAAATGAGGGACAGTGGAGTGAAGCTGCTACTCTAGAAATCGAGACAGGCGCCGTCCAATCCAAACAGGCGATGGCGCCATCCAAGAATTGAATGGGGCCCTCTTTTCCGTGTTCCAACTCTCCCAACTGCGCTGTTTCGTGGCCGTGGCCACAGAGCTTCACTTCGGCCGCGCCGCCGCCCTGCTGCACATGACCCAGCCGCCGCTGACGCGGCAGATCCAGCTGCTGGAGCATGAAGTGGGCGTGCAGCTGCTGGAACGCGCGGGCGGTGCGGTGCGGCTCACGCCGGCTGGCACCATCTTCTTGCGCGAGGCCGAAGACATCCTGCGCCGCAGCCAGGCCGCCACACTGGCCGCACGCCGCGCCATGCAAGCCGATGCCGGCAGCGTCACGCTGGGCTACATCGCCGCTGCGGGCCTGGCCGTGCTGCCGCAGGTGCTGGCTACCATTCGCGACCACCTGCCGGACGTGCATGTGGTGCTGCGGGAGATGCAGACCTTCGACCAGCTCGACGCGCTGGCCGGCGACCGCATCGACTTAGGCATCGTGCGCCCCTTCGCGCCGCGCAGTTTTGCGGATTCGTCGCTGCTGCTGCAGGAACCGCTCTTGTTGGCTGTGCCCAGCAGCCACCCGCTGGCCGGCGAAGATGCCGCGCCGCTGATTGCGCTGCAGGGCCAGCGCTTCATCGAATATTGCCCGTCGGAGACGCGCTACATCTACGAGCTGATCGCCGGCCGGCTGCGCGCCGAGGGCGTGGCCCCCGACACGGTTTTGACGGTGAGCCATACGCATTCGATTCTGTCGCTGGTGGATGCGGGCTGGGGCGCGGCGCTGGTGCCGCAGTCGTCCAGGCGGCTGGGCTTTGCGCACGTGGCCTATCGCCCGCTGCTGGACCCGAACGGCCTGCATGCCGAGCTGCACCTGGCCTGGCGGCGCGAGAGCCGCCACCCCGTGGCGACACGGGTGCGGGGCGTGCTGCAGCAGGCGTTTACCGCAACGGCAGCAGCGTCCTCAGTCGCTTGCTAAGCTTCTGCGGCCTCGGGGGTGGCTGCAGCCTCCAGCACCAGGGCCGTCGCCACATGCGCATCCAGCGTCAGCAGGCGCTTGCGCATGCAGAGCACGGCCTTGTCCTTGCTGAGCAGGATGGCGCGGTGTTCCACCGCCAGGTCGATGAACTTCTGGTCGTCCGCGTCCTTGCAGACATAGGCCACCTTGGGCGCGACGCCCACCAGCCGCACCTGCGCATCGAAGGCGGCCAGCACCTGGGCGGCGTCCACCCGGTAGTGGTTCATGCGCTCCACGATGTGCACATAAGCCAGCACGCGCTCCAGCTCGTCGCGCATGACCTGCGTGGCGATCCAGGCGAGGCGCCCCTGGGCCAGCAGCTGGCGCAGCGGCGCGGTGCGCGGGTCGGAAAAGATCATCAGATCGAGCGCCACGTTGGTGTCCACCACCACCGGGCGCACGGGCTCGTCGGCGCCCGCAACGGCGGGCAGGCTCAGTTCAACCGGCATCGGCCGCGCTGGCGGGTGGCGCTACCTTCGGAGCACGGTCGCGCGCGGTGCCCTTGACCATGTCGAAGCGGAACAGGCGGCATTCGATGGGGCCGTTCCACATCGGCACGCGGCGAGATTCCTTCAGGCGCATCTGGCTGGGCAGCTTCAGGTCGGGCGTCAGCATCCAGGCCGTCCAGCCGCTGTAGTTCTTCTTCCAGTGCGATGCCAGCTGGCTGAAAAATTCACCGCCGTCTTCGGTTTGCGCGGTTTCGCGGCCGGCGCGGTCCAGGTGCTCCATGCGCTCTGCCGCGTTGCGCCCGGCCGTGCCGGCAGCGGCAATGCGCTCGCCGTAGGGCGGGTTCAGCAGCATCACGCCGGGCTGGTCGGTGGGCGGCATGCGCTGCAGCGCGTCGCCACCGCGCAGCTGCACGGCCTGTGCCACGCCCGCGCGCTCGGCATTGCGCTGGGCAAAATCGACCATGCGGTGCGATACATCACTGCCAAATATGGGTGTAGCGCTTGTCCTGATTGCGCCTTCTGCTTCATTTTTGATAGCAGACCACACATGCGCCTGGAACGGCAGCAGTTTCTCGAAGGCAAAGCGCCGCAGCATGCCGGCCGGAATGTTGCAGGCCATCTGCGCCGCCTCGATGGCGATGGTGCCGCTGCCGCAGCAGGGGTCGTAGAGCGGCACGGGCGCGTCGCCCAGCGGGTCCCAGCCGCTGGCGGCGATCATGGCGGCGGCCAGGGTTTCCTTGAGCGGCGCGTCGCCCTTGTCCTCGCGCCAGCCACGCTTGAACAGCGCTTCGCCCGAGGTGTCGATGTAGATCGTGGCCTCGTCCGTGGTCAGGTGCAGGTGGATGCGCACGTCGGGCCACTGCGTGTTCACGTCCGGCCGGGCGCCGCCCTTGGCGCGAAAGCGGTCGGCCACCGCGTCTTTCACCTTCAGCGCAGCAAAGTTCAGGCTGGTCAGCGGGCTGTGCTGGGCGGTGACGTCGATCTTGAAGCTCTGGCGCGTGGTGAACCAGATCTCCCAGGCCACCTCGCTGGCCAGACCGTACAGGTCGTTTTCGTTGCGGTAGGGCCGGTGTGCCAGCTGCACCAGCACGCGCTGGGCCAGGCGGCTGTGCAGGTTCAGGCGCAGGGCGTCGCGCCAGGAGGCACGCACCAGCGCGCCGCCCCGGCCGACGAGCAGATCGTCGCCCGTCAGGCCGGTGATGCCGTGGACTTCGTCGGCCAGATAACCCTCGACGCCGGCGGCGCAGGGCAGAAAGAGTTGGAGTTGATTCATAAAAGTGGCCTCAAGGATACGCGTTGCCGATCCGATAAAGAGGCTACGGCTATCGCCGGACGACCCGCGCTGCCGTTGACCGAATGCCACAGCGCATCACCGAACCCCTCAGGATCCCCATGCAACTCAGCCTCCGAGCCCGCCTCATCGCGCTCAGCGTCGCCATTCTCACCGCGGCCATGCTCGCCCTGGCTGTAGCCAACTTCATCACGGTGCAGCACCACGTTCAGTCCACCGTGGATGCCCAGAGCCGCCAGCTGGTGGCATCCCAGGCACGCACGCTGGCGGACTGGGTGGAATCGAAGCGCCTGCTGACCCACACGCTGATCCTGGCCATCGACCAGCCGGAGCCACGGGGCGTGCTGCAGGCGCTGCGCGACGGCGGCGGGTTCTCGGATGCCTATGTCGGCTTTCCGGACAAGCGCACCCTGTTCCTGAACCCGATGCCGGCGAGCTACGACGTCACGTCGCGCCCTTGGTACAGGCAAGCCGTTCAAGAGGGCAAGCCCATCGTGACCGCGCCCTACCTGTTCACATCCCCGCCCGAGGTGGGCGTGACGTTTGCAGAACCGGTCGGGCCCGCAGGCAACCCCACCGCGGTGGTGGGCACCGACGTGCTGCTGACCACTGTGGTGCGCAACGTGGGTGCCATCAAGCCCACGCCGGACAGCTTCGCCTTCCTGGCCAACCAGGCCGGTGCGATCGTCACCCATCCCGACACGTCGCTGACGCTCAAGCCCGTGTCCGCCCTGTCGCCCAATCTGCAGCCCGCCACCCTGCGTGAGCTGGAAAAGGCCGCCGCCGGCATGCGCACCGACATCAACGGCACCGACTACTTGCTGTATGGGCAACCCGTGCCCGGCACCGACTGGCAGTTGGTGATTGCCGTGCACCGCGGCCAGGCGCTGGCGTCCATCGACACGCTGCTGAAGGTGTCGGCGACCACGGTGGTCATCTCGCTGGCGCTGGCCATCCTGGTGCTCAGTGCCGTCATCGCGCGCGCCTTGCGCCGCCTGGCCCTGGTGCGCGACGCGCTGCAGGACATCGCCTCCGGCGACGGCGACCTGACGCGCCGGCTGCAAACGCATGGCAACGACGAGCTGACGCACATCGCCCACGCCTTCAACAGCTTCGTCGACAAGATCGCCGCCGTGCTGGTGCGCATCCGGGCGTCGTCCGAATCGGTGCGCCTGTCCACCTCCGAAATCGCCAGCGGCAACCAGGACCTGTCGGCCCGCACCGAGCAGCAGGCCAGCTCGCTGGAAGAAACCGCCGCCGCCATGGAGCAGCTCACCGCCACCGTGCAGCAGAACGCCGAGAACGCGCGCCAGGCCAACCAGCTGGCGACGGGCGCATCGGACATCGCGACGCACGGCGGCACCGTCGTGGGCCAGGTGGTCAAGACCATGGGCGGCATCGATGCATCGGCCCGCAAGATCGTGGACATCATCGGCGTGATCGACGGCATTGCCTTTCAGACCAACATCCTGGCGCTGAACGCCGCCGTCGAAGCCGCCCGTGCGGGCGAACAGGGCCGGGGCTTCGCCGTGGTCGCATCCGAAGTGCGCACGCTGGCCCAGCGCAGTGCCACCGCCGCCAAGGAGATCAAGACGCTAATCGACGATTCAGTAGCGCAGGTCGACGCCGGCAGCAAGCTGGTGCAGGACGCCGGCGCCACCATGGACAAGGTGGTGGACAGCGTGCGCCGCGTGACGGCCATCGTGGCCGAGATCAGCAACGCCAGCCAGGAGCAGAGCACCGGCATCGCCGAGATCGGCAGCGCGGTGAGCCAGATGGACCAGGCCACGCAGCAGAACGCGGCACTGGTCGAAGAAGCCACCGCCGCCGCGCAATCGCTGCAGCAGCAGGCGGCGCAGCTGGCCGACGTGGTGGCGGGCTTCAAGCTGGAAGCAGCGGGGCACGCAGCGGGCCTGGGTGCTACGACGCATGCCTTGGGCTCACCTGGCGGGCAGCGTGCATTGCCCGGCCTTTGAGCTTGGCGCCCTGTTGAAGTTTGAGGTCTTTTTGGCCTCTAGCGCTTATTCCGTAAGCGTTAATAGCTATTAAAATAATAGCATCGCCTCATTCAGGCAAGCCGTGTACGACCGACACGGCGCGCCGTCTGACAAATGCGGCCGCGCCTGGCCTCCGGGGGGTGGCCATGCGTCGGCGATGATCGGGCGATGACATCGCACTACACCTCTGCGGCACCTGGCGGGCCGCTGCACCGCTCCCCTGCGCGCACCTGGCTGGCCCTGGCCGGCTGGCTGGCACTGGCGTTTCTCACCGCCGCTATCGGCAGCGTCGCGTCGGTACAGGCGCCGCAGTTCTACGGCCAGTTGGCGCAGCCCGGCTGGGCGCCGCCGCCTTCGGTGTTCGGCCCGGTGTGGACGGCGCTCTTCGCGATGATGGGCGTGGCCGCATGGCTGGTCTGGCGCCAGCCGGCCGGCGCGCTGCGGCAGCGGGCGCTGGTGCTGTTTTGCGTGCAGCTGGTGCTGAACGCGCTGTGGAGCTGGCTGTTCTTTCAGTGGCACCTGGGTGCCTGGGCGCTGGCGGACATCGCCGCCCTGTGGATCACCGTGGCCGCCACGCTGGTGGCGTTCTGGCGGCTGCGGCCGCTGGCGGGCGCGCTGCTGGTGCCTTACCTGGCGTGGATCACGTTCGCCGGGGCGCTGAACTTCACGCTCTGGCGCATGAACCCGCAGCTGCTGGGCTGACGACCCGCAGCGGCCGCGTCAAAGCGCCTTGCGCAGATTGGCCGGCGCGATCTTGAGCGCCTCGCGGTACTTGGCCACCGTACGGCGCGCGCATTCGATGCCCTGCTCTTTCAGCATGGCGGCGATCTGGCTGTCCGACAGGGGCTTGGCCAGGTTCTCGGCCGACACGAACTGCTTGATGAGCGCGCGCACCGCCGTGCTGGACGCGTTGCCGCCCGTCTCGGTGCCCAGCCCAGAGCCGAAGAAATACTTCAGCTCGTAGGTGCCTTGCGGCGTGGACATGTATTTCGCCGTCGTCACGCGGCTGATGGTGGATTCGTGCAGGCCCAACTCGTCGGCGATGTCGCGCAGCACCAGCGGGCGCATGGCGAGCTCTCCGTGCACGAAGAAGTTGCGCTGCCGGTCCACGATGGCGCGCGACACGCGCAGGATGGTGTCGAAGCGCTGCTGGATGTTCTTGATGAACCAGCGTGCTTCCTGCAGCCGCTGCTGCAGCGCCTGGTGGCCTTCGCCGCCCCGGTTGCCACGCAGCGCGCCGGCATAGACGTCGTGCACGCGCAGGCGCGGCATCACGTCGGGGTTGAGCTGCACGTTGAAGTTCTGCTGCGAGCCGCGCCCGGTCTTCTTGACGATGACGTCGGGCACGATGATGTTGCGCTCCACGTCGGCAAAGCGCCGGCCGGGGCGGGGCTCGAGCCGCGCGATGAGCGCCATCGCCAGGCGGGTGCGCTCCTCGTTGCCGCCACCGCAGCTCTGGGTCAGCCGCCGCACGTCGCGCTTGGCCAGCATCTCCAGCGGCTGCTTGCAGATGCGCAGCGCGGTCTGCAGTACCTCGGCATCGCCCTCTTTGTCGGCGGCCAGCGCACGCAGCTGCAGCGTCAGGCATTCGGCCAGGCCCCGCGCGCCCACGCCCGTGGGCTCCAGGCTTTGCAACAGGCGCATGGCCACGGTGAAACGGTGCACCAGTTCTTCGATCTGCTCGGTGTCTTCCGGGCCGGCCAGGCTCACGGCCAGCGATTCGAGCGAGTCTTCCAGGTAGCCGTCGTCATTCAGCGATTCGATGAGAAAGCGCAGCGCGGCGGTGTCCACCTCCGACAGCCGCAGCGAAAGCGCCTGCCGGTGCAGAAAGTCGGTGAGCGACAGGTTGCTGCGCGCCAGCTCGGTCGCGTCGGCATCGCCATCGCTGTCGCCCGACCGATTGCGGGCGGGCGCGTCGCCGCCCCACTCGCTGTCGTCAGGCGAAAAGTCCACGGTGCCGTCGCCTTCCCAGTCGGGCGCTTCGGCGGCGGTGGCCTCGGTGCTGGCCGGCGTTTCAGCGTCGTTTGGGCCTTCAGCGCTGGTGGATGCTGCGCTGGGTGCTACGTTATAGAGAGCATCGTCGGACTGGCGGTCATCGTCCGCCACGGGGGTGTCGGCCTGCTGAAGGCCGAATTCCTCGCGCGGCGCGTCTTCGAGCGTGCGGTCGAGAAACGGGTTCTCGTCGAGCATCTGCTCGACTTCCTGCGACAGCTCCAGCGTGGACAGCTGCAGCAGCCGGATCGATTGCTGCAGTTGGGGCGTGAGCGCGAGGTGTTGCGAGACGCGCAGTGAAAGGCCGGGCTTCATCACATCCGAAAGTGCTCGCCCAGGTACACGCGGCGCACCTCGGCGTTGTCCACGATGTCGGAAGGCGTGCCCTGCGCCAGCACGTTGCCGTCGCTGATGATGAAGGCGTGGTCGCAGATGCCCAGCGTCTCGCGCACGTTGTGGTCGGTGATGAGCACGCCGATGCCGCGCTCTTTGAGGAAGCCGATGATCCGCTGGATCTCGATGACGGCGATGGGGTCGATGCCGGCGAAGGGTTCATCGAGCAGGATGAAGCGCGGCTGCGTGGCCAGGGCGCGGGCGATTTCCACCCGGCGGCGCTCGCCACCGGAGAGCGCCAGCGCGGGCGATGCGCGCAGGTGCTCCACGCGCAGTTCCTGCAGCAGCGCGGTCAGGCGCTCTTCGACTTCGGCGCGCGGCAGCGGCTTGCCGTCTTCGCCGGTTTGCAGCTCCAGCACGGCGCGCACGTTCTCTTCCACGTTCAGCTTGCGGAAGATGGACGCCTCCTGCGGCAGATACGACAGGCCCAGCCGCGAGCGGCGGTGAATGGGCATGTTGGCGACCGACTGGCCGTCGATGCGGATGTCGCCGCCGTCGCTGCGCACCAGCCCGACGATCATGTAGAACGACGTGGTCTTGCCGGCGCCGTTGGGGCCCAGCAGTCCGACGACTTCGCCCTTTTGCACGGTGAGCGACACGTCCTTGACGACCTTGCGGCTGCCGTAGGACTTTTGCAGGTGCATGGCCTCCAGGCGGCTGCCGCCGGGCACGAGGGCCGCATCGGGAGTAGCAGCGGCGGAGGCGGTGGGGGAGAGGGACTCGCTCACTTGCTCGCGCCGCCGTTGCTCAGGTCGGTGCTGGGCCGCAGGGTGGGCGCCGGCGTGGCAGCGGGTGCGGCGGGCCGGGCGGCGCCAGCGGCGGGCTCCTTGGGAGCCAGCACCGCGCGCACGCGGCCGCCGGGTGTGCCGGACGGCGTGCCATTGGGTGCCGTGCGCTGGCCGTCCACGGTGAGCACGTCGCTCACGCTGTTGTAGAAGATCACGGCGCCGGACATCTCGTCGGTCGGCGTGGCTTCGCGGTAGCGGCGCAGCTCTGCGCGGCGGGTGAGCTTCACGGTCTCGGCACGGCCGTCGTATTCGATGATCTCGCCTTCGCCTTCGACGAATTCGTCGGGCGCACCGGGCAGGGTGTCGCGCTTTTGGCGGAAGAAGGCGCGCTTGCCGGGCTCGGCCGTCACCACGCCGTGCTGAAAGCCGTCGGGGTCTTGGCGCACGTCGAGCCGCGCGCCGCGCAGCACCATGGTGCCCTTGGTCAGCACGACACGGCCGGTGAAGACGCTGGTCTGCTGAAGTTCATCGTGGCGCAGTGCGTCGGCCTCGATGTTCATGGGCTTGTTACGGTCGGCCTTTTCGGCACGGGCGCCCCACGAGGCACAAGCCAGCGCAGAGAGCAGGAGCAGCGGGAGGAGTCTGTTTCTCATAGGGCACGAATCTTGCAGACATTGTACCGGCCACCAGCGGGCCTTAGCGGCGCTGGCAGACGGCAAGAAAGGCGCGAAGGCCAACCCGCATCATGCACGCGCCCAGACGAGGCGGTAAGGCGCAGGGGAGAACAGCGCGGGGGACGCAACGCCGAGAATAACAGTCAAATAGCCCCCTAGCGCTTATGTGTCAAGCGCTGACAGCTATTAAAACAATAGCTCAACATGCACCGATGATGCGCCCATGAAAAAGCGCGCCCTCGGGCGCGCTGGAAGCGATGGGCCTGGGGCGGGTATCCGCCCAAACCCGAGGCAGAGCCGATCAGCCCTTGCGGGCCACGCCCACCAAATAATCCACCACCTGCAACACGCTCTGCATGTTGCCGGCCATCGTGCCGTCGGTGTAGTAGCGGCCGGCCACACCCATCGAGGGCACGCCTTCCACGCCGTACGCTTCCTGCAGTTGCGCCGACTTGCGCACCTGGTTGGAGACGCTGAAGGAGTTGTACGACTCCTTGAACTTGGCCACGTCCACGCCCTGTTTGCCGATCCATTCGAAGATCAGCTCATCCTTGTTGAGGGGCAGGCGCTCGACGTGGACGGCGCGGAATACCTTGGCGTGCAGATCAGGCAGCTTGCCCATGCCTTCCAGCGCGAAGTACAGCTTTTGCTGCGGCACGAAGCTGGCGTTGAAGGCCACGGGCACGCGGCGGATCTGCAGGTCTTTGGGCGCTGCCTTCATCCACACTTCCAGCGCGGGCTCGAAGGCGTGGCAATGCGGGCAGCTGTACCAGAAGAATTCGATCACCTCGACTTTGCCGGCGGGTGCATCGACCGGGGCGGGCTTGGCGAGCTTGGCGTAGTCCTTGCCTTCCTTGAACTGACGGGCCTGCGCGAACGCGGGCGTGGCCACGGGCAGGGCGGCGGCAGAGGCGGCCAAAGCCGTGGCGGCGGACAGGGAAAACTCGCGGCGTTTCATGAAAAATTCACTCCTTGGTCGGTCAGAAGGTTGTGAGCAGCCAGAGGCCGCAAAGTTTCGTCGGGGCGACGGCCGTCAGCGCTGAACGCGCACCAGCGCGGATTCGACACCGGCGCCGTCGAGCTTGTCTTTCAGCGATTCGGCATCGTCGCGCTTGGCAAAGGGACCCACGCGCACGCGGTAGACGGTGCGGCCGTTCTGCTCGCGCTCGCTCACGCGGGCCTCCCAGCCCAGCATGGCCATCTTGGCGCGCTGGGCGTCAGCGTCGCCCTGCGTGCGGAAGGCTCCGGCCTGCACAAAGTAATCGAAGGGGTCGGCAGCGCCAGCGGCCGGCGCAGCCACCGCGGCGGGGCTGGCGGCCGAGCGGGCCTTGGCCAGGTCGCCCAGCGGGTCGCCGCTGGCGGGCTTGCTGGCCGCGCCGCGTGCCACGGGGGCTGCGCCCACGGGCGGCGCCGTCACGGTGCCGGTGGCGGGCGTGGCTGCGGCGGGGTCGGTGCCTGCCGTGGCCGGGGTTGCGGGTGCTGCGGGACGGGCAGGGTTCTTGCCGTACAGCGGGGAATTCGGGTCCCAGTTCTTGTTGCGCTGCGCTTCGTCCTGGTCAGACCCGCGCGAGCTGCCCTTGTTCAGGAAGGGCACCGGCACCTTGGTGACGTACACGGCCACGCCCAGCGCGGCACCCAGCCCGATGATCATCCCGACGATGAGACCGACGGCCGTGCCCCCGCGTTGCTGTTTCTTCATTTGGCTAGCCATTCGTTCATTCACATTCTGGCGGGCGCGCTCACGCCCAGTACCTTCAATCCATTGTGCAATACCTGCGCCGTGGCCGCGACCAGCGCCAGGCGGGCGCGCTTGACGGCTTCATCCTGAACCAGAATGCGCTCGGCGTCGTAGTAGCTGTGATAGCTGGCAGCCAGATCGCGCAGGTAGAAGGTCACATCGTGGGGCGCTTCGCCCTCGGCAGCGGCCGAGAGCATTTCGGGGTACTTGGCCAGCTGCAGCATCAGCGCCTGGGCCTGCGGGCCTTCCAGGGCCGACAGGTCGACGCCGCGCAGCGATGCCACGTCGCCACCGCCGGCCCCTTCGGCCTCTTGCCAGGCCCGCAGCACCGACTGGATGCGCGCGTGGGCGTACTGCACGTAGTACACCGGGTTGTCGTTGTTCTGCGCCACGGCCAGGTCGACGTCGAAGGTGTATTCGGTGTCGGGCTTGCGGCTCAGCAGGAAGAAGCGGACTGCGTCCTTGCTGGTCCACTCGATCAGATCGCGCAGCGTGACGTAGCTGCCCGCGCGCTTGCTGATCTTGACCTCTTCGCCGCCCTTGACCACGCGCACCATGGTGTGCAGCACGTAGTCGGGGTAGCCCTGCGGAATGCCGGCGTCGGCCGCCTGCAGGCCGGCGCGCACGCGGGCGATGGTGCCGTGGTGGTCGGTGCCCTGAATGTTCACGACCTTGGTGAAGCCGCGTTCCCACTTGGCGATGTGATAGGCCACGTCAGGCACGAAGTACGTGAACGTGCCGTCCTTCTTGCGCATCACGCGGTCTTTGTCGTCGCCGTAGTCGGTGGTCTTGAGCCAGAGCGCGCCGTCCTGCTCGTAGGTATGGCCGTTGGCGATCAGGCGGCCCACCGTGGCCTCGACGCGGCCGGAGGTGTAGAGGCTCGATTCCAGGTAGTACTCGTCGAAATGCAGGTTGAACGCCTGCAGGTCCTTGTCCTGCTCGTTGCGCAGGTAGGCCACGGCGAACTGGCGCACATTGTCGTAGTCGTCGACATCGCCGTTGGCGGTGAACTCCCGGTCGTCGGCCTTGACCGTTTTCTTCGCCAGAAAGTCGTTGGCGATGTCCTGGATGTAGTCGCCGTTGTAGAACGCCTTGGCTGCAGGGTTCTCTGGGTCGACGGGCCAGCAGTCGTCGCCCGGCTTGAAGCCCTTCGCGCGCAATTGCGTGCTCTTGGTCAGGGTGTCGATCTGCACGCCCGCGTCGTTGTAATAGAACTCGCGGTGCACGCTCCAGCCCTGCGTAGCGAAGATGTTGCAGATGGCATCGCCCAGCGCCGCCTGGCGGCCGTGGCCCACATGCAGCGGGCCGGTGGGATTGGCGGACACGAACTCGACCAGCATGCGCTGGCCGTTGCTGGGTTGCACACCGAAGCCCTCGCCGGCAGCCAGCACCTCGCGCACCACTTCCTGCTTGGCGGCGGGCTTGAGGCGAATGTTGATGAAGCCCGGGCCGGCGATCTCCAGCGCCTCGACCCAGCGGCTAAAGGCCGGCGTGGCCATCAAGGATTCCTTGAGCGCCTCAGCCAGTTGCCGGGGGTTCTGCTTGGCGGCCTTGGCCAGCTGCATGGCGGCGGTGCAGGCGAAATCGCCGTGTGCAGCCACCTTGGGCGATTCAAAAGCAGCGCGCCCGGCAGCGCCGGGCGACAATTTTTCCAGCTCGTCGGCCAGAGCCGCGAGCAATTCCTGTTTGACGGAGAGCATGGGGGCGGATTCTACGGGGACAGGTCATCCGCGCCGCGCACGGCGGCGTTATGCTGGCTGAGCCCCGCCCGTCCAGGCTGCGAAGGCAACGGGCGAGGCTTTTCACCCCCTCAACTGCAGGAGCATTACATGAAGAATCTGCTTTCCCTGGTGACTGCCGCCACCCTCGCCCTGACACTGGGCGTCGCCGCCCATGCCGCGGACGCGCCCGCAACGGCCGCATCCGCCCCTGCCAAGGCGCCCACCGCGCAGCAGAACAAGATGGCCACCTGCAATGCCGACGCCAAGACCAAGGCACTCAAGGGCGACGAGCGCAAGGCGTTCATGAAAGAGTGCCTCTCGGCCGACAAGCAGGCCAAGCAGCAGGACAAGATGACCACCTGCAACGCCGACGCGAAAACCAAGGCGCTCAAGGGCGATGAGCGCAAGACCTTCATGAAGAGCTGCCTGAGCACCAAGCCCGCCGCCTGACGCCTCAAGCCCCGCAAAACCCCGCCCGCCCACCCCGGCGCGCGGGGTTTACTTTTGCTCCGGCGCGCGGGGTTTGCTTTTGTTGTGAATCGGCAGAGCGGTCTTAGCGCGTGCCCACGCCCCGGGCCAGAAACACCGCCAGCAGCGGAATCAGCGCCAGCAGGTGCGCTTCAATCATCACCAGCCTGCGGGTGGACCGCACCTCGGCCGCTGCAGGCAGCGTGCCGCCCGCACGCACGGCCTTCACCCAGCGGCGCAGGCGCAGCGTAGGCACGATGGACAGCAGGCCGATGACGACGAACAGCGTCACCTTGGCATGCAGCAGCGGCTGCGACCAGTACCACGCCCCGCCCTTCATGCCCCACCCAGCGCGCGCCAGGCCGGTAGCCAACACCAGCACGGCCGCAATGCCATAGATCATGTCGATGCGCGCCAGCCGCTCCACCGCCGCTGCGTTCAGCCATTCGCTGCGGCACAGCGCCGCCTGGCTGGCCAGGAAAGTGACCATGGTGAGGATGGCCAGCAGGTGGGCATAGGCCAGCAGGGCTTCGGTGGTCATGGCGGACTCGTCGTGAAGAAAAAGCGGCAGGTTGGGAAAGGAAAAAGAATCGCCGTTGATCCTATCCCTCCCCCACCCCCAAGCGGCCATGCCTGCGTGCGGCGGCTGTGACCGCAGCCGCATTGCTGGCCCGGCTTTTTTTACTTGCCCTGCTCAGCGGCCCGGCACGGCGTAAGCCCGTACCGAATCGCCCGCCTTGGTGCCCGTGGAGCCGTGGCCGCCGGCCACCACCACCACGTACTGCCGGCCGTCGGCGCCGGTGTAGCTCATCGGCGTGGCCTGGCCGCCTGCGGGCAGGCGGTCTTCCCACAGCTGCTTGCCGCTGGTGAGGTCGTAGGCACGCACATAGTCGTCGAGCGCGCCGGAATAGAACGCCACGCCGCCGGCCGTCACCATCGGCCCGCCGATCCCGGGCACGCCCATGCGGAAGGGCAGCGGCACGGGAGACAGGTCGCGCACGGTGCCGTTGCGGTGCTTCCACGCGACTTCACCGGTGCGCAGGTCGACGCCCGCCACATAGCCCCAGGGCGGCGCCTGGCACGGAAGGCCCACGGGCGACATGAAAGGCTTCATGGACGCGGCGAACGGCGCCCCAAAGTTCTCATTCAGCGCCGGCAGGCTGCCCTTGGGCGGGCCGCCTTCCTGCACCAGCAGGCTGGTGTCGTCCTTGCGCGGAACCAGCTTGGACACGAAGGCCAGGTAGGTCGGGGTGGTGAAGGCCACCTGGCGCTGCGGATCGACCGCGATGCCGCCCCAGTTAAAGACGCCGAAGTTGCCCGGATAGACGATCGAGCCCTGCTCCGACGGCGGCGTGAAGCGGCCTTCATAGCGCAGGCGATGGAAGGCGATGCGGCAGGCCAGTTGGTCGAACATCGTGCCACCCCACATGTCGCGCTCGCGCAGCGGGGGCGGGTCGAACGACAGGGCCGACTTGGGTTGCGTGGGCGCAGTGCGGTCGCCGGCTGCAGCGCCCTGCGGTGCGGGGTGTTCAGTCACCGGCAGCAAGGGCGTGCCAGTGCGGCGGTCCAACACAAACAGCTCGCCCTGCTTGGTGGGCTGCACCAGCGCAGGCACGGTCTTGCCGTCGATCTGAAGGTCGATCAGCGTGGGCTGGGCCGGCACGTCGTAGTCCCACAGGTCGTGGTGCACCGTCTGGAAGTGCCAGCGCACGCGGCCGGTGGCCACGTCGAGCGCCACCACCGAAGACGAATACTTTTCCACCGCCGGGCTACGGTTGCCGCCCCACTGGTCGGGCGGCTGGTTGCCCATGGGCACGTAGACCAGGCCCAGCGCTTCGTCCACGCTGGAGATCGACCAGCTGTTGGGTGAATTGGGCGTGTAGGTGCGGCCGGGTGGCAGCGGGGCAGTGTCTTCGGGGTTGCCCGAATCCCAGTTCCACACCAGCGCGCCGGTGTCGATATCGAACGCGCGGATAACGCCCGACTGCTCCTTGACCGATGCGTTGTCCAGCACGGTGCCGCCCACGATGATGTGGCGCTGCGTGACCACCACCGGCGAGGTGGAGTAGTACGCGCCCGGCCGCAGGTTGGGCATGCGCTGCCAGAGATCGATCTGCCCCGTGCCGCCGCCGAAGTTGGTGCAGACGGCGCCGCTTTCGGGATTGAGCGCGATCACGCGGCCATCGGCCGTGGGCATGAAAAGCTTGGCGCGGCAGGCCGCGTCGGTGGGACCGTTCTTGGCGGCGATGGGTGGCTGGCGCTGGTCGGCGGCCTGCGTGGCCGGTGCATCAGGTTGCGTGGTGGTGGGCGAGGCGTGCGACGCAGGCTCGGCGCGCTCGGCACCCGCGGCGACGGCGGCTACCTGGCCATTCGCAGCCGGGTTTGATGCCACATCAGCCGGCGCAGACGCCTGCGGCGCCGTATCGCGCGGCGGCTGGTATGACAGCCCCCGGCAGGTCAGATGCTGCAGGGCCAGCTTGTTTTCGATCTTCGGGTCGAACCGCCACAGCTCCTTGCCCGAGGTCGCGTCCAACGCAATCACCGACTGGTGCGGCGTGCAGAGGAACAACCGGTTGTCGATCTTCAGCGGCGTCACTTCATACGTGGTTTCTTCGGGGTCGCCGTCCTTGCCGCGCAAGTCGCCCGTGCGGTATTCCCAGGCCATTTTCAATTGGGTGGCGTTGGCCGGTGTGATCTGCGCCAGCGGCGAAAAGCGCTGCCCATAACCCGTGCGGCCGTAGGCGTGCCATTCGCCATCGGGCACATCGACAGCGCCGGCCGGGGCGGCTGCCGCGGCTGCTGGAGCCGCCGGCAGCTCGCCCGCCATATCGTGCGGCTGGCGGAACCACGAACCCACGGCAACCGCCACGGTGGCCACCAAGGCCACGGCCAGCGCAGTCGCGGGCGTGGCAGCGGATCGGTCCGCGCCGCCATCCACACGTTGCGGCGGCGTCCCACCGGGCAATAACGAGCGCCGCACCCAGGGCGTCAGCAGCCAGAGCCCGATGACCGCCAGCACGTCCAGCCGCGCGGCCAGCGGCCACCAGTCCAGACCCACTTCCCACAGCGCCCAGACCACCGAGGCGGCCAGCAGCACGGCGTATAGCCACAGCGCCTCGGCCCGCCGGCGCGCCAGCAGCACCCCGCAGCCCACCAACACGATGCCTGCGATAACGTAATAGAAGCTGCCGCCCAGCGCAACGAGCCAGATGCCCGCTGCCGCCAACAGCGCTCCGATGATGCCGACGCCGATGCCGGTAATGCGCGCAATGCCTGCCATGACTGCCCTTTTGATAGGTCTTCAGTGAACCCTTCCCGCAGCCGCGCGAGGCGCCGCAGGCACGAGGAGTCACTCTAGGCGGCCGGAGCCCCTGCACGGCGTGGGGCGCTCACCTGCACGGCCGTCAGCGTCCTCCTACGGTGACTTACGCAGGTTTCAGTCAGCGCGGCGGCCGAATTCAGTGTGCAGCCAGTCGTCGACCAGCGCCTTTTCAAAGCGCAGCGGGTCGCTGGCGGACGGCGCGCTGCGCGACATGAACATCGCGTCGCGCAACTGGCGCTGGCCTTGGCGCAGCACCCGGCCGCTGCCCGTGCGCAGGGTGAAGTTCAGGTCGATGCGCGGCGGGTAGATATCGCGCACGATGCGCACGTCGCCCGCGCCGGCGCCGCGGCCGGGCTCGAAGGCGCCGGCGCGCTGCAGATCGGTGAGGTACACGTCCAGCCGCTGGTCGGGCGCCAGCAGCGGCGCGGCGCGGTCGGCCAGGTGCAGGCTGAGGGCGTCCAGCCAGGCACGGCGGGCGCGGTCGGTTTCGCGCGGGGACTGGCGGGCGTCGCTCATGCGCTTCGGGTCGGCATAGGTCACGCTGACGATGCCTGCGGGCACGCCGTCCGGCGACTGCTTGGGCACTTGCGCGACCGGCGGCGCGGCCGCAACGAGCGGGGCGGCCGGCAGCGCAGCGGCAGGTGCTGCCGGCCCGCCGGGCAGCTGTGCACACGCGCCCAGCAACGCGGCCAGGGCGAGCGATGCGGCGCGCGCAGGCCAGGCGGCAGACGCTTCAACGGACATGCGGTGGCAAAGGTGCTGACTCATGGCGCTCAATTCCTGTGAAGGCGGAAGATGGGGTGGATCGGCAGCGCTGCGCCGGTTGGCTCACGCGCGGGCGCGGCGCCAGAAATCGGGCTGCGCGTACTGGTGCTTGAGGTAGTCGATCCACAGCCGCACGCGCAGCGGCAGGTGCTTGGCGTGCGGAAAGACCACGTAGATGCCGTTGGGCGGCGCGGCGAAATCCTCCAGCACCGCCACCAGGTGGCCGGCCGCTATCTCGGCCTCGACCTCCCAGGTGCTGCGCCAGGCGATGCCCCAGCCGCCCAGGCACCAGTCGTGCAGCACCTGGCCGTCGGAGCAGTCGAGCGGGCCGCCGGGCTTGAAGTGCATCACCTCGGCCACGCCGCCCTCTTCACGCGGCACGCGAAAAGCCCATCCACGGGTCTGCGACGCGTCGCTGGACAGCGTGAGGCAGTCGTGCTGCGCCAGTTGCGACGGATGCGCGGGCACGCCGCGCCGTGCCAGGTAGGCGGGCGTGGCGACGCACAGGCGCCGGTTGTCGGCAATGCGCACGCTGACCAGCGACGAATCGGGCAGGTCGCCCACGCGCACGGCGCAGTCGAAGCCCTCGCCAGCCAGGTCGACCACACGGTCGCTCAAATTCAGGGAGATGGTGACTTCCGGGTGCAGGTCGCGAAAGCGCGGCACCAGCGATGCCACGTGGCGGCGGCCGAACCCCGCCGGCGCGGTGATGCGCAGGTGGCCCGTGGCCTTCACGCCGCCGGCCGAAACACTCGCCTCGGCATTGGCCACGTCGGCCATCAGGCGCTGGCAGTCTTCCAGGAAGGCGCTGCCTTCATGCGTGAGGCTGATGCGGCGCGTGGTGCGCACCAGCAGCTTGACGCCCAGGTGCTCCTCCAGCGCGTCGAGCCGCCGGCCCATGATGGCGGGCGCCACGCCCTCGGCCCGGGCGGCCGCCGTGAGGCTGCCGCGCGTGGCCACGGAAACAAAGGATTCGAACGCCTTGAGCTTGTCCATGGCCGGCGATTATGGGGACTGATGTCACGACTGGACACAGTTTTCATCAGGATTACACAGGTTGAAATTTGACTGAAATTGGCCTCTAGCGCTTTATTCATAAGCGATAACAGCTATTAATTCAATAGCATCCACAGGCCGACCATGTCGCTTGCCCGCACCGGGCGGCCTGAAGCACCGCCTGAAGGCCCCTTCCACTTGTGCGCAAAAGTCACTGGTTTTGCGCTTTCCGCGCCGTTTATGTGCTTAAAGAATTCCAATACAGTGGGTTCACGGCCCCGGCTCCGGGCGCCCCAGGCTTTTTTGCCTGACTTGTTCAACCGCACACCGAGACATTCCATGACCGATCGCACCACCGCTCACGGCCTCCAAGTGGCCACTTCTTTGCACCGCTTCATCGACGAGAGCGTGCTGCCCGGCACCGGCGTGGACGCCGCAGCCTTCTGGCAAGGCTTCGGCGAGCTGGTGCGTGAACTGGCGCCCAAGAACATCGCCCTGCTGGCCGAGCGCGACCGCCTGCAGACCGAGCTGGACACCTGGCATCAGGCCAACCCCGGCCCCATCCAGAACATGGTGGCCTACCGCGCCTTCCTGGAAAAGATCGGCTACCTGGTGCCCCAACCGGCCGACGTGCAGGCCACCACGGCCAACGTGGACGACGAGCTGGCCACCCAGGCCGGCCCGCAGCTGGTGGTGCCCATATTGAATGCGCGCTACGCACTGAATGCCGCCAACGCGCGCTGGGGCAGCCTGTACGACGCGCTGTACGGCACCGACGCCATTGCCGAAGACGACGGCGCCGAAAAGGGCAAGGGCTACAACCCGGTGCGCGGCACCAAGGTGATCGCCTTCGCCCGCGAGGTGCTGGACCAGGCCGCACCGCTGGCCAGCGGCTCGCACAAGGAGGCAGCCGCCTACCGCGTGGAGGGCGGCCAACTGGTCGTGGAACGCCAGGACGGCGACACCACCGGCCTGCAGGACGCGGCGCAGTTCGTGGGCTACCAGGGCGATGCGGCGGCGCCTTCATCCGTGCTACTGCGCCACAACGGCCTGCATCTGGACATCCAGATCGACCGCTCCACGCCCATCGGCAAGACCGACCCGGCCGGCGTGAGCGACCTGGTGCTCGAAGCCGCCCTCTCCACCATCCTCGACCTGGAAGATTCCGTGGCCGCCGTCGATGCCGAAGACAAGGTGGCGGGTTACGCCAACTGGCTGGGCATTCTGCAAGGCACGCTGACCGAATCGTTCGCCAAGGGCGGCCAGACCGTCACGCGCGGGCTCAATGCCGACCGCGTGTACACGGCCCCCGGCGGCAGTGGCGAGGTGCGCCTGCATGGCCGCTCGCTCATGTTCCTGCGCAACGTGGGCCACCTGATGACCAACCCCGCCGTGCTGTGGGCCGACGCGCAGGGCACCGAGCGCGAAATCCCGGAAGGCATTCTGGACGCCGTGGTGACCACTGCCGTCGCACTGCATGACCTGCAAGGCAAGGGGAAAGACGGCATCCGCAATTCCCGCAAGGGCAGCGTCTACATCGTCAAGCCCAAGATGCACGGCCCTGCCGAAGTGGCCTTTGCCAGCGAGCTCTTCGCCCGCGTGGAGCGCCTGCTGGGCCTGCCCGAGAACACCGTCAAGCTGGGCATCATGGACGAAGAGCGCCGCACCAGCGTGAACCTGAAGGCCTGCATCGCCGCCGCATCGGCGCGCGTGGCGTTCATCAACACCGGCTTTCTGGACCGCACGGGCGACGAGATGCACACCGCCATGCAGGCCGGCCCGATGGTGCGCAAGGGCGACATGAAGGCCAGCCAGTGGATCCAGTCGTACGAGAAGAACAACGTGCTGGTGGGCCTGACCTGCGGGCTGCGCGGGCGCGCGCAGATCGGCAAGGGCATGTGGGCCATGCCCGACCTGATGGCCGACATGCTCAAGCAGAAGATCGCCCACCCCAAGGCCGGCGCCAACACCGCCTGGGTGCCCAGCCCCACGGGCGCCACGCTGCACGCGCTGCACTACCACCAGGTCAACGTGGCCGAGGTGCAAAAGGAGCTGGAAAAGACCAGCGCCGATGCGGAGCGCGACAACCTGCTGACCGGCTTGCTGACGATTCCCGTCGCCACCCATCCACAGTGGAGCGACGCTGAGAAGCAGCAGGAGCTGGACAACAACGCGCAGGGCATTCTGGGCTACGTGGTGCGCTGGATCGACCAGGGAGTGGGCTGCTCCAAGGTGCCCGACATCCACAACGTGGGCCTGATGGAAGACCGCGCCACGCTGCGCATCAGCAGCCAGCACATGGCCAACTGGCTGCTGCACGGCGTGGTGACCGAGGCCCAGGTCAACGAGACCTTCGAGCGCATGGCCGCCGTGGTGGATGGGCAGAACGCCGGCGACCCGCTCTACCAGAAGATGGCCGGCCGCTTTGCCGAATCGGCAGCCTACCGCGCGGCCCGCGACCTGGTCTTCAAGGGCAAGGAACAACCCAGCGGCTACACCGAGCCGCTGCTGCACGCCTGGCGGCTGAAGGTGAAGGCGGGCACGGCCTGATCGCAGAACGCCACCAGCAACTACCAAAAAGAGAGCACCTGGCGCTTGCACAGCAAGCGCCAGGTGCTTTTTTTATGCCCAAAAGCTGCATGTGAAACCACGACCTGAGGTGGATGCCAGTAGAAATCGGGCCTCAACTTGACACGGGTCATGTCGATATAAGGGTTAACCACTAGCACCCATCCCCATGCAACTTGACCACATCTCCATCGGCCGCCGCCTTGCGCTAGCCTTCATCGCCCTCATCGTGCTGACGGCCGCCATCCTGGCGATCGGCATCTGGCGCCTGCAGACCGTGGCCGCCGAAACCGACGCGATGATGGCCCGCCCGCTGGCCAAGGAGCGGCTGGTGTCGGACTGGTACCGCACCATCCACACCAGCGTGCGCCGCACCACGGCGGTCGTCAAAAGCGCCGACCCGACTCTGGCCACCTTCTTCGCGCCCGAGAACACCGAGGCCTCGCGCATGTCCACGGACCAGCAGAAACAGCTCGAAGCCCTGCTGGAGACACCCGAAGAAAAAGCCCTGTTCGCCACGCTATCGCAAGCGCGGCAGCAATACATCGCCGCGCGCGATGCGGTCAGCCAGGCCAAGGCCGCAGGCCAGGCGGACGAAGCCGAGCGCCTGTTCAACAGTGACTTCCGTCCTGCCGGCGTGCGCTACCTGGACAGCCTACAGGCATTACTCGACCAGCAGCGTGCCGGCATCAACGCCACGGCGCAGGGCATCCGCGCCGGATTCGAGCGCGGGCGCGCCCAGATGCTGGCGCTGGGCGTGGTGGCCTTGCTGGCCGCCGCTGCACTGGCCTACTTCATCACCCGCAGCATCACCCGCCCCCTGAACCGCGCGGTGGCGGTGGCCGAAACCGTGGCCAGCGGCGACCTGACGGCCCGCGCCGACAGCACGGCGCGCGACGAAACGGGCCAGCTGCTGCGCGCACTGGACGCCATGGGCACGCAGTTGCGCACCGCCGTCGGCCAGGTGCGCCATGGGGCGGACGGCATCGCGCTGGCGTCCAGCGAGATCGCCAGCGGCAACCTGGACCTGTCGAGCCGCACCGAAGAGCAGGCCAGCGCGCTGCAGCAGACGGCCGCGTCGATGGAGCAGATGACCTCCACCGTGCGCCAGAACGCCGACAACGCCGCCCAGGCCAACCAGCTGGCGCGCTCTGCGTCCGACATGGCGGTGCGCGGCGGCGAGGTGGTGGGCAATGTGGTGACGACCATGGGCGGCATCCACGCGGCCTCGCGCAAGATCGTGGACATCATCGGCGTGATCGACGGCATCGCTTTTCAGACCAACATCCTGGCGCTGAACGCCGCCGTGGAAGCCGCCCGCGCGGGCGAACAGGGCCGGGGCTTCGCCGTGGTTGCGTCGGAAGTGCGCACGCTGGCACAGCGCAGCGCCAACGCGGCCAAGGAGATCAAGGTGCTGATCGACGATTCGGTGACGCAGGTGGACGCGGGCAACCGGCTGGTGGACGAAGCCGGCTCGGTGATCCGCGACGTGGTGGCGGGCGTGCGCCGCGTGACCGACATCGTGGGCGAGATCAGCGCCGCCAGCCAGGAGCAGACCACCGGGCTGGAACAGGTAAACCAGGCCATATCGCAGATGGACCAGGTCACGCAGCAGAACGCCGCGCTGGTGGAAGAGGCCGCCGCAGCGACGGGCTCGCTGGAGGCGCAGGCCGCGCAGCTGGTGCAAGCCGTGGCGGTGTTCCACATCGGCAATGCCGCGACGGGCGCACCCCGTTTGATGGCCTGACGCTGGACTGCCCGGCCAGCGCGTGAGGTGCAGCGGGCAACTGCGCCGCACCTGATGCGCTACATTTTTTATAGCTACTAGCGCTTGATGGATAAGCGCTAGAGGCCAATTTGGCTTAAAAATTGGCGTCTCGCACGGCCTACACTGGAGTGGCGGTATTGCCGCCGCCAAACCTCCACGATTCGCCCATGCCCAGCGCCCCACGCTCATCCCCGACCCCGGACCCCACCCGCTGCCCGCTGTGCGGCCAGAGCAACCGCTGCGCGATCGAAGCCGGCCAGCCCGCCGCCGACTGCTGGTGCATGAGCACCCTGGTGGCACCCGCCGCGCTGGCGGCCGTGCCTGCGGACCTGCAGGGCCAGGCCTGCCTGTGCCCCGGCTGCGCGGCCGGTGACGCCCCGGCAGCGCGCGGCGTGGGATAGGCGCCGGCTGACATCAGCACGCCGGCCTCGCCGATATGATGGCCGCCTGGTTTTTGCAGCCTTCGGGCGCGCGCCACATCTCTCACTCTCGTCGAAAAAAGGAACGAACACCATGCCCACCTATCACGTCGAAATGATGGAAGGCCGCACCATCGAGCAGAAGAAAAAGTTGGTGGAAGAGATCACCCGTGTCTCCGTCGAGGTGCTGGGCGGCTCGCCCGAGTCGGTGGACATACTGATCACCGACGTGAAGCGCGAGAACTGGGCTACGGGCGGCAAACTCTGGTCTGAGCGCACGTAAGCCCCGCCCTTTCCCTTTCATGCGCAGCCGCAGCCCCGATGGGGTAACGCCCAGCTCCGCATCCGCGGCGTTGCTGCGTGAGCGCTACGGCGAGCGCTATCGCTGGCTGGTGCTGCTGTCGGTGATGGTGGGCACGATGGCGTCCATCATGTCGTCCACCATCGTGAACGTGGCCATTCCGGACATGAGCCACCACTTTGCGCTGGGGCAGGAACGCGCGCAGTGGGTCAGCTCAGGCTTCATGGTGGCGACCACCGTGGCCATGCTGACCACGCCCTGGCTGCTGTCGCGCTACGGCTACCGCGCCACCTATGTGGGCGCCATGGTGCTGCTGCTGGTGGGCGGCGTCGGCGGCGGTGTCGCCAACGACTACGGGCTGGTGCTGCTGGCCCGCGTGCTCGAAGGGCTGGCAGCCGGCGTGGTGCAACCCATTCCGGCTGTGATCATTCTGTATGCCTTCCAGCCGCACGAGCAGGGCCGCGCCAGCGGCATCTTTGGCATGGGCGTGGTGCTGGCGCCGGCCATCGGGCCCAGCATCGGCGGGCTGCTGGTGGACTGGTTCGGCTGGCGCTCCATCTTCTTCATGGTGGTGCCGTTCTGCATCGCCTCCATCGCGCTGGCCTACAAATATGTGCCGGTCAGCGGCCCGGGCGGGCTGGCCGCCAACCGCGCGGGCGAAAGCCTGGACTGGCGCGGCCTGCTGCTGGGCGGCGTGGGCACGCTGTGCCTGCTCAATGGCCTGGTGGCGCTGCACAACGGCCCGGTATTCCAGTCAGCGGCCCTGCTGCTGGCGGCGCTGGGTGCGCTCGTCGCGTTCATCTGGTGGCAGCGCCGGCTGCAGCAGCAAGGCCGCCGGCCGTTGATGGACCTGCGCATCTTCCAGTACCGCCCTTTCGCCATGGGCAGCATCGTGGCATTCATCTACGGCACGGCGCTGTTCGGCTCCACCTATCTGCTGCCGGTGTTCATGCAGCTGGGGCTGCAGCTGTCCGCGTCGCACGTGGGCACCATCATGCTGCCGGCCGGCATCGTGCTGGCCATCACCATTCCGCTGGTGGGCCGGCTGGCCGACACCCAGCCCACGCACCTGCTGGTCAGCACCGGGCTGGCGCTGCTGGCGCTGTCTTTCGGACTGATGATGCTGGTCGACCTGCACAGCGGGCTGTGGATGCTGGTGGCGTTTGCCATCCTCGGGCGCATCGGGCTGGGCTTTATCCTGCCCTCGCTCAACCTGGGCGCGATGCGGCCGCTGGACAAGCCGCTCATCGCGCAAGGCTCCAGCGCCATCAGCTTCGTGCGCATGCTGGGCGGCGCCGCAGGGGTGAGCCTGTGCGGCATCGTGCTGGAATGGCGCATTGCCGCGCATGGCGATTCGCTGCAGACAGCGGCCAGCAGCGCAGCGCGCATCGAAGCCTTCGGCGAAACCTTTTTGCTGCTGACGGTGCTGTGCCTGGTGGCGCTGGTGGCTGCCTGGCAACTGCGCGACGCACCGCGCCGCCCGCCCGCAGCACCGCCCATCTGAATAGCCAAGCCCCCAACGAAAGCCCCAGCCCCCATGTGCCAGCTGCTCGGAATGAATGCCAATACGCCGACCGACGTGACCTTCAGTTTCACGGGGTTCGCGCAGCGCGCCGGCAACACGGCCGACCATTCCGACGGCTGGGGCATCGCCTTTTTCGAAGACCGCGGCCTGCGCCACTTCGTGGACCACCAGCGCGCGGTCGATTCGCCGGTGGCCGAGCTCATTCGCCGCTACCCCATCCGCAGCCAGAACGTGATCGCGCACATCCGCAAGGCCACGCAGGGCAGCGTGGTGCTGCAGAACTGCCACCCGTTCGTGCGCGAGCTGTGGGGCCGCTACTGGGTGTTCGCCCACAACGGCGACCTGAAGGAATTTCGCCCCCGCCTGCATTCGCACTTCCAGCCGGTGGGCACAACGGACAGCGAGCACGCCTTCTGCTGGATCATGCAAGAGATAGCGAAGTCGCATGCGGGCGTGCCCAGCATCGCCGAGCTGACCATCACGCTGCAGGAACTGGCCGCGCGCATTGCGCCGCATGGCACGTTCAACTTTTTGCTGTCCAACGGCCAGGCGCTATGGGCGCATGCGTCCACGTCGCTGTACTACATCACCCGGCGGCACCCGTTCTCGCAGGCGCACCTGTGCGACGAAGACCTGCACATCGACTTTTCAGCCCACACCACGCCCAACGACAAGGTAGCGATGGTGGTGACTGCGCCGCTCACGACCAACGAGGAATGGACCGCGTTCGAAAGCGGCGAGTTGCGCGTGTTCGTGGACGGAGAGTGCTTACCGCGCCTGGGCGCAAGCGCTGGGCGGCCGACTGCCGGTTAGCCCAAGGGTTTCCAGATGGGCGGCTCGGGGTCGGGAAGCAGCACGGAAGCGTGAGCGCTGGGACGCGTCACCATCGCCTCGCGTTGCCTGCGGCGCTTGATCTCGCGGGGCTTGGGCTTGTCGGGGTGCTGGCGATACGTCTTGGACATGGCGTGTTCCCGTGGGTGCATGGCATCCATTAAAGGAAAGTCGAAAGGCACCGGCGTGTCAGACGCCGCCTCAGCCGCACATCGGACAGGCGGGAGGGGCAATCCAAACCACTCCGGCGCGCGTACACCCGGCACGGAGATCGTGCGCAGGACGCACACCCGCAGTCCAACCAGAGGGAACCCGCATGCCAACTGCCGCCGCCACTGCCATCCGCTGGGTTGAACAGGGCCGCGTGCCCGACTTTGCCATCCGCCTGGGCATACGGCACCTGCTGCAGGGCCGGCTGGCGGAGATGCGCAGCGGCGACGCGGTGTTTGGCGCCGAGGCCACGCGGTCTTTCCTGCGCGGCATGCGTCACGCCGAACTGGCGCCCCTGCCCGAGAAAGCCAACGAACAGCACTACGAGTTGCCCGAGGCATTCTTCGGCCAGGTGCTGGGGCCGCACCGCAAGTACAGCAGCGGCTACTGGCCCTCGGATGTGGCCACGCTCGAATCGTCAGAAGAACGCGCGCTGGAACTGACCTGCGAGCACGCCGGCCTGCAGGACGGCCAAGCCGTGCTGGAGCTGGGCTGCGGCTGGGGATCGCTCACGCTGTGGATGGCCCAGCGCTTTCCGGCCAGCCGCATCACCGCCGTGTCGAACTCGCATTCGCAACGCGCCTACATCGAGGCGCAAGCCCGGGCGCGCGGCTTGGCGAACCTGCGCGTCGTCACCTGCGACTTCAATGTGTTCGACACCGAAGAACGGTTCGACCGCATCGTCTCGGTCGAGATGTTCGAGCATCTGCGCAACTGGCCTCGCGCCTTTGCGCACGTCGCGCGTTGGCTGGCGCCTCGCGGCCGGTTCTTCATGCACGTGTTCGCCCACCGAGAGGCGCCCTACCCGTTCGTTGAAAAGGACGACAGCGACTGGATGAGCCGCCACTTCTTCTCCGGCGGCATGATGCCCAGCGACGACCTGGCTCTGCAATGCCAGGACGATCTGCGGCTGGTAGACCGCTGGCGCTGGGACGGCACGCATTACCAGCGCACGGCCGAGGCCTGGCTGGCGCGCATGGATGCGCACCGTAACGAACTGATGCCGCTGTTCCAGGCCACCTACGGCGCTGATGCTGCCGTGTGGTGGGTGCGCTGGCGGCTGTTCTTCCTGTCGGTGGCCGAACTGTTCGGTTACCGGGGCGGCCAGCAATGGTGGGTGAGCCACTATCTGTTCAGCCGGCGCGACTGAACACATTTGCAACGACCGACAAGGAGCGCACCATGGCCGGCATGCATTTATCCACAGCACTCGCAGGCCTGGCCTGGATCGCCCTGCTGGCGGTGGGCACTTGGGCGATCAGCCTGTGGCGCCACGACGTGAGCCTGATCGACCGCGTCTGGGGGCCTTGCATTGCGGGCGCCGCTTGTGTCTACCTGGCAGTGCAGCCCGCCATCGACGCGCGCGGCATGGCCATGGTGGCGCTGGCCGTGGTGTGGGGAGTGCGGCTCTCCGCCTTCATCACCTGGCGCAACTGGGGCCATGGTGAAGACCGGCGCTACCAGGAGATTCGGGCTCGCAACCAGCCGCACTTCGGCTGGCGCAGTCTGTATCTGGTGTTCGGGTTGCAGATGCTGCTGGCCTGGATCGTGTCGGCACCGTTTCTGTCGGGCGTGCAAGGCAGCAACCCTTTGGGCTGGCTGGACGCGGCGGGCCTGGCCCTGGCAACCTTCGGCATCTTTTTTGAAGCGGTGGGCGACGCGCAAATGGCGCGCTTCAAGGCCGACCCGGCGAATCGCGGCCAAGTCATGGACCGGGGCCTGTGGCGCTACACCCGTCACCCCAATTACTTTGGCGAGGCCTGCCTGTGGTGGGGCCTGTGGTGTGTGGCGCTGGGCGGATCGGGCTGGGGCGGGGCCTGGACGATGGTGTCGCCACTGCTGATGACGGTGCTGTTGCTGCGTGTCTCAGGCGTGACCCTGCAAGAAAAAGACATCACCGAGCGCCGCCCGGCCTACCGCGACTACATCGCCCGTACCAATGCCTTCGTGCCTGGCCCGCCGCGACGCGCCGAAAGCGTGGAGAGCGCGAAGGGCACATCCCTTCACCCATGAGCCTTGTTCTTTTCCATTCACTCTTATTGCAGGAAGCCCCACCATGATCCGACAGTTCGCCATCGCTTACGGCGTTTTCGCCATCGTCTTCCTCGCGCTCGACGCGCTATGGCTCACCGCCATGGCTGACCGGCTGTACCGGCCGGCCATCGGCCACCTGATGCGCGACGGCTTCAGCCTGGCACCAGCTGCCATCTTCTACGTGCTATACGTCGCCGGCGCCGTCGTTTTCGCCGTGCGGCCCGGGCTGGACAGCGGCAGCTGGGCCGCAGCGATGGGCTGGGGCGCCTTGCTGGGCCTGCTGGCCTACGCCACCTACGACCTGACCAACCAGGCCACGCTGCGCGACTGGCCCTGGCAAGTGACGGTGGCCGACCTGTGCTGGGGCACGTTCGTCACCGCCATGTCGGCAGGTGCGGCCTGCTACGTGGCGCTTCGCTTCGGCTCGGACTGATCACACGGGTGGCAGACCAGGAGGGCTCCGCCGCTCTGGTCTGCGCGTATGGCATTCACACGCCGACGAGCTTGCCGATCGTGCGGGCGATGAAACCGGCCGGCACCACATTGCCCTGCACGGATGCCAGGCAGATGCAGATGCCGTCCCCCGACACAACCGGCTTGTGACTCACGCTGTCATCGGCTCCGTCGAAATCGCCGGCCTCGTAACGGTCACGGCCATCATGGAAAGCGCCGTACATCACCTGGGTCATTTCCAGGTCGCTGTGGCTGTGCGTGGGCAGTTTCTTGCCGGGGCCCATGCGCAGCAAAAACAGGTTGCCATCGGGGTCGTGCGGCATGGTCACGCGGCTCCAGTGCATGCCCGGGCCCACCCAGCGCCACGGCGCAATGGTGCAGCCCCGCAAAGCCTGCGGCCACCGGGCGCCAGGCGGCAAGGCAGGCCAACCGGCACCGAGCGCAGTTGCCGGCCGCCTCTTGCGAGGCTCGGCATCACCCGCATCGATGGCAGCCATGGCGCGGGCCAGGGCTTGAGGTTCCAGCAGAACCGGATCGGTCGTTTCGAGCAGCGCACCGCCGACCGCTTCGAACTCGTGCATGCGCTGGCAACAGTGCGCGCAGTTCTCGATGTGGCTGGCAATCACGATGGCCGGTCCCGCAGGCAACTGGCCCGCGGCATAGGCCAGCAGCAAGGAGTCTTCAGGGTGATGGCGGATCATGGCTCGAGCGCGCCCAACAGGCGGCGCAGATGGTTGACGGCAAGCCGCACGCGCGACTTCACAGTGCCCAGCGGAATGCCCAGCTCCTCAGCGATGCGGGCGTGCGGATGTTCTTCGAAGAAAGACAGGCGAAGGATGTGCGCCTGGTCCTGCGACAGCTGGCGCATGGCCTCGCGAACGCGCAACTCGCGCTCCTGGATGCTGAGCTGCTCGTCCGGTTGCGGCGCGGTGTCTTGCAGCGGCTCGGTTTCGCAGTCGCCTGCCTCCGCCACGATGGTGTGGCTTTTGCGGCGCAGCTGGTCCACCCGCAGATTGCGGGCGATGGTGAAGATCCAGGTGGAAACGCCAGCGTGCCGGGCGTCGTAGAGCGCCGCCTTGCGCCACACGCTCACCATGGTTTCCTGTGCCAGGTCTTCCGCCAACCCCTCGGGGCTGCCCAATCGCATCAGGTAGGCCTTGACCCGGGGAGCGAAGTGCTTGAAAACGGCGGCAAACGCCTGTCGGTCCTGGCGGGCCGCCACGGCCTGGATCCAGGCGCTCAGCTCGTCGCTGTTCGGCATCGAGCCGCTGGGAGGGTGCGTGGTCACTATCGACAAGTAGGGCGGCCGTGGCCTTGCCGGTGCGGCAGGCCAATCTGACAACAGGTGGGCGGTGGTCATGCTGCTGTTACGCAACGCTCGCGGCATTAGATCACAGCACTGATGTCCAAGACATGCGCAGGAATCCAAACGGTCCCCTACGCCGTACAACACGCATGTCTTATTTGGAAGTGCACAAAAACAATGCAACGGGACAGCCGCTGGATGGCCCCATGGGCGCTTTGGGCGCTGGCCGTGCGGAGGGCGCGCTGGATGTGGCCGTGATCGGCAGTGGGATTGCCGGCCTGTCTGCCGCGTGGCTGCTGTCCAGCCGACACCGGATCACCCTGTTCGAAGCCGATGACCGCGCTGGCGGCCACAGCCACACGGTGGATGTGCCCTCTGCCGAGGGGCGAGTGCCGGTGGACACGGGTTTTATCGTCTACAACGACTTGGCCTACCCGAATCTGACGGCTCTCTTTCAGCATTTGGATATCGCCACGGTAGCAACCGACATGTCATTCGGCGTGAGCCTGGACAGGGGAGCGCTGGAATACAGTGGCTCTGGCCTGAGTGGGCTTTTCGCGCAACGCAAAAATTGGCTGCGCCCGCGCTTTTGGCACATGCTGCGCGATCTGGTTCGCTTCTACCGGCAAGCCCCCCGCCTGGCACCCCAATTGGGGCTGATGTCGCTGGACGAATTTCTGGACCGTCACGGCTACGGCCGGGCCTTTCGCGAAGACCATCTGTACCCCATGGCAGCAGCGATCTGGTCTACGCCAGCCCAGCAGGTAGGCAAGTATCCGGTCGAGGCCTTTGTGCGGTTCTGCGAAAACCACCACTTGCTGAATCTGGGGGACCGTCCGGCCTGGCGCACTGTGCGGGGCGGCAGCCGCAACTACGTTCAGCGGCTCACGGCGGCGCTGGGCTCGGGCCTGCGGCTGGACAACGCTGCGGTGGAAATTCGCCGCACGCCCGGCGGAGTCTTCGTTCGCACGGCAGACGCGCGGGAATCGCGCCGGTACGACCAGGTGGTGATAGCGACCCACGCAGACCAGGCGCTGCGCTTGCTGCCGCAACCAAGCGAGGAAGAAAAAGAACTGCTTGGCGCTTTTCAATACAGCCGCAACCGGGCGATATTGCACACAGACCCTGCCCTCATGCCACGCCGCAAGGCCGTCTGGTCCAGCTGGAACTATCTGGCTGACCGGACGCAGGCCGAAGGCCTGTGTGTGAGTTACTGGATGAACCGGTTGCAACCTTTGCCGGCCAGCCAGGATTGGTTTCTGACATTGAACCCGCTGCAGGAGCCTGCGGCGCAACACCACATTCATACGCAGATCTACGAGCATCCGCTGTTCGATGCACACGCCATGCGCGCTCAACACGCTCTTTGGTCGCTGCAAGGGCGCCAGCGCACCTGGTTTTGCGGCGCCTATTTCGGCTCAGGCTTTCATGAAGACGGCTTGCAGGCCGGACTGGCCGTGGCGGAAGCGCTGGGCGGGGTACGGCGGCCCTGGAGCGTGGCCAACGAATCCGGCCGCATTCACCTGCGGCCGACTGAGGCGCGGCCGGCATGACGGCAGTCGCCAGCTCGTCGGCTTTGTACACCGGCTGGGTGATGCACCGCCGCCTGCGCCCGCGGCGTCACCGGCTGCGGTATGGCGTGTATTCGCTGCTGATCGACCTGGACGAGCTACCCGCCTTGCACGACCGGTTGCGCTGGTTCTCCGTGAACCGATTCAATCTTTTCAGCTGGCACGAGCGCGACTACGGGGACGGCGCGGCACGCGGGTTGCGCACCTATATTGAGGATCAACTGCGTGCGGCAAATCTGCGCCCCGGCGGAGCGATCCATCTGCTGACCATGCCGCGCATCCTGGGATATGCGTTCAATCCCCTGAGCGTGTATTTTTGCCACGATCTGGACGGCCGGCTTCAGGCCATCCTGTACGAAGTGAACAACACGTTTGGAGAGCGGCACAGCTACCTGCTGCCCTGCCCACCCGAGCACGACAGGCAAGCTGCCGGCCTGGTTCGCCAGACCTGCGCCAAGAATTTCCACGTGTCACCGTTTTTGGGGCTGGACATGTACTATGACTTCTCGGTGTCGCCGCCCAGCCCGATTACGCCCGATCTTCGGATACACATCGACGCGCGCGCCGAGCAGGGCGTGATGCTTACCGCCGACCTGCAATCCATTCGCCGGCCGCTAACCGACGCTACCTTGGTACGCGCTTTCTTCTCTCACCCGCTGCTCACGCTGAAAGTCATTGCAGCCATTCACTGGGAGGCGCTCAAGCTGGTGGGCAAAGGCATTCGCCTGCACCGCAAGCCGCCGCCTCCGGCACATGCCGTGAGCATCCCCCCATCTCCGCCGTCCTCTGATTGATATGCACATTCCCTCGCCACCCCCTTCCGAGCTGGAGACGTCGCGCACGCGCGGCCGCTGGCTGCGCGCGTTAAGCGATGGACTGGCCTGGCCCTTGCGCGGCATGCTCGAGCGCATGCTGCGCCATTTGCAGGTGGGCGCGCTCTCCATCACGTTGCCGAGTGGTGCCACGCTGGAGGCCCAGGGTGCCCAACCCGGCCCGCGCGGGCTGCTGACGCTGCATCGGTGGCGGCCCGTGTGGCGCCTGCTGACCAGCGGCGACATCGGGTTGGCGCGCTCGTACCGTGATGGCGACTGGTCCACCCCCGACTTGACCGCCCTGCTCGAAGTGGGCATTCGCAATGAGGCGGCTTGGGGCTCCGCCCTGCATGCAAGCGCTCCGATGCGCTGGCTGCATCGTGCGGCACATGGCCTGCGCCGCAACACCCGCAAGGGCAGCCGGGACAACATCTCTTTTCACTACGACCTGGGCAACGACTTCTATGCCGAATGGCTGGATGCCAGCATGCTCTATTCCAGTGGCATTCATTCCAGCAGCGCGCAATCGCTGGAAGAAGCACAAGCCGCTAAGCTGCAGCGCATCCTGGATCAGCTGGCGCTGCAGGAAGACTCACACATTCTGGAGATCGGCTGCGGCTGGGGCGCTCTGGCCGAACGCATGGCGCTTGCAGCGCCCCGGGGCTATGTCACTGCGCTGACGCTGTCCGCCGAACAATTGCGCCATGCGGCCGCACGGGTGCGCTCGGCCGGCGTAGGCCGGCGGGTGGATCTTCGCCTGCAGGACTATCGTGATGAGACCGGCCACTACGACCGCATCGTTTCCATCGAGATGCTGGAGGCCGTGGGCGAAGCCTACTGGCCTGAGTACTTCGAGACGATCAAGGCGCGCCTGCGCACTGGCGGGGTGGCGGTGGTGCAGACCATCACCATCGCGCAAGATCACTTCGCGCGTTACCGGGCCGAGCCGGACTTCATCCAGCGCTTCATCTTCCCGGGCGGCATGCTGCCCACCCGTGAGATCGTGCAGGCCCAGGCCGAACGCGCTGGCCTGCAACTGGTGCAAAGCGAAACCTTCGGCGAGAGCTATGCGCTCACGCTGGCTGAATGGCGCCACCGCTTCCTGCGCGCGTGGCCCCGAATCGAGGCATTGGGTTTCGACGAAGCCTTCCGCCGTCTCTGGGTGTATTACCTGTGCTATTGCGAGGCAGGCTTCAGAACCAGCCGTGTGGATGTGGGCCTCTACACGATGACGCATGCCAGCAGCGACGGGGATACGCACACGTACGCACCAAAGCCGGCCGGAGCTTCGTAGACACCGGGCAGGCAAAGGGTAACAAAAGGGGGAAATGGTGCGGCTGGCGGGGATCGAACCCACGACCCTTGGCTTCGGAGGCCAATACTCTATCCACTGAGCTACAGCCGCTGGAGTGTTGCGCGAGTCAGCGCGGAAACAGAGACGAATTATCGCACGGCCCTAGATTCGAAAACCCAAGCCTCGCAGATACGTGTCGACAACCATTCGGCTGATGGCAACCAGATCAAAGTTCGCATGATTGAGCAGCCACGCCTGAAGCAGCCCGTCGAAGACGCAGCGCAGCCCGATGGCAGCGGGCAGGGAACCGTGCTGCAAGGTGATGCCTTGATCCGCAGCGGCAGCCTTCAGATCCTGTTCAAGCTGCGACTGAAAGCCACCGCAGGCCTCAATGTGCAGATCCCGTACAACTGCCAAGTCGTCTACATATTCAATGCGAAACAGCGCGATCTCGAATACCCGGCGCATGCGCTCGTCGGAGACGATGGATCGGTGTACAAAGTCGATTCGATCCCGCACGCGCTGCATCGGCGGCAGTTGCGCAAAGGCCTCGCTGTGGTCCGTCGCATGCTGGAGGGGCAAGGTCACGCGATCCATCATTGCGTTGAACAGGTCTCCCTTGTCTTTGAAGTGCCAGTAAATGGCGCCTCGAGTCGCGCCAGCGGCGCAAGCAATGTCATTCAATGAGGCGCGTGACATGCCTTTGTCGTAAAACACCTGTTCGGCAGCGTCCAGCAAGCGCGAACGCGTGGCATCTGCATCTTGTTTGGTTCTTCTGACCATGGGGCGAATTTGTCTCCTGGCGGCACACTGAAAGCCCGCGCCGCAATTATACATTCATGTTTGTATGTACAATCCGCCGTCCTCCCGATCCGCCCTGGGTGCGTTAGCCGTTCCCGGTGGCCGGCTATTCGGGACGCCCTTTTCTTTTCCGCTTGTAGCCCTTGCCTTTCTTCTGAGGACTCCCATGCCGTGCCTGACCGACGATCTCGAAACACATTCCGCCCCTCGCTCGCGCCATCGCAAGGCGTCGTATACCCTCGCCGCGACCTTGGCTGCCGTCCTGGTGTTGTTGAGCGCCTGCGGCAAGAAGGAAGATCCGGCTGCCGCACAAGGGCAGCCGCCGCCTCCCGCACAAGTCGGAGTCGTCACCGTCGCCCCGGGTGATGTGGGCTTGGTCACCGAATTGCCAGGTCGGCTCGAGTCCTCGCGCGTTGCCGAAGTGCGCGCCCGCGCGGCCGGCATCCTGCAAAAGCGTCTTTTCACCGAAGGCAGCGACGTGAAGGCCGGCCAGCGCCTGTTCACAATCGACAGCGCTCCCTACCAAGCCACCCTGGAAAGTGCCCAGGCCAGCGTAGCCCAGGCGGAAGCGACTGTGGCACAGGCGAAGGCGCTGGCAGAGCGGTATCGCCCTCTGGTGGCTGTGAACGCAGTCAGCAAGCAGGAATACGACAACGCCGTCGCTTCGCAGAAGACGGCGGAAGCCAACCTTGCAGCGGCCAAGGCCGGTGTTACCACCGCCCGGATCAACCTGGGCTATGCGTCCGTGACGGCGCCCATCTCGGGCCGCATTGGCCGCGCGCTGGTGACCGAAGGTGCACTGGTGGGCCAGGGCACTGCCACCGAACTGGCAGTCATCCAGCAGATCGACCCGTTGTATGTGAACTTTACGCAGTCTGCATCTGAAGCCTTGAGGCTCCGGGCGGCCTTGGCCAGCGGCAAGTACAAGCAGGCAGGCGCCGGCGCCGCCAATGTCAGCGTGGTGCTGGAGGACGGCAGCGTCTACGGAAAAACCGGCCGCCTGCTGTTCACCGACTTGACGGTAGACCCCACCAGCGGCCAGGTGACCCTGCGCGCCGAGATCCCCAACACTGATCGGTCGTTGCTGCCAGGCCTCTACGTGCGCGTGCGCATCGAGCAGGCCCAAGTAGACAACGGCGTGCTGATGCCTCAACAGGCCGTGACGCGCTCAGCCAAGGGCGACACCGTCATGGTGGTCGGGCCAGATAACCATCTGACGCCCCGAACCGTGAAGCTCGGCCCTGCGCAGGGCACCAACTGGGTCGTCACCGAAGGCCTCAAAGCGGGCGAAAAAGTGATGGTGGACGGCTTCCAGAAGCTGCCTCGCGGCAAGCCCGGAGACCCTATCGTCGTGAATCCAGTGCCGTGGCAAGCTGCCGGCGCCAAGCCCGCCGGGGCGCCCGCCTCTGCGCCTGCCGCAACGGCACCAGCCAAACAATAAAAACAAGGAGCGCGGCACATGGCCAAGTTCTTCATAGAGCGGCCCATCTTTGCATGGGTCATCACGATTTTCATCATGGTGCTGGGGGGTATCTCCATCGCCCAGCTGCCGATTGCGCAGTATCCCGCGGTGGCACCACCGACCATCCAGGTATCGGTGGCCTACCCTGGCGCCAATGCGCAGACGCTGGAAGACAGCGTGCTGGCGGTGATCGAGCGAGAGATGAATGGCGCCAGCGGGCTGGCCTATATCGAGACCACCAGTCAGGCCAACGGCACCGGCTCCATCACGCTGAGCTTCGAGCCCGGCACCAACGCCGACCTGGCGCAGGTGGACGTGCAGAACCGCCTATCGCGTGCCACGCCGCGCCTGCCCAGCGCAGTGACTCAGCAAGGTGTGCGCGTGGAGCAATCGCGCTCTAACTTCCTGATGTTCGCCACGCTCACCACCGAGAACCCCGATGTCAGCATCGAAGCGCTGAACGATTACGCCGCGCGTAACGTGGTGCCGGAACTGCAGCGGGTCGCCGGCGTGGGTACCCTCACGCAGTTCGGCACGGAACGTGCCATGCGCATCTGGGTGGATCCGGCCAAACTCAGAGGCTTCAACCTGCCGCTCGATCAGGTCAATGCCGCCATCCGTGCGCAAAACGTACAGGTATCGGCCGGCAACCTGGGTGAACTGCCCGCCGAAACCGGTCAGTCCGTGGCGGCCACCATCGTGGTGCGCGGCCAGCTGACGTCGACCGAGCAGTTTGGCGACATCGTGCTGCGCGCCAACACCGACGGCTCATCCGTGCGCCTGCGGGACGTCGCCCGCATCGAACTGGGCGCGCAAAGCTACAGCACGAGTGCCCGCCTGAACGGCAAACCGGCCGTCGGCATGGGCGTACAGGCCACGCCATCGGCCAACGCGCTGGAAACCGCAAAGGCCGTGCGGACCAAGCTGGCCGAACTCAAGAAGTTCTTCCCTGAGGGCGTCAACTATGTGGTGCCCTACGACACGTCGATCTTCGTGTCGGTCTCCATCGAGAAGGTGGTGCACACTCTGATCGAAGCCATTGTGCTGGTGTTCCTGGTGATGTTCCTGTTCCTGCAGAACTTCCGCTACACCATCATTCCGACCATCGTGGTGCCGGTGGCGCTACTGGGTACCTTCGGCGCCCTGCTGGCCCTGGGCTTCTCCATCAACGTGCTCACCATGTTCGGGATGGTGCTGGTGATCGGGATCGTGGTGGACGACGCGATCGTGGTCGTGGAGAACGTCGAACGCATCATGGCCGAGGAAGGCCTGCCGCCGCTGCAGGCCACGCGCAAGGCCATGGGCCAGATCTCGGGCGCTGTGATCGGCGTGACGGTGGTGCTGATCTCGGTGTTCGTGCCGCTCGCATTTTTCGCGGGCTCCACGGGCAACATCTATCGCCAGTTTGCCGCAACGATGGCGATTTCCATCGCGTTCTCCGCGTTCCTCGCGCTGTCGCTCACTCCCGCGCTGTGTGCCACGCTGCTCAAGCCCATCGACCCCGATCATCACGCCGACAAGAAAGGCTTCTTCGGCTGGTTCAACCGCTCCTTCAAGAGCACCACGCACCGCTACGAGGGATGGCTCGCCAAGATGCTGCGCCGCAGCGGTCGCATGGTCATCGTCTATCTGGCTTTGGTGGGCGCGGTGGCCGTGGTGTACATGCGGCTGCCGACGTCGTTCCTGCCCAACGAAGACCAGGGCTACCTCATCACCAACGTGCAGTTGCCCCCGGGAGCGGCCCAGTCGCGCACCAGCGCAGTGCTGCAACAGGTCGAAGAGTTCATGCTCAAGCAGCCTGAGGTGGAGAACATCGTCACGGTGTCCGGCTTCTCGTTCTCGGGGCAAGGGCAGAACGCAGGCCTGGCCTTCGTGATTTTGAAGGACTGGAGCGAGCGCTCGGGTGCCGACGAGTCGGCATCCGCCCTGGCCGGCCGTGCCTCCGGCGCGCTGGCCGGTATTCGCGATGCATTCATCTTCGCGCTCAGCCCGCCACCGATTCCCGAACTTGGCACAGGCACTGGCTTCAACTTCCGACTGCAGGATCGCGCAGGCCAGGGCCATGACGCATTGGTCGGCGCCCGCAACCAGTTGCTGGGCATGGCCTCACAAAGCAAAGTGCTGGCAGCCGTGCGGCCTGACGGCATGGAAGATGCGCCCCAGATGGAGATCGTCGTCGACCGCGACAAGGCGAACGCACTGGGCGTGGGCTTCGACAGCGTCAGCGCGGTGCTGTCCACGGCACTGGGATCGACCTATGTCAACGACTTCCCCAACCAGGGCCGCCTGCAGCGGGTCGTGGTTCAGGCCGATGCAGAGGCGCGCATGCGGCCCGAATCGGTGCTCGACCTGTCCGTGGTCAACGGCCAGGGCCAGACGGTGCCGCTCTCCGCCTTCGCAACCACCCGCTGGATCACGGGCGCGATGCAGACGGTGCGCTACAACGGCTATCCGTCGATGAAGATTGCGGGCGATGCAGCACCGGGCTTCACCACGGGCGATGCGATGACCGAAATGGAGCGGCTTGCCGGGCAGCTGCCCGCGGGCTTCGGCTTCGAGTGGACTGGCCAGTCGCGTGAAGAAAAACTGGCCGGCTCGCAGGCCATGATCCTCTACACGTTCTCGCTGCTGGCGGTGTTCCTCTGCCTCGCCGCGCTCTACGAGAGCTGGTCGATTCCCGTCTCGGTGATGCTGGTGGTGCCACTGGGTGTGCTGGGCGTGCTGCTGGCCACACTGCTGCGGGGCATGTCCAATGACGTGTACTTCCAGATCGGGCTGGTGACCATCATCGGCTTGTCGGCCAAGAACGCCATTCTGATCGTGGAGTTTGCCAAGGACCTGCAGGCCGACGGCAAGAGCGTGCTGGAGGCGGCCCTGGAAGCCGCTCACCTGCGCTTCCGTCCCATCATCATGACGTCGCTGGCCTTTACGCTGGGCGTCGTGCCGCTGTTCATCTCGTCGGGCGCCAGCTCGGCAAGCCAGCGCGCCATCGGCACCGGGGTGATCGGCGGCATGATCACCGGCACCGTGCTGGCGGTGATCTTCGTGCCGGTGTTCTTCGTGCTGGTGCGGACCTTCTTCAAGGGAAGCAAGCGCCAGCAAGAACATGAGGCCAAGCAGGCGCACCAACACCGCCATGTAGAGGACGCACCATGACGCGTCACGCCATCGCACCCCAAGAGAAACCATCCATGCAATTCATCGCATCCACCCGGCCGGTGCTGACCTCACTGGCCCTGGCCGCGCTGCTGGCCGGCTGCAGCTTCATTCCCACCTACGAGCGCCCTGCCGCGCCCGTGCCGACCACTTACGGAGTGCCGGCAGAGTCGGCAGCTGGTGCTGCCAACGCGAACGCACGTGCTGCGGCCGACATCGACTGGAAGGAATACTTCACCGATTCGCGCCTGCAGAACCTGATCGCCATTGCTCTGGCAAACAACCGCGATCTGCGGGTGTCGGTGCTCAACATCGAGCAGGCGCGTGCACAGTTCCAGATCCAGCGCGCGGGCCAGTTCCCGGGCGTCAACGGGTTGGTCAATGCATCGCGCCAACCCAGCGCGGCGGACGGCCAGTACGCCAACCAGTTCCAAGTGGGCGTGGGCATTTCGGCCTGGGAAATCGACTTCTTCGGCCGCATTGGCGCACTCAAGGAACAGGCGCTGGCACAGTACCTGGCCACCGAAGAGGCGCGCAAGGCCGCGCAGATCAGTCTGGTGTCGGCCGTGGCAACGGCCTGGCTGAACCTGCAGGCCGATGAGGAATTGCTCGACATCTCCCGCCGCACGCTCAGCACGCGCGACGAGTCGGTGCAGCTGACCCGGCTGCGCCTGGAAAACGGCGTGAGCTCCGAGTTGGACAACAGCCAGGCCATCAGCCTGGCTGAAACGGCGCGCGCCACCTACGCGCAGCAGCGTCGCCAGCGCCTGCAAGACGAGAACACGCTGGCGCTGCTGCTGGGGCAACCCGTTCCGGCCGATGTGCTTTCCAGCCTGACATCGGCCCGGCTCGCGAATGCTCCGGCCATGCTGCCTCTGCCGGCCGGCCTGCCGTCCGATCTGTTGGCGCGCCGGCCCGACATTCGGCAGGCCGAGCAGCAGCTGATTGCCGCCAACGCCAACATCGGCGCGGCACGGGCCAATTTCTTCCCGCGCATTTCGCTCAGCACCAGCGTGGGCACGGTCAGCGATGAGCTGTCGGGCCTGTTCAAAAGCGGCAGCTGGGCGTTTTCGATTGCCCCGCAGCTGGCACTGCCGCTCTTTGACGCCGGCCGCAACCAGGCCACGCTGGAATCCGCCCGTGCGGGCCGCGAGATTGCTGTAGCGCAGTACGAACGCTCCATCCAGTCGGCCTTCCGCGAAGTGGCCGATGCGCTGGCGGGCGAAGCCACGCTGCAGGACCAATTGACCGCGCAACGCAGGCAGGCCGAGGCTGACAGCAAGCGCTTCGAGCTGTCCGACCTACGCTACCGCAACGGCGTCTCCAGCTACCTGGACCTGCTGGACGCGCAACGTTCGCTCTTCGTGTCAGAGCAAAGCCTGGTGCAGACCCGCCTGCTGCAGCTGCAAAACCAGGTCGCGTTGTACCGGGTGCTGGGCGGCGGATGGACCGAGGCGCCACAACAAGCACCACGTTCTTGACATAGCGCAAGGGGGCGAGGGGGGCCGTTTTCCCCAACGGCCGGCGCGCGGGGCCACTCCTATAATAAAAAATCAACGATAACGAGCCCCCAAGCCCCACAGAGGACGTCATGAGCGACACCCACGAAGAAGCGCATACCGGACCGATCAAGAACCCCAAGCAGTTGCTGGTGACGGTTCTTTTTTCTTTTGTGCTTCCGATTCTCGCCATTATCGGGCTGGTGATGTTCGTGACTTCGGGCAACAAGCCAGCCGAAGGCGTGGCCAACCCTGAAAAGGCGATTGCCGAGCGCATTCAAAAAGTGGGCATGGTGGAAGTGCGCGATGCCAACCGGCCATTGCGCCCGGGCGAAGAGGTCTACAAGGGCCAATGCGCCGCCTGTCACGCCACCGGTGCGGCTGGCGCGCCGAAGCTGGGCGACGCGGCGGCATGGGGACCGCGCATTCAACAGGGTTTTGAGGTGTTGGTGCAGTCCGCACTCAAAGGCAAGGGCGCCATGGCGCCGCAGGGTGGCGGCGATTTTGACGACACCGAAATCGCACGCGGCGTGGCCTTCCTGGCCAACGCGGCGGGTGCCAAGTTCACGGAACCCGACCGGCCCGGTGCCGCACCGGCGGCGGAGGGAGCCTCGGGCGCAGGCGCCGCCGCTCCAGCCGCCGCAGCATCAGGCGGTTGAACGCTCCGGCCGCGTCCGTAGCGTGGACGCAGCGCTCAATAAAGAAGCCGGCTTCAAGCCGGCTTCTTTACGCCTGCAATTTGGGTAGCGGAGCGTTCTGGCCCGCCGGGCTGCGCACAAACCCGTAGCGCTGGGGCAGTTCTGCAAACTGCACGTTCTGTGGCGTCCAGCGGCCCTGCTCGATGCCGTCGGCCACCAGCTCCACGTCCAGCGTATGCACCAGCCCCACACCGATGCTGCTAGCCAGATAGACATGGCCGGCTTCATCGACCAGACACTCGCCCGCATCGGGCATGCGCAAGCCGGTCTGCGCCACCGGCGTGCCGCCGGCGTCCAGGCGCCAGACGAAAGGCGTCGACTCCAGCTCCACATACACGCGCTGCGGCCCGTTCTGGAAGAACCAGCGGCCTTGGGCGTCGGCCTCGTAATTGCGCTGGATGAAGTCGATCAGCTTGTCGTGCTGCAACCGTGATCCGCGCGCCTGCGGGAACGGGCCCTGCGCCTGCGTGGCGTCGTCGCGCATGTACCAGTGGCCGCGCGCATCCAGGCCCAGCCAGCCGTAGCAGTCGGGAACGTTGGGCCATTTGGCGATGGCCTGTTTGACGATGTCATCCATGGGCCGATTCTGCATCTGCACCAGTCGGCGCAGCGTAGGCTGGCGTCCCCTGCTCGGCCAGCCAGTCGGCCACGGCCTCGGGCATGCACCGCACGTGTGCCGGAAACACCCCGGCCGGAAAGCCCACATGCCCGCCGCTGGCCGGCTGCCACAGGGTGACGTGCCTGCCGACCTCGTGCGGGCCAGGCAGGCTGGCAGCCGGCACGAACGGGTCGTTCAGCGCGTTAAGCACCAGCGCCGGCACGCGAATGGCGGGCAGCAGGGGCTTGGCCGACGCGCGGCGCCAGTAGTCGTCGGTATCGCGAAAGCCGTGCAGCGGGGCGGTGAACACGTTGTCGAAGGCGTAGAGGTCGCGCGCCGCCAGCAGCGCCTGGCGGTCGAAAAGGCCGGGGTGCTGCTGCAGCTTGGCCAGCGCCTTGGGCACCATGGTGCGTAGAAAGAGGCGCGTGTACACCTGTCGGTTGAAGCCCTGCCCGATGGCCGCGCCGCCCGCCGCCAAGTCGATGGGCGAGCTGACGGCCGCCACCGCCCTCAACTGGCGCGCAGCGGTGTCGCCCGCTTCGGCGGCCCAGCGCAGCAGCGCATTGCCGCCCAGCGACACGCCCACGGCCCAGACCGGCCCAGTGGCAGCGGCGGCCAGTCGTTGCAGCAGCCAGCCGATTTCTTCGTGATCGCCCGAGTGGTAGGCGCGCGGGCCGTGGTTGATTTCGCCGCTGCAACCGCGAAAGTGCGGCACGGCAAAGCGCCAGCCGCGCTCATGCGCCACGTCGGCAAAAGCCTCGGCGTAATGGCTGCGCGACGAGCCTTCCAGCCCGTGGAACAGCACCAGCAGCGGCGACGGCGCGCCTGCTGGCAGAGCCGTCTCGTCGCTGCGCAAGAAATCGACGTCCACGAAGTCGCCATCGGGCGTGGGCCAGCGTTCGCGCCGGTACACGGGGCGCGGCCCGCGCGTGCGGCGGGCGAGCAGCGCCGGCCAAATGGTTTGCGCATTGCCGCCCGGCAGCCATATAGGCGCTCTGTATTTCATAGCGTGAAGCGCTTACCCATCAAGCGCTAGAGCCTGAAAACGTCATCAATCAATGCAGGGTGGCAGCGGGCTGATTCGGCGGGTGCGGGGACACCGGGCGCACGGTGCCGGGGCTGGCGTGGTGGGCCACCAGGCGCCAGCCCTGTGCTGTCTTGTGATAGACGTTGGTAGCCTGCACGACTGCTTCGCGCGGGCCGTCGGGCAGCATCACCTCCACCAGTTCGACCACGCTGTGCACGGCACTCGCCAGCGCATGCACGCGGTGCACCTGCGTGGGCCGCGCGCGCAGCGTGCCGTGCTCGAACATCGCGGCAAACGCTGAGCGGATGGCGCCGGCGCCGAGCATGCGAGGTCCGCCCGGATGCACGCAGACGATCTCGTCGTCATCGGCCCAGCAAGCCATCAACCGTTCGATGTCGCCGGCCTGCAAAGCGTCGTAGAAGGCGGCCTCGGCGTCGTCGGGTGAGCCGCCGAGCGTGGCGGCGCGCAAGGAAGGTCGGGTCATGGGTGGGGTATGCGGTCTGCAGATGAGGAACGCGCCATTGTCCGTGGCGGGGCTCAGCTTGTCACGGCTCGGGGGCTCTCCGGGGCAGCAGGCGCAGCACAGGCACAATGCACCTTGCCTCGGCGGCTTTTGGCAGTGTCGCCGGCTTAGCGGCGCCGGGGCGGCATCACCATGAAACGTCTTTTTGCCCTGCTTGCCGCCGTGCTGGCCCTCTCGGGCTGCGGCTACAACGACTTCCAGCGTCTGGACGAACAGACCAAGGCCGCCTGGAGCGAGGTGCTGAACCAGTACCAGCGCCGCGCCGACCTGGTCCCCAACATCGTCGCCAGCGTCAAAGGCGAGGCCGCCTTCGAGCAGGACACGCTGACCAAGGTCATCGAAGCGCGCGCCAAGGCCACGTCGATCCAGGTGACGCCCGAGACGCTGAACAACCCCGAGGCTTTCAACAAGTTCCAGCAGGCGCAGGGCGAGCTCTCCGGCGCGTTGTCGCGGCTGATGGTGGTGGCCGAGCGCTATCCCACGCTGCAGGCCAACCAAGGCTTTCGCGATCTGCGCGTGACGCTGGAAGGCACCGAAAACCGCATCACCGTGGCGCGCAACCGCTACATCCAGACGGTGCAGGAATACAACGTGCTGGCCCGCAGCTTTCCGACCAACCTGACGGCCAAGGTCTTCAGCTACGAGCCCAAGCCCAGCTTCACGGTGCAGAACGAAGCGCAGATCAGCACGCCGCCGACGGTGGACTTCTCGCGCACCCCGGCTTCGCGCCCTTGAGCGTCGGCCCAGGCACCGATTCAAGCCAAATATGCCTCTAGCGCTTATCCATCAAGCGCTGTTAGCTATATTATTTATAGCAACAGGCATTTTCAGCCCATCCAGCGCCACCGCACAGGCCTTGCTGCCCGTGCCGGCGCTGACAGCGCGCGTGATCGACCAGACCGGCACGCTCAGCCCCACCGACCTTCAGACGCTGGAAACCAAACTGGCCGCCCTTGAGCTACGCAACGGCTCGCAGGTGGTCGTGTTGATGGTGCCCACCACCGTTCCCGAAGACATCGCCGCGTATGCCAACCGCGTGGCCAGTGCCTGGAGGATCGGCCGGCGTGACGTGGGTGACGGCGTCATCGTGCTGGTCGCGCAGCAAGACCGCAAGATGCGCATCGAGGTCGCCAAGACGCTGGAAGGCGCGCTGCCCGATATCGCGGCCGCCCGCATCATCGACGGCGCGATGAAGCCGCGCTTTCAGCGAAACGACTTTGTCGGCGGGTTGGCGGTGGCCATCGACCAGATCGGTGCGCGCATTGCAGGCGAGGCCTTGCCGCTGCCCAGCGGCAACAAGCCAAGCAACCGGTCCAGCAGCGGCAGCGGCTTCGACTGGACCGATCTGGCGGTGTTTCTCTTCTTCGGCGTGATGGTGGCCGGCCCCATCGCGCGCCGCATCTTCGGCAACCGGCTGGGCGGCGTGCTGCTGGGCGGCGGCGCGGGCGGAATCGCCTTGCTGGTCACCTCCAGCCTGCTGATCGCGGGGGGCGTCGGCGTGCTGGCGCTGCTCTACACGTGGCTCTTCAGTGGGCGGGGCGGTGCCGTGTGGCACGGCGGAAGCGGTGCAGGTTCAGCCGGTGTGGCAGGTGGACTGGGCGGCTGGGCCGGTGGGGCCAGTTCCGGCGGCTGGGGCGGTGGCAGCAGCGGCGACGGCGGCGGCGGAGGGTTCAGTTCCGGCGGCGGCGGGGACTTTGGAGGCGGCGGCGCCTCTGGCGACTGGTAGGCATCCATGACGAGATCTCACTCCACTTCAGTCGCACGGCGGCCGGCCCTCTCGTTGTGGCAACGGCTGGCCCGGCTGGTGCGCCATCGCTGGTCCGAAGGCGCGGTGCGCCGGGCCTTGCCGGACGATCTTTTGGACCGCATCACGCGCCGTGTGGCGGCCAGCGAGCAACGCCACACCGGCCAGATCCGCATCTGCATCGAAGGCGGGCTGCCGTGGTCGTACCTGCTGCGCGGCGCCAATGCGCGCGAACGTGCGGTCACCCAGTTCGGCAAGCTGCGCGTGTGGGACACAGAGCACAACAACGGCGTGCTGATCTACCTGCTGCACGCCGACCACGCCATCGAGATCGTGGCCGACCGGGCGCTCACCCGAGTCATCACGCCCGAAGCCTGGCAGGCCCTGGTGGGCCACATGGGCACGGCCTTTCGGGCGCAACGCTATGAAGATGGGCTGACGCAAGCGCTGTCGGAAGTGTCGGCGCTGCTGGTGCAGCACTTTCCGGCGGTGCAGGGCCACGGTTCAGACGAAAGCCAGGCGGATCTTTCGTCGCCAATCAACGAGTTGCCGGACGCTCCGGTCATCGGTCGCGTCTAGCAGCGCCGTACGGTACAACAGGCACTGCGAGCCTGGCTCTTTGACACCACGGCCCGTTCTACGTCGCCAATGAAGAAGCCGCCCGGCAGGGGCGGCTTCTTTGTGGAGAACCCTGCAAAAGCACTGCGTGGCAGGCCCTGCGAGGCTCTTCCAGGAGGTGCTCAGCGCTTCTGGCGAAACTTGCGCAGTGCAGCGATCTGGGCAGCCATGACCGCCAGTTCAGACTGTGCCTTGGCCAGGTCAAGCTCGCTCTTGGCGTTCTTCAGTGCTTCCTCAGCCAGCGCCTTGGCGGCGTTGGCCTTCTCGTCGTCCAGATCCTTGCCGCGAATGGCGGTATCGGACAGCACGGTCACGCGGTCAGGCTGCACTTCCAGAATGCCACCGGCGACGAAGACGAATTCTTCGTTGCCGTCAGCCAGCTCGATGCGCACCGAGCCGGGCTTGATGCGGGTGATGAGCGGAGTGTGCTTGGGCAAGATACCCAGCTCGCCCGCTTCGCCCGGCAGCGCCACAAAGCGTGCTTCGCCCGAGAAGATGGACTCTTCGGCGCTGACGACATCGACGTGAAAGGTGTTGGCCATAGGTCGTTCCTTGAATGTTCACAAAAAGTTGATGCAAGCAGATCGGAGAAGCGCCGGTCACCACACAACGCGCGCTGAAGATCAGAAACCTTCAATGGCGCACTGTGCTGCGGGACCGGGCCACCCCGGTGCGCTTACGACAGCTTCTTGGCCTTTTCGAAGGCTTCGTCGATGGTGCCGACCATGTAGAACGCTTGTTCTGGCAGGTGATCGCACTCGCCGGCCACGATCATCTTGAAACCACGGATGGTTTCCGACAGCGGCACGTACTTGCCAGGGGAGCCCGTGAACACTTCGGCCACGTGGAACGGCTGCGACAGGAAACGCTGGATCTTCCGGGCGCGGGCCACGGCCAGCTTGTCTTCGGGAGCCAGTTCGTCCATGCCCAGAATGGCGATGATGTCGCGGAGTTCCTTGTAGCGCTGCAGCGTGCCTTGCACACCGCGAGCGACTGCATAGTGCTCTTCACCCACGACTTGCGGGTCCAGCTGGCGGCTGGTGGAATCGAGCGGATCGACAGCCGGGTAGATGCCCAGCGAAGCGATGTCACGCGACAGCACCACGGTGGAATCCAAGTGAGCGAACGTCGTGGCAGGCGATGGGTCGGTCAAGTCATCGGCTGGCACGTAAACGGCCTGGATGGAAGTGATCGAGCCAACCTTGGTGGACGTGATGCGCTCTTGCAGGCGGCCCATTTCTTCGGCCAGCGTAGGCTGGTAGCCCACGGCGGAAGGCATACGACCCAGCAGGGCGGACACTTCGGTGCCGGCCAGCGTGTAGCGGTAGATGTTGTCCACGAAGAACAGCACGTCACGGCCTTCGTCACGGAAGGATTCCGCAATGGTCAGACCGGTCAGGGCCACGCGCAGACGGTTGCCTGGGGGCTCGTTCATCTGGCCGTACACCATGGCGACCTTGGAGTCTTCGAGCTTCTCCAGGTTCACCACGCCGGAATCGGCCATCTCGTGATAGAAGTCGTTCCCTTCACGGGTACGCTCGCCCACACCAGCGAACACCGACAGACCGCTGTGGGCCTTGGCGATGTTGTTGATGAGTTCCATCATGTTCACGGTCTTGCCCACGCCGGCGCCGCCGAACAGGCCCACCTTGCCGCCTTTGGCGAACGGGCACACCAGGTCGATCACCTTGATGCCGGTTTCCAGCAGCTCTTGCGATGGCGACAGTTCGTCGTACGCAGGAGCCTTGCGGTGGATGGACGCCGTGAGTTCCTGGCTGACAGGACCACGTTCGTCGATGGGCGCGCCCAGCACGTCCATGATGCGGCCCAAGGTGGCCTTGCCGACGGGCACGTTGATGGGCTTGCCGGTGTTGGACACCATGATGCCGCGGCGCAGGCCGTCGGACGAGCCGAGGGCAATCGTCCGCACCACGCCGTCACCCAACTGCTGCTGCACTTCCAGCGTCAGCGTGGAGCCGTCGAGCTTCAGGGCGTCGTAAACCTTGGGCATCTGGTTACGCGGAAACTCCACGTCCACCACGGCGCCAATACATTGAACAATCTTGCCCTGAACGCCAGCGTTCAATTGGGAATTCTCTTGAGCCATTTTTTCGCTCCAAATATGTTTGTCTGTCGAGCTGTTTACACAGCGGCGGCACCCGATACGATCTCGGACAATTCCTTCGTGATCGCTGCCTGGCGCGTCTTGTTGTAGACCAGCTTCAACTCGCCGATGACGCTGCCCGCGTTGTCGGTGGCGGCCTTCATGGCCACCATCCGCGCGGACTGCTCGGACGCCATGTTTTCAGCCACGGCCTGATAGATCAGCGACTCGACATAGCGAACCAGCATCTCGTCGATGACGCTCTGTGCGTCAGGCTCGTAGATGTAGTCCCAGCCGTGCTCGGTCTTTTCAGCCTGCATCTTCTCGGAGGACAGGGGGAGCAGACGCTCCACCACGGACTCCTGCTTCATGGTGTTGATGAACTTGGTGTAGCTGAGGTACACCGCGTTGACCTTGCCTTCGGCATAAGCGTCGAGCAGCACCTTGACGGGGCCGATCAGCTTGTCGAGATGCGGCGTATCGCCCAGACCCGTGACGTGCGAAACCACCTTGGCGCCAACGCGGTTCAGGAAGCCCAAACCCTTGTTGCCAATGGCCACGGCTTCGGTCGACACGCCAGCGGACTGCAATTCACGCAGCTGGGTCGTCACGGCACGCAACACGTTGGTGTTCATGCCGCCGCACAAGCCCTTGTCGGTCGTCACCACGATCATGCCGGCCACCTTGGCGTCCGTGTTTTCCTTCATGAAAGGATGCACGTACTCGGGGTTGGCATGGCCGAGGTTGGCGGCGATATTGCGGATCTTCTCGCTGTAGGGACGAGCGGCCCGCATCCGTTCCTGCGCCTTGCGCATCTTGGATGCAGCCACCATCTCCATGGCCTTGGTGATCTTCTTGGTGTTTTCCACCGATTTGATCTTGCCGCGTATTTCCTTGCCTGCTGCCATGAGGGTTCCTCGTTCGGTTTAGGCGAACGACTTCTTGAACGCGGCGATGGCTGCGGTCAGTTCGGCCTCGGCATCCTTGTCCATGGCCTTGGCCTGTTCCAGCTTGGCCAACAGCGGGGCGTAGCTGGTCTTGAGGAACTGATGCAGACCGTGTTCGAAGTCGAGCACCTTCTTCACTTCGATGTCGTCCATGAAGCCCTTGTTCACCGCGAACAGCGTGGCACCCATCAGCGAGATGGGCAGTGGGCTGTACTGGGCTTGCTTGAGCAATTCGGTCACGCGAGCGCCGCGGTCGAGCTGCTTGCGGGTGGCTTCGTCCAGGTCGGAAGCGAACTGCGCGAACGCAGCCAGTTCACGGTACTGGGCCAGATCGGTACGGATACCGCCGGACAGGCTCTTGATGATCTTCGTCTGGGCTGCACCACCGACGCGGGACACCGAGATACCGGCGTTGATGGCGGGGCGGATACCTGCGTTGAACAGGCTGGTTTCCAGGAAGATCTGGCCGTCGGTGATCGAGATCACGTTGGTAGGCACGAAGGCGGACACGTCGCCGGCTTGCGTTTCGATGATCGGCAGCGCCGTCAGCGAACCAGTCTTGCCCTTGACTTCACCCTTGGTGAAGGCTTCGACGTAATCGGCATTCACGCGGGCTGCGCGCTCCAGCAGGCGGCTGTGGAGATAGAACACATCGCCAGGATAGGCTTCACGGCCTGGTGGGCGGCGCAGCAGCAGCGAGACCTGACGGTAGGCCACGGCTTGCTTGGACAGATCGTCATACACGATCAGCGCGTCTTCGCCGCGGTCGCGGAAGTACTCGCCCATCGTGCAGCCGGAGTAGGCCGACACGTACTGCATGGCAGCCGATTCGGAAGCCGATGCGGCCACCACGATCGTGTAGTCCATCGCACCGGCCTGTTCCAGCGAGCGCACGACGTTCTTGATCGACGAAGCCTTCTGGCCGATGGCGACATAGATACACGTCACGCCCTGGCCCTTCTGGGCAATGATGGCGTCGATGGCCACGGCGGTCTTGCCGGTCTGGCGGTCACCGATGATCAGCTCGCGCTGGCCACGGCCCACGGGCACCATCGAGTCGATGGACTTCAGGCCGGTCTGCAGCGGCTGGTCCACCGACTTACGGGCGATCACGCCCGGAGCGACCTTTTCGATCACGTCGGTGAGCTTGGCGTTGATGGGACCCTTGCCGTCGATAGGCTGGCCCAGGGCGTTCACCACGCGGCCGATCAGCTCGGGGCCGACGGGCACTTCCAGAATGCGGCCCGTGCACTTGACGGTGTCGCCTTCGGAGATGTGTTCGTACTCGCCCAGAATCACGGCGCCGACAGAGTCGCGCTCCAGGTTCAGCGCCAGACCGTAGGAAGGCTGACCGTCCTGCGTGGCGGGGAACTCGAGCATTTCGCCCTGCATCACGTCCGACAGGCCATGCACGCGCACGATACCGTCCGACACGGACACGACGGTGCCTTGATTGCGGATGTCGCTGCTGGCTGCAAGACCTTCGATGCGGCTCTTGATCAGTTCAGAAATTTCTGCGGGATTGAGTTGCATGACTCTTTCCTTCTTTCTTTGGTTAGCCTAGACCTCAAGCCGCTTACGCAGTGAGGGCCGCTTTCATTTGTTCCAGACGGGCTTTGACAGAGGTGTCGAGCACCTCGTCACCCACCACTACGCGAATGCCCCCGATCAGGGACTCGTCCAGCTGGACCGACGAGACATTCAGCTTGCGGCCGAAGCGCTTTTCCAGCGCTGCATCCAGGCCCGCCAGCGCGGCGGCGTCCAGCGGAAAAGCGCTGTACACCACGGCATCGGAAGAGCCGTTGCGCTGATTGACGAGCGCACGAAACTGCGCCGCGACCTCGGACAGCGCATCCACCCGGCCGTTGTCGATGACGACGCGCAGAAAATTGCGCGCTGCATCGGGCAGCGGGGCACGCACCACACCCGTGATGACGTCGAACACCTGCTCGGCAGACACCTTGGGGTTGTCTGCCAGTTGGCGCAACTGCGGGTTGGCGGCAATCGCCGCCACTTCTTCCACCCAGGCGACAGTGCTGACCAGGTCAGACCCCGACGAGGTGCTGGCCTTGAAGAGCGCTTCCGCGTAGGGGCGGGCAATGGTGGCGAGTTCTGCCATGGTTGCGCGCTCCTTACAGCTCGGTCTTCAGGCGGTTCAGCAGATCGGCGTGAACACCGGCATTGACTTCCTTGCGGAGAATCTGCTCGGCGCCTTTCACGGCCAGGGCTGCTACCTGCTCGCGCAGGGCCTCACGGGCTTGAATCGATTGCTGCTCGGCGTCTGCACGGGCAGAGGCAACGATCTTGTTGCCCTCTTCCGTTGCACGGGCCTTGGCTTCTTCGATGATGGCCTGAGCGCGGCGGTCGGCGTCCGCAATCCGCGATGCCGACTCATTGCGCGTCTGGGCCAGTTCCTTCTCCACGCGCTGGTTCACAGCGGTGAGTTCGGATTTGGCACGGTCGGCGGCAGCGAGGCCATCGGCGATTTTCTGGGCTCGTTCATCCAGCGCCTTCGCGATCGGAGGCCACACGAACTTCATCGTGAACCACACAAGGATCAGGAAGACGATGGCCTGAACGAACAGGGTCGCGTTGATACTCACGGCAACACCTTTCTATTTGGGCGTTGAACGGAGCTTAGGCCAGAACGAAGGGGTTGGCGAAAGCGAACAGCAGCGCGATGGCCACGCCGATCAGGAAGGCCGCGTCGATCAGACCGGCCAAGATGAACATCTTGGTTTGCAGTTCGTTGATCAGCTCAGGCTGGCGAGCCGAAGCTTCGAGGAACTTACCACCCATCAGAGCGATACCGATCGAAGCGCCGATAGCGCCGAGACCCACGATCAGACCACAAGCCAGAGCGACGAGACCGAGAATGTTTTCCATGATGACTCCTAGGATGAAAAGAAAAAAAGAAAGAGGAAAGGGAAAGAGAGAAACGGCTCAGTGAGCGTCATGCGCCTGGCCGAGATAGATCAGCGCAAGCATCATGAAAATGAAGGCCTGCAAGGTGATCACCAGAATGTGGAAGATCGCCCAGATAGAGCCCGCAATGATGTGCCCCACGGGGAGCAACACACCGGAAAGCGACATGGCAGCAGCACCACCCATCAGGGCAATCAGCATGAACACCAACTCACCAGCGTACATGTTGCCGAACAGTCGCATACCGTGCGACACCGTCTTGGCAACGTATTCAATGATCTGCATGAGCAGATTGATCACACCCAAAATCAGGGCGAAGACAGGATTCTTGCTGGTGCCGAATGGGGCGGTGACCAGTTCGTGCGCCCAGCCGCCCAAACCCTTGATCTTCACGCTGTAGTACAGGCACAGGATCAGGATGGCGAACGAAAGGCCCAACGTGGTGGACAGGTCAGCGGTAGGCACGACGCGCAGATAAGCATGATGCGGATCGTGGCCGGCAGCGCCGTAGACCTGGGCCCAGACGGCGGGCAGCAGATCGACGGGCAGCATGTCCATGGCATTCATCAGGAAGATCCAGACGAACACCGTCAACCCCAGGGGGGCGATGAACTTGCGGCTTTCGGCGTTGTGAATATTGGCCTTGGCCTGGTTGTCCACCATTTCGACCAGCATCTCCACCGCAGCCTGGAAACGACCCGGCACGCCCGATGTGGCCTTGCGGGCAGCGCGCCACAACACGAACAGCATCAAAAAGCCGAGAACCAATCCGACGATGACGGAGTCGTAGTTCACCACGGAGAAATCGACGATGGACTTCTGCTTGATGTTCTGGAGATGCTGCAAGTGGTGAACGATGTATTCACTGGCAGTCGGGGCGTGCGCTTCTGCGGCCATCGGACAACTCTTCTCTCAAATATCAACCGGTTTGCGAACACCGGGCCGCGCCATGAGCGCGATCCAGTACGTTTTCATCGTCACCACCATGCCGACCAGCAGCGCCAGCCAACTGAGGTCCGGCACCAGCCGGGACGCCGCCGCCAGCATGGCGACGGTCACTGCAATCTTGACCAATTCCCAACCAAACAACCCCACCAGCGCCGCGCCAGCAGACCCTCGCTGACGCGCCATGCCCCGCGCAAACAAAGCAGCAGGAATAACGACGGACAACGCGCCGTAGGCAGCAGACCATGCGACATATGGTTTGCCGGACACCAGCCAGGCCAACAAGGCCACGGCGACACCGACCAACGCCTGAAACCCAACGATCCGCCACACAGCAACCGGTGGATTGTTTTGCCGCCACTGCCGCGCCTCTTGGGCCGTCAGGGGCTTGAAGTCGACGCTCTCAGCCTCAGTTTCTGTCTCGGGAGCGTTTGTTTTCGTCATTGAATGGCGCCCGCGCTACAGACTGAAACTTTTATAAAGCCCCTGATTATAAGTAAAAACCCATGCGAATCTGCAATGCCCCCTGATACGTACGTGGGAGCAGTGCACTGTCGCAGTGCGGCCACGTTGAATGCGGCGCACCGCCACGGTGCGTCAGCTCCGGTAGCGGACCCATGGTGGCGACAGACCGTGACAGCGTAACGACCCGCAAAGCCCACAGTCCCCGCAGGCTATAACGCACAATTTCTCTTTGCTCCCATAGACCAGATCGGCCGCTTTGCCCGTTAGCTGCAGCCCAAGGCCCCGCCATGACTTTGCCCCCCTCCCCCGCCCCCTCCGTCACCACCGCGCCGAATGGCGAAGCCGCCAGCGACACCCGCAAGGACTCGCTCATCGAGTACCCATCGCAATTTCCCATCAAGGTCATGGGACAGAAGGTGGACGGCTTCGTGGGCGCAGTCACAGAGATGGCCCGGCGCTTCGACCCTACGTTCGATGCCTCCACCATCGAGCTGCGCGACAGCCGTGCCGGCAACTATCTGGGCGTGACCATCACCGTCACCGCCACCAGCCGTGAGCAGTTGGACGACCTCTATCGCGCACTGTCGTCGCACCCGCTGGTCAAGGTCGTGCTCTAACACTTGCGAATGAATTCGGCCGGTGCCATGCACGCGCTTCATCTGGGTCGTGTGGATTACGCAGAAACGCTGCAGGCCATGCAGCGCTTCACGCAGGACCGCGGCGAGGACACGCCCGATGCGCTCTGGATTTGCGAGCACCCGCCGCTCTACACACAAGGCTTGGCCGGCAAACCCGACCATCTGCTAGCCCCCGCTGACATTCCCGTGGTGGCCAGCAACCGGGGCGGGCAAGTGACCTACCACGGCCCGGGCCAGGTGGTGGCCTACCCGTTGATCGACCTGCGCCGCGCCGGTTACTTCGTCAAAGAATACGTCTATCGCATCGAAGAGGCCGTCATCCGCACGCTGGACCATTTCGGTGTGACGGGGCACCGCGTGGGCGGGGCGCCCGGCATCTATGTGCGACTGGACGACCCCGCCAGCCACGCGTTGCTGCCGCAGCGCCCGCAGCGAGCCAGCGCCACCGGCCTGGCGGCAGCGGCGCCCGACTTCACCGGCCTGGGCAAGATCGCCGCATTGGGCATCAAGGTGACGCGGCACTGCACCTACCACGGTGTAGCTTTGAACGTGGATATGGACCTTGAACCCTATTCGCGCATCAACCCTTGCGGATATGCAGGCCTTGCCACGGTGGACCTTTCTACAATCGGGGTCCAAACCACCTGGGACGAAGCCGCCGCCGTACTGGCGCGGCAGTTGGCCTCACGCCTCGCACCCTGATCTCCAAGACCTGCCATGAGTACTTCCGAAGTCGTGCGCGAAGCACAATCCTCCGTCGACTACAACCCGCTGGCCAAGCAAAAGGCAGCTGCCAAGCTGTCGCGCATTCCCATCAAGGTCGAGCGCGGCGAGGTACTGAAAAAGCCCGACTGGATCCGCGTGAAGGCAGGCTCGCCCACCACCCGGTTCTATGAGATCAAGGACATCCTGCGCGAGCACAAGCTGCACACGGTGTGCGAAGAGGCGTCCTGCCCCAACATCGGCGAATGCTTTGGCAAGGGCACGGCCACGTTCATGATCATGGGGGACAAGTGCACGCGCCGCTGCCCGTTCTGCGATGTGGGCCATGGCCGGCCCGACCCGCTCGACAAGGACGAGCCGCTGAACCTGGCGCGCACCATCGCCGCGTTGAAGCTCAAGTACGTGGTGATCACCAGCGTGGACCGCGACGACCTGCGCGACGGGGGCAGCGGGCACTTCGTCGAATGCATCGAAAACATCCGCGCACTCTCGCCCACCACGCAGATCGAAATTCTGGTGCCCGACTTCCGCGGCCGCGACGATCGTGCGCTCGAAATTCTGAAGGCCGCGCCGCCCGACGTGATGAACCACAACCTGGAAACCGCGCCTCGCTTGTACAAAGAAGCGCGCCCGGGTTCGGACTACCAGTTCAGCCTGAACCTGCTCAAGAAGTTCAAGGCGCTGCACCCCAGCGTGCCCACCAAGAGCGGCATCATGGTGGGCCTGGGTGAGACCGACGAAGAGATCCTGCAGGTGATGCGCGACATGCGTGAGCACGACATCAACATGCTGACCATCGGCCAGTACCTGGCGCCCAGCAACAGCCACCTGCCCGTGCGCCGCTACGTGCACCCCGACACCTTCAAGATGTACGAAGAAGAGGCCTACAAGATGGGCTTCACGCACGCGGCCGTCGGCGCGATGGTGCGATCGAGCTACCACGCGGACCAGCAGGCGCACGCGGCTGGCGTCTGAATCGGCAGCGCACAGCCACCGGGCGGTGGCAAGCGCCCGCCACGCACATCAAAGCGCCCCGCAGCCATGCGGCGGCGCTTTTTTCATGGCCCTTGCATTTCAGGCGTTTTATGAGTCAAATTGGCCCGTAGCGCTTTACCCATAAGCGCTAGCAGCTATTATTTTAATAGCATCACACCTGTGCCAACAGCGCTGCCGGGTCGTCCGACGCCAGCACCTGTTCAGCCCATAGAGCCAGCTTGCGCGTGTCGGCTCGCAGCACCTCCTGCTTCACGGCCAGGATCTGCGCCGGATGCATCGAGAAGCTGCGCAGGCCCAGGCCCAGCAGCAGGCGCGTCATGGTCACGTCGCCTGCGGTTTCGCCGCAAACGCACACGCTCTTGCCCAATGCCGTGCCTGCGGTAATCACGTCGGCCACCAGGCGCAGAACGGCCGGGTGCAGCGGGTCGTACAGGTGCGCCACGGCTTCGTCCACGCGGTCGATGGCCAACGTGTACTGGATCAGATCGTTCGTGCCGATCGACAGGAAATCGAAGTACTGCAGAAAGCTGCGCACGATGAGCGCTGCGGCCGGCACCTCGATCATGGCGCCCAGTTGCACCGGGCCGTAGGTGGCGCCGCGCGCGTCCAGTTCGGCGCGGGCCAGCTCGACCTGCGCCAGGGTCTGGCGGATCTCGCTCACGTGCGCCAGCATCGGAAACAGCAGGTTCACCGGCCCGTGCGCCGCTGCCCGCAGCACTGCGCGCAATTGCGTACGGAACATGGCGGGGTCAGCCAGGCTCCAGCGGATGGCGCGCAGGCCGAGCGCGGGGTTCAGGTGCGTGTCTTTATGGCCCTTGTCAAGCGGCTTGTCGGCACCCACGTCGATGGTGCGCAGTGTGACGGGCAGGCCCTGCATGCCCTCGACCGCCTCGCGATAAGCCTGGTACTGCGCCTCTTCGTCGGGCAGATGGCCCGTCTTGCCCATGAACATGAATTCGCTGCGGAACAGGCCCACGCCAGCGGCGCCCGCGCGCACGGCGACCGCCGCGTCGGCCGGCTGCTCGATGTTGGCCAGCAGCTCGATGGTCTGGCCGTCCAGCGTGACGGCCGGCGTGTGCCGCAGGCGCGACAGCCGTTCGCGCTCGAGCGAGCCCTGGCGCTGCCTGAAACCGTATTCCGCCAGGATGATGGCGGAAGGATCGACGATGACCACGCCCGCGTCGCCGTCGATGATGACCCAGTCGTCCTGCCGCACCAGCTGGCTGGCGGCCCGCGCACCCACCACGGCCGGAATGTCCATGCTGCGCGCGACGATGGCGGTGTGCGATGTCTTGCCGCCCACATCGGTCACGAAGCCGGCGAACACGCTGCGCTTGAACTGCAGCATGTCGGCGGGCGACAAATCGTGCGCCACCAGCACCAGCGGCACGTCCACCGTGTCGTCCAGCAGCAGGTCTTGCGACGTCTTGCGGCGCGCGCTGCTCGGCGGCGGCGCCACCGGGCTGGCCACGCCTTTCATGTGCCGCAGGATGCGCTCGACCACCTGCTCGAGGTCGGCCTTGCGCTCGCGCAGGTACTCGTCTTCCATCTCGTCGAACTGGCGCGCGATGATCTCCAGCTGCGTGGTCAGCGCCCATTCGGCGTTGTAGAGCCGGTCGGTGATCCAGTGCTTGACGCCGCTGACCAATGCCTCGTCCTGCAGCAGCATCAGGTGCACGTCCAGCAGCGCGGCCAGCTCGGGCGGCGCGTCGTGCGGCATTTCGGCCTGCAGGCGCTGCAGCTCTTCGATCACGGCATTGCGCCCGTTGCGCACCCGCACGATCTCTGCGGCGACCTGGTCGGCCTCGATGAAGTAGTGCACCACGTCCACGCGGCTGGATGCGACCAGCACCGCCCGGCCGATGGCGATGCCCCGCGAGACGGGCAGGCCGTGAATGGAGAAGGTCATGCCAGCGGCCTCCGTACCGCTTGCGGCAAGCCGCCATCAGCCGCGGGGCCGTGAGGCTGCAGCCGGAGCAGAGCGGGAATGCCCGCCCGCATCATTCGCCTTCGCCGAACTTGCCGTCGATCAAGGCCAGCAGCGCGTCCATGGCTTCCTGTTCGCGCGTGCCATCGGTTTCCAGCTCGACCGTTGATCCCAGGCCGGCGGCCAGCATCATCACGCCCATGATGCTCTTGGCATTGATGCGGCGGTCGCCCCGCGACAGCCAGACATCGCACGGAAAACTGCCGGCCAGCTTGGTGAGCTTGGCGGAGGCCCGGGCATGCAGGCCGAGCTTATTGCTGATGGTGATAGTTTTCTTGATCATTGTGAGACCGTCGGATCTGATTCTGGGGCGCCGAGATAGCCACCTGCATCACGCCTTGGGTGCCGCCGACCACGGCGCGCGCCACCAGCGCATCCAGCGGCTCGGTGCGATAGCTCACGGCGCGCAACAACATGGGCAGGTTGACGCCGCAGACCAGCCGCGACGTGTGCCCGTCCACCAGCCGCTGGGCCACGTTGCAGGGCGTGGCGCCGAACACGTCAGTCAGCACCAGCGTGGGCCGGTCGCCATATCGGTCCATCATGATGCGGGCCGAAGCCAGGGACTCTTCCGGCGACGCGGCGGGATGCACGTCAAGGGCCTCCACGTCGTCGGCGCAGTCGGCGAACACATGCAGCGCGCATTCGCGCAGGGCATGGGCCAGGGGGGCATGGGCGATGAGGAAGATGCGCGTCGTATTCATGTCAGGCAGGTGTGGCCCGCATTATGGCGCCCGGCCCTCGCCCCCGCAGTCGCTCGGCGACCGGGGCGGCATGCCGTCAGCGCCATCCACTTCACTGCAGCACCAGCCCGGCGAAGAACGTGTCGGCAGCTTGCGGGCGTGCCGAGGGCGCATAGACCACCGCGTGATAAAGCCGCACATCACTCCCGTCCAGCTTGGCGAACCAAACAGCGTCGGCGCTGACCGACGTGCCGTCTGCTCGCTGCCCTTGCGCCACCAGACGTCCGGAGGAAGGCAAGGCCATCGACCCGGCTGGCAGGAACGGCGATAGCGGCGTGGCACCGCCCGGCGGCGCCACCTGCAGCCGCGCCAGCACAGCGGCGCGCCATTGCTCCAGGGCCGCGTCGGCCTGGGCCGCACCGGGTGCGCGCATGTGCGACACAGCAAAGGTCGCACCATCCGCGTCGCAACCCCACAGGGCCAAATCTACCTTGCGGCCGCCCACGTCCACCGACCGCACCGTGTGATCCGGCTTGCAGGGCAGCAGCGCGGTCAGGCCGACATCTTCCAGCGGCACGCTGCGCCAGTTGAGGGCCGGGCTGCAGCCGACCAGCGTCATCAGGAAAAACGCGGCGAGGCAGGCCATGCGAGGTAATGTCATGCGGATGATTATGGTGAACGCCTGACGCAGCGCCTGATGCCGGGGCTGATGCAGGTCAACTGCGCAGCAACGCCAGCAGGTCCCATCGAACTTCTTGCCGCACAGGCAATCCACCGCATTGGTGCGCTTGCCAGCACTGCTGCACAATGCGGCGGGTGTCACCCAGGCGCCTGCGAAGTTGATTTCAACGATATCGGGCCGCACCGCAACACGGGATGAAAACCAAGAACATGCGTATCAAACATTGGCTGGCCGGATCCGCACTGGCGGCGTGCGCCGCCGTGGCGGGATGGATCTTCCTGGCGGCAGGCACTGCGGCCGCACCGCAGTCCACCTTTGTGCTGCTGGACGGCACGCGCCAGACCACCGCCGACCTGCAGGGCAAGGTCACGCTGGTGAACTTCTGGGCGACCAGTTGCGTGACCTGCGTGGCCGAAATGCCCGAGATCGTCGCCACGCACCAGAAGTACCGCGAACAAGGTTACGACACGCTGGCAGTGGCCATGAGCTACGACCCGCCCAGCTACGTCGTCAACTTCGCCGAAACACGCAAGCTGCCCTTCAAGGTCGCCATCGACAACACCGGCGCCGTGGCCCAGGCCTGGGGCGACGTGAAGCTGACCCCATCGACCTTCATCGTCAACAAGCGTGGCGAGATCGTCAAAACCTACGTGGGCGCCCCAGACTTTCCCGAACTGCACAAGCTGATCGAGCGGTTGCTGGCTGAGACTTGAGGCGCTGGGAGAGCCGCAACACGGCGACTGGGTTGAGTGCCTTTTAGGCCTACAGCGCTTATAGACAGGGCGTCAAACGCTACCTTAATGGTAGCAAAGCAGCATGCTACCCCTGCAGTGGAAGCACGACTACCGGGCATCTCCGCCGCCGGCAGTGCCTCGAGCAGCGCCGATTCGTGCCGCTACACTGACTGCTCCTTTTTCTCCTTCGTCAGTCCTGACTCCTGCGCTGACGCACGCCAACGCCCGTGGACAACACGCCTGCTGTCACCCTGATCAATCCCACTCATCCCGACGAGATGAACGCCGTGCGCGCCATCTTTCGTGAATATGGCGAGTCCCTGGGCGTCGACCTGGCCTTCCAGGACTTTGAGGCGGAACTTGCCACGCTGCCCGGCGACTACGCGCCGCCACGCGGTCATCTGCTGCTGGCGGAGGTGGAGGGCAGCATCGCTGGATGCTGCGCCCTGCGGCCGCTGGACGCCGCTGACTACCCGAATGCCAGCGAGATGAAGCGCCTCTACGTACGCAAGGCCTTCCGGGGGTTTGGCCTGGGCCGCCAATTGGCCGAGGCGATGCTGGATGCCGCCCGGCAGGCTGGTTACGCCTGCGTGCTGCTGGACACGCTCGACGGCATGGAGTCGGCGCGTGCGCTGTACGCCGATCTGGGGTTCGAAGAAATTCCGCCCTACTATCACAGCCCGGTGGAGGGCTCGCACTACCTCAAAGCGGACATCGATTGACGGGTCGGCTTCAATTGCACGCCCGCTCCGCATCACGTCGACGCCATTGAGATTCCAAGCATTTTGGCCTCTAGCGCTTATCCATCAAGCGTTAGCAGCTACAAACTTAGTAGCATCAAAGAATCCAGACTCGGCCGCCTGCCCTAATCAGGCCAGTCGTTAATTTCCCGGATTGGTGGTGAGCGGGCATACCGCCCGCTCTCATTGCGCGACCAGGCCGATGCGAGCTGCTTCGACCTGGCTGCCAAGGGGTGGCAGGCTTCAGCCCTTGGCCTGCGCCAGCAGCGTGGCAGCGTCGCTGACCTCGAACTTGCCTGGTGCCTCGATGTTGAGCGCTACGACCTTGCCGTCCTTCACCAGCATCGAATAGCGATTGCTGCGCAGGCCCAGTCCCTTGCCGTTCAGATCCAGGGTCAGGCCCGTCGCCTTGGCAAAAGCGGCGTCCCCGTCGGCCAGCATGCGCACCTTTCCATCCGTCTTCTGATCGCGCGCCCAGGCGCCCATCACAAAGGCATCATTCACACTCAGGCACCAGATCTCATCTACACCGGCGGCCTTAAATGCCTCCACTTGCTCCACGTAGCCCGGCACATGCTTGGCCGAGCAGGTGGGGGTGAACGCGCCAGGCACGGCGAACAACGCAATGGTCTTTCCAGCCGAGGCCTTGGCCACATCGACCGGATTGGGGCCCAGGCTGCAACCGTTGCCTTCGACTTCGGAATATTCCATCAGCGTGTTGGCGGGCAGTGAATCACCGACTTTGATCATCGCAATCTCCTTGAGTAGCAGTAGTGAAAGTAGAGTGGAACTGAAGAACGGCAGGCGAGCAAAGCCTCAACATGCAAGCCCACGCGAAACCCGTTCCGGAAATAAAAAAACGACCCACATTGTGGGTCGTTTTCTGAGGCTGTGCCGCTTGAAGACCTGGAAGGTCGATCAGAGCAGGCCGGCCTTTTGGACCAGACGGGTCGCAACCCAGTTCTTGGTCTTGGAGAGCGGACGGCTCTCGGTGATTTCGATCGTGTCGCCCAGCTTGTATTCGCCATTTTCGTCATGGGCGTGGTACTTGCTCGACTTGCCCACGATCTTGCCGTAGAGCTCGTGCTTCACACGGCGCTCGACCAGCACGGTCACAGTCTTCATACGCTTGTCGCTGACCACCTTGCCAATCAAGGTGCGCTTGAGGGATCTTTTAGCTTCCGTCATGTGGGCTCCTCTTACTTGGCGGCTTGCTTTTGGGCAAGAATGGTTTTGGCACGAGCGATGTCACGACGGGTGATGCTCAGCGTGTTCGTGTTGGCCAGTTGTTGCGTGGCCTTCTGCATACGCAGACCGAAATGGGCCTTTTGCAAGGACTTGATTTCGGCTTCGATGCCAGCGACGTCTTTTTGGCGCAGTTCAGCAGCTTTGGTCATTTCAATTCTCCTGATCAAGCGCCAATTTGACGAGCCACGAACGTGGTGCGCAGCGGCAGCTTGGCAGCAGCCAGGCGGAACGCTTCACGGGCCAGTTCTTCGGTCACACCAACAATCTCGAACACCACCTTGCCGGGCTGAATTTCAGCCACGTAATACTCGGGGTTGCCCTTACCGTTACCCATACGCACTTCTGCGGGCTTGGTAGAGATCGGCTTGTCTGGGAACACGCGGATCCAGATACGGCCGCCACGCTTGACGTGACGGGAGATCGCACGACGTGCGGCCTCGATCTGGCGGGCCGTCAAACGGCCACGGTCCGTGCATTTCAGGCCGAAGTCACCGAAGGCCACCGAGTTGCCACGGGTGGCAACGCCGGTGTTACGGCCCTTCTGCTCTTTGCGGTACTTGCGGCGAGCGGGTTGCAGCATCTTTTATTCTCCTTTGCCGTCCGCTGCTGTAGCGGGCGCGTCAACCTTGCGAACGCGCTTAACGGCGGTGTTATCGGCGCCACCGGCACCGGCGGGCTTGTCGCTGCCGTCTGCAGGAGCCGCATTGGCACCCGCTGGACGACGTGGACCACCACGGCCTGCACCTGGACGGTCGCCACCTGGGCGGCCATCACGGCGTGGACCACGGGGACGACGCTCTTCTTCGGGACGCGGCGTCTCTGCGGCAGGCAGATCGTTGCGGCCCAGCGTGTCGCCCTTGTAGACCCAGACCTTGACGCCGATCACACCATAGGTGGTCTTGGCTTCAGAGGTGCCGTAGTCGATGTCGGCGCGCAGGGTGTGAAGTGGCACGCGGCCTTCGCGGTACCATTCGCAACGAGCGATTTCGATACCGTTCAGACGACCGGACGACATGATCTTGATGCCTTGGGCACCCAGACGCATGGCGTTCTGCATCGCACGCTTCATGGCACGGCGGAACATGATCCGCTTTTCCAGCTGTTGCGTGATGCTGTCGGCGATCAGCTTGGCATCGATTTCAGGCTTGCGCACTTCTTCGATGTTTACTGCGACAGGCACGCCCAGACGGGTAGCCAGTTCACGCTTGAGATTTTCGATGTCTTCGCCCTTTTTGCCGATCACCACGCCCGGACGTGCCGAGTAAATGGTGATGCGTGCGTTCTTGGCAGGACGTTCGATCAGGATGCGCGAGACGGCAGCGTTCTTGAGCTTGGCCTTCAGGTACTCGCGCACCTTAATGTCTTCAGCCAGCATGCCGGCGAAGTCACGGTTGCTGGCGTACCAACGGCTGGACCAGTTGCGGCTTACCGCCAAGCGGAAGCCGGTAGGATGGATTTTTTGTCCCATAGTCTTCCGAGCCTTTAGTTGCCAACCGTCACGTACACATGGCACGTGGGCTTGCTGATGCGGTTGCCGCGGCCCTTGGCACGCGCGGTGAAGCGCTTGAGCGTGGTGCCTTGTTCGACGTAGATGGTCTTGACCTTCAGATCGTCGATGTCGGCGCCGTCGTTGTGCTCGGCGTTGGCGATGGCGGACTCCAGAACCTTCTTGACAATGCCAGCAGCTTTTTTCTGCGTAAACGTCAGGATGTTCAGAGCTTGGTCGACCTTCTTGCCGCGGATCAGATCAGCGACCAGACGGCCCTTGTCGACCGACAGACGGACGCCCCGGAGGACTGCACGTGTTTCAGACATGGTCGTTCCTTATTTCTTGACTTTTTTGTCAGCGGGGTGACCCTTGAAGGTGCGCGTCAGGGCGAATTCGCCCAGCTTGTGGCCCACCATCTGGTCGGTGACATAGACCGGCACGTGTTGCTTGCCGTTGTGCACGGCAATGGTCAGACCGATGAAATCGGGCAGAACCATGGAGCGACGCGACCAGGTCTTGACTGGTTTCTTGTCCTTGGTGGCAACGGCCTTTTCGACCTTAGCCAGCAAGTGGTGGTCAACAAACGGACCCTTTTTGAGAGAGCGAGTCATTTGTTATCCCTTACTTCTTACGACGCGACACAATCATCACTTGTGTGCGTTTGTTGTTGCGGGTGCGATAACCCTTGGTCAGATTGCCCCAAGGATCGACAGCGTGGCGGCCTTCGCCGGTGCGGCCTTCGCCACCACCGTGCGGGTGATCCACCGGGTTCATGGCAACGCCGCGAACCGTAGGACGAATACCCATCCAACGCTTCACACCGGCCTTGCCCAATTGGCGCAGGCTGTGTTCTTCGTTAGCCACTTCACCAATGGTGGCGCGGCATTCGATGTGGATCTTGCGCACTTCACCCGAGCGCATACGCACCTGGGCGTAGACACCTTCGCGGGCCAGCAGCGTTGCCGAAGCACCAGCCGAACGGGCGATCTGCGCACCAGCACCGGGCTTGAGCTCGATGCAGTGGATGGTCGAACCCACAGGGATGTTGCGAATGGGCAGCGTGTTGCCGGCGCGGATCGGGGCTTCCGAACCGGACAGCAGGGTTGCGCCCACTTCCAGGTTGCGGGGAGCGATGATGTAGCGGCGCTCGCCGTCGGCATAGCACACCAGAGCGATGTGGGCCGTACGGTTCGGGTCGTACTCAATGCGCTCAACCTTGGCCGGAATGCCGTCCTTGTTGCGCTTGAAGTCCACCACGCGGTAGTGGTGCTTGTGGCCACCGCCCTTGTGACGGGTGGTGATGTGACCGTTGTTGTTACGGCCTGCCTTCTGGAATTGTGGCTCCAGCAGCGGCGCGTACGCTTCACCCTTGTACAGGTGGTCACGCGAGACCTTCACCACGGCACGTTGGCCAGGCGAGGTCGGTTTCATTTTGATGACTGCCATTTAAGCGGCCTCCCCGGACAGGTTCAGCTCCTGGCCTTCCTTCAGCGTCACGTAGGCCTTGCGAACGTTGTCGCGGCGACCCATCGTCTTGCCAAAGCGCTTGGCCTTGCCTTTGGTGTTCACCACAGAAACGCCCTTGACCTCGACCTTGAACATCAATTCCACAGCGGCCTTGATTTCGGGCTTGGTAGCGTTCTGCAGCACCTTGAACGTCACAGCGTTGGACTTCTCAGCAACCATGGTGGCCTTTTCGGACACGATGGGAGCGATCAGCACCTGCATCAGACGGCCTTCGTCAAACTGGATCGTGCTCATGCGAACATCTCCTTGAGTTTGTCGATAGCGCCCTTGGTGACGAGCACTTTCTTGTAGTGCACCAGCGACACGGGATCTGCGTAACGGGGTTCAACGATGAACACGTTCTTCAGATTGCGCGAAGCCAGGTACAGGTTTTCGTCCACTTCTTCAGCGATCACCATCACCGATTGCAGATTCATCGCCTTGAACTTGTCGGCGAGAACCTTCGTCTTGGGCGAATCGAGCGTCAGCGAGTCCACCACGGCCAGACGGCCTTCGCGGGCCAGCTGCGACAGGATGGCAACCATGCCAGCGCGGTACATCTTCTTGTTGATCTTCTGCGTGAAGTTTTCTTCAGGCAGGTTAGGGAAGATGCGGCCGCCGCCACGCCACAGAGGCGAGGAGGTCATACCGGCGCGAGCGCGGCCGGTGCCCTTTTGCTTGAAAGGCTTCTTCGTCGAGTGGCGAACCTGCTCGCGATCCTTCTGGGCGCGGGTGCCTTGACGGCCGTTGGCTTGGTACGCGACAACGATCTGGTGAACCAGGTCTTCGTTGTATTCGCGACCGAACACGGTTTCCGGCGCATCGAACTTCGATGCGGCCTGGCCTTGGTCATTCAGGAGTTCGAGCTGCATTAGTTCGCTCCTTCAGCGGCTTGGGCCTTGACTGCAGGACGCACCGTCACGAACCCACCCTTGGAGCCCGGAACAGCGCCCTTGATCAAGAGCAGTTGACGTGCTTCGTCGATGCGAATCACGTCGAGATTTTGCGTGGTGACCGTCACGTCGCCCAGATGCCCCGTCATGCGCTTGCCGGGAAACACGCGACCTGGGTCTTGTGCCATACCGATCGAGCCGGGAACATTGTGCGAACGGCTGTTACCGTGCGAGGCGCGTTGCGACGACATGTTGTGACGCTTGATCGTGCCGGCGAAGCCCTTGCCGATCGAAGTGCCTTGCACGTCGACCTTCTGGCCCACTGCAAACACGTCAGCCACGGGCACTGCTGCACCGGCGGCGTACTTGCCAGCGGTTTCAGCACTCACGCGGAATTCGCGAATGATTTCACCGGATTCCACGCCCGCCTTGGCGAGGTGACCGGCTTCTGGCTTGGTCACGCGAGATGCCTTGCGTGAACCGAACGTGACCTGCAGGGACACGTAGCCATCGTTCTCTTGGGTTTTGATCTGGGTTACGCGGTTGTTGGACACATCCACCACCGTGACAGGCACTGCGTCCCCGTCATCGGTGAACAGACGCATCATGCCCACCTTGCGACCCAGCAACCCTAGGGAGTTGCTCAGACTCATTGGTTTTCTCCAAAACTTTCACCGCCCTGACTTCAATTGGCCAAGGCGTTTGCACGGAGCAGCTGACGACTCGAAAGCCCTGGCCGGTGTGCGCGAAAGAAGGTTGATAAAACTTCGCCGCGCCGCAACTCTCAATAAAAGAGGCGCAAAAAAGGCGAAGCCACAAAGTATAACGCGGACTGCCTTTGCAGGCAAGTCCGCGTTATGGAGTGCGGCGCAGCGTCACCGCCGCGCCACGATCAGCGCATCACTGCAGCTTGATCTCGACGTCCACGCCTGCCGGCAGGTCGAGCTTCATCAGGGCGTCGACCGTTTTGTCGGTCGGGTCCACGATGTCCATCAGACGCTGGTGGGTACGGATTTCCAGTTGGTCGCGCGACGTCTTGTTGACGTGCGGCGAACGCAGGATGTCGAAACGCTTCATGCGCGTCGGCAGGGGCACGGGGCCCTTGACGATAGCGCCGGTGCGCTTGGCGGTGTCAACGATTTCAGCGGCAGACTGGTCGATCAACTTGTAATCGAAAGCCTTCAGGCGGATGCGGATCTTTTGCTTGGACATGGCGGTTCCTTGATTGCTTGAATTTAAGCAATGACCTTAGCCACGACGCCA